>NZ_JBTMWU010000002.1:0-680877 GCF_054489375.1 Devosia sp. A449 | reverse complement strand
AGCCTCGATGCCATCCTCGCCCACCACAACAACACCCCCCGAAAATGCCTCGGCTTCCGTACCCCCGCCGAGGCCTTCATCCCGTTGCACTTCAAATGTGAATCCACACCCGGCTCAAGGCCGGGACGACACCGAGTTTGTGAGAACATCGGAATTTTACCACATCCCCCAAAACGCAAAACGGCGAACCAGTGAACTGGTTCGCCGAATTGGGTTTGCAAGACGCTAGGTCGGGAGGGCGGCAAGCCGCCCTGCCCGATTGCAAAACTTAGAAGTGGTAGAACACACCGACGGTGGCCTTGGCACCTTCAAAGAAGGCGTCCGAAGTGCCGTCGAAGTCGCCCTGGCCAACGAGCTCAGCGCGAACGCTGACCGCATCGGTCACAGCCAGTTCAACACCGCCACCGAGCTGGTAGACGCCGGTGTTCGAACCAGTGCGGTTGTTCGTGCCGATACCACCGATGGCATAGACGAGAACCGAATCGGTAACAACGGCACCAGCACGCAGGTTGGCGAAGAATTCGCCGGTGCTGAATGCGCTGTTCCAGATGTAGTCACCGGTGACTTCAGCGCCGATCAGGAACGGATCGACGGGGATGAAGTTCACGCCGACGGCAGCGCCCAGAACACCCGAGGTGCTGCTGATCGGATAGCCGGTGTAGCCCGGAGCAACCGAGTCACCAACAAACTGGCCGCCAACGCGGACGCCTGCATAGAGACCTTCCCAGTTGAAGCCAGCAGCTTCGTAGATCGGCTGCGGGGTGGTCGGGATGATCAGATCGGCGGCCTGAGCACCACCAGCGAGCAGCGCGGCAGCAGCCACACCGAGAGAAAGCGAACGTACAAACATATCTTGCACTCCCATAGAGTTAACCGTAGTCGACCGACTAGATGCATCAGCTCAACGCGCGTGACAACCCTTTGGTCGCCCAAATTCAGCAATGCAGCTAATGCTAAATGACCATTATGGGGCAGGTGTTGCGCCAATGTCGCGCAATTGGCCCAATTTGATACAAATTGGACGGAACTTGCGTCCCGATGGGGCGTCAAGGTGTCGCCATCTGGGCAATGGGTGAGTCTCGCCGTCAAGCTGCCGGCAGCCGTCCCACGCAACGAAAATGGCCCCGCCGAGGCGGGGCCATGAGAATCGCAGGCGGTTTTGAGTCGCCTTAGAAGTGAAAGTTCGCGCCCACCGTGAACTGATCCTTGGCGCTGCCGCCATTCAGTGGAAAACCATGCAGATATTGCGCTTCGACCGAAATGCTGTCGGTCACGGCGAATTCGACGCCACCGCCGAGCAGCACGTCCTGTTCATCGGGCGGGCCCAGATCAATGCCATAGCCACCGGCGGCATAGACCAGCACGTCATCGCTGACCACGAGACCGGCGCGGCCCAGGATCTGGCCATAACTGGTGTCGCCGACGCTGCCGCCGGTCAGCCCATGCACCGCCACTTCGGCGCCCAATAGATAGAAGTCGAATTGCGCGTTCACGCCGGCCTGCACGCCGAGTCCATATTGGGTGCCGCCGACGGCGCTGTTCTGCGCGCCACCATAGACGCCGGCATAAAAGCCGGACCAGTCGAATCCCGATTGTTCATAGATCGGCATTTCGGCGGGGGTGCTGGTGGGTACGGTGATCATGTCTGCGGCCATCGCTGTGCCGATCGACAGGGTCGTAGCGAGCGCCGCAAGCGCCATCGTCTTGAACAGGTTCATCGCTGCCCTCCCGCTGCTGGACCTTTGGACGAGAAACGCGGCTTTCGCGGTCCAGTTCCGTCCGAGGTCATTGGGGCGCTCCCATCGCGACTCACTGGAAGCACCCGGAAACGCCAAGTTTCACATTTGGCTGGAGCTTGTCGGCGAAAAGCCGCCCCTCAGGCGGCAAGAATAGGGCAGCAACAATACGTGGCCGAACAGCCACAAAGCCTGCCGGCCTAGAGCGTACCGACCAGCACCGGTTCGTCGCGGTAGGCGTCGGGGAACAGCGCCTTGAGCGCCGCGACCTTGGGCAGGTCATTGACCACGATATAAGGCCAGGTCGGATTGAGGGTCAGAAAATCCTGGTGGTACTGCTCGGCTGGATAGAATGCCTGCAGCGGTTCGATGGTGGTGACGATCGGACCGATGAACAGCCCGGTCGCATCGAGCTGGGCAATATAGGCCTTCGCCGTCGCCGCTTGCTCATCACTGGCCGGGAAAATGGTCGAACGATATTGCGTTCCGTGATCGGGGCCCTGGTAGTTGAGCTGGGTGGGATTATGCGCCACCGAGAAATAGATCTGCAGCAGCTCGCCATAGCTGACTACAGCCGGATCATAGGTGACCTCCACCGCCTCGGCATGGCCGGTGGTGCCGCTGCCGGTCTGCTCATAGGTCGCCGTCTCCGCCGCGCCGCCGGAATAGCCCGACACCGCATTGGTGACCCCCACTACATGCTGGAACACCCCCTGCACGCCCCAGAAGCAGCCCCCCGCAAAGACGGCGGTCGCCGTAGCGCCAGATTCGGTGAGATCCGTCGCTGACGGCGGAATCACCACCGGCGCTTCCTGCGCCCTGCCCGGCTGGCTCCAACTCCCGAACGCCACCAGCACGACCAGCAGGCCGAACAGATGAGCTGGCCGAAAATTCATCCGACGAATGGCAATGCTGCGCGCTGTCATTTTGGCGGCTCCGGAACGAGCGATAGGGATCGTCACTATGCGCTCGCCGCCACACCAGCACAGCCGCCTCACGCGGAAATGACCAATGGCAAGAAAACCGCAAGAAAACCACCAGCATGCTGCCAGAAAACTGCCAGCGTGCTGCAGGAAAGCTTGGGATTTGGAAAAGGGTAAAAACGCGGGCCCTGCCCAGCGCCACCATTCCATATCCCTAGTAAATTCAAGGGGGAAGGTGGCGCGAGAGACGGGGCTCGAACCCGCGACCTCCGGCGTGACAGGCCGGCGCTCTAACCAACTGAGCTACTCCCGCAGCGGCAAACTCAACTCGTTTGCGCAACGTGTGGTCCGTTTACCGACCCCCTCTGAGCAAGTCAAGCGAGCTTCGCAGGATCGGCAGCAGAATTTCAAAAAAAGCGGATTGGGCTGTGGAAAAGCCCTATCGCTACAGTTGGTAATGCGCGTTTTTTGATGTGACGGTTCAAAACCGCCCGCACACCGCCAATGGCCGTTCAGCGCATCTGGCTGACGGAACGTCACCATCGATATGGGAAATGGGAAAATGGTGGGCGATGACGAACTGCCAGACGCGTTGTCTTACAATGGGTTAGAACGCCAAAGCAACGGGAAAACGCCCGTTTGAGCCCATTGATTCCTATAGGCTTTTTCGCGAATGTTCTAATCGCCCTATATATAAAGACATGGGCCATCCTGCCAAAATCGAAAAAAGCCCCGGCGTTTCCACCGGGGCCGTACAGATCGAAATCTATCCTGCGCTCAGATCAGCCTGGCCCTTTGCCGCCGCTGCTGATCCAAGCCCAGAAGGCGCTCATGAAGATCGCGTCGACACTGGGGAGCCGCTGATCAACTCGCCTTGATACTTGCGGGGTCCACCCGTAACCGGCCTCAGTTTGCCAGCGCTGCGGCGTTCAACGTGAGGGCCACGATGACTCCCTCATTTGACCAATTAGTGGATATCGCCCCCCCAAGTTGGCCGGTGACGCTTCGCATCAGAAGCTTGCTGCCATATCCGTGGTCACCTGACGGGGGTTCCACGGAGGGGCCACCGCGTTCGGTCCAGGCCAGGCTTACCCTGTCCCTGTCGAGCGACCCGGATATGTCCAGTGTCCCCGTTTCCACGGACAAGGCGCCGTATTTCAGCGAGTTAGTCGCCAGCTCATGGATGACCAAGGCCAAGGTAGTGGCTGCCTGTTCGCCGATGCCCATTCGCGGCACAGCAACGCGGATGCGTCCGCTAAAGGCTTCGGTGTCGTCATACGGGGCTAGCAGGACCGATATCAGATCGCCGAGCAGCGCAGCATCGCCCTGGTGCCCAGGCAGAGGACGAACGAGGTCGTGAGCTCGTCCGAGCGCCCCCAAGCGAGCCGTGAGCTCCTTTGCCATTTCTGGGGCTGTCGTCGTAGACCGGGAGGTGAGGTTGGTCAGGCCGGTGGCGATGGCCAAGAGGTTCTTGACCCGATGGCTCATTTCCCCCGCCAAGAGTTCATGCCCTTCCTCGGCCTGCTTGCGACCCGTTACGTCGAGGAAGACACCGCCCATGCGGCCTTGAAACATCCCCTCGTCGCTCCCAAGGCCCCGGGCCGAAATCCACCGAACCTTTTCCTCGAGCAGGATGCGGAAGTCGATTTCGTATGCGCCCGAGATAGCCCGGGTCGCTTCGAAAGCCGCCCGGACCCGATCTCGGTCTGCCGGATGTATCTTGGCGGACAGAGTTTCGAAATCGACCTCAGGTGCGGGGGTAACCCCCCACAGCGAGAACCCAAGATCGTCCATGGCGAACGAGCCTGTTTCGACGGTCCAGGACCACAGGGCTACGCCTGCCGCATTGAGCGACCGGCGTAAATTCTTCAGATCCCACAACGGTTGAGCATCGTCGTTGATTGGCATGGCCTGTTCCTAAAAAACGATGAGGTGTTGGTCTCAAGCAAACCGCACCGTACATCACATTGGAGAGCGGCAACCCAGCAGACGGCTTTCAACTTTCCCGTGTCAATCGCTGGATAAGATCGCCAATGACTTCGGTGCTATAGGGCTTTCCGACGAATACCCCGTCCTGCGGAAGGTCAGTTTTCTCCACGTCCCGGTGGCCTGATGTCACAATGATTTCGATCGGCGGCCACGCCGACTTCACCAATTCGGCCAGATCCAGACCGTCCTTGTCGCCGGGCATATCCACATCGGTGAACAAGCATTCGAAGCGACGACCACTCTTGAAAATCTCGATTGCCTCGCCCGCATTCGCAGCCTCCATCACCTCAAATCCATAATGGGTGAGATCGTCTACCGTGGCCATTCGAAGCAAGGCTTCGTCCTCGACGACGAGTACGGTGATTTTATTTGGCATGCTTACCTCATGGACCGCCTGCGATCCGGGCAAGCGGGGACATAACGTTGGGTTCGCGGTGGGCGTTGCCTAAATTCTACAAAACCTTGGGCAGTTCGTCCCATCTGGTCGTGTACCGTGGCGACCGCATCTCGAACTTGGTCGTGAACGCCTGCTCAGGAACTCTTTCCGGGAAACCTCGTTTGCATGACGAGGCGCAGCGCGCGTCAACCGGACGTGGTGGCATAGGGAACAGTTTGGTTTTTCCGGTTTCCCATACTGGCCAACGAAGTGGCAGCCGAGCCCTTATCCCACCCGCGCAGCGCCTCTGCTTGCTGTTTGGGCCCGACCCCCGCCCCGGGAACCCTGACGTGCCCCGTTCGTTGTCTTTTCACAACTGCAACAGGAGATTCCGATGGATTGGAACCGTGTCGAAGGTAACTGGAAGCAGATGACGGGCAAGATCAAAGCGCAGTGGGGTAAACTCACCGACGACGATCTAGCCCAGATCAATGGCAACCGTGAGCAGCTCGAAGGCAAAATCCAGGAGCGCTACGGCAAGGCCAAGGACGAGGTGCGCAAGGACATCGATGACTGGTATGGCCGGCAGCGCTGGTAGCCTCAAACGATGAAGCGAAGGCCCCATATCAGTGGGGCCTTTGTCACGGTCCCAGCGAATTTAACGGTATCCGACGCCCATCACATAGTCCCGCATCATCGATTCTTCATTGACCGACTGACTGAGCAGCGCCTGCAGCATGTCGCGGGCATTGAGAACTCCTATTGGCGCATCGGCGGCGTCAACTACCGGAATATTTTTCAAACCCCGAGCATTCATGTCAAGCCACAGGGTTTCCAACACGTCCCCTGCCCTGCATAACAAGACATCTCGCGTCATCGCCAATCCCAACGGCGTTGTACAGCCAGCGCCCTGACATTGCCCAATCTGCTTCACCACATCAGTCTTCGTAACGACCCCGACAAGGCGTCCGGCCTCACCGTAAACGACCAATAGATCAACGCCAGAACCCAGCAGTTGCGCGGCCTCCAGCAACGGAGCATTCTTCGATATGGTGACGAGGCGCTCACGCGCTGCAGGCAAAATTGTTTCGACAAACATATGCGCCTCTAGTCGCTTGAGAAGACACAGTTCGGCGCTTGGTACTCGCCAAGAGGTCCATGAAACCTGAAGCTTCACGGACCTCCCGCGCGTTTAGACTAGCGTGGGTTAGGCACGGTCATCGACATAGACGATGACCGATCCATCGGCATTGCTCTTCACGGCAACAACGTCGTCCGCGCTATGCCCTTCGGCTTCGAGCTTGGCTTTGATGGCCGCATTCGCTTCGATGTTGGAGTGCAGCGTCGTCATAGCCTCGGCATTGGCAGACAACGC
This sequence comes from Devosia sp. A449, assembly GCF_054489375.1. Lineage (NCBI taxonomy): Bacteria > Pseudomonadati > Pseudomonadota > Alphaproteobacteria > Hyphomicrobiales > Devosiaceae > Devosia > Devosia sp. A449. Next base: position 674,478 of record NZ_JBTMWU010000002.1, on the reverse strand, counting down.
CTCATCGAGTGCGGCAGCCTCCGTATCGGCATTGCCCTGTAGCGAAGACAGCAGAATGATGGTGATGCTGGCTTCATCGGCCACAGCGGACAGATCGACATCGGCCGAACCAGCAATCGATGACATCACCGAGCCGTAAGTTTCGTCGGCCACGCCACCGGCATTGGATTTTGCATTGGCATCGACACCAACCTGAGCGTCGACGGCCGGAGTTTCGACGGTTACCCCCGCTCCGGCACCAGCATCCTGGGCGAAGGCAGGAAGAGCGATCGACGCGAGAAAGGCGGCGGCCGTCGTTAGGATCAGTGCGTTCTTCATTTTCATCTCCGTAGTGGTTTGCCCCCACTAGCGGCTGAAGAACGACCCGAGCCCCCGATGGTTGCGAATTAGTATCGGGGGGCGTTCACATAACTGCCTTGACTTAAGTAGAAATGTATATACATTGTTGATATCTTTTTCGTGTGAACCATTTTGTGAGCGAGCCATGTCAGACAAGCCCAAGAAGGTGAAACTCAACAAGAAAGATAGCCAATTGCTGATCCGTATCAGCACTCTTGAGCGCGATCAGTTCGTGCAGTTATGCGAACAGCTGGATACCAGCGCCGCTCGCGAGATCAGGCAGTTCATTCGTGGGTTCATCAAGCAGAACACACCCACTAAAAGCCATACAAGCAAGGTCGAAGAAAGCCAAAGCAGCTGAGAAGAACGTAGTTTCCATCAAGCAGCAGATCAAGAAGCGTGAAGCCAAGGTCGAGAACCACGAAAAGAAGATCAAGGCGCTGAAAAAGGCCGTCAAGAAGGCCGCATAAGGTTAGAACAAGGCCGCCAGCTGGCGGCCTTGCCAATTCGTACACTACCAGTCGACATCTATAACCCTTTCCAGGCGTTCAGCCCCGCGGTGACCAGCCAGATCACCGCGCCAAAAACGGCCGCAATGACCAGCCAGCCGATCTTGCCGGCGAGGCCATTCACCGCCCGGCGGAACGCCCGCAGGAACATGAAGTCCCTGCGGGCCTCGTCCTGCTGCTCGGCAGCGTCGACGCGGAGCCCGGCGTCAGCCAGAACGTCCGTCATGATCGACCTCAGTTGAGCCATCTGCTCGGGTGTGAAGCTCTTGCTACCGTCAACAAGCGCTGTCAGAACGCGGGACTGCTGCGCTCGGTCCCGCTCCAGCAGCTCGATCCGCCTGGTGTTGGTCATTCGGCCACGGCCGAGGGCGTTGAGATCGTCTATATCGGCCATGGCACTCGCCTGGATCGAGAGAAGATCGAGCGGCCGGGGCCGCCCGGGGTTATCGGGAGGTCAGGCGGTCCCAGAGCGTGCGCGGTGCAGGCGCCAACCTGGCGACAGCCTCCGCCTCCTTCGAGCCGGTGGGCGTCAGGGGCAGCTTCTTGCCTTCGACGGTGACGACCTGGGGGCGCACGGTGGCGCGATAGGACTGCCACTGGGACCATAGATACATGGCGAAGCCGGCATAGGCCGAGATGGAGTATCCGCCGCCCTGCCCCTGCAGAACTGCCACGATGAGCGCCTGGTGCTCCGGCGGCAGCATAAGGAATAAAGGCGCAAGCCCGGCAGTAAACGCCACAAGCTCCTGCAACCGGCGCCAGAGCCAGCCCAGCAGCACATTCTGCGCGATGGCGAGGAAGATCGAAGTCAGCATGGTGATGCGCCTCCTTAGCGCGTGGCGTGTCCCATTTTTCTGCATCATCTGATGCTGGGATTTGGGACAGCGAGTTAAAAGCGGACAAAGAAAAAGGCCGCTGCGAGGACGGCCAGGGTGGCAACGGCGACGATGATGGGGACTGCCCTGCCCCGCTCGGGCTTTTCGGCCGCCGGCGGCTCGGGCGTAGGCTTGGGGATGGCAATGCCGGTGCTGCCCTTGGCCCGCCAGGCATCGAGGGCGACCGCAGCCCACTGCTTCCGGCTGGGATAGTGCTTCACCCCTGCCCGCAGGAACGCCCGCTCGAAGGCTTCGACCTTGGCGTCGAGCCCCTTGGCGGCAACCAGCTTGCCAATGGCAGCCTTCTCGCTGCCCTCGAGGCCTTTGAGTTCCAGGAACAGATAGGCGTAGTTGGCCTCGTCGCTAGCCGGGTCTTTTCCGGTGCGAGCGCAATAGGCCTCAAAGGCGCGTCGGCGCGGCCCGGTCCACTGCGCCCAGCCATAACCGCCCTTGGAGCCGGGAACGGTCGGCTTGATCTCTTGCAGGATGGTCAGCCCGGCGCTCTCATGCCCGAGGTTGCCGAGGATCGCGGCAGCATCCACCGGCGTGATGGGAAAGTCCCGAATGAGCTGCGCCATGATGGCAGGCGATTTCGCGCGGAACACCTGTTCCGCGTTGAGTTTGGCCATGACAGCCTCCTGTTGATGTTACGAATTCGACGTACTCCCCAATTGGGGGATGCGGATGAGGCCGAGCGGCGCTATTAGCGAGGCGCTTGGGGGATTATTATGCGCGTACTTCAACGACTTGAATTTGGTTTGATCGCAATAGCGGTCTGCCTGGCTGCCTATTGGTTTGTGATGCAATGACAGACCAAGCTATGCCCGATGACGGTGCCGCTGAGGCCGCGGCAGAAAAGCCGTTCGATCCATGGGAGGAAAAATTTAGCTCCCACTATCGCCCGTCCAGCTCTGACAGAGCCAAAGAAGAAGCGCCGCCCGCCCTCGATCAAGCCGCTGCCTAGATGCAGTTGCAGGTCTTCATTGCACAGCATGAAGATCGCCAGCAGCGGCAACTGCTATTGCTGCCACATGAGAACGGCGCCGAGGCAATCCCGCAGCAATTGCAACATTTGAACTGGCGTCATCTGGCCGTAACGACGCTGGCCGATAGGTTACTTGTGACAGCGGGGCCGATTATTGAGGCCGAGATCGGCAGCAACGGATATGCGCTGCTCAGCCTTACGACGTGACGGGATGCAGTATGCGAGTGAACGTGTTTGTTGCGGCCAATGACAGGAAGACACCGCACGAATTGCTAGTGCTGCCCTGGGGGCCGCTGGGAGGCATTCCGGACCACCTTCAGCACTTGGATTGGCGCAACCTCGCCACGACCATGACCGATGACAAACTGCTGGGTAATGAGGCCGAGAGGATTAAGGCGGAGATCGCCAGCAAGGGGTACGCCATAGTTCGGGCAACCGAATGATGGCCTCCTATGGGGGTGAAGGAACGAACCGTTTGCAGAAGGTGCAGAACGGCTCCTGCTGCGCAGGAGAGTGAGTTTGGCAGAGTGTGGTCGGGTCACTCCCCAAAGCGTGACCAAAGGCCGCCTGCCAATTAACCGGTGCCGCCCCTATCTGGGACAGGTAGCAGCACATCTGTCCGCAAACAGCGTGCGCTACAGGGGCCGAGCGTTGAGCGTCTGAACTCCGCCGGCCCCACCCCTATTGTGGATGCTGAGCAAACAAAAGGGCTCGAAGCGGCTGTGAATCGACGGTGTTTCGATATCGATTTGTTGCGAATGGCCGGCTAGTCTTTCGCTGCGCATGCCGTAGTCGCGCACCGACCTACATGGTCAACGCCTGTGCCTGCCGATGGCACAGGCGTTTCCTATTGATGGAACTTAGGCGGACGCTCGCCGTTTTGCCGAAAGCGCAGATCAGTCCTCTACTGCGCAGGGGGAGCGATCTTGGCCGAGGGATTGCCCAGGTCGCTCCCTCACCTGATGCGACCAAAGGTCTGCTCGTAATCTGCCAGAATGTTGCCATGTATGGCCGGTAGCCGCGCACCCTCCCGATACGCGGTTACGGGGGCCGAGCGTCGAGCACACCAGCTCCGCCGGCCTCACCCCTTCCTATGAAAAAACCACAGAGGCGGGCCGATACGACCAAAGGCTTACTGCCTTTTACTCAGAACGGACCTCATCCTGCAGTGCGCAGTCCTGCGAACTGTCTAGGAATGGTTCTGATGGCAGAGAGGGTCGTGGGACTGCGCAATCGGCTTGGATCGCGGCCGGGACTCGGCCTATGCAGCCGGCATGACTATTGAAGAACTGACGCCCGAAGCCATTGCCTTGCTCAAGAGCGTGGTGAACAATCCCCATCCCATCGAGGACAGCCCCTCGCTACAGCTGCTGATGGCAGGCCGGCTAGTGATGGGCTCGCCAAATAAAGTCGTCATAACCGGCATGGGCGAACGCATGCTGGCTGCCGCAGCGCGACAAGAACCCATCGTCTAGCTGGCTGCGTAGCGCCACAGGTTATCCAGTTCGATCTCGCTCATGCCGATGGCTTCGCGAGCGGCCTCTACCAGTGGATGATCGCGCTCGAAGTATTTGGCGAAGTCCAGTTTCGCGGACGCTGCAGCCCAGGCCACCGGGCTGTAGTTCGGGCTCTCTGGTTCGTTGAGGCTGGCCACCCAGGCGCGGACATCATCCTCACAGCCGGCCACCCGCAGGCCGAACCAGAACTGGTCGGGCTCTAGGTGGGGGAATTGGGCTAGTCGGGCTGCGGCAGCCGCCTCGGCGGCCTTCTGCGCCGCAGTGACGATGATGGACGGATCAGGGCTCCACATTGTCGGTATCCTTTGGTGCGGGATCGGCAGGGATCGCAATAGGTCCGTCCTCGGTAACGGTGATGGGTTCGGGGAACGCCACGGCTGGCGATGGGTTTGGCCCATGCGGCAGGATCAGCGTCAGGTGGATTTCGCCATCGATGCGCTGGACCGGCCCTATGATCCAGATGGATGGCACCGCGCCCGACGGGATAACGTCGCCATCCTGCAACCCACTGAAGTCAAACAGATCGCCATTGATCGAGAGGACGTCCCCGCTATTCGCGAGGACGAGGGGTGCTGGATTGTACTGCGGTTCAAAGGTGATCTTCATCGTCAAGCTGCTTGTCCTAATGAAAAAAGTGCAATTTGTTCGGAGGTGGTTGAACCCGCCGTCTCAACCTTGAAATCCCAAGAGTTACCTGCGGTTCGCAGAGAGTGACTGGCCATTGCGGTGAAGGTGGTCCCGCTCGACACGCCGATCAACGTTGCGCCGCCGAAACACAAGCCGCCAACGAAGCTGGCGGGCATTGCAAATGCCTGGGACGTAGTGATGGTCAAATTCACATTCACGAAACGCAGACAAAGTAAGAGGCCGCTCGGCAGTTGAAAATATGTGCCGTTAGCTGTCGTCGCGGTAACGAGATCAAGGCGTTTCCAGACTCCCCAAGTCCCCCCAACAAACGTACGAATATAGATACCACCACCGATCTGCTGAGCAATCTGCGTTGCCGCAGATGTATTTGACGCGCGCGAAGTGTAGCCGTGAAAGTCCGCTCCGGACGCGGGCGCTCCGGTGCTCGACGCGCCGCAAAAGAAAAAGCCGTGCGGCGCAGTATTGAGGTTCGTTAACTGTGTCGAATTACCGAGCCCGAACGAACCTGCTGTCAGTACTCGCCCTGCTGTCGCGTCTGTCAGGCTGGATTGCAGCACCAGACTCAGCGTCGCTCGCATCGTGGCAAAGTCAGGATCGTTGGCCAGTTCGCGCATGGCTGCAGTCAGCCCGAACGTCGCCGCCGTCCCCGCCCCAGTGAGCATGACGCCCTTATCGCCGTCTGCGCCGTCGAGACCGGCCATGGCGATCAGGTTCTTGGCAGCAAAGGCTTCAGCCGTTCCTGCGCCCGTCAGCTTGATGAGCTTGTCGCCGCCGGCGCCATCGAGAGCAGCAAGCGCCGGAATGATGCCGCTGCGCAGTTCGTTGAGCAGCTGCACGAAGGTGTCCGAGAACACCCCCTCTTCATTGCGCGCATGGTATTCGAACGCCTGAAACGCCGTGGTGGTGCTGCCCCAGATCACCGAGCCAGTCGCCACTGTGTCGCTGGTCGGATCGGCTGCAAGCTGCATGGAGCCGACGCCGGGGATCGAGATGGTGCTGCCGGCCCGATAGCTCTTGAACAGGGTGCCCGTGCCGTTGATGGTGGCTGACCCGCTGTTGAAGCGAACTGCCCCGGCATTGTTGGGAAAGAAGATGCTCATAGGTGCCGAACCTTCATGGCTTGATGTAGCCGGGCGTGATGATCACGGTCACGCGCCAGAGAGATGAATAGTTGGGAGGTAACGGTTAGCTGCGGCGGCCGAAGCGGCCCTGTACCGTAATGGCGTAGGTCGAGCCGTAGTTGGTTGGATCGGAGTAAGGAGCCTCGCTTGACCCGCCGTTGCGCATTTTAGTGTACGTTCCAACAACACTATCAATGAACGGATTAGAGGTGGTCCAATTATCGGTGATGCCAGTTGCAGTAAATCCGGCATGAGCCGTATGCACATACTTCCCTGCACCTGACGGAACGGAGTTCTCTCCGCCAAGACTATTTCCGCCTTCGATGAAATTTCCCCAAGTGACAAAATTCCCGGAAATCGGGCCGCATGATTGCTGCATATCGACAATCAAATTGCCGCCCGAAATGTAAACGGAAAGCGACCTGCAAAAGCCCCTCACCTGTTCAAGCAGGATGGAGCCCGTCAATTGAACAAATTCGTTCTGCGTAACCCTCGGCACGAGGGCTTCATTTGCCCATGAGTGTGTCGGTGATACTGTTCTGTTGAGCCGAACCCGCCCAATGAAAGTATCTGCGCCAGCAGGAACCGGCCCAAGAACAATGCTATTCGTCCATTCTTGCGGCCGCGCCCCAACGCATGACGCATTATTGAATAGGTAATTCCATTTTGACGCGCTGTAGAGAATGTTCCATTGGAGCATGTAGATTTCGCCCTTTGGAACATCCGGGAATACCGCGTTGGCAGCAAACGTCTGCTCGCTGGTGAGGAACTGCACCAACGAATTGCCGGTGGTCAGGACGGTTCGACCATCCTTCCGCACCACAATCTGACCGCTTTCGATTCCGAACGATCCGCTCATTAGGGCACCCGAACCTGAATTGCCGGGCCGCCCGTAAAGGACCCGTTGTAAGCCGCTGACGGTCCGAATATCCAACCACTAGTCTGGAGGGAGCCACTAAAAGCAAACGCAGCGGCGGCAGGGACGATATCGGTAATGGTCCCATCAGCGTCAACGAGCCTGGGCGCGCCGTTCTTAAGGTCTATCGTGCGTCCTTGAGCAAATCCGTATGGAGTTCCATTGGAGCCAATTTGCAGGTATCGCCGGCTAGAATTGAACTTACCCCTCCCCAATGACACCTCTTCACTGGTCGGGTCGTAGTCAATGAGGACGTTGCCGGATGGGGCGGGTGGGCGCCGGAATACAAGTACTGTGTACGTTTTGGAAATTGCCGGAATGGCATTGGATGTGCGCCCCGAGCGTTCCTCTAGGATGATTTGGGTTGTGGTGGCCCGCGCGCTCAGATACCGAGCCCTGCCATCCCCGAGGTACTGTACGGGCCACCCTGGGAACATCGCGTCCCCGTCAACCACAACCATGAAATCAGGAACGTACCCCAGACCATGAGTGGCTAGTACATGGGACGTTATGGTCGTGTCGTAGGTGATCTGCCCCCCGTCAACCGAAAACCCGCCAGATGGCGTCACGGCGGCAATGGAGGCGTGATTGATCGTGGTGTTAACCGGATCAAATGCGGTCTCCATATAGTCCAGATCGGAATGGAAATAGAGCTTGTCGAGATGCGCGCTGGGGTTGTTCAGCGGGGCATTGCGCGGTGAGTTTGGGTTATCAACCGCGCCGGATGTGCCGTTCTCGTCATAGATCGCGCAGCGCCCGGTTATCGGGTCTGTCATAAAAATAATTGCCATGGTCGCTCCTAGCCGCTCGAAAAACGAACTGCGCCGGTATTCCAGTTGATGAGGGAGTTGCCCAGAACTGAGCGCTGCGTGCCGGTCGTCACCAACTCGTCGGAATCCAGGACGATACGCGAAGTGCCATCAGCCTTGGCGTCCATGTAGAGCCCGACTTGCGTAAAGGTCCCACCCGACGACCCCTTGATGGCAAAGGCAGCGCGCACATCCCAGCCGGCCGGTGCGGCCACCGCTTGGATCGAGATATAGCCGCCGGCCATCACCAACCCAATGGACGCCTCCACTGCCGTGATGGATGAAGCCGTGGCTTCGAACTGCGCATTGACCGATGTCGTTAGGCCGCTGAGCGCCGTGGCCGTTGCGTCCACGCCTGTCGTCGGATCATTGACCGTGGCCTCCAGCGTTTCCGTGCGATCCGCCAATGCCCCCATCTCGCCCGCAATGACAGTGACCTCGTGCGTGTAAGCAGCCGTGGTCAGCTCGAAGCGCGCGGCGATCTCGGTCCGCATGGTCTGCATATCGACCATGCGGTCGCCCAGGGCGTTGGCGAACTGCGCAATCGCCCGCGATCGGTCGGCCTGCATTTGTTCGATAGTACGGGTTGCCTGCGCGCGCGCGTCGTTCAACTCTTCGGTCAGGTCATTCGGGCCGATGCGAACGTCGGCGGTCGTTACCTGAATCCATGTGCTGGCAACCGTGGGACGGCCAGAACCGGCAAGGTACTGAATTTGCACCTCATAAGCGGTATTTGCTTCAAGGCCTTGGGTGACGCGACCTGAGCCGGTCAATAGATCCGGCTTTGGAACAACGCCGCTCCACTGAATTTCAGTACCGCCCGCGAGCCGGTGCGCAATGCGAACGAAATCCACATCCACGGCAACCGATGGCGAGGCCCAGAATGCGTCATAAGCAACTAAGCCAGAAACCGGATGCACGTCAAAACCCGAGACTTCCTGCGGCGCAGGCCGATTGGTCACCACCGGGGCAAAGCTCAACGGACGCTCGTCGGTGCTCGGCGTCCAGTTGTGGTCGGTAGGATCGATCTCCTGCAGGCCAAACACCACCTTGCCCCATGGGTCGCGGGTGCGTGCCGTGATCAGGAAACGCTTGGCGGCATAACCAAACCGCTCGTTGGTCCAGCCCAAAATTTGCAGCGGACGGAACTGCACAAATTCGGGCGGTAACGCCACGACATGCGTCCTAAACCGACGCCCTTCTTCAATCACCGCTTTGATGACGCGCTGCGCCTGCGTCCCCGAGAATGTGGTGCCGAGGTCCAGGCCTTCAACCTGCTGACGACCGTCGTCCTCGTCCTCAAGATCGCTGCGATAATAGGGGGCGGTCTCCTTGTCTTCCCAAGCCTGCGCTGGCTCACGATAGGTCGCGGTTGCGCCGTTGATGATGCTGTCGAGGTTCGGGAACGGGATGGAGCCCAGCGGTTCCGTCGCCAGCACATCACCGCCGTCATTCCCCCCGCCTGAGAAAGCGCCGTCGACATGGTCAGGCACGCCCACCAGAATATAAACCATACCGTCGCTGGCATGGCTGATGCGGGCATTGGCCCCGATCAGGAATTCCTTGATCACATCGGCCGGACGCTCGTTGAGGCTGATGCGTCGACCGCCTCGGAACTGCCGCTCAGTCCCGCCGTCAACCTTGTTGATGATCAGGTCGCATGCATCCATCGCGGCGGCCCAGACGGCATAAGGCAGCTCGGCAGCGGACTTCTTGCCGCCCCAGATATGCCGGCCCTCGTAATAGATGCCGCGCTCGATATTGTAGATGATGACGGCATTGTTGTCGGAGAAGGCCCAGGTCGATGAGTCAGCCCAGCGATGCGGGCCGCTACCGCCTGCCGTCGAGTCCTTGCGGGGGTCATAGAGCTTGATGCCCTGAAACTCGCCCACGAAGCTGGGGAAGCCGGTCCACAGGGTTTCCGACCACAGCGCTGTAGTGATGAGATATGGCACGCCACGCCCGACCATATCGGACGCCCAGGCGCGGTCAGCATCGCCGCCGAACTTGGACACCAGGTAATCGTCGGCAGCAGTTTGCGCGCCGTCAAAGAACTTCCACCAGAGGTGCCCACTATATTCGGGCACCGGGAAGCCCTGCGCCACAGCCCCGGTGCCGGACAGCGTCACCCGCACGCCGTTCACGTAGAGCCCGGATAGCGCCGAAACAGGCAGATCGCCGAACGACGAAGCGCTGGTCAGATAGGCGTTCGGCACGCCGCCGCTCTCGCCCCAGGAGTTCTGATATTCGAGCTTGCCGGCCTCGCCAACGGTGCCGACGAGGAAGTATTGCGGCACCTTGCCGCCAATCTGGGCAGAGCCGCGCGTGCCGGTGCGCTTCTCTTCTTTCGGCGCGAATGCCTGCTTGAGCAGCGTCGACGTGATCGAGAGGACGACGCCAACAATGAGCTGGATCAGGAAGTTCATGACTTGGCCTGCCCCCACCAGGTGTCGACTTGGCCGGCTGTGTCGCCATAACGACGGAAGCGGTCACCACTGCGCAGCCGCTGCTGCTCATCCGACTCCATGGCCGGGTTGGTCTTGGTCAGATCGATGGCGCTGCTCATGGCATCGAGCGATAGCCCACCCTCGCCACCGGCCGCCGCGTCATCCACCGATGCGCCGTCGACCCGCCCGGCAAAGATCAGATGCGGCGTCGAGACGAGGTTCCAGGTACTGGGATCGAACAGCGCGCGGTGCAGCTCGACGCGCGCCACGCGGACATTGTGGCCATAGACCATATCCATAGGCGAGCCAGCGGCGCTGCTGATGTGGTCGAGCCCGAGCGTGATTGACCGCGCCTCGAGCCCAATGGCATCCACCACCTGCGGCACCTCGAGCAGCGTGGCGCCACCGACCGCATTGCGGCTCACAGGCGCTGCGCCCCCAGCCGGCACCACATTGACCGCGATATTATCCTCGCCCGTCCAATAGACGAACTCGGCCCCTGAGCCGCCCAAGGCCTTGCCCTGCACGGTCAGAATATCGCGCACGACAATGGCCCCGCTGCCGAGAGCGGAGAGAGTTTCGACATCGTACATGGAGGCTCCCTACCGGCCGTATGTCTGTTCGGCGCTGAACTTGATGGTGGAATTCATGCCGTCGACCTTCGACGGATACGCGCTGCCCGCGTCGATCTTGAACTTCGCGCAGGGCTTGGCGACCACTACGTCGGCACCGGCCATGATCGAGGCTGGCAGCGGGGGCCATATCTCGGCACTGGCGACGGCGCCGGTGATCGGATTGGCGGTGCGGGGCTCGGCAAACTGCCCCAGATAGAACCGGCTGCTGTCGAACACGACACCGAAGAAGGTGCCCAGGGGGATTTCATACCCGGCTGGGAAACCGCTGAACGAGACATGCAGCCTGTCCGTGATGACGTTGAGCTTGGGCACCGTACCGCCGATGATCACGCCGTCAGGATCGCTGGCCGGATATGGCAGACGATAATTGTAGAGCAGGACCGCTTTAAGCCCCCCTGCCCGCGAATTGATCAACGCCATGATGCCTTCGGCGTCGGCGTTGAGCATCGGGATCGTCGTCAGGTCAGCCTTCCACAGCGACGGCGCCCGGTCGGCATGACGAGTTTCCCCGCCGCCGGTAGCCGAGCGCTGCTGCTGGAAGCCCTGCACGAATTGCACGTCCTGCACTCGGAGCAGGTCGGCAAAGGCGTCTCGCGGGAGAGGATTGGCGAGAACCATCAGCCAGCCCTCCGCAGCGGATTGCGGTTGAATGTCTGGATCACGTCGGGAAGCTGACGTTTGATCTCCTTGGTTATCTCGCGAGCCAACGCCGGAGCAGTTTCAGGCGAGGTGCCGGCCGGGACGCTGATATGGTTGTGGATCACCAGGTCACCGCCATTCTGGTTCGCCGCCATCGCCTTAGACTGCTGGTGCGGGATGACCTGCGAGCCGCGCGGCAGATTGACCAGCTCAGGCCCTCGTTCACCCACCCACGCCATGCCGCCCGGAGCGCTGTTCGTGCCGTCAGCAAAGCCAGGAATACCGAAAATGCCGGGCTTGCCGAAACCACCCGCAACGCCCCATCCGCCGCCAAGGCTGTTGCCGCCTATCCCGCCCATTACGGCGCTAAAGATCATGTCCCAGATACCGTTCGCCGCATTCTCCAAGGCCTTGTCCGCGATTTTCTGAAGAGCATTGGCCCCGGCGAGGCCGATCCCCTCCCACACAGATCTGGCAACGTCGCCCAGGTTCTCCCATTCGCTTGACTGCTCACGAAGGTAACTCGTGACATCGGAGAACATGCCGCCGAACACGTCCTTGCCGAAATCGTAAATCTCGGTCAGGCGGCGCGTGGCTTCTTCCGCCTCGGCCATCCCGGCAGCCAAGCCCGAAATCTCCTGACGCATCGCCGGCGTCAGCTTGATATTGTCGTTGGCCGCCTTGTTGAGCATGTCTTGCTCATAGCGGAGCCGGTTGGCGGCCTCCGCCGTCATGCCGAGTGCCTGAGTTTTGAGATGCTCGGCAGCAATAAACTGGCGAGCATCGCGGGTCAGCCCGTCATAGGCCTTTGCTTGGCGCTCGGCCTCTTTCGCAGCCGCCTTTGAGGCTTTGGTATCGACGCCAATGCTATCCGCAAGGCCCCGAAGCGCATCAGCAGCGCCAGAGGCGGCTCCCTTCACGAACTCGATGCCCTTGCCGAGGTAGTTGAAGCCTATAGACTCCTCGGCCGCGCCCTGGGCGGCGTCCATTACTGCGCCTCCCATTCCCTTGAACGGATTGTCGAACTTCTTCGGTTCAAATGGCGTGCGCATCCCTCCAAGCGCCGCACCTGCAAGCATATTTACGCCGGGCAAGGGAAGTGTTGAAACCCATGACAAGAACTGCGCAACCTGGACCCGACTTTCATTTAGCAAGCGAGTGACCCCGGCCAACACCACGTTAACTGTGGTGATTGTCACGTCACCCATCACGGCCGGCAGATTGGCCCAGACAATTGAAACAGCTTTGAAGCCGCCGACGAATGCGCCGATGATCCAGTTGATGCCCGTCTGCGCGGCGCCGACGATATCGAAGCCCAGCATCTTGGTGAGTTCATCGCGCCAGATAACGGCACCCGCGACGATGGCCGCGAAGCCGGCAATAAGCAGCACCGGCAAACCCGCGGTGGCATAAATTGCGGTCGCAATACCCCATATCGCCGTGGCGACCGTCCCGAGTGATCCGACCACCGCCACCAAACCCGAAATGATCGCTGGCGAATAAAGCAGCGCGAGGCCGACGGCCGCAGCAGCAGCGTATGGCGCAATGACCACGATGCCATCAGCCAAGAAGTTCAGGACGGTCTGCGCCACGCTGCCCCAGTCAACGAACTGGAGGCCCGTAGCCACCAGGGCGATGATACCGATGGTCAGCAGCGATACCGGGCTGATGATGGATTTCAACCCTGCCGCAATGCCCTGCAATGGTTTCTCCATCGTTGCAAACACGGCCGAGAGCTGGGTGCCTTGCTGCAGGGCGATCTGGAGCGGGTTCATGCCCATGGCTGAGGTGACGCCGATGTCCTGGAATTGGGCGGCGATGTTGGCCGTGTTGAACGAACTACCGCCGGCGCTTGCGCCGAAGCCGCCACGGCTCGGGCCCATGGTCAACTGCGCGGCGTGCTGACGCTCCTGACGCATCAGAATCTCAAGCGCCTGCTCTTGGCGCAGATAGCCGGCGGCCACCGCATTGGACATCGCCACGGCAGACCGTTCGGCCTCCCGCTCCAGCCGAATGCGTAAAGCGAACTGTTTATCGATGGAGCTGGCGGCCTGCTCGAAAACACGCTGCTCTTTCGAGCGCCGGGCCACGCTTTCGGTCGACACGGCAAGGCCTCGGCTTTGCGCCTCCTGCATCTTCTTCTGGGCAGCCTCGAAGCGCGCAACGCCACCGGTGGCCATATCGGCCGCCTGGCCTGCATCGGACATCTTCTTGCCGAACTGGTCGAGGGGCACCAGCGATCCATCCGCTCGGACGACGAGGCGGGTCACAACATCGGTCATTGCGGTTGTCCTTGGGTCTGCGATAGCGTCCATGCTTCCGATGGGGAGGGCTCAGAAAGACATGATGTTGCAAAAATGGCAGGGAGCGGCGGTGGTTGTTTTGTTGTTGACGCAGGCAGCACACGGTCAGAGCAAAGCGGAACTTGCGTCTCCAACAATTCAAGCTGCGTTCCAGTACATGGCCAATGCGTACCTGTGCAGGGACGCATTGGGTGGCCTAGCGCACTACCAGGCAGCCCGCGCGATCGCGGTTGAGACTGCTGTGCAAATCGGCCTGGGCCGAGACCAGGCGGTTTTGGCCGTCGATGAAATGGACCAGAGGTTAACGTCTGACCCGAGAGCCAAGTCTCCCGGTCTTGACACCGTTGCGTGTCAAACAGCGGTCAATGAATCCCTGAATAGTCTGTCCGTGGCCCAAGCAAGATATAGAACCGCGGAGTAGTTCGTGAACAGGCGCGCCAAGGGTTAGGTGTCCTTGTATGCCTGCTCCGACGGCTTCAGCTCAGCCATCGAGGTCATCAGCGCATCATCGAGCCGTTCAATCGTCTCGATCTCCCAAGGCCGAAGATGCAGGCCGGACAGTCGGGAGTAGGCGTCCAGATCAGCCCAGGTAATCGGCGTAGCACCGAAGCCGTTGCCGGCATTGCGGCGCCGGATACGAATGAAAGCCGTCCAAAGATAGCGCAGCGCGTCGGGGAACGGTGGCAAGGCCAGCTCCCCCTCAATCTCGCTGCGTCGTTCCGGCGTCCTTGCCCGGCTCAACTGCCCCTGCAGGTGAACACGCAGGCTATGGCCGTCCTTGTCGATGGCCGAAAGAGCAAATTCACGCTCCGCAAAGTCCAAAAGCTCTATGCGGAGCGCGGCGTAAAAGACTTCTCGCTGGCGACGAACTCCATGGCCTGAGTGAGCACGCCGATGCGCTTCGGGTGCGATAGGAATTCCGTGGCGTTCTCAGCGCTGAACGGGAATGGCTTGCCGCCAATCTCCACCGCCGACCAGCCGACGATCCGCTCCACCAGGTCGGCGATGTTTTTGGCGCGAACTTCGGCGGGTTCGTCCTGATCGGCCTTCCATTTCCGACCGTTGACCTGCGCCTGCTCGACTTGCGCGGACTTGAGCAGGCGTTCGCGGGCAAAGCGGTTATTCAGCGCCTCGGTCTTGGGATGACCCGGGCCGGCAAACTCCCAGACCCAGCCAGTGGGGCTCCCATGGATATCCAGCACCTGCATCTTGCCGATGTCGGCGGCCTCGAAGGCTTCGAAGTCCAGGGAGATGCTTTCGGTCTTGGTCATTTCGTCACTTTCGGATTGGCGCGGCGGGGTTTGGCCGGCGCGGCTGGAGGGATCGAGACAGCGCGTGCCGTCTCGCTGATGGCGATGCTGGCGAGCCCCTCAGCGGAGCTGGGCCAGGAGATGGACAGACCAGTGGCACGCCCATCAGCAATGGCCCGGTGGAGCGCCCGGGCGGCGGCCCGGACGTCGGTTTCTGCCTTGCTCATGGTCAGGGCGCGCTCGTCTGATATTTGAGGATGGTGCGGTCGAACGCCCCGCCCCGCTCGTCAACGCCGGTCAGCAGCGTAAAGCTCTGCGTGCGGGCATTGTCCTGGCCGATCTCGCCCTTGGTGGCGCTGGCCAGAGTGAAGTTGCCGAGGAAGAACGAGCAGAAGTCGGCGGCGCCGGTTTCGTGCTCCTCGAACAGCAGGTGCAGGCTCAGTTCGTCCTCGTTGAGGAATTGCTTGCTGCGCGCCACGTCGGACTTGAGGGCGGTGATCGTGCCCTCGACGCCGGCGAGATTGGTGAACACATCCGGCGTCAGCACCGAGCCCACCACCGGCACGCTCGAGGCGTTCAGGTTCAGCGTCAGATCAACCGAGCTGACATCGAGCACGTCATCGGCGCCGATGCGGATTTTGGCCTCAACGGCGGTAAGTCCGATGCTGACGGTTTCAGTCGGAGCCGTGAAATATGGCGAAGCGGCGCCTTCGAGCACTTCCATATCCTGACCGACCAGGCCGAAGGTCAGGATCGTCATGCCGTTGGGCTGCAGCTGGATCTGGAGCGAGCCGACCCGGACGCCGGTGAAAACCTCGGAGCCGTCGATATCGGCCTCGTATTCCTCGACAGTGAAGGACCGGGCAACAAGGCCCTGGGTGAGCTTCTTGGGCCGGGTGATCTCATAAGAGGCGAGCGGCCCAGCCTCGGCGATGAGCGTTTCGGCCACGGTGATGGTGGTCGCGGTCAGCCCCGTGACGCGGACATTGCGGTCCTGATTGGCCACAACAAACCCCGCCCCCAGCCGGATCACATCACCAACGCGCAGGCCGGCGGTGATCCAGGAGCCCGCAGAAGCGGTGACGGTGTTGGCTGCAACGGCCAGCGTGGCGCTCGACAGCTCAGCCGTCGCCTCGGTGATGGCCAAGGCCGGCTCGAAGGTGCCGCGAAACACCGCCTCAATCAGATCATCAAAAGACCCGACGCTCATGTCGCCGACATAGGAGCCTGCCACCGAGCGGGAGCCGTGCCGGCCGCGCGTGGTCATGCCGTCACGGCGGACCTCATTGGAGCGGATCGGCTCTTTTGCCAGCGTCAGCCCGCCCGAGTTGGGACGGAACGCCTTGGATGGGCTGGCAGCAGCCTTCACGCCATAGGTCTCTTCTGGCGCATAGGAGACGGCGACATTTCTACCGCTCTGATACATGCGAATTCTCCATGAAAAAGCCCGCCGAAGCGGGCATGTTGCAATTACAGGCGGATCGGGCGTCAGCCCCGATGGAAATACTGGAACGGCACGCTCACCGTGACCCGGTACCAGTTGCCGGCATTCACGCCCGCAATCTCGCTTTGCGCCGCTGCATCACCACCCTCATCAACGCGCGGCACCCAGCAGCGCAGGTAGCAACCGTCGCCTGGCTGATAGAGAACTTTGGCGCGGAACAGTTCGCCGATAGCTTCGGCATATTGGGTTGCGGTTGCCTCTCCGGTGCCGTCGGGCACGAAGACGTGGACATAGAAGAAGCCATTGGTCTGGCTGAGATGATTGCCGGGCATGCCGACGCCGCGGATCGCCTGCCCCGGCATGGTCGCCATCTCGAAGAAGACGAACGGCTGGAAGGCCGCGAAACTGGAGCCCGGCACCACCGCCTCGGGTGGCCAGGGTTCGTCTGGCACCTCGTTCTGATAGGCTATTCGCGTCGTCGTCCATCCAGCCTCTAGCGCAGCCTTTGCTGCCGCCTTGGCAGCGCCGTAGCTCCCCATAATCAGCGCTCCGAAATGAACAGGGTGGGGAACCGGTTGATCGACTTGTTGCCAACCAGCCCGGACGCAGTCGCCCCGCCAACGACGCCTTGCCAGCCGAACTGCACGCGCGCCGTGTTGCCGTAGCGCGCCGCCACGACCGAGGCCGCTTCTTCATAGACCCGATCAGTGCCGGGAACGCGCATGGTCATGGTGCTCATCTCAATCTTGCGGCTGTAGGGCAGCGGGTTGGTGATCAGGATTTCGCTGGCGCCGTCCCAATCGCTGAGATTGCGGGCCTCGACGCCGCCGACGAAAAGCTGGTGCCGGAGGCGATATTCGCCCGACAGGACCGGTGAGAGATCGAACAGCGTCTCCATGGCGAAGCGAACCACATCGTCCAGCCGGGGATATTCGTAGATAATCGTGCCGTCGGCCCGAACCTGCTCTTCCTGCGCGCCGCGCACGCCATCCACGGTGCGCGTGAACCGCGCCGGCCGGGGATCGTCCTGCATGACCCTGGCGTGCTCTCGCCTACCCAGCGCGGCCAATTGCTTCTGCGTTTCCTCGCGTGTCGCCTGCGCAGCCAAGACGAACAGGCGTTGATTTGCTCCAGCCATCAGGCGAGCGTCACAAGCAAATTCCACCGGACCAGCGTGGCCCCGATGTGGATCGGCTCTGCCGAAATCACCTTGCCCAGCTTTGCTCCGGCCGTGATGGCAAAATCGTCGTTTTCCTTGATCTCGTAGCTGCCGAGCGACGACGGTGAGACGATGACCTTCCGGTCCCGCTGCGTGATCATGCCGACCAACTGCTCAGGGTCATAGCCACGGACGAAGCCAGCAGCATTCTGCTCAATGGCGCCGCGCCGAAAGGCAATGGCCTGGCCGTGGTCGGCTATCTGGCCATCGAGCGCCGCAATGGCTTGGGCCGGCGTCATAGCCAGTACACCCGGAGCGGCTGCAGCAGCATCTCAATGGCTGATTTTACCACCAGCCCGGCCGCCTCCGACACCGTATAGGTGAAGGTGCCCACACCCTCGACTTCCTCGCTGCGCAAGAACAGGTTTTGATCCGAGGTCATGGACCGGAGGTGTTGGACACCGATGATGACCGCCTGCTTGGCGCTTGCCGGAACAGCAGCGGCGTCATAGCCAGCCTTGTACTGGACCGTCACCGCGTCATCGGCGCACTGGGTCGCCGGAAAGGCGAACGATGGAGCGAAACCGACGGTATTGGCTGCTCGCCGGTAGTCCGAAGCGTCCACCGTCTGCTCCGCGCCCGCGGCGTCGCGATATTTGACACTCACGACCTCGATCACCGGCAGATACGGCAGGCGGATCGATCGATGAAAGCCCGCCCGCGTCAACTCAAGGGTTTGTTCCCCCAGAGCCCGGCCCAGCCAGCCAGTCGGACCGTCGATACCCGCCTGCACCGCTGCAATCAGCGCGGTGATCTTGGCATCGTCAGCCGCATGCCCACCCGGCACGTCGGCCGGGCTGACAATTGGGGCTGGACCGGAAATGACGCGGACGGTCATGGGCTAGCCCGCGGCCTTGAGTGCATCCTGAGCCGCAACCAGGGCGGCCTCTGCATCCTTGAGCGTGGCAGCAGCAGCCGTCTTGTCGGCGCCGGCCGCAGCCTCCTTATGAGCCTTCTTCGCTTTGCCAACAGCAGCGCCCGCCGACTTCACGGCGTCTTTGAGCGCCACGAGCGGGTCGGTGCCGGGCTCCTCCAGCTCTGCCCAGCCGTTGTTGACGGCGACAGTAGCCAGATCGCCAGAAACGTCGGAACCAACGTCGAACCGGCGCGGATAGATCGAGCCATCAGGCACGCCATCGAACGCCTCGGTAACTTTAGCCATATTGGTGCTCCTTCTGCTCAGGGTGGAAGGCGGCGCTAGGCCGCCCGCCCTGGCTAGATCTGATCTGCCTGTGGGTTGTCGGCACCGTGCCCGCGAACAACGGTCACGCCGAGGGGCGTGGCGGCGCCGTGAGTGCCAGAGAAATCGGCGAACACCTTGATCCAGCGCTTGTTGCCCTTGTAGCCGACGCGATAGGCAGCGGCGGCGGCGTGCGCGGCCGTCAGGGCTTTCACAATGCCACCAGTGCCGACGGACGGAACGCCGAGCACATCTTTCTGCACGACCGCAGCAAAGTCGGCGCTGTCCGGTGGAGAGCCGTCGGCCTTGTCGTCGGCATGGGTGATCTTGAACTCGATCTTGTTGGTGTCACTGAACGTGATGCCGCCAATGCCGACGCCGATCACTATTTCAGCGCCGTCATAATCGCGGAGGTCGATTGCGACGGGGGTATTGTCGGCATCAAGCGCGGCCATGATCACAGCCACGATATTCATGCCCGAATGCAGGTCTTTCATGGGACCATTCCTTCGATGAGGGGAAAGGGACCGGGCGGAGGCCGCCCGGTATTCGAGCGAGGCCTACGCGGCGATCTTGAGCAGCTTGATCGCTTCGAAGTTCACCACGCCGCCGCCGACGCGCTTGGTCGTGTAGAACAGCACGTTGGGCTTGGAAGTGAACGGATCGCGCAGCACGCGAATGCCGGCGCGGTCGGCGATCAGATAGCCGCGGCGGAAGTCGCCAAAGGCAATCGGGAACGCGTTGGCGGCGACCTTGGGCATGTTGTCGTCGTTGTGGACCTGCTTACCCAGGATCGTGGCGACTCCGGCCTTATCGGTCGGGGCTGCCCAGATGTAGTTGCCGTCGGCATCCTTCCACTTACGGACCTTGCCCATCGTGGCGTCGGACATGAGCCAGGATGCGTTGGCCCGGTAGCCCTGCTTGAGCGCATAGTGCAGATCGATGAGGGCGTCGGCAGGGTTTGCGGTCGTGCTCGACGCGATGAAGCCCGACGCATCGCCCGAGGCGATAAACCCGAGCTTGCCCCAGGCGTAGGCGTCGTTCTGCACCATGTCATAGGAGAGGAAACCACGTGGCTTCTTCACCCCATTGCCGGACACAAACGACCGGTTTTCCTGCTCGGAGAACTCGATGGACACTTCCTCGCCGAGCCAGCCGCCGATATCGATGCGGGCATCATCCAGCGTGGTCTGCGTCGCGCCGGGCATGGCGTAGATCTCGCCGGTATTGATGACGATTTCGCGCAGCTTGGGATTGGCCGTTTCGGGGCGCTCGTCTTCCTCGCCAACCCAGCCCGAGGTGGCGCCGCCGACATTGACCAGCTTCTTGTATTCCTGGCCGCTGATGGTGATCACGCGCGACAGGCTACGCAGGGTCGAGACGGTGCCAAGAACGCGGTCGATGGTGCTCTCGGTTTCGGACGGCACCAGGTAGCCACCGTCAGGGTCGGACTGGGTGGTAAGTTTGGCCGACACTTCGAGGTCGGCCAGGCCGTTATCCACGCCCTTGCGGAACCACTTATTGAAGGCGTCCGAGTGCGCCACCACGTCGGGATCGTGGTTGATGCCGCCGGCCGGGCCAATGACTGCTGCCGCAATCGCCTGATTGACCTCGTTCAGCGCCTTGTTCAGCGCCGAGATTTCGTTGTTGATCTTGTCGACCTTGTCGCGGCTCACGACGTCATCGAACTTGGCATTGATGCCCTTGAGCTCTTCGGTGTGAGCCTCCTTGAAGGCCTCGATGGTCTGCTTGAGTTCAGTGAAAAGCGCCGTCTGGGTGCTGGCATCGGCGCGCACGGCGACGAGCCCGCGAGCGCGCGGGTTCAGCAAAACATGCTGCATGGTCTGTTCCTTTCGGGAGTTATGACCGGATTGAGTTGATAAGCTCCCGGATGGAAGCCTCATCGATGCCTGCATCACGCGCGGCGGGGGTCCGGCTTGCATCACGCAGGGCCGGATCGAGATGTCCGAGTTCGGCGAGGATCTCCTGCCGGGCGGAACGGGTATGACCGGCCTTGGCCAGCGCCGCCTCTGTCTGGCGGCGGGCGATAAGGCTGCGGTCGGAATTCTTCGCTTCGGGCAGATCGGCGCCCAGGTCATTGTCGAGGCGATCAGCAAAGCCATTCTTGATGGCATCGGTTGGGCCCATGAACGTCTCTGCGTCCATCAGGGCTTCGATGGCGGCGCGCTTGCGCTCGGTGCGGGCCTCGTAGATGTCGATCAGCGCATTGTCGAAGGCCTCGAACAGGGTGGACGCCTCGGCCAGCTCGTGCCGGTTGCCCACCACAACGCCCCAGGCGTTATGCACCATGATGAACGTGCCCAGCCCCATGACGATCTCGTCGCCGGCCATGGCGATGATGGAGGCGGCCGAGGCGGCAATGCCCATAATCTCGACCGTGACCTTGGCGGGGTGCGCCCGCAGCAGGTTGTAGATGGCCAGGCCTTCGAACACATCGCCGCCCGGCGAGTTGATCTGGACGCGGACATCAACATTCCCGATCGAGCGGAGCGCGGCGGCGCAGCGCTTGGCAGTAAAGCCTGCGCCAGTCCACCAGTCTTCGCCGATGACGTCGAAAATCGAGATGACGTTGTTTTCGGAAGTGCCGGCGGCCTTGGGCTGCGCAGCCCAGGCCTCGAACGCTTCACCCGGGGCATCGGCCTGGAAGTTCTTGGGCTTCTGCAGCGCATTGATCTCAGGCAGTTTGCGGAGGCTCATCACCTGTCTCCTGTTCGGATTTGTCCTGGCCGCCCGCCGTATTGGGCGGGTCGTAGTAGATCCCGCCCCTGCCATCATCGCGCGGGTTCTCATCTTCCAGTTCGAGCACCTTGTCGGGATTGTAGACGCCCCATTGCAGCATCTTGACGTAGTGATCTGTTCGGCTTTTGAGGTCCGCTCGCACCAGGGCATTGCGGTTGAACTTGGCGTAGAGGCCGCTTCCATCGTCGGTCAGATCGACGGTAATGCCCTCCTCCCACATGACCAGATGGTCCTCGAGAGTGAAGGCCAGAAACCCCTGCTGCTGGGACTCGATACCGGTGCCCCAACTGGTGCTCTTTTCGGTGTCGCCGGCCATATGCGGCGGCAGGCCGAAGAACATAAAAATGTCAGTGCGGCTGAGCTTGCGGCTTTCAACCCACTGCACATCCACCGCCGACATGCCCAGTTTTTCGACCTTCATCCCTTCTTCAAGGATCAGGTCACCACCCTCGTTCTCTCCGCCCGAGCGATAGCTTTCGAGGCTGGACTTGAGGTTGATGATGCCGTCTGAGCCGAGCTTTTGCGGATGGCTGAGGACGTGTCCGACGACCGCACCATTCTTGTAAGTTTTGGCGCCGTGTCGCTCCATCGAGAGCGATAGCCCCATGGTTTCGCGGGCATAAGTGATCGGCGTCACACCGGTTATGCCATCCAGGCTCAACCCGAACAGGTGGAAAACTTGATCCTGTTGCAGCACGACCTGACGGCCATCAGGGCGGGTCCAGACATACTCCATCAGCATGTCGGGTCGCTGCCGAGGCAAAACCCGATCAGGGTGAAGCGGAATGAGTGCCTGCACCTCCTTCTTGACCGCCGTGCGAACGATCATGGCGTAGGCATTGCCGCGCAGCAGAACGTGGGCCTGCATCATGCGGCGAAACTGGTTGGGCTTCTGCCACTTGTTCGGGCGGCGGCGGATAACCGTCCAGAGTTCGGCGTCCGAGGCGTCCTCACGCGTGCGGTCATCGACCCGGCGCTTGATATGCAGCGGCAATGTTGCGACGGCGCCCGCGATAATGCGGACACAGGCATAAACCGCGGCGATCTTCATGGCCGTGTTGGGCGTCACGCGTTCGCCGCTGATGCTTTCTGCGCCCCCGGAAAGGTATTCGTCCAGTTGGGCAGGCGTGTTTATGACGACGCCGCCATCACTCATGGCTCGCGGCTCAACGCGCGGCGATGCGGCCGGAGACCTTGCGTCTCCGAACCAGCGGTCCCAGAATGCCATTGAGCTCTCCTAGAGGATCAGCGCGCCGCGCGTGCGGTAGACCGATGGGGCTTGAACGCCCATTTCATTCGTCGCCGCGCCGACGGCCATCGCAATCGTGACCATGCCGTCAATCCGGCCCCGGCTGCGGTCCTTGTCGAAGGCCCGGTTTTCCTGCCCGTCGCTGATGACGCAGGCATTGGCTGCGCAGGAATACGTCACCGGCGAAGCATCTATCGTGATGGTCTTTTCGAGGATGCGGTCCTCAAGTCGTTCAATCGAGCGCGGCATCGTCAACTGCTTATCTTCGAACCGGACCAGCTTGCCTTGGGCGTGACTAACCAGCTTCAATCCACTGCCGGCCGGCTCATCTGGCCCCTTGTAGCGCCAGACCGGGAACCCGATTTGCTCACAGGCCGCGATGAAATCGGCCATGCCGGCCGGGTCGAAAGCCAGAAACTCAACCTCATGGGCCGAGCAAATTTCTTGGACCTTGGCGGCGACGAACGTCTTGTCGATCACAGCGCCAGGCACCGCCGTCAGGCAGGTGGTCGGGTCCATCGCCCATTTGTCGTAGGGTGCCATATCGGCCCGGGCCCGGTCGGCAATTCCGTCCTTGGTGGTCCAGTAGAATGTCTTGACCCAGAGGTGGCCGGTGTCGTCGACCCAGCAGACCGAAAGGGCGGTCAGGTCGTTCTTCTTTGACAGATCCAGCGACAGCCAGCAGCGGAAGCCCTTCATTTTGGCTTCATCGACCGCGCCCTGCACTGCCGACCAGGCTTCCTCTGCAATCCAGAACTCGGTCGAGCCAACCGGGATACCGAAGTAGAGCCGCTTGACCGACAATGCGGTCGATAGCAGTTGCTTGGCCGTGTTGACGCGCCCCTCGATGTTCTCCAGCGGGAAGGTCACGCCGAGGGCCGGCAGCGCCTTCGCCCACACTTCCGGCCGATCAAACACCGTTTCACGGTCAGCCTTGTCGACCCGAGCCACAAACGAGAACGCCTCGTCGTCGTCAAACTCGCCCTTGGCGACCCGCTGATAAAACTCGCTGTATTCGGTGCCGACGATCTGGTTGGACGCCGGCGTGTTGGTGCCCAGCAGCATCAGCGCATCGCCGGGCATCTTGGCGATGGCTTCCTTCCACAGCTCGATAGAGGTGTTGGTCTTGAACTCGTGGATCTCGTCGGCCGCCACCAGTGTTGGCTTTGGCCCCGAGACCGCCTCCCCGTTCGCCAGCGCCTGAAACAGCGCTTCGTGCTCGGGGAATTCAATCTTCCAGGCGTTGTCGCCTTCGCCCCGGATCAGCACATCGCCGCGCGATGCCATGCTGTCGCCATCCTCATGGCCCGGCGTGGTCGCCCGGCACATGGCCACCGCATCCTTGAACAGCACGTTGGCCGTGTTCTTGTCCTGGCCGATGGCGAACGCCTTGGCCCGCGGGATCCCGTAATAGCCGGTCATGTAGAGGCCGATGGCGGCCATCAGTGGCGACTTGGCCTGTCCCTTACCGGTCTCAATCCAGCCCGACCGGAACCGCATCCGGCCCGAGGTCTTGCGCCAGCCGAACAGCGAGCCGGCCACGAACACATGCCATGGCAGAGGCGTGAACGGCTGGCCGACGAATGAGCCCTCGGTGATCGAGAGCATCGCAGGCAGGAACCGGAGCGGCCGGGTGGCGTGATCCAGCGACCAGTGTAGCCCTCGGGCCGGCCCATCGCGCAGATCGCGCACGTGGCGCTCGGCGGCGGCGGCTACCAGCTCTCCGACGACGAACTTCCCAGCCAGGGCGTCTTGAGCCCAGGCCGTGACAGGATCAGCCGGCGCCTTTCTTGCCCGTGAACTCATCTGATGCGCGAACCACCGTCTTCTTGCGCTCCGCCTTCGTCGCCGCAGACCGGCGCCGTGGCGAGAGACCAAATTCTGCCTCGAGGATTGCCGCGTCCGAGGCCATTTCCCTCATGGCGGCGAAGTGCGGGCTGGTCCGGGTGATGGCCGTCTTGCTGCCTCGCTTCGGCTTGAGCACCGCGCCCCGCTCGGCGACTTCACGCAACGAGCGATCATAGAGGATGTAGCTGACCACCAGACGCTGCAGCGCGTGGGCATTGCCTGGTGCCATCAGCCCCCGGTCGCGCAATTCCGTGGTGACGCGGCGCCAGTGTTCAGCCGCCGCCGAGACTTCCAGCACGTCGCTGAACAGGCTTTCCCAATCGGGCTCAGGAACGATGCTGCCGGTATCTTCGACAAGGTTCATGGTGGGGCCCTCGATGCGCAACCATAGCTATTGGCCGCCGTTACGCTGAAAAGGAGAACCGACATGCAAGCTAGCCCCACCCTTTGGTTCATCGTTCTTACCGTCGGCGCGATCGTCCTGGTGTTAGAAATGGCATACGGCATCACGCGCAGCAGGACACCTATCCCTGCCGAGAAACAGCGCACCGAGGAAGCGACGAGACGGATCAAAAGATAGAAGATCGCGATCACAGCTGACGCGTTCGATACACATCACCCCCTTCGGGGTGGCCTCAACTTTTGTTTCTGAATTTCATCTCGGTGCGAATGCTTGCCCCAACCGGTCAGGGGCCCCATGCCCTCCAGACGTTTGATACCCCCCTCCCCTCTGGCTTGCTGCCTGGGGTTCGCTGGGGAGGCGCTGGGCGGGCGTCTGGGGTCACTCGGTGCCAGCGACCTTCCGCTGGACGTACTCGCCCTCTACGATCATCTCTCCCATGATCTCCAGCCTGACGTGACCGGTGGTCGTGGCCCTCATGTCAAAGGACACGCGGGTGACGCCTTGCAGCTCGACGCCGTTCAACTCCACCTTGCTATCGGCTGGGTCCAGCCCGGCGATGATCTTGAACCGATTGGTCTGCATCATGCTCTCCGGTTCCATGGGTGGTCGGCATAGGTCGGCCGGCCGGCGATATCATTGCCCTGGGCCTCGCGCCCATGCTCTTCTCGCTGCTTCACGATGTCATGGTCGTCGTGACAGAGCGGTTGCCAGTTGGCTCGATCCCAGAACAGTCGCTGATCCCCTCGATGGGGGACGATGTGGTCAACCACCAGGCCGATGCGGCGTGGGCTGGTCTCTATCGATCCGTCCATGTGCATGGTGCCGGGGTTGAGCAGGCCGCGCGCCTGGCACTTCACGCAGAACTGGTTGCCCGGCTCGGTGAGGAAGGCGATGCGAGCGCGCTGCCACTTGCTGCCATAGCCGCGCTCGGCAGTCTTGGCGCGCTGGAGCTGCGGCTGGGCGTTACCCAAATCCACTCCGATCTATCTTAAATTGTGACTATGAGTTTCATCGGCCGTCGGACCTTCCGCAGTAATATGGAGCGAAGGGGGTATGATGAAATGAGGTTGAAATATCAATACATCCGCCGCGACCTTGAGAATGCACGATCACTTCTGGACACCAGCGTTATTGAGGATAGGCGCATGAGCAAAGTGCTTGACCATTTGATCGAGGTGTCACTTTGGCTCGAACAGTCAGCAAAATCAGCGAACACGGCTCGGTCGATTTCCTGGAACCAGTACAACTGCCCCTAAGCATTATAGGGCGCTACCGGCGCCTACTGGCCATCGCGCAACCCATTTCTTCAGGCCCGAGGCCTTGGCACTTGGCGCTATGTTTGTTCTAGTCTCGCCGTGTTTTTGGAGGGGTGGCCATGGCGAAGCCGAAGTTAGAAACGATCTTTATCTACGGCGTTGACGACGATGGTGAAGCTCGAACTCTTCAGTACGAAAAGAAATCCGGGCGACTTTTCATCAGCGGGGAGGCCATCGTCACAGAAAAGCGCTTCTCGAATTTCGAACGGGGCCTTGCCGTAACCGGGTTGGTTATCGCCATTGCTGGCGTTACTGCCAGTATTGTCCAGGCTTGGGCTGCGGTTGCAGCATTACCCTGATCGCGCTCACCCGCGCCTAACTCCCTGGCTATTATGCCAAGGGCCGTGAAGCCTCTCGTTGCCAGGCGGGTGGCTCCATGCAAGTCTCTCTCGGACATCCTGCAGATGACGGGACAAGGTTATGCCCACACATATCGACGAACCGAGCCATGCAGTATGGCCAGCGATCTGGCGCGGCCTCCGATGCAAGTGCCCTCGCTGTGGTCAGGCATGGCTTTTCCATCACTACATCGAACAAGTAGACCAATGCCCGGCTTGCCAGGAGCCGCTCGCCGCCTACAAGGCGGGGCTGCTTCTGCCGCTGGTGGTCATCACACTGATGGTTCACATCATCGGCTTCGTAATGCTCGGAATGGAACTCGACGGGCATGGGAGCCCGTTGGTCTATCTCTACGTTCTGGTGCCGCTCTCCATTATCGTGCCATTGGCCATTCTCCCGTCGAGCAAGGGAGCGATTATCGGGCTCTTCTGGGCCAAGGGCTGGAGTGATGAGCTAGAACGCTAGCCCACGGTTCCCGCGGCCTCGTTGTTATGAGCCAAGCGAGCTGCCTGACTGCGGCGGCCCGTTGTCGAAGGCGGTATGCTGGGCATAGGGTTGTTGCCAGCCAAGAACAGACAGGGTTTTCACTGTGCCAATCGTAAGAATAGAAATCGCCAAGGGCGTCGCTTCGGTCGATCAAAAGAAGGCCGTGATACGGCGCATGACCGACGTGCTGGTCGAGGAGCTGGGGCGCAACCCGGAATACATTTTTGTCGTGATCGATGAGGTCGAAACCGACAATTGGGGACGCAGGGGCCAGAGCCTGACAGAACTATGGTCACAAGCACAGGCCGAACCCAGCAGCGATTAAGGTGGGTCGACCATGACCAGTGAGACAAGGCCGCTCCAGTCTCCTGGGGCGGCTTCTGCTTGTTATTTCTAGTTCCAGTAACGAGGACGGCGGGGGCCATCGTCACGATCCCGATCACGGTCTCCACCCCAATCGCCATGGCCACCATTCCAGCCGCCGCCGTGCCATCCGCCATTATCCGGACGGGGCGGACGAGGGCGCTGCGGGGTAGGAGCTGTCCCGAAGTTGAATTCGAAACTGAAGCCCGGGCTGACATTGTACCCGCCGCCATTGCCGCGGCGAGAGTTCAAATAGTTGGCTGACACCCATCCATCTGGGCCGCGCTTTTCGATGTAGCACCAACCACCACGGCAGCCTGTAACCTCAACACGGTCTCCGCGGCGCAGTACGTCCACGACGCCGTAGGAAGTACCTGGACCTGACCGAACGTTGACGTTCGCGGTAGACGTGGCTGGAGCAGCAAAGGCGGCCCCGGCAGAAGCGAGCATCACAGCGCCGGCTAGTGTTGCCTTAAGCACGTTCTTTTTGATCTGCATTTTGCATTCCTATCGGATGGGCTTGTTGGCCCGTTAACCGCATAAGACGCCATGCAGGATGAATGGGGTCTGAACCCACTTGTTCAGATACTGTTCAGGTGAAGAGTCTCGCAATCGGGCAACAAAAAACCGCCGGATCGCTCGGGCGGCGCGCTTCAGACGATGGTCTGAAAATGAAATTATGCCGTTGTGGCGCGGTTGCCCTCAGCGAGCGCATGGGCGAAGCTCTCATGTCCGGATTTTGGATGGCTTCAGGCATGTGGGGCCTGCTGGACAGGTTGCGAAACACTCGAAGCGACTACCTATGAACTGGTCGGCCAGGTCGTTGGACAAGGAGAACTCCCATGGACCATTCCAAGCATACGCGCCTCTCTGCAATGGAGCTAACCCCAGCCGCACTTGAGGGCGCGACCATTTACGGGGCTAACGATGACAGGGTGGGCAAAGTATCTCTTATTCACGGCACCGGTCCTGGTTCCCAAGCCATAATTGAGATTGGTGGATTCCTCGGCATCGGCACTAAGCCGGTTGCCGTTGCTGCCAGTGAGCTTGAATTCATGCGGGATGAACGCGGCGCCGTTCACGGCGTAACACGCTGGACCAAAGACGAACTCAAGATGATGCCAAGGCATCGCTATTGACAATAGCGACCCCGACAGATGCGGTGCGATTGCTGCGAGCCGAGGGCGGAGCTATTGTCTTCGAGGCGAGGCTCACATGTCCCAAGACAATACTGTGCCATCAGTCAGGATCGTCCGATTAGGTTTAGACTACTACGTCCATACCTATGAGAAAGGCGCCGAACGGTGGAGGGACCGATTTCCTCCGCTCTTGTCGCGCGGGCTCTTGCGGTGAAGGCGGCATTGCGCCTGGGAATAACGTTCGGCGCCTAAGTTCCTGTGGCACACCCAGCTGAAAAGGCCACCGCGTTACTACGCACGGTGACCTTCCACCCGCAGCTTCGAAAAGAGGCGAACGCGTGTGCTGTAAACAAAAAGGCCCGCCGAAGCGAGCCTTGATCTGACGCACTGCGCCAACTTATCAAAAACATAGGTGATTTGGCCCGCCTTGGCAAGCAGGCCAATCAACTGAAATCTACTAGAGCAGCGTGAGGTTGACCGCGGACTCTTTGCCGTCGCGGCCGCTCTCGATGTCGTAGGTGACCTTGTCGTTCTCGTAGAGGCCCTGGAGGCCCGACTGCTGAACGGCAGAAATGTGCACGAACGCGTCCTTGCCGCCGCCTTCAGGCGAGATAAAGCCAAAGCCCTTGCTCGTATTGAAGAATTTTACAGTGCCGGTGATGGAGCCCATTGGAAGTAGTCCTTTTTGATGCTCGGTGCCTTGGCGCGAGCGTTTGCCCACCAGCGACATGCTATGAGGGCCTATAAACGTTCACATTCGAGCATTGAGCCGCGCACCGAGAACGACCGGCAAAGGGCAGCCGTCATAGGCTGGAAACGTATGGCACTCAATATGCGGGCCAATATCGCTCAAAAGCAAGGCCAAGCTTCGTCACAAAATCACACGGGCTCCCCCTCGGTGGCTATCAGCGGAAGCCTCTCGCCATCCCGCCACCCCGTCTGCTTCGCCCTATCTTTCGGCAGCATCCCGAACAGAGCGGCCAGCTCGTCCAACGCGGCCAGTAGCTCTTTCTCCAGCCGGCGCCGCGCCTGTCCGCCTTGCCCCAGCTTGAGCTTGTCAGCCAGCCCGCGCACCGACTGACCATGGACGACGATCTGGTCCACAATGCTGGCTGCGCGCGGACCAAGGCATTTGCGGGCGGCCTCAAGCTCACTGCGGGCGTCATCCTGAGATGCCGAGACATGGTCTTGCCGCGGCCCGGATGTATCGACCCGGAGCTGGCTATAGTCCGTCGCCTTCAACGGGCCGATCTGGCTGGTTTCATACAGATGGCAGTACCTGGCGGCCGCAAGGAATTGCGCCTCGCTCTTGCCCCTCACTCGTGCCAGGCCGCCAACAAGAACCACCTCGTTCCGCATGGCCCCGATACTGCGGTCGTGCTGGGTGGCAACCTCGCCGCTCTCCACCGCGTCTAGCAGGCCCTGGGTGATCATTGGGTTCGGCACCAGCGCCGGCTTGAGCACCTTGTGCCCCTCCCCTTCGTCGACAATGGCGCGCAGCTCGTCCACGCGCAGCATCGCTGATTTGGACTTCGCCCGCTCCCGAGCCATGATCGAGTGCAGCAGACGCAGCTGCAGAATGCACTGCTCATAGGCTTCAGAATAGATTGTGGATTCCGCACGCGCCTTGGCCACCGCAACGGGCAGCTCCGATGCCGCCTGATCAAAGGTCAGCGGCTTGGCGGCTTTGGCCTTGGGGCCCTTAGACATAGAACGACCTCTCGGGTGGGAGAGGTCGGGCAGGCTGGTGTGACCGGGGGATTGTGAACTGGTTTGGATAGGTCGTCAAGAAAGCATGAGGAGCTGCTCGGCCTCGCCGAGCAGCTATTTCGGGTGGTCTGCTAGTTCACGAAGACCACTGTCCGGCTGGTGTTTTCGACCAGTACGGGACGATCATTGATATACACGTAGGAATAGCTGCGACTATCCGGGATCGGGCTCAGCACGACTTCGTTGGGAACAGCATAACCCACCACGACGTCATCTGCCACATTCACGGATCCAATCGGGTTCGCGATAGCATAGTCAGCGACCGATTGGGGGACGAGATACCCCGGCGACTGCACCAGTGCCCGCGTTTCCAAATCCACAATCCACACACGATCATTGGCGTAGATATAGCCGTAGCGATCGTCACCTTCGACCGGATAAATGGCCACATCGGGTGGCACCACCAAGCCGATATCGACGCCGCTATCGAAAAAGATCGGCTCGACCGGATGATTGCCAGCGTATTCGACAGTTGAGGCAGCAACGCCCGTCGCGGCACCCAGTGTCGCACCGGCAAAGCCGCCAATCACGGCGCCGATAGGCCCGCCAACCATGAAGCCTACCGCTGCGCCCCCACCCGCTCCCGCTACACCACCGACGGCGGCGTTGGCGTTGGTTTCGGTATTGACTGAGTCTTGGGCGAAAGCCGGAACGGCGGTGCACAGCAAAAGAACTGCAGCAGAGGCTGAAAGCCAATTTCTCATAATCTTTCCTCGTCTCGGTTTGTTTCGCCCCGGTCACCCAACGGACAGTCCGGAGGTTCGTTCCGAATTAGCGCCTCAAGCCTTCCGCTTCTTCCGGCACTTCCTGAACCAGACACTGGCAAACGCCTTCGCCGATGTCATGCGATGGGTTTTGGCAAAGCCCTTGGCCTCAATCCCGAACTCCTCGGCATTGCCCGACAGCGCGTCGGATAGCGCCTCGGGCTCGACGTCGTGCCGAAACTCATCGTCGGTCATTAGGATTTCGGCGGCGCGGATGTGCTCACCCCGGATCGGCGTCAGCTCGGCCCTGGCCACGACTTGCAGGATCTCGCGGGCGCGCATGGCGCCCCACTTGTCCACCACCGCGCGGATGGCGCTCACCGCAACGGTCTGGCCCGGCTTGTACTCTGGAGCTGGATAGCGCTGGATCGACACCCCTGCCCGCTGGGTCACCTGACTCATGGTGACCGCCTCCGGATCCTCTGCGGCCAGCTCGGCCCAATAGCGGTCCAGCGCCGTGATATTCTTCCGGTCGCGGTTGAGCGCGATAAAGTTGGCGGCCTCCGCAGTGGTGCCGGTCATCTGCACGATAATCGCTGGCACCACCGAGACACCTGGATGACGCTTCGCCGCTTCCAGCCGGTGCTGACCGTCGGTGCAGTGGTAGCCGCCACCTTCGACCGGGGCGACGACGATAGCGCCGAAGCTGGACCATTCGAACCACGTCAGGATTTTCTCAACGCGGCTGCAGTCCAGTGGTCGCTGGTAAGCGGCGTCAACATCGATCAGGGTCTTGTCGATCCAGTCGAGCACGGGCACTTCACCCGGATCGCGGAATTCTGTGTCGGCCATTATTGCCCCCTCAGTTTCAATTGATGAACGTCGTTCCAGTCGGTGCCCACGTCGGGCGGTATCTGCACGTCTGTCATGATCCCGCGCTGCTCCAGCCGGGCCGCAAGCGTGAACGCCGCCTGCTGGCCGCGTTTGTTGGCGTCATTGTCGGCGAAGATGACGAGGCCGGTGACGCCTTCTGGCGGTTCCCATACTGCCATCCTGCCGGCGTTGAGAGCTGCCCAGCACGGAAGTCCGAACATGGTTGTTACGGACATGGCGGTCTCGACGCCCTCGGCAATGCCGAGCCCTGTGTGACGCGGCTCCAGTCGCATCAGCCGCACCGCGCCGCCGTCAGGGAGCTTGCCCATCGTCAGCCTGGGTTCGCCCCATTTGATCTTTTCACCCTGTGGCGTCAGGTAGGTACGCTGCAGGCCAGACAGATCACCGTGCTGGTCGACGTAGGCCGAAAGCATCCCCGGCACCTTGCGGCCGCCATAGGGGATTGCCTCGTGAAACCGCAGGGCCCGGCTCGGTGCATAATGGCCAAGGCGGGAGCGCAGATAGACATCAGCGATATCGCCTGGCTGGATCGACCGAGCCGCCTTCCACAAGGCCATGACCTCAGCATGATTTCCCGCCGCTTCGGCCTGCTGTTGGGTCGGAGCCGGCGCCCGCGGCGCGCTGTCCGTCCCTATGATCGTTTCCACCAGTCGCGCGGCCTCGGCGAAATCGCAGTGCTTAAAGTCCATCACCAGCGCAAAGCCATTGCCGGCACAGCCGTTCGGGTTGTCCGTCTCACTGCCGTGCGACTGGTTGCAAAACCACGTGCCCTTGCCGTCCTTATCGTCAAAGCGAAACCGGTCCTTGCCGCCGCACACCGGGCATTCAGTGCCCTTGTTGGTGAGCAGACGGCCGTCGATGCCCAGCGCCGGCAGGATTTCGCGCCAGCGGTTTTGCGTGCGGGTGACGATGGGCGTTTTATGCGAGTGCATTGGTCACCGCCTCCCCGGCCTTACGCGCCTTCTCCTGGCCCTTGGCCCAACGGATAATCGATGCCTTGATCCAGTTGCGGGTGGCAACATCGGGATATTCGACCTTGGCCTGCAGGCCGACCGGCCAGACACCAAACCGCTGGTGGTAGTTGGCCTTGGCTCGGCTTATCGACCAGCCGCGGTTGTCGACATGCCAGAGGCACCCGGACCAGAACCGTTGCTTGGTTTGCCGGTCATCGGCCAGCTTGGCGCCGGATACCTGGCGGAGGTCGCCTTCGGCAGTATCGACGTCTTCAACGCGCACCGGCGCAAACCCGCATTCCGGGCAGACGTGGACGCCGGCCGGCTTGAGCGCATGGCAGGACGAGCATTCCTTGGGGTTTTGAGCTGCTGCGTTTTCTTGCTCGATTTGGTAGCCGCCGCCATCTTCCCGCCGTCGAGCTGGTCGTGGCCGATGTCCGTGACGAACCCAAGATTGAGCGTGCTGTCGGAATGATCGAGGATCAGGGCATCGGTCTTGCCCGGCGCGGTGCGGAGAGCCCGGCCGATGATCTGCACGAACAGCATTTCGCTCTTGGTCGGCCGCGCCAGGATGATGCACCGCACGTCCCAATCGACACCGGTGGTCAGCACGCCGATATTGACCACAACCTTGACCCGGCCAGCGGCGAAGGCGTCGGCGATAACCCTGCGGTCGTCTCGGTCGGTGTAGCCATCGACATAGGCCGTCGCCACGCCCGCTTGCTCGAACTGCTGAGCCAGCGAGGCCGCGTGTGCCCGGTTCACTGCGAAACACAGCGTTGGCCGGTTCTCGCCGCGTTGCAGCCAGGTCGACACGATGTCGGCGGTCAGTTGCGGACGGTCCATCGCATCGGCCAGCTGGGTTTCGTCGTAGTCACCGCGAACGGTTTTCACGCCGGCCAGATCGGGATGGGAGGGCGCAAACACGCGAAACGGCGTCAGCCGGCCGCGGTCAATGAGCTGCTGCAGCGTCACCGGCCGGATCAGGCGGTCGTAGTGGCGCCCCAGCCCCTTGCGCCAGGGCGTGGCTGAGAGCCCGATGAACGGCAGCGTGGTCCGCTCCACCATCCAGTCGAAGATGATCTTGTGCGCCTGGTGCGCCTCGTCGACGATCACCAAGTCCGTATCGGGCAGCATCCGCCGGGCCAGAGTTTGAACGCTGGCCACCTGCACCGGCTGGCTGCGATCCGTCCCGGGATGATCCGCCTGCATCACGCCGACGCAGGTCACGCCATACTTGGCAAACCGGGCCACGGTTTGGTCGATCAGTTCGATGGCCGGGACCACGAACGTCACCCGCCTTGTCTTGGCCAGAGCCCGCTGGACGATCTTCACCGCCGTTTCGGTTTTGCCACCACCGGTGGGAAGCTGGAGCATCGGGTGTCGATAGCCCTGAGCCACCGCCATGTAGGTTTCGTCGATAGCCTGCTGCTGGAAATCGTACAGGTCCACGGTCATGGCGCTCGCCCTCCCGTGTTCGCCCCTGCCCTCGTGCCTGTGGGACTACCCTGCCCTACTGATAGTCCTGTGCCTGTATGGCTAAGCTCTTTCTTCCTTCCCCTACCTCCTCCATCCTCCATCTGCGGAGACTTTTCCCCGCCTGGGGGAAATGGTTCCGAAATCGACGCGGGTAAGGCCACGTAGCTTCGGAAATCGTCCGGCATAGGGTGAATGTCATTGGGGGATTTGGGGCGCTGGAACTTCCTGAAATTACGAATTGCGCCGAACTTACGCCCGTCGACTTCGTACGCAGCGACCGCATCAATCGACACCAGCTCGGTAAGTAGGGTGTCGATATCGAGGTGATCGGCAGGAAATAGACGCATCTTAATGGTGGTCGGCTTCCACTCGAACGCGCCCTTATCGTCGGCCTCTACGCCCAACCCGAGAAAGAGCAGGCGCGCCGGCAGACTGACTTGGACCAGATCTTCGTCGGTGAAAAAGCCGGGGTGGATGGAACGAATACGGCTCATACCCGGTCCACCCCCATGAGGTCTGCGAAGCCATTCCAGGCAACGACCAATGCAGCGGCATGACGCAGGTTTGGATCAGCGGCGTTGTCGTGGAAGGCCACGCGATAGGCATTGAACGCCGAGCGCTGCGGTTCCTGCTGCATGTCGATCACCATGGTCGCACCAAGCAGATGCGATACATCGACGCCCTCGACTGCGGACATGGCTTCGCCGTCCACAATAGTGGAGTGTTTCATTTCCAGTACCTTATGGATTGGGGTCGGCGGCGATTGTCACACCAGCCTGCCCGACCGAGATTATGGTGATGGGGCTAGATCGGCGGTGGGCCGTCGCGGGCGCGCGGATGCCGGCTCATGCTGCCTTCTGTTTGCCAGCGATCAGTTCTTCAACCGCCTTGTGAACAGCCTTCCAATTGTCCAGCCGTGGGCTGGTGACCCCGTTCCGCCACCGCGTCCAAGTGGAGCGATCAAGTTTTGCCGCGCGAAGGATGTCGGCAACGCGAAATCCGGCAATCCGGGCCGCCTTTTCCAAAGCGATAATTTCATCGGTGGTGCTCATACCGCCTTAACTATAGCATTAATGCACAGTTGTCTAGCTTTATTGCATAGTGCATTTTTGCATCATCTTGTTAGGGTGCACAAATGTCCAAAGAGAACGAACAAGCGAAAGCCTATGTGCAGCATGTGATGGCGCAGCTGCACATCGCTGCCACCGCATTGGCGGCGAAGGCTGGACTTTCGGCCACTACGCTGACTCGCCCGCTCAACGATCCCGAACACAAATTCGCTCTATCCACGTCCACGCTCGGGAAGATCGCAGAGGCAACCGGAATCTCATATTCCGACTATCTGCGAACGATCACGGGCGGCCCCAGCGAAATAGCGCGTACCGCCAGACCTCCAGCGTCGGCGCCTGTCGTTGCCACCGTAGAGGCCGGCGCATGGCGCGAGGTTGACGAGCTCAATCAGGAAGATCCTGAGTGGGTCACGGTTCCGGCTGATGACAAGTTCCCCGACGCTACGCAGCGCGTCTATGACGTGTCCGGCGACAGCATGAATAAGCTGGAGCCGCACCCCATCACTCCGGGCTCGCGCATCGTTGCCATCGACTATGACGAGATCGCCAGCCGCTCACCGCTGCGAGATGGTCTGGTAGTGGTGATCCAGCGATCGAGGAACGGTGGCCAGGAGCGGGAGCTTTCGGTCAAGCAGGTCGCATGGTTTGATGACCGCATTGAGTTCCAGCCCCGGTCATCCAACGCCAAGCACAAGCCGATCATCGTTCGTCATGACGATTGGGACGATGATGGTGTTGAGGTGAAGGTGGCCGCCCTAGTGCGAGACATTATCCATAGGCTGCCAGGATGACCCCTGCTCGCTTAAGAGAATGCCTCACAATCCTGCACTGGCCGACTTTCGCATTTGCGGAGATCCTTGGCCTGGAACAGACGCAGGTTATGGACTGGTACACCGGGTCCGAGCCGACACCTGAGCCAGTGGCAGATTGGCTGGAAGCGATGATTGCCCAGCTCGGCGAGCGTCCGGCGCTGGAAACCGAACCTGTCGATAGGTGATTGCGATGACCCCTGCCCGTTTCAATGAATGCCCGTTTGCCAAGATATTGCGGGAAGCAGCCGACGACCTTGAGCAAATGACAACTGAGGACATCAAAGCCGTGCTGCTCGAAGCGGCCGAGATGTCCCAGCGGTCCCATGACCTGCTGATCTTCACCAGGGAAACACTTGAGAACGGCCCACCAGCGGGCAACGCATGACCCCTGCCCGCAAACGCAAGCCAGCAGCTCGTCCGCGCAATCCCGTAGATCCGAGAGAGAAGGCCTGCCGCGCGCGCTGCAAGGCTTACAAAATACCGCCCGACGCCCTGCACGAGGGCAAGCCTATGTGGGCCAGATTTCTGGATGAGGTTGAGGCTGCACTCATAGCAGAGGAAACCAGGGGCCAGCGGAGCTCAAGGGGACGCGGTATACGGGGATGATGCAGTGATTGGGCTATGGACGAAAGGTAGCCTCGCCGCCCAACGGAACAAACGGGCAACCACCGCTTGACCCAAGTATTGAATCGGTAGAGCATAGAAAAAGGTCCGGCACCTGGGGAGGAGCGGACCTTTTCTGTAACCGTCTTTTGGACGACCGATTTAGCGAGAGCACCATGAACCGGATTCTGGTGTGAGGTCAAGTTTCAAAAGGCAATTTCGGCTCGAATTTATTTTTGAGCACCACCTTAAGCCATTGTTGGAAAAGGACGAAATGCCAATGACTACTAATTTGAGCACCACCCCAGATCAGCTGTCCCTAGACTTTCAGATCGCCCGCGTTGCGGAGATTGATGGTGTTGAAATGGGGGTGCTCGGGAATGGCACTGCATTCCTTACGCTTCGCGGCCTCTCTCGCATGTGCGATATTGATCATAGCCTCATCGTGCGCATTACTGAGGGCTGGCAGGCAGACCCACTAAAACCCAGAGAGCGCAAAATCCGTGACTTGGTGAAAGCTCACGGAGCTGATGACGCAATTGCCTTCCACGCAGTACCAAAAGATGGCGTGGTGCAGCACATCTTTCCGGAGGCTGTTTGCATGGCCATTCTGGAATACTACGCCTTCGAGGCGTCGCCACCAAATCCAAACGCTGCCGCAAGTTTTCGTAGACTAGGGCGAAAGGGCTTTGCCGACTTCATCTACGAGCTGGTCGGGTACTCGCCTGTTAACACGTCACAGGCGGTCTGGCAGCAGTTCCATGATCGCGTTTCACTGTCACACCATACCGTTCCAGACGGCTATTTCAGCATCTTCAAGGAGCTGTCGGACATAATCGTCACCCTGATCCGAAACGGGGCAAATCTTGGCTCCGCTTTCGTTCCAGACATTAGTGTTGGCATTCATTGGGGGAAGCACTGGACCAAGGACAACCTAGATGCCGTGTACGGCGCCCGGCGCAAGTACGAACACTTTTACCCTGGCTACTTCCCCCAAGCAGCATCCAATCCTCAGCACCCCTTCTGCTACCCAGATGATGCTCTCGCAGAATTTCGTCGGTGGGTGCGCGAGGTCTACCTGATCAAGCACATGCCAAACTATCTCAGCGATAAGGTGAAGCAGGGCCAGATCGCTGCCCCAATCGCAACCGTCGCCCTGGAGGCATTGAAGCCGCGCCCCGCCTTGCCTCGCTAAACCTCTCTAGCCCGCCCTAACCGGCGGGCTTTTTGTTGGCAGGTTTCGGGGATCGACTCTCCCCTGTATCCGGCCTACGCTTCCTCCAGACCGGACCGAGCTGTGGCCCTGTGGGCCCTCCAGTGTATGCTGTTGTCCGGGCGCTCCCTGCGCAATTATCTAGGTGCCCTTCCCCGATGCACGGAGGAAGTCGAACTCCATGCGGAGGTTCAAATGCTCCTTGAACACGTCGTCCAAACCGTTGATGTCATGCATGAAGGCAAGGTGGTATCTGCCTCATATTTTGTCGAAAGCGGCATCATCCACGCTCAGATCGACGGCAGGACTATGAGGCTGCCACTTGGCGCGAAGCCAGCTGACGTCACCGTAAAGACTGTTCTTGCTGGCGCCTTGACCAGCGGAAGCCGAAAGGCTGCTCGGCTGACCAGTCTCATACCGGCCAGCTGATCGCCCACCCATGCGCTCTCAACACGAGCGGGCTCTTTGTTGCCACTATCGCAATGCTTGATCACCGCAGGCCCTCGGGCTCAGGGAGGGCTTATCGCCCCCCAGGCTTCGCCCTCCCGCCTGACCTGTTTCCAAAGTCACTCAGCCCCGCCATTGAGCGGGGTTTTTCTTTGGGTGAGGAACCAGAGCGCCGGATCCACGTTTCTCCGATGTCCTTATTATGCCCATACTGCCCCGCCCTGTTCAGGCGGGGCTTTTTCTTTGCCTATCCCAGATGCTCTGGCACTGCGCCATGCTTGGCCAGGATCACTGGATCATCAAAATCCCCGGTTTCCGTATCGCCAGTCCGTGAGAACGCAATGACCGCGTGACGGCTCAGCGCTAGGCGCTCGGCCATGGCCAGCGCGTTGTTCTCGTCGCGGGCAACCTTGGGCTCTTCGGCTTCGATCTTGCCGCGCTTGCCCTTGCGGTAGGCTTGGACGACGAAATGGGTGACCGTGCCAGCGGGGGCGTGCTCAGCGATTTCCATACTCAATTCCTCAGTGTGTCATTGCGCCGGTCAGATCGAAGGATCTGAGCGTGTCGCAGATTTCGGGGATGACGTTCGGGTCCAAGCTCAACAGCCTGATTTTATCGCTTCGATCATCTCTGTCCGGGCGAGCACTCATCACGGGGATGACGGTAAAACGATCATCGTCCGAGAGTGGCCCAAATGGATCGATGCGGAAGCTGTAGAGTGGGAAATGCGTTTCAAGGAATGCCGCAAGCCGGCGCTCTGCCCACTCGACTGCCTTGGCCTGGTTCGCAGGCGCCACCACAATAAATTCGCTGACCTCATGCGGCATGACTGATCTCCCTCACCTTGAACGCCACGATCTCGGCGCTTGGCGTTTCGCACTTGGGGCATTCGAATTTCATGTTCCTGATTTCGGGATGCTCCATGAGCTCGTCGCCATCCACTGGCGGCGGTCGGCCGGCAGGCAGTTCCACCGATTGTTGGTACATCTTGGCGCATCCGCCACACCGTACATGCAGCAAAACTGAGCTTCCATCACACATAACCGCCTCACGGTTGTTCTTGTTATGTTCTCATAAAACCTCCAATGCGGAACGGAGTCGAGTCGAAAAGCGCACTAGGTAAATATTGCATTTATGCTATTGCATGGCTGACATAGTTAATAGCTTTAATGCAATATACGGCATCACTTGATCTGGAGGCCGATATGCCGTCACCCACCTTTACCCGCCGCGCGTTGATCGCCGGAGCTGGTACGGCCGTCGCCAGCGCCGCGATTGCCGTACCCTATGTGATCGCTGCTCACTCGGCAGAAGTCTGTGGTCTGCCCGTCGATACCGCGTCAAACCTGGACGCCGAAATCCACACGCTGTTCGCAGACTGGCGGGCAACCTACGTCCTGGCCAATGACTCACGTGATGACGCGGCGCTGGAAAAGCTCTGGGCTATCGAGGACCAGATGGCGGCGCTGCGTCCAGCCACTGTGACGGGTTTCGCCATCAAGCTGCTGGTGATGACGGCTTACGACGAATTCGATTTGGACAGCGACCGGGGCAAGACCCTGTTTGCCGACGCCATTGCCATCACTGGCCAGCCGACGCCGGTACTTGCCCCCGCCTGAAGCCGAAACAAATCGGCTCGGGCAGTGCGTCAACACCACCCGAGCCTTCCAAGACAAAACTGGAGGTTCAATCAATGGATAACGAAAAGAATATCAGCAGTACTGCCATCCCAGCAAGTCGTCAGTGCGATTTGGACTTTCCCAAACGCGCCAGCGCCGACGAAACGTTCGCCGCCATGGCCACCGCAGAGCTGCGCGACGCGATCTATGCCATCTTGGCAGTGCACCATTCATTCAATCAGCAGGGCGCGCTCTACAGTGGCATCAATACTGGCTGGGAACGCATGCAGTCGTGGTGTGACGCCTATTGCGATCAGTTGCAGAACGAACTGCGCCTGGCCAGCGACGAATACCTGTCGCGCCCCCTCACTGACCCCGACGACATCGAAACCCGCAGCCTGGCGCTGGCCAGCGCGTTCAGCCTCGTCTCAGGCGGCGGCGACGGGTTCACGGTGTCGGTCACCATCACCCCGAACGGCGGTGCATGATGGCCGACAAACTCATTCACAAGGTCAATGAAGCCTCCGATGCTATCGACCGAGCAAAGTCCATGGTCTGGGCCGCATTCTTTGTCGGGGAGCGGGCATGAGTGAGCGCAAGGCAAGCATCGGAACCCGCCTATTCATGCGCAGGGGCCTCGGTGAGGCGGAGGCCGCTCTGTATGTGGGCTTGGGCTCTACGAAGTTCTCAGCCCTCGTCAGGGACGGGCGCATGCCCCGCCCACGCGTCATTGACGGGCGCCGGGTGTGGGACATCGACGACATCGACGCAGCATTTAAGGCGTTGCCAATCGAAGGCGAGATCACCCACGATAAGAACCCATGGCATGACGCCTAGCATGGTGGCACCGATGAGCACGATTAAACTCAAATATATCAAGAGTTACCGAGACCGCCTTAATGTGCAGCGTCCTTACTTCAACAAGCGCGGATGCCCTCGGGCGGCCCTGCCAGGTCTGCCCGGCTCGCGAGAGTTCATGGCCATCTATCAAGATTGCCTCGCGTCGATACCCGACGACGCTCCACGACCCAAGGTCAAGAATCCGGCCAAGGGCAGCATGTCGGACCTGATCGCCCGGTACTATGCTTCCTCGGCCTTCAAGAACCTGGGAGACATCACCCAGGCCACCTATCGGAACGAGATCAAGAAGATCGACGCTGCGCACGGGCACAAGCCCGTTGACCTGCTGGATCGCAAAGGCATCAAGCTGTTGATCGCCGCCAAGGCCGAAAAACCGGGCGCCGCGAACAAGCTCCTGCGTACCCTGCGCATGCTGATGAAATTCGCGGTGGACGATGAGATGCGCGCCGACGATCCGACCGCCGGCGTCAAACCACTCAAGGTTGCCGGGGACGGCTTTGTGGCGTGGTCAGAGGCCGACATCGAACGTTTTGAGGGCAGGCACCCGATTGGGTCGAAAGCCCGCCTGGCGTTCGCACTATGCCTCTACACGGCCCAAAGGCGCGGAGACGTGATCCGCATGGGTCGCCAGCATATCCGGGGCAATATGATCGCTGTGCGCCAGCAGAAAACGGGCACCTATCTGGAAGTGCCCATCCACCCCGAGCTGGCGGTGATTCTGGAGAATGAACCCAAGGACAATATGACCCTAATCCTGACCGACCTTGGCGGGCCCTATAAGCCGGCCAGCTTCGGCAACTGGTTCGGGGATCGCTGTCGCGAGGCAGGCTTGCTCAAGGGCTACAACGCGCACGGGCTCCGCAAGGCCGGCGCGCGCCGATTGGCCGAGGCGGGATGCACGACTTTGGAGATTATGTCGATCACCGGCCATCAGACAATTGCCGAAGTGGAGCGTTACACGCGGTCGGCGAATCAACGCCGCATGGCTGTCGACGGCATGGCTAAACTGGAGAGACGTTCTAACTAGAACAAAACGAGATGTTCTAACCGATTGAAATTCCCCGACAAAATAGGGGGAATGGTGGGCGATGACGGACTCGAACCGCCGACATCCTCGGTGTAAACGAGGCGCTCTACCAACTGAGGGCGTGAACTGCGTTCACTTAACGGGCTTCGCCCTTAATCGCCCTGCTCTATGAAACATCATTACAAACAACTGCTTACAGCACTCTACCTTGATCGCATGCTAGAGACAAGGGCAGTTCGTAGGATCAAGTGCGACACAGAGACAGGGCTGTTTCTGGGATTTGGTGTGCCAGAATTGTGCCAAGTTCTGAGAACTAGCTCCATGAGCGCCCCTATGTATAGAGAGTACCGGTCATTAGGTATTGGTCGGGACCCTGCCCCTTGGCGAGCAGCACTACGGGTTCTGTTCTGGCTCCAGGCAGGCCGTCTAGGTGGGGTACCCCGGGGGTGCCGGGGTCGGTGCGGTGCGGGGAACTCGGACCCTGAAAATTCCTAAGCGAAAATCCTCATCTCCAACTGTTGCGGAAAAGTTGGCGTATTTATCGAATTCGACAGCAACTGTTGCCCTTCGTATTGCCATTCTGACTGACTCTACCCAGTGTGCTAAACAGAATTATTGAGTTTGGGGGAGCAAATGGCCGAAACAAAGATTGATGCGCTTCTGGCGCGAATGGCAGAAATAGCTGAGGCCGTAAACTCATTTAGTTCGCCCGACGTGCAGCGCGCCGCATTTGATGCGTTACTTGCGGCTTTGGGTGGACTTGGCAATGCCCAGGGAAGCTCACCGAAATTAGAAAAAGAAGATGGCTCCACCGTCCCACAGACCAATGCTTCAGGTAATTTTGAAAATGAAGAGGAAAAAAAGCCAAAACGCACGACAACTCGAAAAAACAACGGGCAAAAAAAGGATTTCAAATTCATACGAGACCTAGATTTGCGACCAAATGACAAGAAACCATTTGAAGAATTTGCTGCAGAGAAACAGCCAAAATCGAACGAGGATAAATACGTTGTCGCCGTATATTATCTTCAGCACATTTTGGAATTACCTGCTGTAACCGCAGATCATGTTGGATCAGTGTTTCGACTTACAAGCACGTGGCGTGAGCCTAAGGATGTCGCTGCCGGGCTGCGGGTCGCTGGTTCAAGAAAGGGTACAATTGACACCTCTATGCCAGCCAATTTGAGGGTTACACCTACGGGGCGAAATTTTGTTGAGCATGATTTGCCGCCTTCAACAAAGAGCAAGAAGTGACGGCACCAATGGAACCTAAGGCTGTCCTGTCTGGCATACCCGAGGGACTGCGCACGCCACTCATTGATGAATTTAACAAGGTAATTCGTAACTATCGGGAAGGCCGGTGGGAGCCTGCAGAACTCAATGGAGGAAAGCTATGCGAGGTCGTTTACTCCATCTTGCGTGGTTACGTTGATGGCAATTTTCCCGACAAGCCGTCAAAACCCCCCAACATGGTTGCCGCTTGTCGGGACTTAGAGAAGGCGGGCGACTTTCCGCGAAGCGTCAAAATTCAGATGCCTAGGCTAATTCTGGCCCTTTATGAAATCCGAAATAACCGAAATGTTGGACATGTGGGTGCGGACGTAGACCCTAACCACATGGATGCCACCGTGGTTGTGGCTATATCGAAATGGTTGTTGGCCGAACTTGTCCGCATCTTCCATTCTGTGTCTATTGAAACCGCCACCGTCGCTGTTGATGGTCTTGTTGAAAGAAACATCCCTTTGGTTTGGAAGGTTGGAGACAGGCTCAGGATTTTGAGCAATGAGCTGTCCGCCAAAGACAA
Source organism: Devosia sp. A449 (assembly GCF_054489375.1). Taxonomy (NCBI): domain Bacteria; kingdom Pseudomonadati; phylum Pseudomonadota; class Alphaproteobacteria; order Hyphomicrobiales; family Devosiaceae; genus Devosia; species Devosia sp. A449. The sequence continues at coordinate 630,483 of NZ_JBTMWU010000002.1, read as the reverse complement.
ATTTCTGATTGTACTTTATTCAACTATGGAATTTACCTCGATTAAAAAGGTATTGTCCGACCTTGAATACAGTAATCCTTCAAGATTTAGATCGTCAATCATTACACCAATTCACAAAATGAACCTTATTTACTACGACAAAAGAGAAGATTCGGCAATAATATCGCCGTTAGGCATAAAGTATGTCGAAGACACAATTGCTATTAATTGAGGTCCATTCAATTCGTTCCAAGTAATCCATTTATCATAATGGGTTATATGAATATTAGGTTACTTCTGTTTCAACTAGAAAGAAAACCATTCAATCTCTGTCGTACTAACACGATAAGGCGCTCCATCTGAGATGGTTACATCCTTGTTGTCCTTTATCCGTAGCTCCCATCTGCCAATCTCGATACTGATGCCGCGTTCGGTGTTTAGATAACCCACCAGCCTGTCGTTTATCAGCTTTGAGAGCGCTTGTTTGCTGACACCCAATCGGTTGCGGAGCGTGGCCTTGGGCACGTCGTGCCATTCCGATGTTGCCTCGTCCTCTATGAGTTGCGCTAGTCTGGCTTGGTTGCCCGTCACCTTATGTACTGGCGTCCAGTCCAGAACCGTGGCATCGGGGAAAACATGGTTCAACAGCCCCCTCGGAATATGCCTGCCTGAGAATGTCGCATACAGGTGGCAACCCGCGGGGCAGCTATCTCCGGTCAACCTGCGAATGGCTCCCCTATTGGCGGCTTGCAGCAGATTATGGGCAACCTCTCCCAAAGCCATCAGGCCGTACTCGTCCGCAGAATAGCCATCCTCGGCCAATAGCCTCTTTGCACTGCGCCCAAGGGCCTCGGTGTGTGAGGTCGGGTATTGCAGAATGCTCGCCAAAATGATGTGCCTGCAATCGGCATAGTCGTTCGTGGCGGTGTGCTGACCCCAGGTGCAGAATTTCAGGTTCCGCCGTCCCGGCAACTGCTCCCGCAGCTCCCGTTCTATATCCGCTGTTCCCTCCCGCCTGTCGCCAGACGCCTTGAAGTGGACCACCAATATCGGTTCATCGTCAGGGATGGTTTTGATGGTGCGGACAAAACCCTCGTAGAGCTCGTATCTGCGTTTCTGGGATTTCTTGTACTGATCTCGCCCGGTGCCCTTGTCCTGATAATGGATGGTCAATCCACCATAGGACTTTTTCGGGCTATATAGTCCGCGAAGCCCCTTTCGGTCGGCGTGCCAGTCGGCATAGACCTTACGAAGCTGTCCCGATGCATCAAGGATCAGCAGCGGCCCAAGATCGTCCGGGAAAATGTCGTCATATCCCAGAGCCGCGCTGCCCCACTGGTCCATACGGACGCGAACAGACCGCCCGGATAGCTTCCATAAAGCTTCTGCTGCCTGCCTATCACCCTCATCATTATATAGATCGGCAATAGCTTCGGCCTCCCATCCGTATTCGGACAGATCGGGCATCTCGAAAACATCATGGTCCTTGGCCGTCCCTAGGGTCTCCGCTAGTGGCATGAGTTTGTCGTCTACAGCGGGTTTTAGGCCGGCTCGAATAAGAGCATCGAACAACTTGTGGAGTTTATAGACCCCCAAGGTATGAAGCTTGCTGGGCGAGATTGCTTCATCCCAAACCCTAACTTGGCGCGGCTTGCCGTTGAACCAAAAATCTCGAATCCCTTCAAAGCTGTCGGCCTTTTTGACGTACCGCTCAAGCATTTGCTGGGTCGTGAACAGAACGCGGGCATCAACAGGGACAGGATTCCCCAAGGGCAGTTTGTCCTGATAACCGGTACTGACGATCACAGAATAATCCCGTTCCGATAGCCCTGCCTGTTTGCGCACAGCATCGATCTGGCTGACCTGTGATAGGAACACAATCATGCCAACGCCACGATATTCCGTCATGCCTATGATCGTCTGGATGGCTTCGATCATCGTAGTGGTCTTGCCCACACCAGCAGCCAGGCTAGAAATGTACAATTCCCTGCCTATGGCTGGATCACCTGTCGCCATACCTTGAATGACCTTGGCGATTTCCTCGATACCATCGAAGAAGACAGGGGCGGGATAGTTGCCGAAGTCCGCCAAGCGGTTTCGAATGGACGGAAGGACGGCTTCAACAAGATCGCCGGGGTGACGCTGGATGTTGATCCGTTCCTCTGGAATCCCCCCTGAGGTCAAAACGCAGGGTGTTTGTTTCCTGCCGTTCCCAACCGTGATCTATCGCCAACTGAAATACCGAAGCGAAGGTTACAGGGGTGGGGTGATCGCGGAAAGATTTCCAAGCTCGGCGCTGTTTAGCCAGATCGTAGTTCCCGGCTGCCGTGGTCTTGGCCCAGTCATCCCAAATCTGAAATCCAACATCATCCCCACCTATCTCACGGTGGAGCGCCATTCCGACCTTGAGCCAAGTATCTCTGGCGTCAGAAGGAATTGCAGATAGAGCGGACTTCACGCGGTCCTGGTCAATGTCGTCGGCGACCTTTGGCGTCATGATAGGAGGTGGCCCAGAAGATACGACAACTGGATGCTGCACGAAGCTGGAAACAATCTGCTGCCGGGTATAGCGAACAGGTTCGCTGCCTGCTGGGCATATGATCGTGACCAGTTGCGGTTCGCCCTTCTGATGGAGGGTGCCCGGTAGCCTCATTGCCCGGCTGATATCCTTGGCGGATGGATCACTGCCGTAGGTGCCGACCATCGTTGCCATGACAGCCGCGAAATCTGCCCTGCCCTGTTCGTCCGCAGGCCAATCACCATCGACAAGCCAGTATCGATGGAACTTTCCAGCCGATGATTGCACTTCGACAGAAGGCTCAAGGGGAAAGCCATCTGGATATCCGTTATCGTCTTCCTGCCAAACAGCCCTGATCCGGGTAGCGTTTTCGCCCTTCCGTCCGCCTTGGGTTTCATTGATCGTGACGCCGACACCGTGATGATGGATGTTGGCAAATTCCAGGGCCAACCAGACGTTGCTGAGTTCACCATCCACTACGCCGCCAGAACCAGATTTTCCTTTCTCAGGGAAGGTCTGGAACGTGAAGCTGCTGGCCTTTGGGTCGAGCCCGTTCAAAAACCTTTCGGCCTCTGACTGGTTTAGTCGAATGCTGTCTATTTCATCATTCATTGTTTTCCTTCTTGTGTGCTGCTTTCAGATATAAAATGTTGATGGCGTAGTGATCGAATAATCCCCGGAAGACAGTGACGCCCTCCGGGGTATTGGTTAGGTTTCAACTACAGATACTCATGCTGCGCCTTTGGCCCCCATGCTCTCCTTTCTGCTTTGGGGGTAAGGAAATCTCGGTCCCTACGAGTGGCGTTGCCTTCTGGATTGACGGAAAGATTGCTCCGCCGAAGGTCCGTCGGATCGCCGTTGAGATACCGGACGTTCTCACCGGGACCGCAATCGAGTAGGACTCTGGCAACCTGGACGCTTCGTCCCACTGCGCGGGCAGCAGGAGCAAAGACATAGCCAGTCCGGGAATTCCGGTTCCACGCCAAGGAAAGGCCAAGCTCTTCTAGCATCAGCAAATCCTCGGTATCGATGACGGCGACACCCTTGGAAGCGAACTGTCCAATGGGGACGAAGGAGATCTCGTTTCCATCGCCGGCGTGCTGGATCGTTCTGGTCACGTCACGCCTCCCGGAAGGAGGGCGAGGTAATTCGCACCGGCACTGTGCAACCAGTCTGGCAGAGCGACCAATCTTGCCATTGCAGCATCACTTGTATCGATTTTAAGCCAGGTCAGAGCCGCGAAGACACCTTCCCTGCACCTCGGATAGCTGACGCTCCTCCATCGAGGTGTGGCCAGTGTTTTTGTTGACTTATCTCGACGCTGGACAATCCACTGGATACCATCGCAGCACTCGATGACACGCCACTTCTCGTTCAAGACAGCGACGACACGATGGTAGTGCTCATCCTTCTCCCGCATGCTGGTCTTGGTAGTTGCAGGCAACTGGTCAGGGTCAAACAGCATTCTTGCCCCTCCCCGCAACTGGATGCACGGCAAGATATTTTTCAGCAGCGACCCTGAAGGTTTCTGGCGACAACCACCGGCCTTCCAGTGACCGGGGCAGAGGCTTTCCATCTTTGGTTCGTGCAACCCAGAATGGATACTGAGCGGTCTTTTGAAGTAGAAAAATGGCTACCTCGATCACGACAGCCTGTTGCCGCTCAGCGATTTCCTTTTCGTGTTCCAATAGGCGGTTAGCGAATTCTCCCAAGCGGAATGCTTTCGGCCGGGTGGAGGTCATCGTGCACCTCCCTTGGCGTTCGCAAGGGCAATCACCTGATAGGCGACCGCCTTGAGAAAGTCCGGGGTTGCGGATCGCCCGGCCTGGTGGATGACGCGTTCGGCAAGCTGTTGGATTTGGAGGTCTTGATATGCCTTGTGGGCATCGTTCTGGTGATGTTGGGCGGAGTTCTCGCCCCCTGCGTTATCAAGTAAATCAGTCATAGACCGACCTTTCGTTCTTGCTTTGTTCAAGCAAAGTTGAAATTGACCAGCACGACAGAGACCGAGCGGCGTCTGTTCATGATGATCGGTGATGTCGGGGGCTATGGGGACAGCAGGAACGAGGTTCCTTGACGGTGCTGCCTTACGGGTCTCTTCGACCTGCGGGAACGTGGCTGAATGGTGCCAAGCTCGGAGAGGGGTGCGTTCGATAGTCTGAACTGCCCCTACACATCTATTGTATCACGTTTTAGGGTGCGAAGTCAAGCAAAATATGAAGTATATCAGGGACTTAGCCTGATCTAATGCGATTAGCCTAGATGCTACAGCACCATAATTACGCTAGTAAACTAGCTCCGCCCACTCCAGCCTTGCTAACTAAGTGCAGCGTCCGGCTAACCCGATACGGGCGTCCTTCTGCAAGCACATAGCATTATCGCTACGCTGTCACGCGGTCCGCCAAAGGCGTTAATGGAGGCTATGATCCTAACCGAACAGGTCATGTCCAACTGGCTAGGTGCCGGGGCGTCCGCCCTAGAAGGGCGTGGCAGGATCATACGCCCATGAGCGCGCCTTGCAACCCACCAAATATCTTCATCTAGCACCTTCGAAGAAAGGCCGATCTATGGGTAGTACCTGCACCTGATCCCGGGGGTGAAACGCAGTCCAAGTCCACTGGGTATGATGAGCGCCCGAAACCCTTAAAACCTCAAGGATTCCGGGCATTTTGACATTTGGGCGTGTCAGTCAACCCTAAGAATTACGCGATTGTCTCATTCACGGTCGATTTAGGTAACAAAATCCCTGGTGACCCCAGCAACTTGGCCCTGACACTGGCATGATTGGCGTGGGCGTAGCGAAATAATTGCCCCATCGTGCGATGGCCACTGACCGAGGCGACCTCTGGAACTGTCAGACCAAGCTCAAACAGCCGGCTGATGGCTTCATGACGCAGATCGTGGAAATGCAGGTCGTCAATTTTGGCCCGAGCGACCAGTCTGGACCATGATAGGAGGAAGCCGTTAGGTGACAAAGGAAAGACACGCTCCCTGTCGATGGGCTTGACCTCCGTAGCTGCCTCTAGGAGCGAAACCGCCTTCAATGATAGAGGGATCACGCGAGAATGCCCGTTCTTGGCCTCCAGGATCGTCACGGAGCGCCTTTTGATGTCAACCTGGGCCCACTTCAGGGCCAGCATCTCGCCCCTGCGCATCGCTGTCTCTAGGGCGAACTCGATCAGCAGCGGTACATAAGGGTTGCGCGTTCGATTGCTGTGATTAGTGGCCCCCGCGACATGACCACTCCGAGCCATCGCCAGCAGGGTGTCCAGTTCCCCTTCTTTCAACCGCCGTTCCCGCTTGTTGTCGATAACCTTCAACCGGAGCTTCGCCAGCGGATTGTCCCTGAGTGGAATATCCCACTCCTCCACCGCCAAACGGAACATATGATTGATGGGCGACAACGTACGCTGGAGAGATTTGGCCGTTACCGTTTTGAGCCGTTCATCGCGATACTTTACGAAATCACGGACGGTCAGTTCGGACAGGGTTTTGCGACAGATCGAATGCCGGAGGAAAGCGTTGACCACGTACCTCTCTCTGTCAGCGGCCTTGAGCTTAGGAATGACCTCATCCCGGTAGCGGGTCACGAGATCGCCCAAGGTGGACTGCTCAAGAGCCTTACGGTTGGGGGATAACTCCTGCCTGTCGGCCTGTATCTCAAGGAGCCGTGCCCACTCCTTGGCGTCTGCTAGCTTGAAGAAGGATTTGGTGACGGGAGCGAATCCCTGACGTCTAAACTGGACGTGGTATTTGTCGCTCCGCTTGCGGATTGTGGCCATGATTGAACCTTTGCCGTGCCATTTGAGTGCCAGCAGGTGTTCAATGATGTTTCGGAGAGTTTCCGCCTTCCAGCTAAACCATTGTGGTTCAACAAGGAAAACTTGGTGGGCGATGACGGACTCGAACCGCCGACATCCTCGGTGTAAACGAGGCGCTCTACCAACTGAGCTAATCGCCCGCTGGGGCAAACGCCCCTGCAAGGCGCTCTGATTAGGGCCCCTGCCCGGGATCGTCAACCGTCAAAAAAGAAAATGGCCCCGGCGCGAAGCGCTCGGGGCCGATCAGCATGCCGATACAGGATCGGACTTAGTTGATCGCGTCCTTCAGGCCCTTGCCGGGCTTGAACTTGGCCTGATTGGAGGCCGGGATCTGAATTTCGGCGCCGGTGGCTGGGTTGCGGCCGGTCGAAGCCTTGCGTGCCGACACAGCAAAAGTGCCGAAACCGACGAGACGAACTTCTTCGCCTGCCTTCAGGGAGCCGGTGATTGCCTCGAACACTGCATCAACCGCTTCAGCGGCCTGTGCCTTGGTGATCGTCGCCTTGTCGGCAACGACGCCAACCAGATCGTTCTTGTTCATAGCGTTTCCTCGCGTGAATTGCCCGCCCTCGCTTGGCAGACCTGATACCTGGAAACCCTTTGTCGATTCTGGACGAAACGCAAGGATTTCCGGGGGTCTCACGAGGCCGGACGGTGCAAAACTGTTAATGGACTGGAAAATTTGACCCGGCAAGAGCGGTTTGCCGCCTGCTCGCCGGTTTTCTGGGCTTTTCCGCCTGTTTCTCGACTTATTCACCGAGGGCCGGCGTCGGCGCCTTGCTGCGCCTGATTCCCAGCATCAGCGGCAGGGCCAGCAGGTAGATACCGGCGCCGATAATCCAGATTAGCCCCGGCCAGCTGCCGCGCACGCCGAAATAGACGAAGCTGAAGAACAGCGGCCCGAACACTGAGGCCAGGCTGACCAGGCTGGCCAGCACGCCCTGCAACTGCCCCTGCTTGTCCGGCCCCACCTGCTGGGTGACCAGCGATTGCAGCGCGGGCATGCCGATGCCACCCAGGGCAAACAACGGCGCCAGCGCGAACATGATCCAGCCCTGCGTGGCAAAGCCGAGAATCACCAGCGCGGTCAGTTCACACCCCATGCCGACGATCAGCGCCCAGCGCTCGCCGAGCCTGGCCACGGCCGGACCGGTGAGAAACGCCTGCGCGCCGGCGTGGAACACGCCAAAGGCGCCCAGCGACAGCCCGATCATCATGCCGTTCCACTGAAAATTGTCCTCGCTGAACAGCGCCCAGATGGTGCCGTACATGGTACCGACGAAATTCATGATGACGAAGATCGCCATCATCGGAACCAGCGCCTTGAAGGTCAGCGCCCATTTCAGCGGCTTGAACGGGTTGAGGGTATCAAGATCGAATCGCGCGCCAGGCTGGCCCTTGCGAGATTCGGGCAGCACGAACAGCGCCAGGGCAAAATTGGCGGTGTTGAGCAAAGCGGCGGCGATAAAGGGCGCCCGCACCCAGAAATCACCCAGCAACCCACCCAGAACCGGCCCGATGATGAAACCGATGCCGAACATGGCATGGAACAGGCCAAAGCGGCTGGCGCGCTCCTCTTCGGTGGAAATATCGGTGATATAGGCGGTCGCCACCGCCATATTGGCGCTGGTGATGCCGGAAATGGCCCGGCCCAGCACCAGCATCCACAGCTCGGGCGCAAACGCCATCACCAGATAATCGATCGCCGCGCCGGCCAGCGAGACCAGCAGCACCGGCCGGCGGCCAAAGCGGTCGCTCAGCACGCCGAGAATCGGCGAAAACAGAAACTGGCAGGCCGAATACAGCGCCAGCATGATGCCCAGCGTGGTCGCCACCTCGGTCATGTGGCCGACATCGCGCAACAGCGCCGGCAGAATCGGGAAGATCAGGCCGATGCCGACGGCGTCGAGCGTGACGGCCGCGAGGATAACGACAAGGGCCTTGTTCAAAGTGATGCTCCGATTGGTGCCGCCAGCGGCATTTGACGTGGGTGGTTCACAGCCCCGTTACAAGGCCGCCCGCGTTATGGCGGGTGCTGGTGACAGATTTTGGCAGCAGCGGCGCCGAGCGCATTTGGTTTGCCTTGTCGTGGTCGCAACCATGCTAGGGCTGGCCATCAGAACCGCGAGGAAATCATGGCCGTCGTCTATATCGTGCAGGGCTTTCAGCTCCGGGGTCGTAAGCTGACCCCCGACCAGCCCAGAACGGCCAAGACAGCGGAGGCGGCTATCATCCTGGCCGAACGGATGGCCACCAGCCGGGCCGGTGTCTTTGCCTTCTCGCAGGCCGTGGATATCGAAACCGATACCTATGACGAGCCCAAGGTGCTGCTGCGCCTCGGCGACCTGCCGCCGGGATTGCCGGAGTAGCGCTGGGTGGTCCTTCCTTCTCCCCTTGTGGGAGAAGGTGCCCGAAGGGCGGATGAGGGGGCTTTGCTACGCTTAGATCATGGGGAGGCGCAGCCCCCCCTCACCCTGACCTTCCGCTGAACGCGTCAGGTCTGTCCCTCTCCCACAAGGGGCGAGGGGGCGCCGGTGGGTGGAAACAAAAAAACGGCGGCCCCGAGGGACCGCCGTTTCTATTTGATACCCAGCAGCCCGCTTAGTGCGGCAGGCCGGTGGTGGCGTCGTCCGTCGTGTCGACCTTGGCGGTCGCAGCGGCGGCGGCTTCATCGAAGTTCCACTCGATCGGCTCGGGCTTGCGCACCAGCGCCCGCTCGATGACCTGGTCCATGCGGCTGACTGGCACGATTTCCATGCCTTCCTTGACGATGTCCGGAATCTCGGCGAGATCGCGGACGTTTTCCTCAGGGATCAGCACGGTCTTGATGCCACCCCGGAGGGCCGCAAGCAGCTTCTCCTTGAGGCCGCCAATGGGCAGCACCCTGCCCCGCAGCGTGATTTCGCCGGTCATGGCGACGTCATTGCGCACGGCAATGCCGGTCATCACCGAGACGATGGCCGTGGCCAGGCCAATGCCAGCCGATGGGCCGTCCTTGGGCGTCGCGCCTTCGGGCAGATGGACGTGGATGTCGCGCGTGTCGAACATCGGCGGCTTGATGCCGAAATCGATCGAGCGCGAACGGACATAGGCCGTTGCCGCGGTCAGCGATTCCTTCATCACTTCCTTGATGTTGCCGGTGACCGTCATGCGGCCCTTGCCCGGCGTCATCACGCCTTCGATGGTCAGCAGCTCGCCACCAACCGAGGTCCAGGCCAGGCCCGTCACCAGACCAACCTGTGCTTCGGCTTCGATCTCGCCATGCGTGTAGATATCGGCGCCGAGATACTTGGTGAGTTTCTCTTCATCGATAACCACGGTCTTGACCTTGGTCCTGACGATCTCGGTCACGGCCTTGCGCATCAGCTTGCCGATTTCGCGCTTGAGGTTACGCACGCCCGCTTCACGGGTGTAGCGCTGGATCAAGGCGGTCAGCATTTCGTCGCTCAGCTCGAACTCGCCATGGGCGAGGCCGTTTTCCTTCAACGTTTCCGGAATCAGGTGCTGCTTGGCGATCGCGTGCTTCTCCTGCTCGGTGTAACCGGACAGGCGAATGATCTCCATGCGGTCCATCAGCGGGCCGGGAATGTTGAGCGTATTCGACGTGGTGACGAACATCACATCGGACAGGTCATAATCGACCTCGAGATAGTGATCGGCAAAGGTGTGGTTCTGCTCGGGATCGAGCACTTCCAGCAGCGCCGAGGACGGATCGCCCCGGAAGTCCTGGCCCATCTTGTCGATTTCGTCGAGCAGGAAGAGCGGGTTGGATTTACCGACCTTCTTGAGCGACTGGATCACCTTGCCGGGCATGGAACCGATATAGGTGCGGCGGTGGCCGCGGATTTCGGCTTCGTCCCGAACGCCGCCAAGCGCCATGCGCACGAACTCGCGGCCGGTCGCCTTGGCGATCGACTTGCCCAGCGAGGTCTTGCCGACGCCCGGAGGACCGACGAGGCAGAGGATCGGCCCCTTAAGGGTGCCGGTACGGCCCTGCACAGCCAGATATTCAAGGATGCGTTCCTTGACCTTCTCGAGCCCATAGTGATCCTCGTCCAGCACCTTTTCGGCCATGGCCAGGTCACGCTTGACCTTGCTCTTCTTGCCCCAGGGCAGGCCGAGCAGCGTATCGAGATAGTTGCGCACCACGGTGGCTTCGGCCGACATCGGGCTCATCGACTTGAGCTTTTTCAGTTCGGCCTCGGCCTTGGCCTTGGCTTCCTTGCTGAGGCGGGTCTTGGCGATGCGCTCTTCGATCTCGGCGATCTCGTTGGAGCCTTCTTCGCCGTCGCCCAGTTCCTTCTGGATCGCCTTCATCTGCTCGTTGAGATAATACTCGCGCTGGGTCTTCTCCATCTGCCGCTTGACGCGGCTACGGATACGCTTTTCTACCTGCAAGACGCCGATTTCGCCTTCCATCAGGCCAAGAATCTTCTGGAAGCGCTCGGCGACCGAAATGGTCGAGAGCAAATCTTCCTTCTCGTTGATCTTGATCACCAGATGGCTGGCAATGGTGTCGGCCAGCTTGGAGTGGTTTTCGATCTGCCCAACCGCAGCGACGACCTCGGCAGAGATCTTCTTGTTGAGCTTCACATAGTTTTCGAACTCGGTGGAGGCCGAGCGCGACAAGGCTTCGAGCTCCGTCGCGTCTTCTGCGGGCTCAGGCAGGATCGACGCCTCGGCCTCGAAATAATCGACGGTCTGCAGATAGCGGTCGATGACCGCGCGATGCAGGCCTTCCACCAGCACCTTGACGGTGCCGTCGGGGAGTTTCAGCAGCTGTAGCACCGTGGCAATGGTGCCGGTGGCATAAATCTGGTCGGGCGCGGGATCGTCGTCCTGGGCGTTCTTCTGGGTCACGACGAGAATATGCTTGTCGTCGCGCATGACCTCTTCAAGCGCCTTGACCGATTTTTCACGGCCAACGAATAACGGCACGATCATGCCGGGGAAAACGACGATATCGCGCAGCGGGAGCACTGGGTAAACGCGATCCCGGCTGGATTCGCCGCCCGTGGGATTGACGTCCGTCATCTCGTATCCTTTCCGGGGCGCGCGGGAGGAAGGGAGGATGCGCGCCCGTTGTAGACAGCTTCAGCATCGAGGCTGAGCTGATTCCGGTTAATAAATAGGTCCGTCTGGCGGGGACGCAAGTCAAGCTTCGCGGTATTGTGACGGTTAACCCGAGAACGCACAGGAGATATGCGCAATAGCCCGGAAACACCTGTGTGCCCTGCATGCAGAATGGCTACGCTTCTGCCGCAGCGCCCCGGATATTCTGCAACAGCCGCACCAGCTCGATCTGGCGGCGTGAACCGGTCTTGGCCAGCGCCGCCTTGATCTGGTCGCGCACCGTGTGCAGTGACACTTGGCGGGCGTCGGCAATTTCGCGCGAGGTGAGGCCATCAGCAATCAGGCCGGCAACCCGGATTTCGCTCTCGGTCAGGCCAAAGCCGTGCCGCAGCAACTCGTCGCTCTTGGCGGTGTCGGGCGGCGGGGACAGCGAGATCAGCAGATGCGGTTCGCCGGAACCGCTGGCCATGCCCAGCGGCATGAAGCCCAACCGGTCGCTCTCGATACGGGCCAGGCGCACCTGCGTGACGCCGCCATGCGGATGCCGCAACTGCAGGCTGGCAGATGGGGCGCCCCGCCGCTGCGCCATGGCATCAAGCGCCTGCTGCAGCACATTGTCAGCCGCCATATCGACGAAATGCAGTCGTCCGAGAGCGCTGAAGCGCAAGGTCGCGCCAATTTCCGCCAGCGCCTGGGCGGCAGGATTGGCATAGATCACCTGCCGCGTCGTGGTCAGGGCCAGCAGGGCGCCGCCGCTCGACTGGCCGGAAAATTTCTGGCCGGCCACCACCTGGATGGTTTCATTGAACATGGTCCGGCTGATTTCGAGGGCGCGGCGCATATGCGGCGTCAGCAGGGTCAGCGTGTCGAAAAAGTCCTGCTCGTGGCCAGCGTGGCGCTGGCTCATATTGCCGCCCAGCACGAAGAAGCGAGATTCGTCCCGGGCCAGAATAACCCCGGCCCCGGTGCGCAAATCGCCCTGGGGCAGCACCCATTCATTGTAGAATGCGGTCTTGAACAGTTCCTCCTCGGGGAAGGACTGGGCCGAGGTCACCACCTTGCCAACCGGCGTCTTGGCCAGCCCCGGCGCCCAGGCGTTGAGGGTGCCGTAATGCTCGTGGTAGCTCTGCATGAATTCGGGGGCGTAGCCGTGATGGAGCAGGTCCAGTCCCAGATTGGACGCAAAGTCGTAGCCGTAGAGGTGGGTATTGACGACACCCATATGCGTGGACAGCCGATCCAGAAAATCCTGCCACCGCGCCGGGTCGAGCGCCGCCGCAAACAGGATCGATGTGACATCAGCGAATTGTTCGACGCTCAGCTTAGCCACGGCCCCCTCCCAGCCCGGCATGAAGCCCGCTCGAGCATGGTATTGTCAAGCTTTGCCGCCGGTTTGGGCCCCATTGCCCCCTCATGTCCGGCCCCCGACAAAGCGCGCCCTGGGCCGGATCAGCTCGCCACTGGCGGCCTGCTCCTGCGCATGCGCCAGCCAGCCGGCGCAGCGTGACAGGGCGAAGATCAGCAAGGGCGCCTGACGCGGCAGGCCATGAGTTACGGTCAGCGCGGCGAGGGCAAAGTCGATATTGGGGCGATCGCCGGTGATCCGCTCGCCTGCCTCGGCCAGCGCGGCGAACAGCGGCGGCACCGGCATTTGCGCCAGCAGATGCTGCGCCCTGGTATCGCCATCGGGATAGAGCGGATGGCCGAAAGCCGGGACCGGCATGCCCTGCCCCAGCCGCGCCATGACCGCGGCTTCGGCGCCGTCGCGCGCCGCGTCATCAGCCAGAGCGAGCACAGCGGTGGCCGCGCTGCCATGCAGCGGCCCGGTCAGCGCCGCCAGCCCCGACAGCGTTGCCGCTGCCAGTGAAGCCCCGGTTGAAGCGGTGACACAGGCGGCAAAGGTCGAGGCGTTGAGTTCGTGGTCGGCCAGCAGCACCAGGGTGCGGCGCAGCGTATCCGCCGCCGCCGGGCAGCCCCAGCTTGCGGCCAGCCGCGTATGGAGCGGGTCAGCCCCAGACGGACTGGCGGTCAGCGCAGCGCCGACGATGGACAGGATGGCAGCCGCCTCCTGCTGCAGGACGGCAGGCGACCGCCCCAGGCTGGGTGGATCGATAGCGGCGCGACCGGCCAGCGCGGCAAACGCCGCCCCGATGCTGGCGTCGCCGGCAGCGGCCGCTGGCAACTGGCCGAGCGGAGCCGCGTCCCACAGTAGCGCGGCGATTTCTTCCAGCGTTGCCGTGGCCGCCAGCTCGACCGCATCGCGGCCGCGATAGAGCAGACGACCCTCAACGACGGTGGAAATTGCCGACTGCAGCACCGGCTCGCCCCAATGCATCGTCGCCACCGCCACGGCGGATTGCTGGCGCCGGCCCGCGCCACGCTGCGCCAGCCGTCGCACGTCATCGCCGCGATAGAGGCTGCGGCGACTATCGGCCGGGTCCGACCGGGCCTTGATGCGGCCTCGGCTGACATTGGCATAGAGGGTCTGCGGCTGGGTGCCGAGCAGCGCCAGCGCTTCGGTGGCGGTCAGCCAGTCCATGACATTGATCCAAATGGTCAAGATTGACGTCAATGTTAGCACGCCTGAATGCTGCAACAACAGCCAAAGGAGAGTGTGATGAAGAGTGGTCTGGAAAACGTGGTGGCCGCCGAAACGGTGCTGTCGGACGTGGATGGCGCCCATGGTCGGCTGATCGTGCGCGGGGTGTCGCTGGACGAGCTGGTGGCGGGCAGCGCCTATGAGGACGTGGTGCGCCTGCTGCTCGATGGCTTCCTGACACTGCCCGCCGACCTGCCGGCGGCGCTAGGCGCGGCCAGGGCGGGCCTGTTCGCCCATGTGGCGACTGCTGATGCCGCGCTGGTCGCCCTGCCGCCGGTGGACGCCCTGCGGGCGCTGATGGCTCGCCTGCCCGATGGCGATGACATGGCAATTGCGCTGCCCCTGCTGGCGGCGCCGGCAGTGTTCACCGCGGCCCTGCTACGGCTGCGGCAGGGGCTGTCCCCGATCGCGCCGGACGCTACCCTGCCGCATGCCGCCGATTTCCTGCGCATGCTGCATGGCGCCATGCCCAGCCCGGAGCAGGTTGCCGCGCTCGACTGCTATCTGGTGACCGTGGCCGACCACGGGCTGAACGCCTCCACCTTCGCCGCCCGCGTGGTCGCCTCGACCCAGGCGGGGCTGGCGTCAGCGGTTCTGGCCGCATTGAGCGCACTCAAGGGGCCGCTGCATGGCGGGGCGCCCGGCCCGGTGCTGGATATGCTCGACGGCGTCGGTCAGCCCAACGATGCCGCCGCCTGGCTGGACGATGCGCTGGCGCGCGGGGAGCGGCTGATGGGGTTCGGCCACCGCATCTATCGCGTCCGCGATCCCCGCGCCGACGCGCTCAAGAGCGCCGTGCGGCGGCTGGCGGCATCCGGCGCTATCGAACCGACGCGCCTCGCCCTGGCCGAAGCCGTGGAACAGGCCGCGCTCGATCTGCTGCGGCGCAAAAAGCCGGACCGGCCGTTGGAAACCAATGTGGAATTTTACACCGCGCTGCTGCTCGAAGCCCTCGGCTTTCCCCGCGACGCCTTTACCTGCGTCTTCGCCGCCGGTCGGGTGAGTGGCTGGATCGCCCATGCCAGCGAACAGGCGCTGGACGGCCGGCTGATCCGCCCGATGTCGGTCTATGTGGGACCCCGGCCGCAGGCTGCGGCCTAACGCGGCTCCCCCACAAACAAAAATGCCGGACCCAAGGGCCCGGCATTTTCAATTCTATCGCAAGTCGATCATGCCCCCGCGGGGATGTCTTCCTTTTTGCGTTCGGAATAGATGTAGAGCGGACGGATGTCCTTGCCCCGCACCACTTCCTCGCTGATCACCACTTCCTCAACGCCTTCAAGCGAAGGCAGGTCGTACATGGTGTCGAGCAGGATGGCTTCCATGATCGAGCGCAGGCCGCGCGCGCCGGTCTTGCGTTCGATGGCCTTCTCGGCGATCGCCTTGAGAGCGTCCTCGTGGAAGGTCAGTTCGACTTCTTCCATCTGGAACAGCCGCTGGTACTGACGCACCAGAGCGTTCTTCGGCGCGGTCAGGATTTCGATCAGCGCCGCGATGTCGAGATCTTCCAGGGTCGCCAGCACCGGCAGACGGCCGATGAATTCCGGGATCAGGCCGAAACGGACCAGATCTTCGGGAGCGACATCGGCAAGAATCTGACCGACGCGACGATCATTGGGGTCCTTCACGGTCGCGGCAAAGCCGATACCTGAACCTTCGCCACGCGCCGAGATGATCTTTTCGAGCCCCGCAAAGGCACCGCCGCAGATGAACAGGATATTGGTCGTGTCCACCTGCAGGAATTCCTGCTGCGGGTGCTTCCGTCCACCTTGCGGGGGAACCGAGGCCACGGTGCCTTCCATGATCTTGAGCAGAGCCTGCTGCACGCCTTCGCCCGACACATCGCGGGTGATGGACGGGTTGTCGGACTTGCGGGAAATCTTGTCGACTTCGTCGATATAGACGATGCCGCGCTGCGCCTTTTCCACGTTGTAGTCTGCCGCCTGGAGCAGCTTGAGGATGATGTTTTCGACATCCTCACCGACATAGCCAGCCTCGGTGAGGGTGGTCGCGTCGGCCATGGTAAAAGGCACATCAAGAATGCGCGCCAGCGTCTGAGCCAGCAACGTCTTGCCCGAACCGGTCGGCCCGATCAGCAGGATATTCGACTTGGAGAGTTCGATATCCTGGTTCTTGGACGAGTGGTGCAGACGCTTGTAGTGGTTGTGGACGGCCACGGACAGCACACGCTTGGCGCGGTACTGACCGATGACGTAATCGTCGAGCACCTTGCAGATTTCTGCTGGTGTCGGCACGCCATCGGAGGACTTGACCATCGAGGTCTTGTTCTCTTCGCGGATGATGTCCATGCACAGCTCGACGCACTCATCACAGATGAACACGGTCGGACCGGCGATCAGCTTGCGAACCTCATGCTGGGATTTCCCGCAGAACGAGCAATAAAGCGTGTTCTTGGAGGTTTCGCCGTTCGTTGTCTCTTTGGACATCCTGTCACTCCCGGGAGCAGAGTGCCCCCAAAATTCAGCGCTATCGTGAACGGTAACGCTGAAGGCATAAACAAAGTCTAAGCCGGAACGATCCTAAAGACCGATCCGGCTTGGTGCAATTGCGCGCGGATCACAGTCCACGGCGCATCGGCAATGTGCTTAACGCAGGCCAATCAGCTGGCAGCGTCCGGCACGATGCGCTTTTCATAGACGCTGTCGATGAGACCGAACGCCTTGGCTTCCTCCGGCGAGAGGAAATTATCGCGCTCGAGAGCCCGCTCGATTTCCTCGTATGTACGGCCAGTGTGCTTCTCATAGATCTGATTAAGACGACGCTTCAAACCCTCGACTTCCTTGGCATGAATCATGATGTCAGTGACCTGACCCTGATAGCCGCCGGAAGGCTGGTGGACCATGATGCGCGAGTTCGGCAGACTGGTACGCATGCCCGGCTCGCCAGCGGCCAGCAGGAGCGAACCCATCGACGCCGCCTGCCCCATCACCATGGTGGCGACGGCCGGACGGATGAACTGCATCGTGTCATAAATCGACAGGCCGGAGGTGACGACGCCACCGGGCGAGTTGATGTAGAGCGCGATTTCCTTTTTCGGGTTCTCCGATTCGAGGAACAGCAGCTGCGCCACGATGAGCGAAGCCATGTTGTCTTCGACCACACCGGTGACGAAAATGATGCGCTCGCGCAGCAGGCGCGAGTAAATGTCGAAAGCGCGCTCGCCCCGATTGGACTGCTCGACCACCATGGGCACGAGCGTATTCATGTAAATATCGTGCGGATCCCGCATGTGATGCCCCTTCGCTGTGCCGTGTCGCGGACCTGGCCAGCAGTTATCGTACAGAATGGAACATGACCCCGGTCCGAACGCCTATGTCGGAGCGTTGGAATCATGCCGAATTTCGAATCAACGCGACGGTCGATAGCAGACTAGTTCGCCTTAATGGGCGGTAAAGCCACAGATAGGCGGCAATGGGGCCTGCTTCAATAGCCGGGGTCGCCGATCTGACGGAAGGGTGAATGGGCGCGGGCAGCAGCCCACGCGATCCCCTAAGCTGAGAAGCTGACCGCCACGCCCTTCTTCTTGAAGTAGGACTGCATGATCTTGCGGCCCTGGCGATTGGACTGGGCCAGCTTGGTCGGCTCGAACACGGCTTCCTTGGCGCCTTCGCGGGCCATGGCGGCCTTGAGCGCGGCGATATGGGCGTCCAGATCCTCGTTATCGTTCTTGATCGAGGCGTAGATGTTGTCGATGGCTTGGCTCAGGGTGAGGTCGCTCACTTGGGGCACTCCTTGGCTCGTTGCCCTTCCACTAGCGATTTTTGGCGGGAGGGCAAGCGGCCGATTGCAATGGCTTTGTGACCTCGTAATGTCGGACGTTGTTTTTCAGTCCGGTTTTGCATCGCCCATGGCCGCCATCGTTCAGCTCAAGCCCATCACCGACGTGCCCGAAAACCGTCGCGCCAGCGCCGAACCGCGCGACCAGGCATTCTACCAGAACCCCTATGCGTTCTATGACCAGTTGCATGCGAGCAACCCCAGTTTCTTCTGGGACCAGTATGGGCATTGGTGCTTTGCCGGCTTCAAACAGGTCAGCGCCCTGCTCCGCGACAAGCGGTTTGGCCGCGAAATCCTGCATGTGGCAAGCCGCGAAGAGCTGGGCATGCCCGCGCCCAAACCGCACACCCCCGCCTTCGACCTGACCGAGAAGCACTCCCTGCTCAATCTGGAGCCGCCGTCCCATACGCGACTGCGTACGCTGGTGAACCGGGCCTTCGTGTCACGCCATGTCGAGCAATTGCGGCCGCGCATCGTCAGGCTCGCCAACGAGATCATCGACGGCTTTGAGAATGATGACAGCGTCGACCTGATCAAGGCTTTCGCAGCCCCGCTCCCGGCCATCATCATCGCCGAGATGATCGGACTGCCGGCCGACAGCGCCCCGCAATTGCTCAATTGGTCCAACCGCATGGTGGCCATGTATATGTTCGGGGTGAGCCATGACACCGAGCTGGATGCCAATCAGGCATCGAGCGATTTCATGGATTTTCTGCGCGTGGTGATCGCCGAACGCCGCCGCCAGCCGCGCGAAGACCTGCTCAGCCACATGCTGACTTCGGATCGCGGCGGCGACCGGCTGAGCGACGAAGAGGTGATGTCCACCGCCATCCTGCTGCTCAATGCCGGCCATGAGGCGACGGTGCACACCACCGGCAATGGCGTCAAATCCATCCTCGAAAGCGGTATCGATCCGGTTACGCTTTTTACCAACGAAACGCAGACAGCGGCAACCGTGGAAGAATGCCTGCGCTTCGACGCGCCGCTGCACATGTTTACCCGCTATGCGCTGGAAGATCTTGAATATGAAGGGATTTCACTGCGCAAGGGCGATGTGGTGGGGCTGTTACTGGGCGCCGCCAATCGTGACCCGGCCCGCTTCGCCCAGGCCAATCGCTTTGACCCGTTCCGCAGCGACGGCGCCAATGTGAGTTTTGGCGCAGGCATCCACTTCTGCATCGGCGCCCCGCTGGCGCGGATCGAACTCCAGGTGGCGTTGGGAGAATTGTTCCGACGCCTGCCGAAGCTGCGACTGGCGGAAGAGCCGCGGTATAACGACGTGTATCATTTCCATGGGCTGGAGCGGCTGATGGTGCGCTGGCGGTAGCAACCCAACCACCACGCATCACCCTCGGGCTTGAGCGCCCCCGAGGCCCTTACAAACTCGCCAGCACCCCCGGCACCAGCAGCGGCAAATCCTCGCTGACGAGGCCCGGGCCACCAAACCGGTTAGCGGCTTCCGCGTGCAGCCAGACGCCGGCGCAGGCGGCGGACCAGCCCGACATGCCCTGCCCCATCAGTCCGGCGATCATGCCGGCTAGCACGTCGCCGGAGCCGGCGGTGCCGAGCCATGCCGGCGCATTGGCGTTGATGGCGGCGCGGCCATCGGGGCTGGCAATCACCGTGTCGCTGCCCTTGAGCACGATAATGGCGCCGGAATGGGCAGCGGCGGCGCGGGCCTTTTCCAGCTTTCCGCCGGGAACGTCGCCGAACAGGCGCTGGAATTCGCCCTCATGCGGGGTCATTACCACCGGAGCGGCGCTGGCCTTGATGTCGGCAAACAGGGTGGCGGAATCGTCAGCGAAGCTGGTCAGCGCGTCGGCATCGAGCATGGTGGCGGCGCCGGAGGCCAAAACGGCCAGCACATTGTTGCGGGTGGCCTCGCCAACGCCGCCGGCCGGACCGATGACCACAGCGTTGATGCGCTTGTCGGACAGCAATTCCGTCAGCGCCGGGGCGTCAGCGGCGGGCTTGAGCATGATGGCGGTGACATGGGCCGCATGGACCATCAGCGCCGCCTCTGAGCCCGCCAGCGACACCAGCCCGCAACCGACGCGGAAAGCAGCCATGGCGGCCAGGCGCGCCGCGCCGGTGTTCAGCGGGCCACCGGAGACGACAAGGCAGTGGCCGCGATGGAACTTGTTGCCGGCATTACTGGGCACCGGCAGGGCCCACAGATTGGGCGTGTTCTGCCAGGCGGTAGCAGCAATCGGCTCCAGCACGGCTTCGGGGATGCCGATTTCGGCCAGCACCACCTCGCCGCAGCGGTCACGACCCGGCTGCAGCAGATGGCCCGGCTTGAGTCGGAAGAAGGTGACGGTCATATCGGCGATGATGGCGGTGCCGCGCACGGCGCCGGTGGCGCCATCAATGCCGCTGGGCACGTCGATGCTGACCACCGGGCGCGCGCTGGCATTGACTGCCTCGATCATGGTGGCGAGTTCGCCATCCACATCGCGGTCGAGCCCGGCCCCGAGCAGCGCGTCGATCACCAGATCGGCGCTTTCAAGATCGCTGGGGCTTGGCGCCTCGATGCGACCGCTCCACTGCTCGGCCATGGCCGCTGCATCGCCCTTGAGCGCTTCGCGGGGGCCAAGCAGGCGCAATTGTACCGGCCAGCCCTTCTGCTTGAGCAGGCGCGCCACCACGAAGCCATCGCCGCCATTGTTGCCGGACCCGCATAGCACCAGCACCGAGCGCTGATAATAATGCTCGGTGATCGCCTCGGCGACGGCCTTGCCGGCGGCCTCCATCAGCTTGAGCGACTTGACGCCGCCCTGCACGGCCAGACGGTCGGCCTCGCTCATCTGGCGGGGCGTAAGCAGGATATCGGCGGGGGCGGTGGTCATGGGGACACTCTCAACAGGCTCAGGCAGCACAAAACAAAAAGCCGCCCATTTCTGGGCGGCTTCAAATTCAGCGGCAGAACACCTTAGTGGTGGTGCTCTTCGGGGACGTCGTCCTCGTCGGCCTGGATCAGCTTGGCGAGTTCTTCGCGGCTCATCTTGGCTTCGGTGATCTCGCCCTTTTCGGCGACAAAATCGACGACCTTGTTCTCGAACACCGGAGCGCGGAGGCCAGCGAGGGCCTGCGTGTTCTTGCGGTAGTAGTCGTAAACCTGCTGTTCCTGGCCGGGGAAGCGACGGACTTCGGCGATCAGCGCCTGCTGGTGCTCTTCGTCGGTCACGTTCACGTCGTTCTGGTTGCCGATCTCGGCGACCACCAGACCCAGGCGCACGCGGCGCTCGGCGATCTTGCGGTACTGCTCGCGAGCGGCTTCCTCGGTGGTGCCTTCATCTTCGAAGGACCGGCCATGGCTCTGCACTTCGTGCTCGACGCGTTGCCAGATGGTGGCGAATTCGGCTTCGACCAGTTGGGCCGGAACGTCAAACTTGTGACCATCATCAAGCGCATCGAGAATCTGGCGCTTCATGTGCTGGCGGCTCATGGAGGCGAGAGCGGCTTCCATCTGGGTCTTGACCGCTTCGCGCATGGCAGCGAGGTTTTCGACGCCGAGACGCTTGGCGAACTCGTCATCCAGCTCGCCGGCATTCGGGCCGTCGACATGCAGGATGGTGACTTCAAACTGGGCCTTTTTGCCGGCCAGTTCTTCGCTCTGGTAATCCTTGGGGAAGGTGACGTCGATCTCGCGCGTCTCGCCCTTCTTCATGCCAACGAGCTGCTCTTCGAAGCCCGGGATGAATTCACCCGCACCAACGGTGAGGTGAGCGTGATCGGAGGTACCGCCATCGAAGGGCTTGCCCTTGATCTTGCCGACAAACGACAGGCCGAGACGGTCGCCGGTCTCGACGACGCCTTCGTCACCCTTGTCGGTGTAGCCACGGTTCTGGGCGAACACGCGGTTCACTTCGGCGGTGATCTCTTCTTCGGTGATCTCGATCACCGGCTTGGTCAGCTTGACGCCTTCAAGCTTCATCAACTCGACCGGCGGCAGAACTTCATATTCGACTTCAAACGCTAGGTCGGCCTTGCCGTCCAGCACGTCATTGATGACGGTCTGATCTTCGGGCAGGTCAACCTTGGGCTGGGCGGCAGCGCGCTCCTTGCGCTCGTCCAGCGTCGAGGACACGGACGAGTTGATCGCGTCGGTCATCACTTCGGACATGGCCGAACGACCAAACTGCTTACGGATGTAAGACAGCGGCACCTTACCAGGACGGAAGCCCTTGATGTTGGCCTGGCCCTTAAGCTCTTCGAGCTTGGCGTCGAGACGCGTGTTGAGGTCGGTGGCCGGAATGGTGACGCTCAGCTTGCGCTTCAGGCCTTCATTGAGGGTTTCGGTAACCTGCATTCGGTTTATGTCCCGTCTTCATTGATCGTAGGGCCTAGTCCCTATTTGGTGCGGGCGAGAGGGGTCGAACCTCCACGCCTTGCGGCGCTGGAACCTAAATCCAGTGCGTCTGCCAGTTCCGCCACGCCCGCTAAAGGACCCGTTGGCCGGGTTGGGGTTGCATCTATATGAAGACGGAAAGCCAGTCAAAGCCTAGAGTGCCGATTTGCCGGGAATGCGCATCTGCAATGGCAGATCGGCTCCAAGTCGCTCCGGTGACGCATTTTTACCACCGCTGCGGCGACGCTGCTGGCACCTGCCCAAACTTTGTGCATACTGCCACTGTTTTGATCGAGAAGACTTTTGTCGCTCCCGCTAGCGCGGTGAGATTGCGGCGCTAAGCCATTCTACGATCAAGCATTTTTTGTTGGCCAGCAACGTGGCACGCCCCGTGCATACGGGTTGGCGGTATCCGCCGTAAGCGGCACGTGGAGGCTCAAAAATGAAAAAAATCGAGGCTATCGTAAAGCCGTTCAAGCTCGACGAGGTCAAGGAAGCGCTGCAGGAGGTTGGCCTGCAGGGCATTACCGTGACCGAAGCCAAGGGTTTTGGCCGCCAAAAGGGCCATACTGAACTCTATCGCGGCGCCGAATATGTCGTGGACTTCCTGCCCAAGGTGAAGGTGGAAGTCGTCTGTTCCGACGAATTGGTCGACAAAGCCATCGAAGCGATCCGCAATGCCGCGCAAACCGGTCGCATCGGTGACGGCAAGATTTTCGTCTATTCGATCGAACAGGCCATCCGTATCCGCACCGGCGAATTCGGCGACGACGCGCTCTAGGGCCCTCCACCCGCGCGGCTCGCCGTCAATCAACAACAGACAGATTTAGACAGGGGAATACCTAAATGACCACCGGAGCTGATCTCCTCAAGCGCATCAAAGACGAGAACATCAAGTATCTCGACCTGCGCTTTACCGACCCGCGCGGCAAGCTGCAGCACGTCACGCTCGACGTTTCCATCGTCGACGAAGACCTGTTCGAAGAAGGCACGATGTTTGACGGCTCCTCGATTGGCGGCTGGAAGGCCATCAACGAGTCCGACATGGTGCTGATGCCCGATCCGACATCGGCCTATATGGACCCGTTCTTCAGCGCCTCGACCATGGTGGTGAACTGCGACATTCTCGAGCCCCTCACCTACCAGCCCTATAGCCGCGATCCGCGCACCACCGCCAAGAAGGCCGAAGCCTATCTGCGCAGCACCGGTATCGGCGACACCATCGTGTTCGGCGCCGAACCCGAATTCTTCCTGTTCGACGACGTCAAATACTCCAACACCCCGTTCAAGGTCGGCTTCGAGGTCGACCATCCCGAACTGCCGTCCAACAACGACACCGCCTATGAATCCGGCAATAACGGCCACCATATCGGCCTGAAGAAGGGCTATTTCCCGGTGCCGCCGCTGGATAGCGCCCAGGACATCCGTGGCGAAATGCTGGCGGCGATGGCCGAAATGGGCGTGGTCGTGGAAAAGCACCACCACGAAGTGGCCTCGGCCCAGCATGAACTCGGCATCAAGTTCGCGCCGATGATCAAGGCTGCCGACGACGTACAGATCTATAAGTATGTCATCCATCAGGTCGCCAACGCCTATGGCAAGACCGCGACCTTCATGCCCAAGCCGATCTTCGGCGATAACGGCTCCGGCATGCATTGCCACCAGTCGATCTGGAAGGACGGCAAGCCGCTGTTCGCCGGCGACCAGTATGCCGGCCTCAGCATGGAAGCGCTGTATTACATTGGCGGCATCATCAAGCACGCCAAAGCGATCAACGCCTTCTCCAACCCGACCACCAATAGCTACAAGCGTCTGGTGCCCGGCTTTGAAGCCCCGGTGCTGCTGGCCTATTCGGCCCGCAACCGCTCGGCTTCGTGCCGCATTCCCTTCGGCCAGTCGCCGAAGTCCAAGCGCATCGAAATCCGCTTCCCCGATCCGCTGGCCAACCCCTATCTGTCGTTTGCCGCCATGCTGATGGCCGGCCTCGACGGCATCAAGAACAAGATCCACCCCGGCGATCCAATGGACAAGGATCTGTACGAGCTGCCGCGCCAGGAGCTGATGCAGATCCCTCACGTCTGCGGCTCGCTGCGCGAAGCACTGGATGCCTTGGACAAGGACCGCGAGTTCCTGCTCACCGGGGGCGTGTTCGATAACGACCAGATCAGCAGCTATATCGAGCTGAAGATGGGCGAAGTCATCAAGTTCGAGCAGACCCCGCATCCGGTCGAATACGAAATGTACTATTCGGCCTAAGCCCGATTGGTAGAAATGCGAAGGGCCCCGCGAGGGGCCCTTTTTCTTGCTAGTCGTAACCGTAGCCTTCGTCACTATCGCCGGGCTCGGAGGTGTCGATGTGGACCGGTGTCAGCACCGCCACCGCCTTGCGCCATTCCTCGGGCGCTTCGAGCATGAATTCGATCTCGTCGGCCGGCTGCGGCGTATCGAAATGGACGGCAAAGCCGACCTCGAACGGCCGCACCACGCTGGCCGCGACATGACCAACGGTAACCCGCGCGCCGATCTGGGGATCTGTATCCGCCGAAATCGCAGCGCCGGAGGCGGAATAATCGACGACGAGGCACGGCAGCACCGTGCCGTCTTCCAGAATGAGCACCGAGCGCGGCTCGGCCGGCATCAGGCGCTCCTCGCCACGCTTCTCGGCGATGCCAGACCAGGGCTTGTGGCGAAACGCCTCGATGCGCTCGGCCAGCGCATCATGATCGGAAGCGGCGAGCGTCACCGCGAAACCATCGGCGACCAGCCGCGACACGCGCCCCTGCAAAGTGCCGAACGGGGCAAAGCTGGCCGTCACCATGGCGCCGACCGGACCGATCACCGGCGCGGCAATCACGAAGTCCGTGGTCGAGATGGCGCGCAGGCGGCAGGCGAACACATTGACGCCGGGATGGCTGGGTTGATCATCGAGCACATAGCGGCCCGCTACGGTGCTGATATTGGTGACACTGCTTACGGCTTCCAGCTCAGGCATGACGCAATTCCAATCATCGCATGTGGCGCAGACCCTAGCGGGCGGCCCTAAAAACCCCGTTCACCGACTGACAGCAGATTTCCCGATGTCAGTAAGCAAAACTTCATCCTGCTAGGTGGGTGATCAGGTCGGTGGCGCCATCAGGACTTCGAGCTGATCCAGCTCCTGCAACTGGATAAACCGCAGCGCAAACCCCACATCGAGATAGCGCACCACCCGGCCCACCAGCTTGCCGATGGCCATCGGCGTGCCCAGGCCCGGCCAGATTTCGGCCGAAACGGCAACGCCGGACTGGGAGATATCGATGACGAAACACGGCAGCTGCGAGCCGTCGCCCAGGGTGAGCGTGGTACGGGGGTCGCGCGGCGGGATGCGCTTATGCTCGCGTTTGTCGGGGACCTGCTCGATGGCGCGCTTCTTCTGCCAGACGATCTTGCCGCCCAGCCGGTTCCGCTCGGCATCGCTGAGAATGAGGTCCATGACGAAGCCTGAGGGCAGCTTGCGGCTGATGCGGCCGCGCAAAATGCCGAACTCGTCGAAATGCGCCGTAATCGACTCGCCCTCGGCGCCGACCACCGGCGCGACCACCACCGACAGCCGCGTCGAGACCGAGCATAGCCGGCAGGCATAGACAGGGATTTTGCCATTCTCCCCAACGCGACGCTCTGACAGCGTATAGCGCCCGGCCACGGCGCCGATGAACCGGACGTCATGCCAGGCGAAATGAGATGGCGACGGCAAGCCGCCATTGTCGTCGCTGCGAAACATGGTCCCTCATCCATTTGTTCCCAACCGGAACGAAACCTATGAGGCAGGTCTTAAGGACTTCTCCCGATTTAACGGCGAGTTTTGTGCATCACGGAACAAGAAAGCGGGTTTCTGCTGCATGGTTAGCAAGGCGCTAGCGGAGCGGCAAACGGCGCTCGCCAGCGCCGCGCCGGTCACCCCGCTTCGCTGGCCATGGCGGCGAAATGTGCTTCAGGACCATCGACTTCCTTGAGGCGGCGGTTCTCGATCAGGAAGAAGCGACTACCCAGGCCCCGGACAAAACTGCGGTCATGCGAGACCAAGATCGCGCTGGCAGCATGCTGGTGGATTTCTTGCTCCAAACGCTCCTGGCCGGGAATGTCGACATGGTTGGTCGGCTCGTCCAGCAGGTAGAAGTTTGGCTCCTGCAACCGGATCGCCAGCAGCCCCAATCTGGTGCGTTGGCCGAAGGAGAGTTCGGCGATCGGCCGCTCCTGTTTTTCCACCGGGAAGCCGGCCGCGGCGAGCAGGCTCTTGCTGCGCTGGTCGCCCTGATCGAAGCGGCTGGTGATGTAGCCGAGCGGCGATTCCCGTGTCGGCAGGAAACTCATGGCCTGATCGACATAGCCGGGGACGATTTGCGGGCTGACGCGAATGCCCGGCGTGGCGGTCCCGGTCATGGCGTGGTGGATGAGGCCGATGAATTGCGATTTGCCGGTGCCGTTGCGGCCGAGGATGACCAGCCGGTCGCCCTGGAACACATGCAGCTTGTCGATGCGGAATAATTTGTCGCCGACCGGGCTGGTGACATCGACATTTTCGATGGCCAGCATGACCCGGGCCTGGGCGCCGCTATTGCCGAGCTTGATCTCGCCGCTGCGCTCCTGATGCAGCGCCAACACGGCGTTTTCGATTTTTGCGGCACGCTCGCGCAGATATTTCGATTTCACCACCAGCAGGTCACTGCCGGAGTTGATGCCGACATTGGTCAGCTTGGCAGCCTGCTTGCGCAGCCGGCTGACCTCCTTGAGGTCTTTTTCGCGTTTGGCCTCGGCGGCTTCGTCCAGTTCAGCCAGCGCCAGGCGGGCTTTGCTGTAGGGCAAGGCGAAGTAGTGACTGGCGTCGGGGCGCAGGAACAGGGTGCGGTTAGTGGTGGCGTCGAGAAATTGCCGGTCATGGCTGGCGATGACCACCGGCATATTGCGGGCCGCCTGATTGAGCCAGTTTTCCAGCTGGAACAGCTTGCCCAGATCGAGATGATTGGTCGGCTCGTCGAGCAGCAGCGCATCGGGTTGCAGCACCCAGCAGCGGGCAATCAGGGCGATGCGCTGCCAGCCGCCGCTCAACTCGGCCAGCTTCCGGTTACGCATCTCGGCCGGGGTTTCGAACTCATCGAGCACCACATCGACGCGCCAGCTGTCGCTGTCGCGCTCGCTGGGCGGCAGCGCCTGCAGCACCGCGTCATAGAGTGTCAGGCCCATGCTGGCGGCGGGCATGTCCTGCTCGACATAGCCGACGGTGAGGCCGCGCGAGCGCACGATATCGCCAGCGGTCAGTTCGCCCTGCCCGGCCATGGAGCGCAGCAAGGTGGTCTTGCCCCGGCCATTGCCGGCAACGAGCCCGACGCGGTCGCCATCGCCGATGACGAAATTGAGGTTGGAAAACAGGGTTTCGAGAGCCACGAGGCCGGCGTTGCGGAGGCTGATGGAGCCCATGATGTTGTCTCACTGGTGCAGGCGGCTCGCAGGGCGAGCGCCAATGCCGTCAGAAGGCGGTCAATGACCGCCACGAAGGGCAAACCAGATGGAAAGACAGCAAAGACGTCCGTACCGACCGGTCAGCCCTGCAGCTGGTGCCACAGGGCGAAAACAGGGCCACGGGTGTGGTGCGGATATAGCAGTGTCAACGCGCCCTCCCCGGTTGTCGATTGGCGTGCTTCACCAATAACAACGCGGTCGGCAAAAATCAATCAACTGATCAGACGAGATAGAACAGCGCCGCCATCAACGCGACGACCCCGGAACGCGGGGCGGTGAGCTTGGCCAGCCGGTACACAAAACCAGATCCGGCATGCGGCCAAACACCGAAGACAATCGAGCCGGCGGGGACCGGATACGCAGAACTAGGATCCCGATCGGCTCGCATACGGCAACTCCAGACAAAAGACCGTATGACTGTGGTTTTAGCAGCGCGGCTTTAAGAAAGTGCTTTCAAGAAGCAAACGGAACGTAAACCGGGCGCCCGATCTTGGGACGGAATTGTCCGGAGATGGGAGAGAGGGGCAAGAACGGGTGGCGAGAAGCAGCATCTTGCTACGATGACGCCCCACCCTCCGCGTCACCCCGGCGAAAGCCGGGGCCCATCCCGAGATAGTGCCGATGAATGGATCTCAGGATGGGTCCCGGCTCAGGGCCGGGATGACATCGAGTTGGTTAGCAAATTGGTGCCCTCCCCTTACCGCGCGGGGCGCAGCTCGCTGCGGTCTTCGATGCGGCCGGTGCAGTAATTGAAGTCGAGCAGATAGACCCAGTCGCCGCGGGTGGCGCGGACCTGGACGTGCTTGTCGGTCATGACGTTCAGGTAGATATTGCTGTAGCCGCGCGCGGCGACGGCCTGGCGCACCTGATAATCACTCATGCAGGTGATGAGCTCGGGAAAGAAATCGGATTCCTCATCGCCGAAGAAGAAGCCGAAACCAACCGACTGCGCCTGGGCCGGCGCGGCGATACCAGCGCCCAGCAGCAGCGCAGTCAGTGCGATAGCGATAAATCTGGTCATGGCGGGCCTCGATGTCCTGATGCGATCGCCCAGATTAGCGCATGCGCTTGAACCGCAGCGCAATCGCTTGTTCATCTGGCGTTCAGTTTGTGGACAAAGCGCGGCGCGGCAACGGGTTCCAGCGCTGGCCTGTGGTTGAGATATGCTAGAAGGCGAAAACGCCTGATTCGGGCACTAATGGAAGATGCATGTCGCAAGCAGAAGATCTTTTCGGTGGCGGGGAAGAAGCCGAGCGCCCGCGCCTCAAGCTTGACCCCACTACGCCAGCGGCCAAGTCGCCGTCGGCGCCGGGAGGCTATACGGCTGCCGATATCGAGGTGCTGGAGGGGCTTGAACCGGTCCGCCGGCGCCCCGGCATGTATATTGGCGGCACCGACGCCAACGCGCTGCACCATCTGTTCGCCGAAGTCATCGACAACTCGATGGACGAGGCCATTGCTGGCCACGCCAACCGCATCGAGGTGCATTTCGGCGCCGATGGCTATGTCACCGTATCGGATAACGGGCGCGGCATGCCCGTCGAGCCGCATCCGAAATTCCCGGAGATGTCGACCCTCGAACTGGTGATGACCAAGCTGCATGCCGGCGGCAAGTTTGACTCCAAGGCCTATGAGACCTCCGGGGGCCTGCATGGCGTCGGCGTGTCGGTGGTCAATGCGCTGAGCGACGATCTGGTGGTAGAAGTCGCCCGCGACCAGACGCTGTATCGCCAGACCTATTCACGCGGTATTCCCCAGACCAAGGTGGAAGTCGTTGGTCGGGTCAATAACCGGCGCGGCACCACGACGCGTTTCCATCCCGATCCGCAGATTTTCGGCGATCTGGCCCATTTCTCGGCCGCACGGCTGTTCCGCATGACGCGGGCCAAGGCCTATCTGTTCGCCGGCGTGGAGCTGCGCTGGAGCTGTGACGAGAGCCTGGTGACCGAGGACGCCCCTGCCAAGGCGGTGTTCCACTATCCCAACGGGCTCAAGGACTTCATGACGGCGCGCATCGAAGGCGAAGCGCGCATCGTCGACGAGCTGTTTTCCGGCAATCTCGGCAAGCCGGGCACCCATGGCGCCGTGGAATGGGCGATTGCCTGGACGCTGGGCGATGGCGGGGTGCAATCCTATTGCAACACCGTGCCGACGCCCGATGGCGGCACCCATGAGTCGGGCCTGCGCTCGGCGCTGCTGCGCGGCCTCAAGAATTATGCCGAGCTGACCAAGAACAAGAACGCCGCCATCCTCACCGCCGAGGACGTGTTCGCCCATTGCAGCGTCATGCTCAGCGTGTTCATCCGCGAGCCGGAATTTGTCGGCCAGACCAAGGACAAGCTGGCCTCGGGCGAAGCCACGCGCATCGTCGACAATGCGCTGCGCGATGCCTTCGACCACTGGCTCGCCGCCTCGCCCAACCAGGCCGGCAAGCTGATGGACTGGGCCGTCGAGCGGGCCGAGGAGCGGCTGCGCCGCCGCAAGGAAAAGGACATCGATCGGGCCAGCGCCACGCGCAAGCTCCGCCTGCCCGGCAAGCTGGCCGACTGCACGCAGACGGCGGCGCAAGGCGCGGAGCTGTTCATCGTCGAGGGTGACTCGGCTGGTGGCAGCGCCAAGCAGGCCCGCAGCCGCGCCAGCCAGGCCGTGCTGCCGCTGCGCGGCAAGATCCTCAACGTCGCCGGCGCCAGCCGCGAAAAACTCGCCGCCAGCCAGATCATCCAGGACATCATCCAGGCCGTCGGCTGTGGCACCCGCGATCGCTATCGCGATGAGGATCTGCGCTACGACAAGATCATCCTGATGACCGACGCCGACGTCGACGGCGCCCATATTGCCGCCTTGCTGATGACCTTCTTCTTTCAGGAAATGCCCAAGCTGATCGATGGCGGCCATCTGTTCCTCGCTTTGCCGCCGCTCTATCGCATCAGCCAGGGCGGCAAGACGCTCTATGCCCGCGACGACGCGCATAAGGACGAATTGATGGCCACGGAGTTCACCGGCCGCGGCAAGGTCGATGTGACCCGATTCAAGGGTCTTGGCGAAATGCCGTTCGCGCATCTGCGCGAGACCACCATGTCGCCGAAATCGCGCACGCTGTTGCAGGTCAAGGTGCGGGACGATCTCGACGCCACCCGCATCAGCGTCGACCGCCTGATGGGTACCAAGCCCGAAGCCCGGTTTGATTTCATCCAGGAAAATGCGCAGTTTGTGACTGATCTGGACGTTTAGGCTTTCTGACCTCTCCCTTTGGGGGAGAGGTCGACCCGCTTGGGTCGGGTGGGGGCCTTTCCGCGCCTCGGTGCGTGGGGAAGGCCCCCTCACCCGTCGGCTGCGCCGCCGACCTCTCCCCCAAAGGGAGAGGTGAAGTTGCCTCAATTAACGACATCAATTGCAAAACCGTTGACAGGCAAGGGCTTTGCGCTATGGTCCGCGCCGCTGGAGCAGTTTTTGGCTGGGCGGCTTGTCTATGCGACAACACCCGCATTTGTTGAAATTGCCTCAGGGCCACTCCGTCGCTTATTGCACTTGCTGCAGCCGTCCGGTGGCCACCCAGTGGTAGACGCGTTCGCGTATGTTAAAGTACCCGCCCACCACTGAAGACCCCGGCGCGCCGTCCGAATGTCTCGGACTGGACCTGGCCCCGGGCCACATTTTGAGTGGAATTACCCAACTTGACTGAAGATTTTTCCGGCCTTGGCCTGTCCACAAAAGTAACCGACGCCGTCACCGCCGCCGGCTACAGCAAGCCGACCGAAATCCAGGCGCAGGCGATCCCCCATGTTCTTCAGAAGAAGGACATTATCGGCATCGCCCAGACCGGCACCGGCAAGACGGCGAGCTTCGTGCTGCCGATGCTGACGCTGCTGGAAAATGGCCGCGCCCGCGCCCGCATGCCGCGCACCCTCATTCTCGAACCGACGCGCGAACTCGCGGCGCAGGTCAGCGAGAATTTCGAGAAATACGGCAAGAATCACCGCATCTCGATGGCCCTGATCATCGGTGGCGTCTCGTTTGAAGATCAGAACAAGAAGCTCGACCGTGGTGTCGACGTTTTGATTGCCACGCCGGGCCGCCTGCTCGATCAAATCGATCGCGGCAAGATCATGCTCAATGGCGTCGAAATCCTCGTCATCGACGAGGCCGACCGCATGCTCGACATGGGCTTCATCGACGATATCGAGAAGATCTGCTCGCGCCTGCCGCCCCGCCGCCAGACCATGCTATTCTCGGCGACGATGGATTCCCAGATCGAGAAGCTCACCAAGCGCTTCCTCAAGGACCCGGTGCATGTGCAGGTTTCCCGCGCCGCATCGACCGCCGATACCATCGACCAGAAGCTGATCAAGGTCTCGTCCAAGCCCGAAGACAAGCGCGCCGCCTTGCGTGACGCATTGCGTGCCGCCGATGGGCTGACCAACGCCATCATCTTCTGCAACCGCAAGCGCGACGTGGCGACCCTCGCCCGCTCGCTGGAGCGCCACGGCTTTTCCGCCGGCGGCCTGCATGGCGACATGGACCAGAAGAGCCGGACCGAGACGCTTGACGCGTTCAAGAACAACCGGCTGACCCTGCTGGTCGCCAGCGACGTGGCAGCACGCGGGCTCGATATCCCCGCAGTGAGCCATGTGTTCAATTTCGACGTGCCCGTGCATGCCGAAGACTATGTGCACCGCATTGGCCGCACCGGCCGCGCCGGTCGCCTTGGCGCCGCTTACACGCTGGTCGCTCCCGCCGACGGCAAATATCTTGAGGCCATCCTGAAGTTGACGCAGAAGCCCATCGAATATCTCGAAGCCGCCGGCAAGGCGACCGCCAAGGCCGCCGCAGCGGCGCCGCCCACCGACGAAACTGGCGAAGAGCGCCCCGCGCGCCCTGCCCGCTCGCGTCGTGGTGGCCCGCGCACCCGCGTCGAGGCCGAAGCCAAGCGGCCGGCTGAAAAGCCTGCTGCCGAGGCCAAGCCCGTTGCCGCTGCAGCCGTGGTTGCAGCACCGGCGCCAGCGGCTCCGGCGGAAAAGCCCCGCCCCGACCGTTCGCGGCCCAAGCCGGCGCCAGTGGCAGCCGAGCCCGCTGCTCCGGCAGAGGCGCATAGCGAGCCCGCCAAGACCGAACGCAGCAATCAGCGCCCCTCGCGTGGACGTGACCGCCAGCGTCCCGAGTCCGAGAAGGGTGATTCGAATGCTTCGGAAAGCAGCTCGCCTTTTGGCAATGACGGTCCGGTTCCGGCGTTTTTGCTTCGCCCTACCCGGCTGGTAAGTTGATTACAGACGATTTCTTTGTGTAAGCCGCGCCAATATTGCGGTTGTATGGTTGTGTTCATCGGCGAGGGGGTTCTACCTATTGCCGATGACCCGACACTGCGGGGTTTTTAAGCAGGGACGGTTCAGCGCAACCATGCGCGAGGGAAGCTGTGTCCGAACAGGAATTCAAACGTGCGCTTGGATACGCCAATTCGGCGCTAGACCTGCTGAAGCGGAGCGAAATTCCTCCCTACCCCCAATTTTATGAACTGCTCTATACCTATGCGACCGGCGTCAACCCGACGCTGAACCAGCGCATCAACGCCATCTTCCGCGATGGCGACACGCCTTCGGCCAATCTGGCCGAGACGCTGTACAACGAATTCCTCAAATCCGACGTCAATGACCGCATGACCAACGTCTCGGAGCGCATGCATGCGCGCATCGAGGCGGTGCATGAGGCCATCGACAGCGCCATGACCACGGCCAACGCCTATTCCGGCTCGCTGCAAACGGCCAGCGGCGACCTCGAGCGCTCGATCACCGCCCCGGCGATGAAGGCGCTGGCCGACCGGCTGCTCAGCGAAACCAGGCGGATGCAGGAAACCAACCAGGTGCTGGAGCAAAAGCTCGAGGCCTCGCGCGACGACATTGCCTCGCTACAGCGCGACCTCGATGACGTGCGGCGGGAATCCATGCTCGATCCGCTGACCAAGATCGCCAACCGCAAAAGCTTTGACGACGGGCTCGAGGCCGCTATCGGGGAAGCCGGGCTGAACAACACCCCGCTCTGCCTGATGATCATCGATATCGACCACTTCAAGAGCTTCAACGACACCTATGGCCACCAGACCGGCGATCAGGTGTTGCGGCTGGTGGCGATGACACTGAAATCCAATATCAAGGGCCAGGATCTGGCGGCGCGTTATGGCGGCGAGGAATTTGTCGCCATCCTGCCCTCGACCGATATCGAGGGCGCGGTGATCGTGGCGGAAAATATTCGCCGGGCGATCCAGGCCAAGCAATTGCTCAAGCGCTCCACCAACGAGAAACTGGGGCGCATCACCGCCTCATTCGGGGTCGCCGCCTATCAGTCGGGCGATACGCCGGGGGCGCTGATCGAACGCGCCGACCGCTGTCTCTATGCCGCCAAGCATGCCGGCCGCAACCGGGTCATCAGCGAGACGGCGCTGGCCAGCATGCTGGCCGAGGCCGCCCTGCTGCAGCCGGAGACGGCGGCTTAGGCGGTAGAAGAGCGTTTACGGAAAGATGTGTCCCCTCACCCTCTCCCCGGAGAGGCGAGGGGATTTGGCTGGTGGTGAACACACATCTAGCCACCTCCACGATGCAGTCCCCTCGCCCCTTTGGGGAGAGGGATAGGGTGAGGGGACGATGCCCGGCCATGCGCAGGGCTTATTCGGTCGCTTGTAGTTCCACACCCAGGCCGGTCAGCATCGCCCAATAGTCCGGGTAGGTTTTGCCGGTACAAGCCGGGTCGAGGATGGTGATGCCGGGGAGGCGCAGGCCGGCCAGGGCAAAGCTCATGGCGATGCGGTGGTCGTGGTAGGTTTCGATGCGCGCGGCGCGACCGACGAGGTTCGGATCGGCGGCGACGATCAGGTCATCCCCCTCTTCGGTGCCGAGGCCGGGCAGGATGCGGTTGAGTTCATTGGCGACGGCGCGGACGCGGTCGGTTTCCTTGACCCGGAGATTGGCAATGCCGACGAAGCGCACCGGATGATTGTTGAAAGCGGCCAATACGGCCAGCGTCGGCACTGCGTCCTGCATCTGCGAACCGTCGATGATGGCGGGCATATTGGGGAATTGCGCGATAACGGCCTGTGCAGCGGCGTCGGGCTGGGTGAAGGCATCTGCGCTCACCCCGAGGTCGATCTGGCCGCCAGTGAGCGCCGCAGCGCCCCACAGATAGGTTGCAGCCGAGGCGTCGGGCTCGATCAGCAGGTCGGCGGCGGTGTAACCGGTCGACTGCACCAGCCAGGTGCCGGCATCGCGCTGTTCGACAGTGGCGCCAAAACTGCGCATCGCCGCCAGCGTCAGGTCGACATAGCCGCGCGCACCGATATCGGTGCCGGTCAGGGCTATCTCGATGGGACCATCGCCAAGCGGCGCGGCCATCAACAGGGCGGAGACATATTGGCTGGAGAGGCCCGCATCGATCTCGACCCGGCCCTGGCCAAAACTGCCCTTGCCGCGAATGGTCACCGGCGGGCAACCACTCGGGCTGGTGGCGTCGATGCCGAGCGACTGCAATGCGGTCACCAGCGGGCCGATGGGGCGCAATTTCATTTCGTCGTCGCCATCGACGATCACTTCGCCATCGACGGTGGCGACGGCGGCGGTGAGGAAACGGGTGGCGGTACCGGCATTGCCCAGAAACAGCAGGCCATCGGGGCGCTGCAAGCGGCCGGTGCTGGTGACGACAAAGCGGGTGGCGTCGGGTTCATCGATGGTGACGCCCATCTGCCGCAAGGCGGCGGCCATCAGCACGGTGTCCTTGCTTTTCAGCGCCCCGGTCAGCCGGCTGGTGCCGTTGGCCAAAGCCGCGAGCAGCAGCGCGCGATTGGTGATGGATTTCGAGCCCGGCGGCGAAACGCGGCCGACAAGCGGGCGGTTGGGCGGGACGATGGTGAAGGCGGGGGGGAGAGAGCTGGCCATGATGGCGTGTTAGGATATTGGCGCGGGGGATGCAATTCCATCGTGCCACCCACTCGATGTCATCCCCGCGAAAGCGGGGACCCATCTTGAGATCTCAGGATGGGCCCCGGGTCGAGCCCGGGGTGACACCGTGGGGGTGGCGGGGTCGGATGACACCACGCCAGCGCAGGTGGACTCTAGGCCTCGGCCCGCGCCTCAGCGATGGCCTTCAGGTCGGCCGGCTTGAGCTGGACGCTTTCGCCGCAGCCGCATTCGCCGGTCTGGTTGGGGTTCTTGAAGGTGAAGCCGGCGCTCATCTTGGATTCTTCGAAATCCATCACCGTGCCGAGCAGAAACATCGTCGCCTTGGGGTCGATCCAGACATGGACATTCTTGTCGGTGACATGATCGTCGCCGGCCACCGGCTCGGCGACGTAGTTCATGGTGTAGGCAACGCCCGCGCAGCCCGAATTCTTGATGCCGACGCGCAGGCCGATCACCGGCGTGTCGGAATCTTCGATGATCTCGGTGATGCGCTCGGCAGCGGCATCGGTCAGCGACATGATCTTGAAGGCCACGGGGTCAAACTTTCTATCGGCGTTTCACGATATATAGGGTGAAACGCAGCAAATTACCACCAGTTCAACGCGACTTGAGCTTCTTCGCTCATGCGGGTGGCGTCCCACGGGGGATCGAACACCATGTTGACGGTGACATCCTGAATGCCTTCGACGGCGCGGGCGGCATTCTCCACCCAGCCGGGCATTTCGCCGGCCACCGGGCAACCCGGCGCGGTCAGCGTCATGTCGATCACCAGATTGCGGTCATCATCGAGATCGACCTTGTAGATCAGGCCCAGCTCGTAGATATCGACCGGGATTTCCGGATCATAGACAGTCTTGAGCGCGCCGATCAGATCGGCGGTGATGCGCTCGACTTCGGCTTCAGGCAGGCCACCGCCGGTCGAGGTGGTCATGCGGTTTTCGGCTGGTGCGCTCTGGGATTCGTCGGTCATCTTGTCCTCTTTCACGCAAAAAATTTCTGGGCGCGTTCGATGCCGTCCACCAGCGCGTCAACGTCGTCCTTGCCGTTATATAGGGCGAAGGAGGCGCGGCAGGTAGAGGTGACACCGAAACGCTTGAGCAGCGGCATGGCGCAATGCGTGCCGGCGCGCACGGCAATGCCGTAGCGATCCAGAATGGTGGAAATGTCATGGGCATGGGCGCCGGCGATCTCGAAGGAGAAAATCCCGCCCTTGCCGGGTGCCGAACCGATCAGGCGCAGCGAATTGATCCGGCTCAGGCGTTCCTGCGCATAGGCGGTGACTTCGGCTTCGTGCGCCGCAATGGCCTCGTGGCCGAGGCCCTCCATATAGGCCAACGCCGCGCCCAGCCCGATGGCCTGGACGATGGGCGGGGTGCCGGCCTCGAAGCGATGCGGCGGCTCGTTATAGGTGACGGCTTCCATGGTGACGGTGTCGATCATTTCGCCACCGCCCTGATAGGGCTGCATCTCGGCCAGCAGGTCGTATTTGCCATAGAGTACGCCGACGCCGGTCGGGCCGTAGAGCTTGTGGCCGGTCATGATGTAGAAATCAGCGTCGAGCGCCTGCACGTCGACGCTTTCATGCACCGCGCCCTGGCTGCCGTCGATCAGCACCGGAATGCCGCGGGCATGGGCGATCTCGATCACCTGCTTGATCGGCACCACGGTGCCCAGCACGTTGGACATATGGGTAACCGCAACCATACGGGTACGGTCGGTCAGCGCGGCGGCGAAGGCGTCGATATCAAAGCTGCCATCGTCGCGCACATCGACCCACTTGATGACGGCACCCTTGCGCTCGCGGTGGAAATGCCACGGCACGATATTGGAGTGGTGCTCCATGATCGTGGTGACGATTTCGTCGCCTTCGCTGATGCGCGGCCCGGCAAAGGACTGCGCAACCAGATTGATCGCCTCGGTGGCTGAGCGGGTAAAGATGATCTCTTCGGGGCGGCCGGCATTGAGGAATTTGCGCACCGCTTCGCGGCCGCCCTCATAGGCTTCGGTCGCGCGATTGGCGAGGGTATGCAGGCCCCTGTGGACGTTGGCATATTCGTGGCGGAAGGCATAATCCATCCGGTCGAGCACCTGCACCGGCTTTTGCGCCGACGCGCCGCTATCGAGATAGACCAGCCGATGGCCGTTGATGACCTCGGAGAGGATCGGAAAATCGGCGCGGACGGTTTCGAGATCAAAGGTCATGAAGAGTTCCGTGGGCGGGACACCCCCACCCTTGGTCCCTCCCCACAAGGGGGAGGGAGACGATGTGGCGCTACCTGCGTCACACTAAACCATCGGTTCCTGTGCATCCCTCCCCCTTGTGGGGAGGGAATGAGGGTGGGGGTGGTTGGCCCCCTGATATCGGGCTCTCGCCCCCCTCCTAACCTCCCCCTGGCGGGGAGGGTCAGTTCAGTGGTCGGCTTACTTGCCGCTCAGCAGCCAGCCATCGACGATGGCGGTCAGGGCTTCGTGCAGCGCTTCGTTTTCGACCGGATCGAGCACTTCCTCGATGAAGCCGCGCACCAGCATGGTTTCGGCTTCGCTGCGCGGAATGCCGCGGCTCATCAGGTAGAACATGCTGTCTTCGTCGAGCTTGCCGCAGGTCGAGCCGTGGCCGCAGACGACGTCGTCAGCATAGATTTCCAGCTCGGGCTTCGAGAGGATTTCCGCTTCGTCCGACAGCATCAGACCCTGATGCATGAACTTGGCATCGGTCTTCTGCGCATCGCGGGCCACGATCAGCTTGCCCTGCACCACCGACTTGGAGCGACCGCGCGTCACCGACTTGAACAGCGGCTGCGACGAGGTGTGCGGCACCGCATGCAGGGTTTCCATGGTGATGTCGGCATGCTGGCCGTCGCTCACCAGGTTCATCCCGGTGATGTCGGCATGCGCCCCCGGCCCCGCCATGCGCGGGAACAGATGGGTGCGGCTCACTGCCGAGCCGACCTGGATGATCACCGTGCGCAGCTTGGCACCATCGGCGAGCTGATACTCGTTGGTGGCAAAATGCGTCGTCGCCATCGGCGACAGGTTCACGGTGATGTGGGTCAGCGTGGCATTTTTGCCCAGCGCCAGATAGCTGGCGTGGTTGCCGACATGCGCCGCGTCCGAGCCCGAGAAGGTTTCGAGCACGACGGCAGAGGCGTCGTCGGCCACGAAGACTTTCAGCGAGTCGGTGACGTGGGCGGCTTCGCCCTCGGTGCGACGGTCGATCTGGATCACCGGATCAACGGTGCCTTCGAGGGTCAACGTCAGGCTTTCCTTGGCAAAAGCCTGGTGCAGATGCACCAGCGTATCGTCGCGGGTGGTCAGCACGCTGCCTTCGGTCTTGCCGACGATGACGCCGGCAGGCGCGGTGGAGGCAGCCTGGACGATGCCATTGGCGATCATCAGTTGATAGGCGCCGGGAACGCGCAGCGCCGGAGCGCTGGCTGCATTGGCGGCCTGGGCCAGAGGCGGGATCGCCTTCAGCAGGGTCTTGAGGTCGGTATAGTGATAGCTCTCGACGCGACGCGTCGGCAGGCCGGCAACGGTGATCCGTTCGGCAACTGCGTCGGCGCCCACGCTCTTGAGCTGGTCGATCAGGGTAGTTTCAGCGGCTCCGAGCCGGACGGGCATGGTCTGGCGCATGGGTCAGGCCGCCGCGCCGTCAAAGTCGGCATAGCCCTTGGCTTCGAGCTGAAGCGCCAGGTCCTTGTCGCCGCTTTCGACGATCTTGCCGTCGGAGAACACATGCACCACGTCGGGCACGATGTAGTTCAGCAGGCG
The DNA here is from genome assembly GCF_054489375.1 of Devosia sp. A449. Taxonomy (NCBI): domain Bacteria; kingdom Pseudomonadati; phylum Pseudomonadota; class Alphaproteobacteria; order Hyphomicrobiales; family Devosiaceae; genus Devosia; species Devosia sp. A449. The sequence continues at coordinate 591,137 of NZ_JBTMWU010000002.1, read as the reverse complement.
CTGATAGTGGGTGATGATCAACATCGACCGACCGGCGTCGCGCAGAGAGTTGACGCCCTTGGAAACCACCTGCAGCGCGTCGATGTCGAGCCCGGAATCGGTCTCGTCGAGGATGCACATCTTGGGCTGGAGCAGCGCCATCTGCAGCACTTCGGCACGCTTCTTCTCGCCGCCGGAGAAACCGACATTGAGCGGGCGCTTGAGCATATCGGTGTCGATATTGAGATCGGTACCGGCCTGCTTGACCGCACGCATGAAGTCAGGGGTCGTCATTTCGCCCTCGCCACGCGCCTTGCGCTGGGCGTTCATCGCTGCCTTGAGGAAGGTCATGGTGGCGACGCCGGGGATTTCGATCGGGTACTGGAAGGCCAGGAACAGACCGGCCGAAGCGCGTTCGAAGGGCTCCATTGCCAGCAGGTCCTGACCGTCGAGCAGCACTTCGCCCTCGGTGATCTCATAGTCTTCCTTGCCGGCCAGCACATAGCTCAGCGTCGACTTGCCCGAGCCATTACGGCCCATCACGGCATGCACTTCGCCGGCGGGAATGACGAGGTTGACGCCCTTGAGGATTTCGCGGTCCTCGATGCGGGCATGCAGATTGCGGATTTCCAGGATTGGGGTGGTCATACAAAGCTCCAAATATCGTATCGGCTGCCATTCCGGCGCCAGGTTCAGTGGAAGGCCCCCTCACCCGTAAAGGGCGAGGTGAGGAGGGCTTCAAGGATTGGCAGCCTTAGCCGACGCTGCCTTCGAGGCTGATGGCGATCAGCTTCTGGGATTCGACCATGAACTCCATCGGCAGATGCTGCAGCACATCGCGGACGAAGCCGTTGACGATCAGCGCCACGGCTTCCTCTTCATTGAGGCCGCGCTGCTGGCAGTAGAACATCTGGTCGTCGGAGATCTTCGACGTGGTGGCCTCATGCTCGAACACCGCGGTGCCATTGCGGCTCTCGATGTAGGGAATGGTGTGGGCACCACACTTGTCGCCGATTAGCAGGCTGTCGCACTGGGTGAAGTTACGGGCATTGGTGGCCTTGGCGTGGGCCGAGACCTGACCGCGATAGGTATTGTCCGAGAAGCCGGCAGCAATACCCTTGGCGATGATGCGGCTGGACGTGTTCTTGCCCAGATGGATCATCTTGGTGCCGCTATCGACCTGCTGATAGCCATTGGAAATGGCGATCGAGTAGAATTCGCCGCGCGAGTGGTCGCCACGCAGGATGCAGCTCGGATACTTCCAGGTGATCGCCGAACCGGTTTCCACCTGGGTCCAGCTAATCTTGGAGTGGTCGCCACGGCAATCGCCACGCTTGGTGACGAAGTTGTAGATGCCGCCCTTGCCGTCCTTGTCGCCCGGATACCAGTTCTGGACGGTGGAATACTTGATCTCGGCATTTTCGAGCGCGACCAGTTCCACCACTGCGGCGTGCAGCTGGTTTTCGTCGCGCATCGGGGCGGTGCAGCCCTCGAGATAGCTCACATAGGAGTCAGCTTCGGCGATGATCAGCGTGCGCTCGAACTGGCCGGTATTGCGCTCATTGATGCGGAAATAGGTCGACAGCTCCATCGGGCAGCGAACGCCCTTGGGGATGTAGACAAAAGAGCCGTCAGTGAAGACCGCCGAATTCAGCGTCGCGTAATAGTTGTCCGTCACCGGCACGACCGAAGCGAGATACTTCTGCACCAGCTCGGGATATTCGCGGATGGCTTCCGAGATCGAGCAGAAGATGATGCCGACCTTGGCCAATTCCTCGCGGAACGTGGTCACAACGGAGACGGAGTCCATCACCGCGTCGATGGCGATCTTGGGCCGCTCGACGCCGGCCAGAATTTCCTGCTCCTGCAGCGGAATGCCGAGCTTTTCATACATGCGCAGGATTTCGGGATCGACGTCCTCGAGGCTGGTCGGCCCCGGCGTCGATTTCGGCGCGGCGTAGTAATACATGTCCTGCAGGTCGAGCTGCGGGTAATGCACCTTGGCCCAGGTGGGCTCGGTCATGGTCAGGAAACGCCGATAGGCTTCCAGGCGCCACTCGAGCATCCACTGCGGCTCATTCTTCTTGGCCGAGATGAACCGGACAATGTCCTCACTCAGGCCCTTCGGGGCCATGTCGCTCTCGATGTCGGTCTCGAAACCGTACTTGTACTTGTCGACATCAAGCGCCAGCACCGAGTCGACGGTCTCGCGATCAATTTCTTCCTTGAGCGTGGGGATATCGGCGTAGTCCGCCATGTTGGCTTCTCCTATTTACCCGGCGGCGATTCAAGGTCGCCGCGAGCCGTCTAAAACTATGCAGCTTACGCCGCGTGTCCCTGCCGCGCCCGTTGGCGCTCAAGGATCGATTGGTAACCGGCGATGAAAGCATCGACATCGCCAGCGGTAGAATTCCAGCCCAGGCTGACGCGCAGGGCACATTCGGCAAGCGCCACCGGCACGCCCATGGCGGCCAATACGTGGCTCGGTCCGACCTTGCCGGATGAACAGGCCGAACCCGACGACACCGACAGGCCCAGCAGATCAAGCCCCATCATCGCCGTCGCATTGTTGACGCCGGGCATGGCAAAATTGGTGACATTGCCCAGCCGGTTGCCGCCAAAGATGACAGCGTCGGTCGGCAGCGCCTGTTCCAGCCGCGCCGTCAGCGCCGCCACATCAGCCGCCGCGTAGCGTCCGGCAATCGCCGCTGCTGCTGCGCCAAAGGCTGCGATCAGCGCCGTGGCTTCGGTGCCACCGCGCCTGCCCTGCTCCTGCCCGCCGCCCGGAATTAGCCGCGCGGTGTCGGCATGAGCCTTGACCAGCAACGCGCCGATGCCGGCCGGTGCGCCGATCTTGTGACCGCTGATAGCCATCATATCGGGTGCCGAGGCGGCAAATTCGAGGGGCAGCTTGCCCAAAGCCTGCACGGCGTCGATGAACAGTGTGTGTCTGGTCGGCCCAACCAGCGCATTGATGCGCCCGATCGGCTGGACCACGCCGGTCTCATTATTCACCCAATGCAGCGCCACCAGCAGATTGCCCTCGGCCGCCGCAATCACGCCGGACAATTGATCGAGATCAATGCTGCCATCAGCCAGCAGGCCAATAGTGAGCACCGGCAGACCCGTCGCCTCGGCCGCCTTGGACACCGCCGCATGTTCCCCGGCGCTGATCACGATGGCGTCTGCCGCAAAGGCCTTGGCGCCACCGACAATGGCCTGGGTGATGGCTTCGGTGGCCGAGCCGGTGAACACCACCTGCTTGCGTTCGGCCCCGGCCAGCGCGGCCACTTGGCTGCGCGCCGTCTCGATGAGATTGCGCAGAGCCCGGCCATGACCATGCACCGACGACGGATTTCCCGTCACGTCGAGCGCAGCCAGCAGCGCCGCCTTCGCTTCAGGCAGAAGCGGAGACGCGGCATTATGATCGAGATAGATCGCCGCTGGGGTCATCTGTTTTCCATAGGCGCATGCGCGCCGATCATACCATCCATGCCCGGATCGAGGCGCCGCAACGCCCCGGAAACCAAACACTTCTTGAAATTTGCCGCCCAACATCATTACAAGGGGCGCTCTTGCAGGCCGTTGTACGGCCGAAGACCCGTTTTTGAATAGTTCTAAACTGGTTTTTTCGACCCTGTTTTAGGGAGCGGTGCGCGCTTAGTCAAGCCGCTACACCGCCCTTGTCGGGCCGGGAAACCTCGCTAACAGAGCCCAAAGTGGCCGGAAAAGTTGACCATGCCAGAAGTAATTTTCAATGGGCCCGAAGGCCGTCTGGAAGGCCGTTACCAGCCCGGTAAGGAGCCCAATGCTCCTATCGCTATCGTATTGCATCCCCACCCGCAGTTCGGCGGGACGATGAATAACCAGATCGTCTACAACCAGTTTTACATGTTCGCCGAGCGCGGCTTTGCCGTCTTGCGTTTCAACTCGCGCGGCGTCGGCCGCAGCCAGGGCATGTTCGACCATGGCATTGGTGAACTCAGCGATGCCGCTGCCGCGCTCGACTGGCTGCAGGTCATCAACCGCGAATCGCGCGGCTGCTGGATTTCCGGCTTTTCCTTCGGCGCCTGGATCGGCATGCAGTTGCTGATGCGCCGCCCCGAAGTCGAGGGCTTCATTTCGGTGGCCCCGCCGGAAAACCTCTATGACTTCTCGTTCCTGGCCCCCTGCCCGTCCTCCGGCCTGATCATTCATGGCGACAAGGACCGCGTGGCCCCGCCCGCCTCGGTGCAGAAGCTGGTCGACAAGCTCAAGACCCAGAAGGGCATCGTCATCGAACAGCAGATCGTTGAGGGCGCCAACCACTTCTTCGAGGGCAAGGTCGACGAACTGACCGCCCGCTCGGCAGAATATCTCGACCGTCGTCGGGCGGAGATCGCCGCCGGCGGCGGGCGCTAGTTTCAAGCGCACACACGACGATCAGTTGGAAGGGACCTCATCCTGAGCCTGTCAAAGGACGGGGTCCCTCATACACCGACCTCGTGGTTCGACAGGCTGCCATGAGGACTCCATCTTCCTCAGGTTGCCAAAATGACCAAGTTCAAATCCGACTTCCTCCGCGTCCTCGATGAGCGCGGCTTCATTCACCAGATTTCCGATCCCGAGGGGCTCGACGCGCTCGCGCTCAAGGGCCCGATCAGCGCCTATGTCGGCTATGACGCCACGGCGACCTCGATCCATATCGGCAATCTGATTTCCGTCACCATGCTCTACTGGTTGCAGGAAACCGGCCACAAGGCGATCAGCCTGATGGGCGGCGGCACCTCCATGGTGGGCGATCCCTCGTTCCGCGACGATCAGCGCAAGCTTCTGACCGTCGAGCAGATCGACACCAATATCGAGAGCATCAAGCGCGTTTACGGCAATATTCTCAATTATGGCGGCTCCAACCCGGCCATGATGGTCAACAATGCCGATTGGCTGCTCAAGCTGAATTATGTCGAGTTCCTGCGCGATGTCGGCCGGCATTTCTCGGTCAACCGCATGCTGAGCTTTGATTCGGTGAAGCTGCGCCTCGACCGCGAGCAGTCGCTGAGCTTCCTCGAATTCAACTACATGATCATGCAGGGCTATGACTTCACCGAGCTGAACCGGCGCTATGGCACCGTGTTGCAGATGGGTGGATCGGACCAGTGGGGCAACATCATCAATGGTGTCGACCTCAACCACCGCATGGGCGGCGAGCAGCTCTATGCGCTGACCACGCCGCTGCTGACCAAGTCGAGCGGCGAGAAGATGGGCAAGTCGGCCACCGGGGCCGTCTGGCTCAATGGCGACCTCTTCAGCCCCTATGATTTCTGGCAGTATTTCCGCAATACCGAGGACGCCGATGTCGGCAAGTTCCTCAAGATCTTCACCCGCCTGCCGCTAGCCGAAATCGCCAAGCTGGAAGCTTTGGGCGGCACCGAGATCAACGAGGCCAAGAAGGTGCTGGCGACCGAAGTCACTGCCATCGTGCATGGCCGCGCCGCCGCCGAACAGGCTGCGTCCACCGCTGCCTCGACCTTTGAATCCGGCGCCATCGACCTGTCGCTGCCCACCGCGACGGTAACCCGGGCCGAACTCAATGACGGCATCGGTATTCTGGCCGCGCTGGTGACGGCAGGCCTGGCCGGCTCCAATGGCGAAGCCCGCCGCCACATCCAGTCGGGCGCTGTGCGCCTCAACGACACGGTGATCGAAGATGACAAGCTCAGCATCGGCGCCAACGCGCTGCTGGCCGAGGGCGTCATCAAACTCTCGGTTGGCAAAAAGCGCCATGCGCTGATCAAGCCGGTTTAGGAACCGGCTTGATCGTCGTCATCGTCAAGGGCTAGCGACTGTCCGCCGTGCAGTATGCGCAGGACATAGACGTGGCTCTCATCGACGGTGAAGACCAGGGAAGTGTGGGGCAAGATGCCGATGACACGAAGACCCCTTTTGGGGTCTCGAACGGTGCCCCGCTCTGCCCCATAGCGCAATGTAGCGATCCGACTCCTGACCTTGTCCACATAGCGGTGAGCGACGGCGTCGGACGCTTCTTGCGCCAGCCAGACGACCATGCGGCGCAAGTCCTGTTTGGCACTTTCCAGCAGGATGATGGACCGCTGCTTCATTCTGCGGCTTTATTGCCTGCTTCGTCTTTCTTGGCGGCAATCTCGTCAATGGTCCGGTGCAACTCGTCAAACACCTCGTCGAGGGGATAGGTCTTCTCCCCTCCGGCCTGCCACCGCTCATAGGTCGGGATAACGTCCCGCTGTAGCCAGCGCTCGATTTCGGCATCGCGCTCCTGCAGCAGGCGAAGCCCTTCACGGACGACTTCACTACCTGATGCGTGTCCGCCCCGGCCCACCAATGCGTCGATAAAGTCCGACTGTGCGGCGGTTACACTGAATGTGCGTTTTTTCACATTGCTCATGCCAGTCACCTCCAGAACGGCCATTATAGCACCCGGTATGACCGATGCATACTACTCCCCGCGCGGCTGTTCCTTCGCCCGGAACTCGAACAATTCGCGGAACGCTCCTGGCACCAGAATGGACAGCGGGTTGATGCGGAACTGGGGGTTGTCCAGCGGCCCCTGCACGGCAAAGGTCACGCCGACCAGCCCTTCGCCCTGGCGGCCGCCCAGCAAGGGGCCGAGCAGCGGGATCTGCTGGAAGGCATTATTCAGCCCGAACAGCGGTACATAGGTGCCGGTCAGGTCGTATTGACGCTGATTGGTGTAGATGAAGCCGCGCATGGTGCCGCCCACCGTATCGCCGGTCAGCATGGCATTGGTCACTTCCACGCGGTCAGAGCGGCGCTGGAAATCCACCTCCGCCACGTCGAAATCCAGCCGGTTCTGCTGGGCGATGGCGGCGCGCGAATTGGAATGATTGCCCAGCACCTGGGCGACATTAGCCTCATCGACAATGGCGAAATCGCGCATCACCAACTGCCCGGCTTCCACATCCGCCGCCCGGTGCGTCGTCAGCACCAGGCTGCCGGTGCCGCCGGCGAGCTGGGAATAGACCCCGAGCAGGCGTAATATCGTGCCGGCGTCGTTGAAGGCCACCGACAGGGTGCGCCCATCCGGCGCCGGATTGGTGGTGACCGAGATGGCGTTGCCGTCGCTGAACTGCGCCGTCAGATTGGCGCGGCGCATGTCGCTGCCGCGCAGCAGCAGGTCGAGATCAACGTTGAAGGCGGTGGTGGCGTAGTAGCCCAGCGCCCGATCCAGTTTGACGGTGAGCGCGATGGTCTGGTCGAACTGGGTCGATTGCACGCCGCCCACCCCTTCGCCCAGCCCGAAGAACTGGCGCAGCATCGGCTTGAGGTCGAGCTGGCTGCCACTGACGCGCACCGCATAGCCGCCATCTATGGGCGTCATCACCAGCTGGGCATTATCGCCGGAGCTGAGCCCGAACTGGCTGAAATTGGCCTGCTGCAAGCCTTTGGTCGCGTGATAGGTGATGCCGCCCACGGCGCGGACGGTGCCGAAGGACAGGTCGATATTGGTGAGCTCGGTCACGTCCGCGCCCGGCTTGATGGTCGCGCTCAGCGTGCCTGAGGTGCCGGCGGCCTTGCGAATGCCGAGATCCTTGATGGTCAGCGCCGCATCCTTGAGGTCCACCGCCATCTGCAACGCGCCATCGGCGAGGGGCTGGGCCACGAAGCGCACCCGGCCGGAGAGGAATTCGGAGGCGTCAAAGCCCATCTTTGCCAGCTCGGCAACGTCAATGGTCGAGGCCAGGCGGAAACTCGGATCGGTGGTGGGGGTGCCGGCAATCTCGATTTCGGCCGGCATGCCGTCGATCTCCGCGGTGCCGCCGAGCTGGTAGCCATCCTGGGAAGCGCTGAACGCCAGCTGGCCATTGCCGATGTGACGCTCCTGAATCGGCTGGGTGCTGGCGAAATTGGAAACCGTGCCATTGACCACATAGTCGAGATCCATTGGCCGGCCGCTCGCTTCATCGGCAAGGCTGATGGTGGCGACCAGCCCCAGATCGACCGAGCCGGTGATGGCGGCCAGATCGATGGGCAGTTGCGCGCTGGCCAGCGCCTCGGGCTGCTGGGTCTTGATCAGGTCGAGCAGCGCCGGGATCGGCCCGGCAATATCGCCGGAAATTTCGAGGATATTCTCGGCCGGATTGGAATTATCCATCACCAGCGCCGGATTGCGGACGCGGATCGTGCCGGCCGCCGTGTCCAGCCGCCCGCCCGTCGCCGAGATGACGACATTGGCGTCATCGATCTGCAGCCGGCTCTCGCCGTCGATGGCGATCGGGTCCATTTCGACGGTGGGCTTGATGGCGACGCCGGTGCCGATCATGTCGATCTGCATGCCGCCCGTGGGAATCGGCTTGTCCTCGCCTTCCAGACTCATGGTGCCAACCGGGAATTTGAAATCGAGGCGCGCCTGCTTCACCTCGCCGGCCGTGACATTGGCCACGAACCAGTCCCGGCTCTCGCCGCCCATGACATAGGGCCAGAGGCGCTTGAGGTCGTCAGCACTGACGCCCTGCCCGGCCACTGTCATGTCCAGCCCAAGGCCGGCCTGTAGCAGATCGATGCGGCCGGTGGTTTCGACGGTCGCGTCACCCTTGCGGGCGATGAAGCGATCAATGCCCATGGCGCCATAGAGCGGCGCCGACCAGCCGGAAAACACCATGCTGTCGAAGGGCGTTTCCGGCGCGTCCATATCGTTGGGGTGGAGGACTACGTCCCGCGCCTTCAGCGAAATGCCGATGGTGGGGCCATAGGTGGCATCAAGCCCCATGGCGAAGACGCCCGAGACATAGGCGAAACTCTGGCCGATCTGCAGCGCCGCCTCATTGAGCACGAACTGGCCCGCCTCGGGCACCCAGTCGATATCCATGATCGAGCTGGCGACGGGGAAATAGGCGTCGGCGATGCGCAGATCGAGGCCGGTCAGGTCGATCTTGAACCGGCCATCGACCAGCTTGCCGCCGGCCGGCTCGAAATTGATATCCATGGACAACGCGCCAGCGCCCCGCATCGCCGCCATGCTGGTGGGATCGTCGATAAAGGGCAGGAAGGCGGCGAAGTCGATATTGGTGACATCGGCTTCGAGCCGGGAATTGCCCGCGTCATCGACGGTGCGCGACAGGCTGCCGGTCATCTTGCGGCCCCCCAGCACGGCCGAGAACGTACCATTGGTATTGCGGCGGTCAGGGGTGGGGCCGATCTCGAAATTGATCTTGTCGAAGCGCCGGAACAACCCATAGACGGCATCGTTGATGGCCACACTGCCATCGCGGATCACCAGCTTGGAAAAGCGCCCCTGCGCCGCCTGGGCGACGATATCGGCAATGCCCTGCTCGCTGGCTTCCAGATTATAGATCAGCCAGTCATTATCCGACCGCATCGGCACGGCCTGACCACTGCCGGCGACGTCGATGCCGCTGGCGCCAATGCCGACGCTGGGGAACGCATCTTCGCCCTCCTGCACCCGCACCGTCGCGCCGATTTCAGGATCATTGACCAGCTGGAAACTGGTGAGGCGCGGGCCGAACAAATCCTGCACCATCTGGATATGCGGCCGGACGATGGTCACGGTGGCGCCGGGCTGGCCGAACAGCGCCCTGGCCGGCGAAAACCCCACCTCCAGCGCATCCACCGCCACCCGGGCGCCGGTCTTGCCATCGGTGAACAGCACCGGCGTAAACTGGAGGACGGGCCAGACGCCGTTTTCCAGCGCCAGGTTCATTTCGCCGAGATCAAGGCTCGATGAGGCCGGCATGGCGGACTGCACCAGCGAGCGCACGGCCTGGCCGCCAAAAGGCAGCCGAACCGGCGTGATCAGCAGCACCAGATAGAGCAGGAGCGACAGCACAGCGGGCACGCCAAGCACCCACACGGCGAGCTTGGCCGCGTGCCTGGCAGGTGGCCGTTTGCGCAACGCAGACGGCGGAACAGCTGGGTCTGCGGAAAAGATTGACGCGCTCACTTGCTTCCAGAACGAGGCTTTGCCGGTATTTCTGGCACCCCAAGAATCAACCGCATAAGGCGGTCACTTGCCCAATGATACCGGCTGCAATATGGCACTGACACCCACATTATCGCGCACGCACCCCAGTTGAGGACAGGTTCCATGCCGGATTTGAGCGAAGGCGACATTGCTCCAGACTTCACGCTACCCCTGGATGACGGCTCCAGCTTCCATCTGGCGGCCGAGCGCGGCCGGCCCGTGGTGCTGTTTTTCTATCCCGAGGACGATTCGGGCGGCTGCACCGACGAGAATCGCGAATTCTCCGAACGCGCCGAAGCCTTCGCGCAACTGGGCGCCCGGCTGGTCGGGATTTCGCCCGACACCGTGGCCACTCACCTCAAATTCCGCAAGAAATACAATCTGGTACTGCCGCTGGCTGCCGACCCGGATCATGTGGCCATCGAGGCCTTTGGCGTGTGGAAGCTCAAGAAGCTCTATGGCCGCGAGTTCATGGGGCTGATCCGCACCTCATTCATCATCGATGAAGAGGGCCGTGTCGCCCGCATCATCCGCGCCACCCGCATTCTCGGCCACGCCCAGAAAATGCTCGATGCCCTGGCGCTCCATGTCGCTGACACGCCTCACAAATAGCCTTTGTTAACCATGGCGGGTCATACTCCGCTCACCATGTTCTTCGGCGTCACGGGGTATGTTGCGTGCGTAACCAGGCCAGTTTCGGGCGCTCCGATAGCGGAGCTGCCAAGCCCAGCCGTCCCGGCGTCCACCCTGCCCTGTTCTACGGCATGTTCACCCTGCTGCTGGCCGGCAACGGCCTGCTCGGCACTGCCGTCCTGTTCTCGCCCGATATTTCCAAGCTGCTGAGCGGCCAGAACGAACAGGTCATCGAAGCTTACGAAAACCGCATCGCCCAGTTGCGGGTGGAAGTGGACCGCTTGCATTCGCGCAGCTATGCGCAGGCCGGCGACATCAATTTGCAGTTGCAGGAACTGGCCCAGCAGCAGGACGTGCTGCTCGAACAGCATCAGCTGGTGCGCGTGCTGGTCGACAAAGCCGGCGAATTGGGCATCGAGGCGGTCGCCGCCATGCCGATGGCCAGCCCTGACACCGCCGCCCTTACCCCGGGCGGCAATCCCGATATCAATGCGACAGCCGCCGCCGTGGCCCAGATGATGGGCGAAACCCAGTTCGCCATGACCTCCATTGCCGAAACCGCCACCGCGCGGACCGACAGCATCGTCTCCGAACTGTCCGGCCTCGGCATTCGCGTATCCCTGCCGGCGCAACTGGATGGCGTCGGCGGCCCGCTGCTGGCGGCGCTGGACGATGCCGAGCCATCCCCGATGATCGATGACGCCAATGCCGTGATGGCGGCGCTGATGCGCTACAAGGTGGCGCGCGACAGTATCGACGGCGCGCCGATCCACATGCCGATCACCGGCAGCTTTCGCCAGAGTTCCACCTTCGGCAACCGCACCGATCCGTTCACCGGTGGCCGGGCTTTCCATTCGGGGCTCGATTTCGCCGCCCCAAGCGGCACCACGGTGTTCAGCGCCGGCAAGGGCGTGGTGAGCTTTGTCGGCACCAAGTCAGGCTATGGCAAGGTGGTGGAAGTCACCCATGCCAACGGGCTGATCAGCCGCTATGCCCATCTCTCCGGCTATCTCAGCGCCGAAGGCCAGGCGGTCAATACCGGCACGCCTATCGCCAAGGTCGGCTCCACCGGCCGCTCCACCGGCCCGCATCTGCATTTCGAAGTGCGCAAGGCCGACAACCCGATCAACCCCAAGGCCTTCCTCGAAGCCGGCAAGCGCCTGCTGGCGCTGCTGGGGTAGTTTTGGGCCGTGGGCGGCTCTCTCCGCAGGGCGGTGCGTGGGGCACCCCCACCCTTGATCCCTCCCCACAAGGGGGAGGGAGACGATGAACACAGCCATCTCAACCTGCGCCTCCCTCCCCTTGATGGGGAGGGAATGAGGGTGGGGTGGGGTGGGGCCAAGCACACCGGCCCACCAGCTTCGATTAATCCGACACGACATCCGTGGCGACACCAACACGCTGGGCCAATGCGGCTTCCATGAATTCATCCAGATCACCATCCAGCACCAAAGCCGGCTGGCCGCTTTCGACGGCGGTGCGCAGGTCCTTGACCATCTGGTAGGGCTGCATCACGTAGCTGCGGATCTGGTGGCCCCAGCCGATATCGGTCTTGCTCGACGCCTGGGCGTTGGCCGCCTCTTCGCGCTTCTGCAATTCGGCCTCGTAGAGCCGCGACTTCAGCATCGCCATGGCGGTTGCCCGGTTCTTGTGCTGGCTGCGCTCCTGCTGGCAGGCCACGACGATGCCGGTGGGCACGTGGGTGATGCGGATGGCCGAGTCGGTGGTGTTGACGTGCTGGCCACCGGCGCCCGAGGAGCGATAGGTGTCGACCTTGAGGTCGGCGTCGCGGATTTCGATGTCGATGGAGTCATCGACCACCGGATAGACCCAGACGCTGGAGAAGCTGGTGTGGCGGCGCGCCGCCGAATCATAGGGGCTGATCCGCACCAGCCGGTGCACGCCGCTCTCGGTCTTCATCCAGCCATAGGCATTGTGCCCCTTGATCAGGATGGTCGCCGATTTGATACCCGCCTCTTCGCCATCGTGCATTTCGATGACTTCGACCTTCATCTTCCGCCGTTCCGCCCAACGGGTGTACATGCGCAGCAGGATATTGGCCCAATCCTGGCTCTCGGTGCCGCCGGCGCCGGAGTGGATTTCGACATAGCAGTCATTAGCGTCGACTTCGCCCGAGAGCAGCGTCTCGATCTGGCGACGGCGTGCCGATTGCTTGAGTTCAAGCAGCGCATTCTCGGCTTCCTTGACGATTGCGGCGTCGCCTTCGGCTTCGCCCATCTCGATCAATTCGACATTGTCGCGGATGCCGGCTTCCAGCTCGCGCACGGTTTTGACCGCGACGTCGAGTTCATCGCGGTCGCGCATGGCGCCGCGGGCCTTTTCCGGATCATTCCAGAAATCGGGGGATTCAGTCTGCGCGTTCAGCGCGTCGAGGCGAAGTTCTGCAGTATCCCAGTCAAAGATGCCTCCTCAGCAGGGTCAAAACCTGCTCGATTTCGGCGACGGTCTTTTCGATTTCCGTACGCATTGGACAATTCCTTCAGTAACGGCGCTCCGTTTAGCGGACCGGGAGAGTGGGATCAACCCGCCCCATCAGCATGTCATTGTCGTCGCTTCGGCGCCGATCTATTATCCGTCCCGCCTGTGAGGAGGTATAATCATGTTTGCAAGACTGATTACCGTCGGCGCGACCGTCCTGGCTATGGGATCAATCGCGCTGGCGCAGGACGTGTCTGTCGCCAAAGGGGAGCGGATTTCCAAGATCGGGGGCTGTCACGATTGTCATACCCCCGGCTTTGGCGAGGCCAATGGCGTGCTGGACCCCGCCATGGCGCTGATCGGTAGCCCGGTGGGTTACCAGGGCCCCTGGGGCACCACCTATGCCGCTAATCTGCGTCTGGTCGCCGCCAAATATTCGGAAGACGAGTTCGTCACCTATCTGCAGACGTTCGAGGCGCGGCCGCCCATGCCCTGGTTCAACGTGCATGTGCTCGACGAGTCCGAGCTCCGCTCGCTGCACCAATATATCATCTCGCTGGGCGAGCCGGGCGAACCTGCCCCCAGCTATGTGCCGCCGGGCGAAACCCCGAAGACACCCTATTTCGTCTTCGTGCCGGTGATGCCGGGAGGCTGACGCCACTACGGGTCTGCGCCCACGGCGCGGGCCCCTCTATTAGCGCTGCGACTTAGCGAATTTACGCAGGGCCGTGTCCCGCTTGATGCGCGAGACCCGGGAGAGAAAGAACACGCCATTCATCTGCTCGATCTCATGCTGGGCGACGCGGGCGACAAACCCATCGAAGCGCTGCTGCTGGCGCACGCCATCGGCGTCATAATAGGCGATCTCGGCCCAGATCGGCCGCAACACCGGAACCTCGATGCCCGGCAGCGATACCGAGCCCTCCATGCCAGCAGCCGTCTCGTCGGCGGTCTGGATGATTTCGGGGTTATACAGCACGCGATAGTCGCGCTGGCTCAGCTCCGTCGCCACACTGATCACCACCAGCGGTTCGGCAAGGCCCAGATGCGCCGCCGCCAGACCATAGGCCTGCGCTTCTCGCGTGGCGGCGAGCAAAGCTTCCCCAGCCCCCAGCATGGCCGCATCGACCGGCCGGGCCGGTGCGCACTGGCTCAAAGCGGCGTCGGGATAGACGACGAAATCACCCACTAGAACAGCCCGCCACGCCCGAGATTGGGCTGCACCCACTGGCCGGTATTCTGATCATAGACCAGGCGATTGCCGTCGGTTTGCGGCTGCGGCGTGCCCTGCTGCGGCGCAAAGCCCGAGTCATATTGCTGCTGCATCTGCTGCTGGCGCAGGGCGGCATCATAGGCATTGACGTCGACGCCGATCACCGAGGTCATCTGGTTCGGCCCGGTGCCGGGCTTGAACGCTTCCTCAATCGCCGCCTCGCCCTCGAAGGCTTTGACGCCGGAATTGGGGTTGATCCAGGCCGTGCTCATGCCGGGCGGCACGTTGAACGGCGTCGGCGGCTTGCCGGCGAGCGCCTTGGCCATGAATTCGGTAAAAATCGGCACGGCAAAGCTGCCGCCGGTCACCGAGCTGCCCATCGAGCGCGGCTGGTCGTAGCCGACATAGACGCCAACCACCAATTCCGGGGTAAAGCCGACGAACCAGGCGTCCTTGTAGTCATTGGTGGTGCCGGTCTTGCCGGCCACCGGGCGGTTGAGCCCCTTGGCGCCGGTGCCGGTGCCGCGCTGCACCACGCCTTCCATCATCGAGGTGATCTGGTAGGCCGTCATCGGATCGAGCACCTGCTCGCGATTGTCGACGATCAGCGGCTCGCCCTGCCCGCTCCAGCCCTCGGCGACGCAGCCCTGGCAAAGGCGCTGGTCGTGCTTATAGACGGTGGCGCCATAGCGATCCTGAATCCGGTCGATCAGCGTCGGCACGATCTTGCGGCCGCCGTTGGCAATGGTGGCATAGGCGGCGGTCATCCGCATATCGGTGGTTTCGCCGGCCCCCAGCGCCATCGCCAGCACTGGCTGCATGGTGTCGTAGACGCCGAACATCTTGGCATATTCGGCCACCAGCGGCATGCCGATATCCCGAGCCAGCCGCACCGTCATGACGTTACGACTGCGCTCGATGCCGCGCCGCAGCGTCTGCGGGCCATAAAACTGCTGCGCGTAGTTTTCCGGCCGCCAGATCGAGCCATCGGCATTGCGGATCTCCACCGGCGCATCCAGCACCACCGAGGCCGGCGTATAGCCATTGTCCAGCGCTGCCGCATAGACGATGGGCTTGAATGACGAGCCGGGCTGGCGCAGCGCCTGGGTGGCGCGATTGAACTCGCTCAACGCGTAGGAGAAGCCGCCGACCATCGACAGCACGCGGCCGGTGCGCGGGTCCATCGCCACCAGCGCGCCTTCGATTTCGGGGATTTGCTCGAGCGTATAGATGCCATCCTTGCCCGCAACCGGCGAGACATAGACCACATCCCCCACTTTAAGGATGTCCTGCACCGGCTTGGAAACCCATTTGATTTCCGGGCCGGACAATGTGCCTTCCAGCCGTGCTTCCGCGACACCGCCGCCGGCGACGATTTCGGGGCGCAGGCCAATATGGGCCTCATTGCTCCCGACCTCGAGCACCACCGCCAGCTGCCATTCGGGCACGTCATTCAGCGGGATGACCTTGGCGACATCCAGACCCCAATCCTCGCCGATTTCGATGCTTGCCACCGGCTCGCGGAACCCCTTGGTGTGGTCAAAGGCGATCAGCCCGTCCATCACCGCCTTGCGGGCATATTCCTGCAGCTTGGGATCAAGCGTGGTGCGCACCGATAAACCACCGCCATAGAGCTGGTCCTCGCCATAGAGCTTGGCCAGCTCGCGGCGCACTTCCTCGGTGAAATAGCCGGCCGAATACAGCCGATTGCCCGAAGCGCGCGGCACCACGGTCAGCGGCTCCTCGCGGGCCTCCGCCACCTCTTCGGGGGTGACGTAGCCATTCTCCTGCATCCTATCGAGCACCCAGTTGCGGCGTTCGACAGCAGCTTTGGGATTGCGGAACGGATGGTAATTATTGGCGCCCTTGGGGAGCGCGGCGAGATAAGCCACTTCCGACAGCGTCAGCTGATACAGCGCCTTGTCGAAGTAGTTGAGCGCCGCCGCCGCCACGCCATAGGTCTGGCCGCCCACCGTGCCCATGAAAATCTCGTTGAGATACAGCTCGAGAATCTTGTCCTTGGAGAAGGTCGATTCAATCCGGATCGCCAGCAGCGCTTCCTGAATCTTGCGGTCCCAGGTCTGCTCGCTGGTCAGCAGGAAATTCTTGGCGACCTGCTGGGTGATCGAGGAACCGCCACCCTGAATCGCCGAATTGCCATCCATCCGCGCCAGCAGATTGTCGCGCAATGCGCGGACCACCCCATCGATGGAAATGCCACCGTGATTGTAGAATTCCTTGTCCTCGGCCGACAGGAACGCCTCGATCAGCAGCGGCGGCATGGTTTCGATCGGCTGGAACAGCCGGCGCTCGCGGGCGAATTCGGCCAGCAGCGCCCCATCGGCGGCATGCACGCGCGTCGTCACCGGCGGCTGGTAGTCCTTGAGCACGGTATAGTCGGGCAATTGGGCGGCGACCGAGGTCAGATACACCGCCGCCACGCCGATTCCGGCGAGCGCCAAGAACATCCCAAAGCCAAAAATCCAGCCGAGCAAGCGCAGCATATAGTCATTCTCTCCGGCGGCGGACCAGCGTCGGCCCGCCGAAAACCATCCGACGCGGCGCCTGCGGAGCGCGCCCGACACACCGCAGAATCATACCAGACAGCGACCCGAAAGTGGATCAAAAGCCCGACATGACAGAGCGTTACCCGGCGCTTGGCGCAGCCCGTGACGGAATTATCACATCACTCGTCGGGGGCCAGGCTGTCGAAATAGGTGGAAATGCCCCGCGCCAGCGCGTCGGCGGTACGGTCCTGCCATTGGCCCTGCAGCAGATTGGCCATGTCGTCGGCGTTGGATAAAAACCCCAGTTCCACCAGCACCGACGGCACATCAGGCGCCTGCAGCACGAAGAAATCGGCCTGCCGCACTGGGAAGCGGCGCAGTTCGACGCTCGGCTCCAGTTGATGCACGATGGCCTGTGCCGCCATGAACGAGAGATGCCGCATTTCGCGCCGCATCAGATCGAGCAGGATATCCACTACGGCAGGCGCCATTTGCGGCATGGCGAAGCCGGCGATCACGTCGGTCTTGTTCTCGCTATCGGCCAGCACCTTGTCGAGCACATCGGTGGCCTTCTCGTCCCTGGTATAGACGCTGGCGCCCCGGATTTCGGGCTGCTGGAAGCTGTCGGCATGGATCGAGATGAACAGATCAGCCTTGTTGGTCCGCGCCAGCGCCACGCGTTCCTCCAGTCGCAGAAAAGTATCGTCCTGCCGGGTCAGCGCCACATCGAAGCGCCCCGAGCCCACCAGCAATTCTTGCAGGCGCAGCGCAAAGGCCAGCACGATGTCCTTTTCCCTGATGCCCGTCGCCGTCTCCGCGCCGCTGTCGATGCCGCCATGACCGGGGTCGATAACCACCAGCGGGCGCGTCGCAATGGGCAGTTCCGAGCCGCCGGCGGGTGTCGGCGCCGTCGCGACCGGCGCTACCGTGCCGGCCAGGTCGCGCGCCACATTGGCGGCAAATTCGTCAGCCGTCGCCGGGATGATATCCACCACCAGCCGGGCCGGCTGATCCTCGAACGGATCGAGCACATAGGCCTGCTGCACCTGTGCGGGCGCAGACAGCACCAGCGTGGTGCGCACCCGGTCGGGCGCCGCCTGCTCCACCTGATAATCGGCAATCATGCCCTCGCCCGCCGGTTCGCCATTCGGCTCCGGCACCGACAGGGTCGCCGCCCGCACATCGATGGCCAGCCGATCGGGGTCGCTCAGCGACACCAGCGCGAATTCGGTCCGGTCCGCCAGATCGATCACCAGCCGCGCCCGCTCCGGCGTGGCCGAGACGCGCACATCCATGACATTGGGCAGCGCAATCGGCGCCGTCGCCACCGGCGCAGCGTCGGCGGGCACGTCCTGGGCCTGCACCGCGCCAAGCACAGCGCAGGCGACCACCAGCTGAAGAACAAGCAAACGAAGGGATTTCAACAAGCGCAGACCGGCCCCATATTCTTGTCAGCGCCCTGTGCCACCCGGATCGGGCGATTCTACGGCGCGTCGGCTCTTATGCGATGATTTGCACAGCGGGCCAAGAACGCCCGACACAACCTCCGACACAATGGTTTGAGCGTGTCGATTTTGACTTTCCTGTTGCCATTCTGATGCAACATCCCTACACGCTAAACAGGAGGCGCATGCTTCTTGCGGAACCAGTTTTATGTTGCCCCTCGGGCAAATGACAGCGGCGCGGGAGGTGGCCAGCCAACGGGGCGGAGAAAATTCCCCGAAGACTGGTTCAGAAGCGGCAAATCCTGCGCTTCGCGACAAATTTCGGTCCCCCTGGACCGGACGGTTGCCATTCATCCCTGGATGTCAGGCAACCCAATAGGAAGAGGTCAGATGGCCCGCAAGCGGACAGAACGCGACGCGATCGAGATTACCGATTGCCGTTTTGCCACGCTGCATCTTCCGGCCGTGACCATACATACCCGCGCGCTCAAGGCAGAGCTTCTGCGCGCCAATCCCCCCAAACCATTCGCCTCGCACAGCGCCACCAGAAGGATGCCGGCTATCCGGCGGCCTCTTGTCGGCGCGCGAGCGCGCGGAGTTCACTTTTATGGCTACCAAGAGAATGCTGGTGGATGCCATCCACCCGGAAGAAACACGGATTGTCGTTACGGCGGGTAACCGCCTTGAGGAATTCGACTTTGAATCGGCCCAGCGCCGCCAGCTGCGGGGCAATATCTACCTCGCCAAGGTAACGCGCGTTGAGCCGTCGCTGCAGGCTGCCTTCGTGGAATATGGCGGCAATCGCCATGGCTTCCTGGCCTTCAGCGAAATTCACCCCGACTATTACCAGATCCCGGTTGCCGACCGCGAAGCCCTGCTGCGCGACGAAGAGGCCGAGGACGATCATCATGATGATCACCACGACGACGAGATCTCGTTGCCGGAAGGCGTCACCGAGCCCGACGCCGACGCCGATCCGCAGGATGATGGCGACGCCAGCCATATCGAACAGGCCCCGGTCAATTCCGAGCCGGTCGAATCGATCGGTGGCGCCGACGCGCTTGAGGAAGTGCCGGAGCGTCGTCGTTCCAGCAATAATCGCCGTCACTACAAGATCCAGGAAGTCATCAAGCGCCGGCAGGTGATGCTGGTGCAGGTGGTCAAGGAAGAGCGCGGCAATAAGGGCGCGGCTCTCACCACCTACCTGTCGCTGGCTGGCCGTTATTCGGTGCTGATGCCCAATACCGCCCGTGGCGGCGGCATTTCGCGCAAGATCACCAACGCTGCCGACCGCAAACGCCTCAAGGAAATCACCTCCGATCTGGAAGTGCCGCAGGGCATGGGCGTGATTTTGCGCACCGCCGGCGCCTCGCGCACCAAGGCCGAGGTCAAGCGCGACTTCGAATATCTGATGCGCCTGTGGGAGAGCGTGCGCGAGCTGACGCTCAAGAGCCAGGCTCCGTGCCTGGTCTATGAGGAAGGCTCGCTGATCAAGCGGACCATTCGCGACCTCTACAACAAGGACATCGATGAAGTGTTCGTGGCGGGCGACAACGCCTACCGCGAAGCCAAGGACTTCATGCGCATGATCATGCCGAGCCACGCCAAGAACGTGCAGCTCTACAAGGATGATCAGCCGCTGTTCTCCAAGTATGGCATTGAAGCCCAGCTCGATTCGATGTTCTCGCCCACGGTCACCCTGCCCTCCGGCGGCTATATCGTGATCAACCCGACTGAAGCGCTCGTTTCCATCGACGTGAACTCGGGCCGCTCCACCAAGGAGCACAATATCGAGGACACCGCGCTCCAGACCAATCTGGAAGCCGCCGAGGAAGTCAGCCGCCAGCTCCGCCTGCGCGATCTGGCCGGCCTGATCGTCATCGACTTCATCGACATGATGGAGAACCGCTCCAACCGGGCCGTCGAGCGCAAGCTCAAGGATTGCCTGAAGGACGACCGCGCCCGCATCCAGGTTGGCCGCATTTCGCACTTTGGCCTGATGGAAATGAGCCGTCAGCGCATCCGCTTCGGCGTCGTCGAAAGCTCCACCCACAAGTGCCCGATCTGCGACGGCACCGGGCTGGTGCGTTCGGTCGAGTCGCTGGCGCTGATGATCATGCGCCATATTGAGGAGCATGTGCTGCGCCGCCAGGGCCAGTCGATCAACGTCCGCGTCCCGGTCGACGTCGCGCTCTACATCCTCAACTTCAAGCGCGAGACTCTGGTCGCGCTGGAAATCCGCAATCAGCTGTCGATCACCATCACCGCTGACGGCAAGTTGACCGGTCACCAGTTCGCCATCGAAAAGGGCGAAGCCCGCGTCATGGCCTACACCGACACCCGCGTCACCGAGCACGTCCGGGTTGATAGCGCCATCATCGAAGACGCCGATGAGGACGAGATCGACGAAGTCGAGGTCGAGGCCGAAGTCGAAGAGCAGCCCGCCGAAGCCGGTGAAGGCGAAAACGGCCGTCGCCGTCGCCGTCGCCGCCGTCGTGGCGGTGAACGCAGCGACGACGCCACCGCCCAGCCGCAGCGCGCTGCAGCTCCGGTCGCCGTCGAAAGCGAGACCGAAGCCGACGCCGAGGGTGACGCTGACGACGAGGGCAATGACGCGCCGGCATCCGGCGATGCCCAGTCCGATGACGAGCCGCGCAAGCGCCGTCGCCGGGGCCGCCGTGGCGGTCGCCGCAATCGTCGCGATGGTGAAGAGACCGGCACCAATGCCGCAACGTCGGACGACAGCGTAACGGTCACCGAGACCGAAGCGGTTGCCGTCGAGGCTGCGCCTGAAGTGGCCAAACTCGAACCGGTCGCCGCCGACGCTCCGGCCGAAAAGCCCAAGCGCACCCGTCGCAAGAAGGTGGAAGAGACCGCTGAGTCCGCACCGCTGGAATCGGCTCCGGTCGCAGCAGTGCCCGAGGCTGATGCCGACGCTGAAGCCGAAGCGCCTGCCGCTGAGGAAAAGCCCAAGCGCAAGCCGCGGGCTCGCAAGCCCAAGGCCGAAACCGCTGAAGCCGCTCCGGCTGACTCGGTGACTGAAGCTGCCGCGCCCGTCGCCAAGGCCCCAGCCCGCCGGCCGGCTGCCCCCAAGGCGGCTCCGGTTGCAGCTGCGCCAGCTGAGACCGCACCGGTTGCGGCTGCACAGGCTGAGGCAACACCCGCTGACGAGGCCGAAGCGCCCAAGCCGCGCCGCGCCAAGAAGGAACTGCCGGCCGAGGGGGTTGTCGTGACCTCCAGCGCCGCCCCCAAGGCGGAAGCCGAAGGCGAGGAGCAGCCCGAGCCGAAGAAGAAAGCCGGCTGGTGGCAGCGCCGCCTCGGTCTAGGCTAGAAACACCAAAGGCGGCCTCCGGGCCGCCTTTTTTTTGATCTGAGTGGAGCGCGTGGCGCTTGCGGCGAGCCCCCTCACCCGTCCCAAACGCGGTGTCATCCCGGCCTTGAGCCGGGACCCATCCTGAGATGAATCCACCGGCGCGATCCGAGGATGGGCCCCGGCTCAAGGCCGGGGTGACATCGTGGGGTGGGGCGAGATGTGTGTTTGGCCACCGGCCAAATCCCCTCGCCCCGCCGGGGAGAGGGTTAGGGTGAGGGGTGCGATTGCCGGACACCACACGCCCCTGCGGACAATCCTACCCCTCGAACCGCACCAGCGGCGTATCCGCCCGCAAATACAGCGGATGCTTGGGCGAGCCATCACCATTGGTACCGAAGCACCACAGCCCCACGCCATCGCCGCGCAATGCCGCCACCAACGCCGCCCCGGCCGGCGCCAGCGCCTTGTTGAGCTTGCCGTGGCACAGCACCACCAGATCGGCTCCCGCCGCTGCCTGGAGGATCGCTGGCAGATTGGCGTCGGACACCGCCACCACGCCGGGTTCGAGCAGCATCTTGGGGTGGGTGGCGCGATAATCGCCGACATTGGCCTTGACCATCGCCGCATAACCTTCGCGATTGGCAAAAGTCCATTCGCGGGCGCAGGTGGGGTCGTTGACCGTGGCGTCGGCGGTGCTGGGGTTCATGCCGATAAACAGCACATAACGCTCGGGGAAGCGCTCGCCGGTCCAGCGCCGCATCAGCTGGCGGTGACGGCCATCTTGGCTCATCACCGCGTCGCCATTGACGCCCGGCATCAGTTTCAGCCGGACTTTGCCGCCAGGGTCATGCGCCTCAAGGCTCATGCCGTCAGATCGCTCGGCGGCACCAGGCCGTGGATCAGCGAGGCGGTGGTGATCGTATTGGCCAGCAGGCACGCAATGGTCATCGGCCCGACGCCGCCTGGCACCGGCGTAATGGCGCCCGCGACGTCCTTGGCCGTAGCGAACTCCACATCGCCCACCAGCCGCGTCTTGCCCTCGCCCTTGTCCGGCGCCGGCACGCGATTGATGCCCACATCGATCACCGTGGCGCCCGGCTTGATCCAGTCGCCCTTTATCATCTCGGGGCGGCCAACCGCGGCAACCACGATATCGGCGCCGCGCACCACGTCCGCCAGATTCTGCGTCTTGGAATGGGCGACGGTGACGGTGCAGTTCTCGCGCAGCAGCAGTTGCATCATCGGCTTGCCGACCAGATTGGAGCGGCCGATGATCACCGCATTGAGCCCGGCCAGCGAACCCAGCTGATCGCGCAGCAGCATCAGACAGCCCAATGGCGTGCAGGAGACCGGCCCCGGCAACCCGATCTGCACCTTGCCGACATTGGCGGGGGTGAAGCAGTCGACATCCTTGGACGGCACGATGGCCTCGATCACCTTGATGGAATCGATATGGGCCGGAAGCGGCAATTGCACAAGAATGCCATGCACTTGCTCGTCGCTGTTCAAGCGCCGAACCAGCTCCAGCAATTCGGCTTCGCTGACATTTTCGGCCAGCTCATATTTGAACGAGGCCATGCCCACTTCGGCGGTCTGCTTGGCCTTGTTGGTCACATAGACTTGGCTGGCCGGGTCGTGCCCGACAATCACCACGGCGAGGCCCGGGGTAATGCCATGTTCGGCCTTGAGGCGGCTCACATGGCCGGCGACGCGGGTCCGCAGTCCCTCGGCAAAACCCTTGCCGTCGATGATCTTGGCCGTCATGGAAACCTCCTGATGCTGCAACGTGGCGCAGCAATAGAAAAGACGGCGGGCTTCGTCTACCGTCTTGGAGCAAACAGCACGCGGAGCGGCCATGTATAAACAGAAGACCCAGGCTGATACCGGCGATGTCGATGAATTTCTGGCAGCCGTGCCGGACCCGGTCAAACGCTCCGACAGCTATGCCTTGATCGCCCTGATGCAGCAGGTCAGCGGCGAGCCACCCGTGCTATGGGGCAGCATGATCGGCTTCGGGCGCTACCACTATAAATACCCCACCGGCCATGAGGGTGACGCCTTCCTCATCGGCTTCGCGCCGCGCAAAGCCGAATTCAGCCTCTATCTGATGGGCTGCTATTTCCCCGAGGAGACCGAGCGCCGCGATGCGCTGCTGGCGCGGCTGGGCAAGCACCGCATGGGTAAGGCCTGTCTCTACATCAAGCGGCTCAGCGATATCGACATTGAGGTGGTGCGCGAGCTGAGCGAAATCTCGGTGCGCGTATTGCGCGCGACCTATCCCGATCCGTGAAAAGAAAAAAGACCGCAATGGCATTGCTGCCATTGCGGTCTGGGGAACGTCGGCCAACCGCGCTGTTGAGGGCTTGGGGGACAAGCGGCCAGCACATCGTTCCTCGCTCACCGGTTTGCATGGGTCGCTTGCCGTGCCAGTGAACTGCCTGAGAAGATGGGGGCCAATTGCGGCAATAAAAGAGCCCATCACACCGATGTGAAACAAGTGCTAGATCGGCCCCACAGTTGAAGCGCCGCCCAGAAGCTGTCATCTAAAATAGCTAGACGTTGCCCGGATACGCAGCGCCCGATTCCGCCCGCAGGCAGGCCCGATCCGGGGTCTGCGAGATGAAAGAGCACCATGACCACAATCAGCCCGCCACGCCTCGATAAACAGTCCTTCACCGATCCGGCACTGGCCTGGGAGCATCTGGCGGCGCTCTATCACCGCAATACCAGCTTCATTCGCGGCCATCTGGCCGAGCTGGCGCGGGGCGTGGTGCCCGAGGGCCGCGTGCGCGCCTGCTACCCGCAGGTGGAAGTGCGCTCCACCAGCTATAGCCGGCATGAGAGCACCCTGCCCTATGGGTTCCTGCATACCCCCGGCCTCTACCGCACCACGGTGACGGCGCCCGATCTGTTCCGCACCTATTTCCAGGACCAGTTCGCCGCCATTCTCAACAATCACGGCGGCACCATCGACATCGCCGAATCCGACACCCCGATCCCGCTGCATTTCGCCGTGCAGGCCAATGAGCGGGTTGATGGCGAGGCGCTCAACGCCCTCAACATCCCGCTGCGCGACGTGTTCGATGCGCCCGATCTGGCCAATACTGACGACGAAATCGCCAACGGCACCTTCGTGCCCCCCAAGGGCGGACCCTACCCGCTCTCGACCTTCACCGCGCCGCGCGTCGACTATTCGCTGTTCCGGCTCAGCCACTACACCGGCACCGACGCTGCCCATTTCCAGAACTTCGTCATCTTCACCAATTACGCCTTCTACATCGACGAATTCTGCCGCATCGCCAAAACCTATATGCAGGACGGCCACACCCACTACGAGAGCTTCATCGAGCCCGGCAATGTGGTGACCGACAACGCCCTGCGCGGCGGCAATGTCGCCGGCACCGCCCCGGTGCGCGCGCCGCAAATGCCGGCCTATCATCTGACCGCTCCCAAGGGGCGCGGCATCACCATGGTCAATATCGGCGTCGGCCCCTCCA
This sequence comes from Devosia sp. A449, assembly GCF_054489375.1. Taxonomy (NCBI): domain Bacteria; kingdom Pseudomonadati; phylum Pseudomonadota; class Alphaproteobacteria; order Hyphomicrobiales; family Devosiaceae; genus Devosia; species Devosia sp. A449. Next base: position 566,156 of record NZ_JBTMWU010000002.1, on the reverse strand, counting down.
ACGCCAAGACCATCACCGACCACATCGCCGTGCTGCGCCCGCATGCCTGGATCATGCTGGGCCACTGCGCCGGGTTGCGCAATTCCCAGGAGCTGGGCGATTACGTGCTGGCCAATGCCTATGTGCGGGAAGACCATGTGCTCGACGCCGATCTGCCGCTGACCGTGCCGGTGCCGGCGCTGGCCGAAGTGCAGGTGGCGCTGGAACAGGCAGTGGAGGAAATCACCCACACCGCCGGCGTCGAAACCAAGAAGATCATGCGCACCGGCACCGTCGCCACCTTCGACAACCGCAATTGGGAGCTGCGCGACCAGACCGAGATCGTGCGCCAGCTCAGCCAGTCACGCGCCGTGGCGCTGGACATGGAAAGCGCCACCATCGCAGCCAACGGCTTCCGCTTCCGCGTCCCCTACGGCACCCTGCTCTGCGTCTCCGACAAGCCGCTGCATGGCGAGCTGAAACTCCCCGGCATGGCCTCGGACTTCTACCGCACCCAGGTCAACCGCCATCTGCAGATCGGCCTGCTCGCCATGGAAATCCTCCGCGACCAGCCCGCCGAACGCCTGCATTCGCGCAAATTGCGCAGCTTTGCGGAAACGGCGTTTCAGTAGGGCCTCCGGTTCATCCCCAACCGCGGCGGCTCAAAACAAAAAAGCCCGGCATCACTGCCGGGCTTTTCCAATTCAAATCACCAAAAACCTTAGCGGCCCTTGACCACCGAATAGCCGGCATATTTCGCCGTCGAGCCGAGCTGCTCTTCGATACGGATCAGCTGGTTATACTTGGCCAGGCGATCCGAGCGGCTCAGCGAGCCCGTCTTGATCTGCCCGCAGTTGAGCGCCACGGCGAGGTCGGCAATGGTCGAATCCTCGGTTTCGCCCGAGCGATGCGACATCACCGAGGTGTAGCCGGCGCGGTGCGCGGTATCGACGGCATTAAGCGTTTCGCTGAGCGAGCCGATCTGGTTGACCTTGACCAGGATCGAGTTGGCGACGCCCATCTTGATGCCCGACACCAGACGCTGCGTGTTGGTGACAAACAGATCGTCGCCCACCAGCTGCACCTTCTTGCCGATGGCTTCGGTCAGCGCCTTCCAGCCGTCCCAATCGTCCTCGGCCATGCCGTCTTCGATGGTGATGATCGGGAAGCGATTGGCCAGATCTTCGAGGTAGCGCACGTTCTCGTCCGACGACAGCGACTTGCCCTCGCCGACCATCTCGTATTTGCCGCCCTTGTAATATTCGGTCGCCGCGCAATCGAGGCCGAGGAAAATGTCCTCGCCCGGACGATATCCGGCCTTTTCGATCGAGCGCATGATGAAGCCCAGGGCTTCGTCGGAGGAGCCGAGATTCGGCGCGAAGCCGCCTTCGTCGCCCACATTGGTGTTGTGGCCGTCAGCCGACAGACCCTTCTTCAGCGTGTGGAAGATTTCCGAACCGATGCGCACCGCGTCGGCCAGGTTTTCCGCGCCCACCGGCAGGATCATGAATTCCTGCATGTCGATCGGGTTATCGGCATGCTCGCCGCCATTGATGATGTTCATCATCGGCACCGGCAGCACATGCGCGTTCGGTCCGCCGATATAGCGGTAGAACGGCAATTCGCTCGATTCGGCGGCGGCCTTGGCCACAGCCAGCGACACGCCCAGAATGGCGTTGGCGCCGAGGCGCGACTTGTTCGGCGTGCCGTCGAGTTCGATCATTGCCTGATCGACGCCGAGCTGGTCCAGCGCGTCCATGCCCTGGATTTCGTCGAAGATGGCGACGTTGACGTTCTCGATGGCCTGGGTCACGCCCTTGCCGCCATATTTCTGGCCGCCATCGCGCAATTCAACGGCCTCATGCGCGCCGGTCGATGCGCCTGACGGCACCGCGGCCCGCCCGAAGCTGCCGTCGTCCAGCACCACATCGACTTCGACCGTGGGATTGCCGCGGCTGTCATAGATCTGGCGGCCGGAGACGTGGATGATTGAAGACATCGGATAAAGCCCTTTCCCGGATGGGATTGCACAGTGTTCGCGTCTTCCTAGACGGCTCAGGTGACAAGTAAAAGGGGGCAGCCCGCAAAAGCCGTCCCAGCGCGCCGAAAAGCCGCCAATCGCCGCAACCAGCATTGGCGGACACCGCGAAATCGGCTTGTATTGGCGATAGTGCAACGCAAGGACGCCGAATGACCAAGCCCCTGATCAAGCAGGTCGCCCATACCTGCATTTTCGCCCACGACCTCGACGCCACCGAGGCGTTCTACCGCGACGTGTTCGGCATCCCCACCGCATTCAATTTCCAGCGCGGCCCCGACCGCATCGGCTATTACCTCGATTTCGGCGCGCGCACCTTCGTGGAAGTGTTCCGCAAGGCCGAATCCAGCTTCGCCGAAACCAACCAGATCAACCACATCTGCCTCGAAACCGAAGACCTCGACGCCCTGCTCACCCATGTGCAGGCCCAGGGTGTCACCATCACCGACAAGAAACTCGGCGCCGACGGCACCTGGCAGTCCTGGACCAATGACCCCAACGGGGTGAAGCTGGAGATCTTCCAATACACCGCCGACAGCCTGCAGTTTAAACCGCATGGCTCGGTGTGTGAGGTGACTTGGTAGGGTTTGGGCCGGCCTGATGGATCGGGGCTCCCCCACCCCCTCCCAGCCTCCCCCATCAAGGGGGAGGTGGCGTTCGGTGGTTGTGACGGGATCATGCCACGAGAGTGGAGAGATACCTCCCCCTTGATGGGGGAGGCTAGGAGGGGGTGATGGTTTGGGCACGATCCCGCCCCCACCACGGTGTCACCCCGGCCTTGAGCCGGCGCCCATCCTCAGATCAAGCCGCTGACCACATCTCAAGATGGGGCCCGGCTCAAGGCCGGGATGACATCGCGTTTGATTTGCCGGCAACAGCCCAATAGCTCCAGACCGATGGACTAGCGGACAAGATCAGACCTCCCCACACCGTCACCACCCGACTTGTTCGGGTGGTCCAGAGGATACTCGACCATCGCTGGATTGCCGGGACAAGCCCGGCAATGACGGCGGAACTAAAATCAGGATGCGTTGGACGACCGACCGAGCACGCCCCCCTACTCGTCCTTCTTGTGCCCATCGATCCGCCGCTCAGCCAGCGCCTTCTCCGCCGCCTGCGTCAGCTTCTCGGCCTTGCTCCGCCCAAACAGCACACGGTTCTGCGTCGCCTGCGTCTCCTTGTCGGCGCGGGCCTTCTGCTTGCGGAAATTTTTGAGGTTGATGATCTCGGCCATAGCATGCCCCTCAGGATTGCAACGCCACTATAGCGCGCTAAAGCCGATCAGGCGACCGGCCGCATGAGCGCCAGATAGATGCTGTGGCACCATTCCTCGCCGAGCAGAAAGGTGTTCTGGGCCCGCCCGGTCTCGACAAAGCCCAGCCGGGCCAGCACGGCCAGCGACGCCAGATTGCGCGGGTCAACATCGGCTCGCAACTCGGTGGCGGCGGTCTGGGTGAAGGCATAGTCGACAAAGGCTCGCGACGCCTCGGTGGCAATGCCCTGCCCCCAATAGTCCCGATGCAGCATGAAGCCGAAATCGGGCAACCGGCCAGCGCCGACCGTGCCGATGACACGGCCATCCATTTCAATGAGGAAATCTTCGCCGCCCGCCGCCGTGCGAGCGATCATCTGCTCCAGCCAAGGGCCCGTCACAGCGCGACTGGCATGGGGCAGTGTTGACCAGTAGCGCATGGCCACCGGGTCACTCATGATCTCGAACATGGCGTCGAGATCATGCAGATGCGGGCGACGGAGCAGCAGGCGCGCCGTCGCAAGTTCCATCAGACCAACCGGCTCTGATCCATCGCGGCAGCAATGAAGCTGGCGAACAGCGGATGCGGCTCAAACGGCTTCGACTTTAGTTCCGGGTGGAACTGCACGCCGATGAACCACGGATGGTCGGTGCGCTCGACGATTTCCGGCAGCTTGCCATCAGGCGACACGCCGGAGAACAGCAAGCCGTTCTTTTCCAGCAGCTTGCGGTAATCCATGTTCACCTCATAGCGGTGACGATGGCGCTCGGAAATCCGGGTGGTGCCGTAAATGTCGGCCACCCGCGAACCGCGCGTCAGCTGCGCCGGATAGGCGCCCAGCCGCATGGTGCCGCCCAGATCGCCTTCGGAGGCGCGGGTCTCGGTGTCGTTGCCCTTGACCCACTCGGTCATCATGCCAACCACCGGCTCCTTGGTCGGGCCAAATTCGGTGGAGGAGGCATTCTTGATGCCGGCGGTGTTGCGGGCCGCTTCAACGCAGGCCATCTGCATGCCGAAGCAGATGCCGAAATACGGCACATCCTTGACGCGGGCAAAGCGGGCTGCCTCGATCTTGCCGGCCGAACCGCGCTCGCCAAAGCCGCCCGGCACCAGAATGCCATGCACATGCTCAAGATAGGGCGCCGGATCGTCGCGCTCGAACACTTCCGAGTCGATCCACTGCAAGTTCACCTTGACCTTGTTGGCGATGCCGCCATGGATCAGCGCCTCCGACAGCGACTTATAGGCGTCCTTGAGGCCGGTATATTTGCCGACGATGGCGATATTGACCTCGCCCTCGGGGTTATGCACGCGGGCCGACACCTGCTCCCAGGCCGACAAATCCGGCGCCGGAGCGTCGGTAATGCCGAAGGAGGCGAGGATTTCGGTGTCGAGGCCTTCCTTGTGATAGGCCAGCGGCACGTCATAGATCGAGCCGACGTCGAGGCCCTGGATGACGGCGCTTTCGCGCACATTGCAGAACAGGCTGAGCTTCTTCTTTTCCCCATCGGGGATGGGCCTGTCGCAGCGCACCAGCAGCACATCGGGCGCAATGCCGATGGAGCGCAGCTCGCGCACCGAATGCTGGGTCGGCTTGGTCTTGAGTTCACCGGCCGAGGGAATATAGGGCATCAGCGTCAGATGCAGATAGCAGGCGTGGTTGCGCGGCAGATCATTGCCGAGCTGGCGCAGCGCCTCGAAATACGGCAGGCCTTCGATATCGCCGACCGTGCCGCCGACTTCGACCAGCACGAAATCGAATTCTTCGTTGCCTTCAACGACGAATTCCTTGATCGCGTCGGTGACGTGCGGAATGACCTGCACGGTAGCGCCGAGATATTCGCCGCGGCGTTCCTTGGCGAGAATGTCGGAATAGATCCGGCCCGTGGTGATGTTGTCGCGCTTGTTGGCCGCGCGGCCCGTGAAGCGCTCATAGTGACCAAGATCGAGATCAGTCTCGGCCCCGTCATCCGTGACGAACACTTCGCCATGCTGGGTGGGCGACATCGTGCCCGGATCAATATTGAGATAGGGGTCGAGCTTCCTCAGGCGGACCTTGTAGCCGCGCGCTTGCAGCACGGCGCCAAGCGCCGCCGATGCAAGACCTTTACCCAATGAGGAGACCACGCCTCCGGTGATGAATACGTACCGAGCCATGGGCGTTCACCTTAATCACATCAGCGCCGATTCGCAGAGCGGGCAAGCCGATCTACACAAAAAGAAGAAGGGGATGTTGCCATCCCCTTCTTTTGCAACTTCGCCTCGCGGCGATCAGTTGGTCGCCGGAGCCGGCGTTTCCGCAGGTGCCTCGGGCACCGGCAGGTCGCCAGAGGCGTCCGGAGTAGCAGTCGACTCGGCAGCCGGAGCAGGAGCCGGCACGGAATCCGCCGTCACCGGGTCGGCGCCAGCAGGCGCAACCGGATCGGTCGTCGGAACCGGCAGATCGGACGCCGGAGCGCCACCCTGCAGCGCATTGAGCGCATCAAGCACGCTGCCCGGTGCGGCGCCATCCTGGGTGGTGGCGGCACGGTCGAGAATGCTTGAGGTGGTGCGGTCGATTTGCGACATCACAGTCAGGCCGATTGCCGTGGCAAAAAACAAGGTCGCCAGAATCGCTGTGGAGCGGGTCAGCAGATTGGCCGAACCGCGCGCGGTCATGAAGCCGCCGCCGCCACCACCGCCACCAATGCCCAGCGCACCGCCCTCAGAGCGTTGCAGCAGGATCACGGCGATCAGCGCCAGCACGATCAGCAAATAGGCCACGATCAGGACGTTTGCCATTGTGTCTCAGTCTATAGGTCGGTCAAAAGATGCGGCCTCATACACGGCCCACGCCGCAAATGCCAGAGGCCGGGCGGAATTTCCGACCAGCTTCTGGCGCTCACGACGCACTACACAGCGGAGATAATGGTCGCGAAGTCTTTTGCCAAGAGGCTGGCGCCACCGACCAGCCCGCCATTGACGTTGTCGATGGCCAGGATTTCGCGGGCATTCTGCGGCTTGAGCGAACCACCATAGAGAATATGGATGCTCTCGCCCTGTGCGCCGAAGCGCTCGACCAGCTGGGCCCGGATCGAATTATGCATCTGGGCAATGTCGTCATTGCTCGGGGTGCGGCCGGTGCCGATGGCCCAGACCGGCTCATAGGCGACAATGACCTGATGCTGTTCGGCGGCATCGGGAATCGAACCGGCCAATTGGGCGGACACCACCGACTCGGCCCGGCCCGCATCGCGGTCGGCCTCGGTCTCGCCGACGCAAATGATTGGCTTCAGCCCGGCGCCGAGCGCGGCTTCCGCCTTGGCCCGCACCTGTTCATCGGTTTCGCCATAGCTGGCGCGGCGTTCCGAATGGCCGACGATCACATATTGGGCACCGGCATCGGCCAGCATCGGCGCGGCGAGGTCCCCGGTATGGGCGCCGGAGGCAGCGGCGTGGCAATCCTGCCCACCCGCCAGAATGCCGGCGCTCGCCCCCTGCCGTGCCACCGCAGCCAGCATGGTTGCTGGCGGGCAGATGACGACGACAGCGCGCGGAGCGTCCCCGGTGGTGAGCATGTCTGCCAGTGCCGTCAGCTGCTCCAGCGACGCCCGCAAGCCGTTCATTTTCCAGTTGCCAGCGATCAGCGGCGTGATTGTCGTTGTCATCTTTGCTCCTGTACCTCTTGCACCTGGGTAAGCTTTGCCCTAACCCCAGCTGTCAAAATGGATTACTAGTGCCCTCCCGCTGCCGCGGTAAAGCCCGGTGTTACCAACGGAACGTCTCAGATGCTCGATAGTTTGCGTGACTTTGCAAAATCCTGGCCCGGCAAGGTCATGGGCGCCTTTCTTCTGGCAGGCCTTGCGGGCTTCGGCATCAACAACGTTATCACCGATCTGGGCAGCAGCACCGTTGCCCGTGTCGGCGATGCGGAGATCAACTCCCGCCAGTTCCTGCGCGCCTATCAGAACGAAGTGAACGCCTGGGCCCAGCGCTACGGCACCTTCCCCACCGCTGAAGAAGCCATGAATTTGGGCATTCCCTCGGCCGTGCTGCAAAATCTGGCACAGGGCGCCGCATTGGACCAGATGGCCTCCAGCTTCGGCCTCGGCGTCTCCGAGCACAAGCTAAGCGAGATGCTGCGCGAGGATCCCTCGTTCCAAAACGCTCTGGGGACCTTCAATCCGACCAGCTTCAGCCAGGTGCTGCAGCAAAGCGGGATTACCGAGGCGGAATATTTCCAGACCCAGTCCGACGCCGCGCGGCGCGAACAGCTGATCCTCAGCCTGTTTGCCGACACCACGCTCCCCACCACCGCGTCCAGCCTGATCAACCGCTACATCGCCGACCAGCGCACCATCGACTATTTCGTGCTGGCCGAAACCAATATCGACACCCCCGCCGCTCCCACCGAGGCTGAGCTGACCGCTTACCTCGCCGAGCACCAGGCCGAATTCCGCACCGTCGAAACCCGCCGGGTGCAGATGCTGCGCCTGTCGACTGCCGAGCTGGCCGCCACCAAGACCATCGACGACGAGGCCATTGCCGCCGAATATGAGCGGACCAAGGCCAATCTGACCAAGCCGGAACGCCGCACCATCCAGCAGGTCGTGCTCAATGCCGAGCAGGTCACCGCCTTCGAAGCCGGTCTCGCCGCCGGTACGCCCTTCGAAGCCCTGATCGCCGAAGCCGGCCTGACCCCGACCGATCTGGGCACCATGGCCCAGGCCGACATCACCGACGCCAATCTCGCCACCGCCGCTTTTGGCCTGGCCGAGGGTGGCTTTGCCGTGATCGATGGCGTCGCCGGCAAGCGCGCCGTGCATGTCTCCGCCATTGATGCCGGCGGCGTCCCCAGCCTCGCCGATGCCCATGACCAGATCGCCGAATCCCTGGCCATGACCGCGGCCCGCAACGACATTGCCGAAGTGCAGGACCAGATCGAGGAATTGCGCGCCGCCTTCCGCCCGCTGACCGAAATCGCCCAGCGCTTTGGCCTCGACCTCTATGAGGCCGACGTCACCGCCAGCGGCACCGAACTGTCGGTCCTGCCCAATCTGGCCGCCGAAGACGCGCCGCGCGTCACCCAGGCCATTTTCAAGGCCGCCGAAGGTGCGCTGACCCCGTCCATCTCGCTGGCCGGCAATGGCAATCTGTGGTTCGACCTCAACACCATCGAACCCGCCCGCGACCAGACGCTGGACGAAGTGCGCGACACCCTGGTCGACACCGTCACCACCGAGCGCATCAACAACGCCATTCTGGCCGCCCAGGCCGATGCGGTGAAGCGGCTCGACAATGGCGAAGCCCTGGCCGACGTGGCCGCGTCCTACAACGTCTTCCCGCAGTTCAGCCTGCCCTTCACCCGCTTCGGTTCGGAAGACGGCACCGTCGATCCCGCTGTGGCCTCGGCCGCCTTTGCCGGCGACGCCAATCACCACGGCGCCACCGTCAGCCAGTCGGGCGAGTTCATCGTCTTCCAGGTCACCGACCTGACCGAAGCCGAAGGCACCCTGCCGGTGGCGGACAACACCAGCATCGAAAGCCAGGCGCGCGACGGCCTCTATGCCGATTTCATCACCGCCATCCGCGACGATGCCGGCCTGCGCATCAATCAGCAGGCGCTGGAGCAGGCGCTTACACTCAATACCGGCCTGTAAACCCACAGGCCGGACTTTTCCTGAACGGGACACCATGACGATGGCCGACGACTTGTATCAGCGCTTCTCCGAGCAATATGACGCTGGAAAATCGCAGATCGTCTGGCGTCGCATCGTGGCCGATCTCGAAACGCCCGTCGGCACCTATCTCAAGCTGGCCCAGGGTCGCCAGAACACCTTCCTGTTCGAATCCGTGCAGGACGGGGCGATCCGGGGCCGCTATTCGATCATCGGCAGCCAGCCCGACGTGATCCTCAAGGTCGAGGCCGGCACCGCCTCGATCAATCGCTCGGCCCAGATCGATGACGCCCGTTTCGAGCCCCTGCCCGCGCTGCCGCTCGACGCGCTGCGCGCTCTGGTGGCCGACAGCAAGGTCGACGTGCCCGAGGGCCTGCCGCCGCAATCGGCCGGCGTCTATGGCTTTCTCGGCTACGAGATGGTCCGCTACATGGAGAAGCTGCCCGACAGCAATCCGGACCATCTAAACACCCCCGAAGCCATCTTGATGCGGCCCTCATTGCTGGCGATTTTCGACACGCTCAAGGACGAACTGTATCTGACCGCGCCGGTCTATGTCCGTGCCGGCGTCTCGGCCCGTCAGGCCTATGAGGCCGCCGAAGCCCGCATTGACGACGCCATCGAGCGGCTGGGCCGGGCCCTGCCCCCGACTGCCGCGCTGCCCGACCTCGAATCCATCACCGTCACCAGCAACACGTCGAAAGACGAGTATTTTGCCATGGTGGCCAAGGCCAAGGACTACATCACCGCCGGCGATATTTTCCAGGTGGTGGTGAGCCAGCGTTTCGAGGCCGAATTCAATCTGCCGCCGACCGCGCTCTATCGCGCCCTGCGCCGGACCAATCCCAGCCCCTATATGTATTTCCTCGATTTCGGCGGCTTTGCCATTGCCGGCTCGAGCCCTGAAATCCTGGTGCGGGTGCAGGATGGCGAGGTCACCATTCGCCCCATCGCCGGCACCCGCAAGCGCGGCTCGACCCCGACCCGCGATGCCGAACTGGCCGCCGAACTGCTGGCCGATCCCAAGGAACTGGCCGAGCATCTGATGCTGCTCGACCTCGGCCGCAACGATGTCGGCCGCGTTGCCAAGACCGGCACGGTCAAGGTGACCGACAAATTCTTCCTCGAATATTATTCTCACGTCATGCACATCGTCTCCAATGTCGTCGGTGTGCTCGACCCGAAATATGACTTCGTCGACGCCCTCTCCGCCGGCTTCCCCGCCGGCACCGTCTCCGGCGCGCCCAAAGTGCGTGCCATGGAAATCATCGACGAGTTGGAGAAATCCAAGCGCGGCGTCTATGGTGGCTGTGTCGGCTATTTCAGCGCCGACGGCACCATGGACACCTGCATCGTGCTGCGCACCGGCATCCTCAAGGACGGCAAGCTCTATGTGCAGTCCGGCGCCGGCATCGTCGCCGACAGCCAGCCCGAGCTGGAACAGCTGGAATGCGAAAACAAGGCCCGCGCCGTCTTCAGCGCCGCCGAAGAAGCCCTCCGCTACGCCGGCGAACCGAGGATCGGGCAATGATGGGCGTGAACTTCACCTCGCCCCAATCTCGATGTCACCCCGGCCTTGAGCCGGGGCCCATCCTGAGATCAAACCGCACGACACCATCTCAGGATGGATCCCGGCTCAAGGCCGGGATGACACTGCGTTTGGGAAATCGTTCAGTGGCTGCACCAAGTCAGAAACTCACCGCCTCTCGATGGCGCAGCTGGTTCTAACGGGAGGCTCCACTGCGGAGCCGACCCAGTAGTCAAAACCACCTGCTGAGGACCAAACCCATGACCCGCACTCTCGTCATCGATAATTACGACAGCTTTACCTACAATCTTGTCCATTTCCTGGGCGAACTCGGCGCCGACCTCACCGTTGTGCGCAACGACAAGATCACCCTCGACGCCATCGCCACCATGGCCCCTGACGCCATCCTGCTGTCGCCCGGCCCGCGCACGCCCAATGAGGCGGGCATCTGCCTGGCGCTGATCGATCGCTTCCAGGCCGATATCCCCATTCTCGGTGTCTGCCTCGGCCATCAGGCCATCGGCCAGGCCATGGGTGGCGAGGTGGTGCGCGCGCCCCATCTGGTGCATGGCAAGACCTCCCGCATCAATCACACCGGCAAGGGCCTGTTCCGTGGGCTAAACGCCGGCTTCGAGGCGACGCGCTACCATTCGCTGATCGTTGACCAGAACAGCCTGCCCGATACACTCGAAGTGACGGCGACCACCGAGGATGGGCTGATCATGGGCATGCAGCACAAGACCCTGCCGCTGCATGGCGTGCAGTTCCACCCCGAAAGCATCGCTTCGGAAAACGGCCATGCGCTGCTGCAGAATTTCCTGAATCTGGCGCGCGACTTCAACCAGCAGAGGGCAGCGTAATGGATATCAAGGCAGCTCTGAACAAGATCGCCGACCGCAAGGACCTGACCGGCGAAGAAATGCGCGGCGTGATGCGCTTCATCATGGCCGGCGAAGCCACCCCCAGCCAGATCGGCGCTTTCCTGATGGGCATGCGTATCAAGGGCGAGACCGTCGGCGAAATCGCCGCCGCCGTCTCCATCATGCGCGAGCAGATGGTGCCGGTCGACGCGCCTGAAGACGCCATCGACATTGTCGGCACCGGCGGCGATGGCGGCGGCACGCTCAACATTTCGACTGCCAGCGCCATTGTTCTGGCGGCGGCGGGCGTTCCGGTGGCCAAGCATGGCAATCGCGCCCTGTCCTCCAAATCCGGCTCGTCGCAGGCGCTCGAAGCCCTCGGCGTCAAGCTCGACCTGACCCCGGCCGAAATTTCGCGCTGTATCCGCGACGCCGGCATCGGCTTCATGTTCGCGCCCAGCCACCATCCAACCATGCGCCATGTCGGCCCCGCTCGCGCCGAGCTGGGCGTGCGCACCATGTTCAACCTGCTCGGGCCGCAATCCAACCCGGCCGGCGTGCGCCGCTACATGCTGGGCGTCTATGCCCAGGAATGGGTGGAGCCCGTGGCCGCCGCCCTGCTCGCCAATCGCGCCATCAAGGCCTGGGTGGTGCATGGCAGCGACGGGCTCGACGAAATCACCGTTACCGGCCCCAGCTTCGTCGCCCAGATTGCCAATGGCGATCTGCGCAGCTTCGAGGTGACGCCCGAACAGGCCGGCCTCAAGCGGCATGATCCAAAAGACCTGCTCGGCGCTGACCCGGAATACAACGCCGCCGCCATCCATGCCCTGTTCGACGGCGCGCCGGGCGCGTATCGGGATATTGTGCTACTCAATGCCGGCGCGGCGCTGATCGTCGCCGACAAGGTTGCCGATCTGCGCGAAGGCGCCGAAGCCGCCGCTGCGGTGATCGACAGCGGCAAAGCCAAACAAACCCTCGCCCGCCTCGTGGCGGTTTCGAACGGACGAGAGCAATGAGCGATATACTCCAGCAGATTGAAGTCTATAAGCGCGAAGAAATCGCGGCAGCCAAAGCCCTGCGCCCCTGGGCCGAAGTGGTGGCTCAGGCCCACGACCAGCCGCCGACGCGCGGCTTTGTCAAAGCCCTCAAGGCCAAACGCGCGGCCGGCGATTATGCGCTGATCGCCGAGGTGAAGAAGGCCAGCCCCTCCAAGGGACTGATCCGCGCCGATTTCAACCCGGCAGCCATCGCCCGCGCCTATGAATCGGCCGGCGCGGCGTGCCTCTCGGTGCTCACCGATGGCCCCAGCTTTCAGGGCTCGCCGGAATTTCTGAAGCAAGCCCGCGCCGCGACCCAATTGCCGGTACTGCGCAAGGACTTCCTGTTTGAAACCTATCAGGTGGCCGAAGCCCGCGCCTGGGGTGCCGACTGTATCCTGATCATCCTCGCCGCTGTAGGCGATGACGTGGCGCGCTATCTGCTCGACGCCGCCCATGAGTGGAAGATGGACGCGCTGGTGGAAGTGCATGACCAGCTCGAACTCGACCGGGCGCTGGCGCTGGATGCGAGCTTTATCGGCATCAACAACCGCAATCTGCGCACCTTCGAAACCACGCTCGACACGTCGGTCAAGCTGGCCGTCGGCGTGCCCAAATCCACCCTGCTGGTCAGCGAGAGCGGCATCGTCACCCACGACCACGTGCTGATGCTCGACCGCGACGCCAATATCGGCACCTTCCTCGTCGGCGAAAGCCTGATGCGGCAGGACGACGTGGCCGCCGCCACCCGCACCCTGCTGACCGGCGCATCACAGGTCGTCGCCTGATGACCCAGGGCCTCACCCACCTCAACGCCAAGGGCGAGGCCCATATCGTCGATATCGGCGATAAGGCCGTCACCCGTCGCCGCGCCGTGGCCCAGGCCCGCATTCTGGCTCGGGCCGAAACCATCGCCCTGATCATGGGCGGCGGTCTCAAAAAGGGCGATGCGCTGGCCGTGGCCCGCATCGCCGGCATCATGGCCGCCAAAAAGACCAGCGACCTCATTCCGCTCTGCCATCCGATTCCGCTGACCAAGGTCAGCGTCGATATCGAGCAGGACGGAGCCGAAGCGATTCTCATCCACGCCACGGCGGAAACCACCGGCCAGACCGGCGTCGAAATGGAAGCGCTGCTCGCCGCCTCGACCGCCGCGCTCACCCTTTACGACATGGCCAAGGCCATCGATCGCGGCATGACCATCACCGACATGTGCCTGCTGGAAAAATCCGGTGGCAAATCCGGCGACTTCTCCCGGCCATGAGCCTGCTACCGGTCGAATCCGCCATCGCCGCCATCCTCAACCGCGTTCCTGCCCCGACGCTGGAAACCGTGCCGCTCGCCCAGGCGGCCGGTCGCGTCCTGCTTGAGCCACTGCTCGCCACTCACGACCAGCCCCCCTTCAACGCCAGCGCCATGGACGGCTACGCCATGCGCGCCGCCGATGTGGTCGACGGCCACGCCCTGACCATTGTCGGCACCTCGCAAGCCGGTGCCGGCTTCTCCGGCACAATTGAGCCCGGCCAGGCCGTCCGCATCTTCACCGGCGCCCCGGCGCCCCCCGGCGCCGATACCGTCATCATGCAGGAAGAGGCCGTCGCAGCGGACGGCGTCGTCCGTTTCACCGCCCCAGCCCGGCTCGGTCACAGCATTCGCCCCCGCGGCAACGACTTTGCCACCGGCCAGCAATTGCTCGATCCGGGCATGCGCCTCGCCCCGATGCACCTCGCCGTCGCCGCCGCCGCCAATGCCGCAACTTTGGGCGTCGCCAAACGGCCGAACATTGCCCTGCTCGCCACCGGCGACGAATTGGTGCTGCCCGGCAACCCACTCGGAGCCGACCAGATTGTTGCATCAAACAGCTTTGGTCTGGCTCCTTTGTTCGCTCCCTACGCCCAATCTGTTACCGACCACGGCATCGCGCAAGATAACCGCAAGAAACTTGCCAGCATGCTGGCAGAAATCTTCGACAATCCGCCAGATATCTTGGTGACTACTGGCGGCGCCAGCGTCGGCGATCATGACATCGTGCAGGCGGTTTTGCTCGATCTCGGCGTGAAGCTGGACTTCTGGCGCATCAACATGCGCCCCGGTAAGCCCTTGATGTTTGGGACAAAAGGCAAGACGCTGATCTTCGGCCTGCCCGGAAATCCGGTCTCCGCCATGGTCACCGCCATGGTCTTCATCCGCCCTGCCCTCCGCGCCTGGCTCGGCCACCCCGAACCCACCCCCTGGCACCTTCCGCTGGCTGGTCCGACCCCACCCAATACTGCCCGCCGCCACTTCATGCGCGCGCAGCTATTGCACACAGCTAACGGCTTGCAATTGCTGCCTATTTCGCAAACCGACAGCGGCCATACCTCGTCGCTGGCGCGCGCCGATATGCTGATTATCCAGCCCGAAAACGACCCCGGCCAACCCGCCGGCACGCTAGTCGAAGCCCTCCCCGTGGACGGTTTCTGACAGTAAAAGCCCAAGGGATATTGCAGAACATAACTGGAACACGTATGGTCGTTCCGTCTATGTTCCGATTCTGCTCCCGAGGGGTCCATGCTCACGCGCAAACAACACGAGCTGCTGATGTTCATCCACGAGCGGATGAAGGAAAGCGGTATTCCACCATCCTTTGATGAGATGAAGGATGCGCTCGACCTGGCATCCAAATCGGGCATCCACCGGCTGATCACCGCACTCGAGGAACGTGGCTTCATCCGCCGCCTGCCCAACCGGGCCCGGGCATTGGAGGTGGTCAAGCTCCCCGATTCGATGAACCCATCGCTTGGCGGCCGCAAGACCCGCTTCGAGCCCTCGGTCATCGAAGGCAATCTGGGCAAGGTGGCGTCGCCCCCCTCGCGCATGTCGGCCGCTGATGACTATGCAAGGCCGATCGCCATCCCGGTCATGGGCCGCATCGCCGCCGGCACGCCGATCGAGGCGATCCAGACCCATTCCCACACCATCATGGTGCCGCCCGAAATGCTGGGCAGCGGCGAGCATTACGCGCTCGAAGTGCGCGGCGACTCGATGATCGATGCCGGCATTTTCGATGGCGATACCGTGCTCATCAAGAAGCAGGATGTCGCCAGCACCGGCGAGATCATCGTTGCTCTGGTAGATGATGAGGAAGCAACCCTTAAACGCCTGCGCCGCAAGGGGAATACAATCGCGCTGGAAGCGGCCAATCCCGCCTATGAAACCCGCATTTTCCCGCCTGACCGGGTCAAGGTGCAGGGTCGTCTGGTTGGACTTTTGCGCAAATACTGAGCCGACGGCTTTGACCTTTGGCCGGCATGACGGGCATAAATCCTCGCATGCCGGCTCCCATCGAAAAGCTTTGCCCTGTGCTGCTCCGCCCCACGTCTGACGGGCCGGAGCTGCTGGTGTTTCGGCATCCGCTCGCCGGCGTACAACTGGTCAAGGGCACGCTTGAGGCTGATGAGACTATCGCCACCGGAGCGCTCCGCGAACTGGCCGAGGAGTCCGGCCTCACCCAAGCCATTGTGACGTCCGACCTGGGCAGCAGCCTTGCTATCGCTCCCGATCAACTCTGGCATTTTGTGCGCGTTGAGGCCGGACCGCTGGAATCACGCTGGCTTTTTGACACCGCGGATGATGGCGGCCACCGCTTTGCTTTTTTCTGGTGGCCGCTGGCGGCCGAGCCGGGTCCCGACTGGCACCCGATCTTCGTCCGGGCGCTGGCCCATATCAGGGCGGCGTTGGCGTAGCCCACTGCCGGTGTGGCGGGGATGAACAGCAAGCAGGCAGGCGGTTTGCTTGGGCTGCTGCATTGTTCTTGCAACCACTATTCGCGAGACCTTGCAATCGGCGCCATTTCGTGCCACATAGTGGGCATACGTTTTCAGCCTAAGTCGGCTGCCTAATGCCGGCGTGCCGGACCGTGGCTTCCTTCTCTACCATGCGAACGTTATTTTCCTTTGGCGTGTTGCCATTGGATAACCGCTCGTAAGAGCACAAGGAAACTATCATGTCCGTCATCACCGGCACCGTCAAATTCTTCAACACCACCAAGGGCTTCGGCTTCATTTCGCCTGAAAATGGCGGCAAGGATGCCTTCGTCCACATCTCCGCTGTTCAGCGTTCGGGCCTGCAGGGCCTGTATGAGAACGACAAGGTGACCTACGAGCTCGAGACCGGCCGTGACGGCAAGGAATCGGCAACGAACCTGACCCTGCTCTAGTTAGCAAGGCGAGCGCGCTTCGGCGCTGCTCGGTCAAGGGCCACCGCGTGAAAGCGCGGTGGCCCTTTTCTTTTGCGGGTTCTATCCCGCGCTGACCGGCAAAACAAAAGGCCCGCATCGAAATGCGGGCCTTTGCTATTTTGCCGTGCGCTTAGTGGTTGTCGCGCGGCACGCCTTCGGTCTGGGCGATGCGCTGATACTTCTCGGCTGGCTTGAGAATGGCGCCATCGCCCAGCTGGCTGACGATACCGCGCTGGATTTCCTGCCACGGCGTCTGGTGCTTGGGGTATTTGTAACCGCCCGCCGCTTCCAGTTCGGCCCGGCGCGTGGCGATGTCCTCATCCGAGATCAGGATATTGGCCTGCCCCTTGTTGAGGTCGATGCGCACCTTGTCGCCGGTCCGCAGGATAGCCAGATTGCCGCCGGCCGCTGCTTCGGGTGAAGCGTTGAGGATCGAGGGCGAACCCGAGGTGCCGGACTGGCGACCATCGCCAATGCAGGCCAGGGCATGAATGCCCTTCTTGATCAGATAGTTGGGCGGCCGCATGTTCACCACTTCGGCCGCACCGGGATAGCCGATGGGCCCTGCGCCACGCATGAACAGCAGGGTGTTTTCGTCGATTTCCAGCGCCGGATCGTCGATGCGGTGGTGATAGTCCTCGGGACCATCAAACACCACCGCCTTGCCTTCGAACATGCCGGGATGCGCCGGATTGTTGAGGTAGCGCTCCTTGAACTCGGAGGAGATGACGCTGGTCTTCATGATGGCGTTGTCGAACAGATTGCCGCGCAGCACCAGGAACCCGGCCTCCGCCTTGAGCGGATTGCCGAAATGCCGGATGACCTTGTCGTCCTGAATCACCGTGCTGGCGCAGTTTTCGCCGATGGTCTTGCCGTTGACGGTGGGCGCGTTCTCGCGGATCAGGCCCTGCGTCATCAGCTCGTTGACCACGGCGGGCACGCCGCCGGCATGGTAGAAATCCTCGCCGAGATATTCGCCGGCCGGCTGCAAATTCACCAGCAGCGGCACCTTGTGGCCCTGCTCCTGCCAATCATCGATATCCAGCGGTACGCCGATATGGCGGGCAATGGCGTTGATATGGATCGGCGCGTTGGTCGAGCCGCCAATGGCCGAATTGACCACGATGGCGTTGTGGAAATTGTCCTTGGTCATGATGTCGGACGGCTTGAGGTCTTCGTGGACCATGTCGACAATGCGCTTGCCGGTGCGATAGGCCATTTCCTGGCGGTCGCGATAGGGCGCGGGAATGGCGGCCGAACCGGGCAATTGCATGCCCAGCGCCTCGGCCAGCGAGTTCATCGTGCTGGCCGTGCCCATGGTGTTGCAGAAGCCGGTCGACGGCGCCGACGACGCCACCAGCTCGATGAACTGTGCATAGTCGATCTCGCCGGCGGCCATCATCTGGCGCGCCTTCCACACAATGGTGCCCGAGCCGGTGCGCTCGCCCTTGTGCCAGCCATTCAGCATCGGCCCAACCGACAGCGCGATGGCCGGAATATTGACGGTGGCCGCGCCCATCAGCATCGCCGGGGTGGTCTTGTCGCAACCGATGGTCAGCACCACGCCATCGAGCGGATAGCCGTACAGCACTTCGACGAGGCCGAGATAGGCCAGGTTGCGGTCGAGCCCGGCGGTGGGGCGCTTGCCGGTTTCCTGGATCGGATGCACCGGAAATTCGATGGCGATGCCGCCGGCTTCACGGATGCCCTCGCGCACGCGCTCGGCCAACACGATGTGATGGCGATTGCAGGGGCTGAGATCCGAGCCGGTCTGGGCAATGCCGATGATCGGCTTGCCCGACTGCAGTTCTTCCCGCGACACGCCAAAATTCATGTAGCGCTCAAGATAGAGCGCCGTCATATCCGGGTTGTCGGGATTGTCGAACCAGGCCCGCGAACGCAGTTTCTTGGGCGCCTCGCCCTGGCCATTGCCTGCAGTCATGTCATTTTCCTCTAGCGTCGCGAAACACACCGACGGGCCCGCGTTTGCAGCCGTTCTAACACGGCTTACGCCAGAGTGAACGCGATTCCGAAGAAAAAATCATACAATTGAACGCGGCGATGAATTCACGCCCGTCGATATTCCTCAACGCTCTGAAAACCTTACCAAACGAGGGGACCGCATGGGCCGATCCGGGCTGTTCTCTGACGCAGAATCGGGCTGGCTGAAACGGATATCAGCCATTAGGGTCGCGCCGCGACGAGGCAGGCGGTGAGGAGACGACGTGACTGAGATTGCAGACTGGGTAGCCGTTGACTGGGGCACCTCCAACCTTCGGGCCTGGGGCGTGCGCGCCGATGGCAGCGTCGCGTTCGAACGAAGCTCGCCCAAGGGGATGGGCAAGCTGACGCGCGAAGAGTTTCCTGGCGCGTTGAGCGAGGTGCTCGAGGGCGTTAGCCCGGAGCGCTCCGGCGCTATTGAGGTGCTGATCTGCGGCATGGCCGGCGCCCGCCAAGGGTGGCTGGAAGCGCCCTATCTCGAAGCGCCCACCGATTTGCGCGGGCTGTTCGACGGCGCCGTGCGCCCGGTCATGCCCGACAATTTTTTGGCCCCCGCCATCCTGCCCGGCGTCTGCCAGAAGGGCGGCGCCGACAATGTGATGCGTGGCGAAGAAACCCAGTTGCTGGGGCTGGCAGCGCTGCGCCCGGGCTTTACCGGCGTGGTCTGCATGCCCGGCACCCATTCCAAATGGGCGCAGCTCTCCGGCACCCGCATCGAGCATTTCTCCACCGCCATGACCGGCGAAATGTTTGAAGTGCTGCGCGTAAATTCCGTGCTGCGCCATTCGCTGGGCGGCGACCTCGATGGCCCCGGCCGGGCCGAGGGCTTTGCCGAAGGCGCGGCGGCCGGCCTGGCGCATCCCGAGCAATTGCTGGGCACGCTGTTCCAGGTTCGGGCCAGTTCGCTGCTTTCGGGCCGCCAGCCCGATTGGTGCGCCGGTTATCTGTCGGGCCTGCTGATCGGCACCGAGATTGGTGGCAATCGTCACCTGATCGGCACCGAGCCGGTGCCGCTGATCGGCTCGCCGGCGCTCTGCGCACTTTACACCCAGGTGCTCGCCATGATCGGCGCCACGGGCGAGGCCCAGGATACCACCGCTATCGTGCTCGCCGGCCTCAAGGCCGCGCGCAGTTTTGCCGCTTAGTTTGGAGTTCATTGCCATGAACCATCGTCACATCATCGCCATCCTGCGCGGCATTACGCCGGCCGAAACTGTGGGCGTCTGCGAGGCGCTAGTCGCCGCCGGCATCACCATGATCGAAGTGCCGCTCAATTCGCCCGATGCGCTGACCAGCATTTCCCTCGCCGTCAAGGCGCTGGGCCAGCAGGCCGCTATCGGCGCCGGCACGGTTCTCACCACCGCCAATGTCGCCGCTGTGGCCGAAGCGGGCGGCAGTTTCATCGTCTCGCCCGACACCAACACTGATGTCATCGCCGAGACGGTGCGCCGGGGCCTGCGCTCCTATCCGGGGGTCTTCTCCCCGTCCGACGCGTTCCGCGCGGTACATGCCGGTGCGACCGGTCTCAAATTCTTCCCGGCCGAAGTGCTGGGTCCCAAGGGCATCAAGGCGATGAAGGCGGTGCTTCCGCCCGAGCTGCCGCTTTATGCCGTGGGTGGCGCCAACCCCGACAATTTCCATGAATATTTCGCCGCTGGCTGCGTCGGCTTCGGCCTCGGCACCTATATCTACAAGCCCGGCATGAGCGTCGCCCAGGTGGCCGAGCGTGCCGCCGCGGCCGTCACCGCCTATGACGCGGGAGCCGCTCAGTGACCCAGACCGCGCGCCTTTTGATCGACAGCCAGTGTGCCCTGGGCGAAGGCCCGATCTGGCATGCTGGCCGCCAGCAATTGTTCTTTTTCGATATCAACGAGCAGACGCTGTTCGCGGTGACGGCGGCCGGCGAGATTGCCGATAGCTGGCTGTTCAACGAGATCGTGGCCGCCGCTGCCATCATCGATGACCACACGCTGGCGCTGGCCACCGAAACCGGCCTCAAGGAGTTCGATCTGAACACAGGCGGCATGAACCGGATCAACGAGATTGAAGCCGACAATCCGGCGACGCGCACCAATGACAGCCGGGTGCATCCATCCGGCGCGTTCTGGATCGGCACCATGACCAAGAGCGAACCGGAATCCCCGATCGGCTCGGTCTATCACTATCGCGCCGGGACGCTGACCACGCTCAAATCGGGCATTTCCATTCCCAACGCCACCTGCTTTTCGCCCGATGGCCGCATCGCCTATTGGACCGACACGCCTACCCGCAAGATCATGCAGGTGGCGACCGATCCCGATACCGGCCTGCCGGTGGGCGAATGGACGCTGTTTGCCGATGTCGCCGACGGGCGCGGCTATCCCGATGGCGCCGTGGTCGATAGCGAAGGCTATCTGTGGAACGCCAAATGGGGCGGCTCCTGCGTGGTGCGCCACGCGCCGGACGGCTCCATCGACCGCATTGTCGAAGTACCGGTAAGCCAGGTCACCTGCCCCGCTTTTGGTGGGCCGGACCTCAAAACCCTGTTCATCACCACCGCCAACAAAGGCATGAGTGCCGAACAGCTGGCCGCTGAAAAAGTCGCCGGCGGTTTGCTTGCCATCGAGGTCGACGTCGCCGGCCAGCCTGAAACGCCCATCACCCTCTGAGATCCGCCATGACCAGCCCTGCCCTCGGCGTCTGCTACTATCCGGAACACTGGCCTGAGGAGATGTGGGAGCGCGATGCGGCCCGCATGGCCGAGGTCGGCATTGCCTGGGTGCGGATTGGCGAATTCGCCTGGTCCAAGCTGGAGCCGACGCCGGGGCAGCTGACTTTCGACTGGATCATCCGCGCCATGGATGTGCTGGGTCGGCACGGACTAAAGGTGGTGTTCGGCACGCCGACCGCCACCCCGCCGCGCTGGATGATCGACAAGCATCCCGACATGCTGGCCGTCGACGCGGCAGGTCGGCGCAAGGGCTTTGGCTCGCGCCGTCACTATGATTTCAGCCATCTTGGCTATCGCGAAGAAGCCGGCCGCATCACGCGGCTGTTGGCGGAAGCAGTCGGCAATCACCCCGCGCTGGCCGCCTGGCAGACCGACAATGAATATGGCTGCCACGGCACCACCTATTCCTATTCGCCGGCCGCCAAGGAAGGTTTCCAAAATTGGCTGGCCGAGAAATATGGCTCGGTAGACGCACTGAACCAAGCTTGGGGCAACGTGTTCTGGTCGATGGAATATAACCGCTTCGATCAGGTGGAGCTGCCCAATCTGCTGGTCTGCGAGGCCGCGCCAGC
Source organism: Devosia sp. A449 (assembly GCF_054489375.1). Lineage (NCBI taxonomy): Bacteria > Pseudomonadati > Pseudomonadota > Alphaproteobacteria > Hyphomicrobiales > Devosiaceae > Devosia > Devosia sp. A449. The sequence continues at coordinate 544,299 of NZ_JBTMWU010000002.1, read as the reverse complement.
GCATGATCTCGATTTCCGCCGTTTTGCCTCCGATCAGGTCGCTGCCTTCAACAAGGTGCAGTACGACATCCTCAAGGCGGCGCGGCCCGACCTGCCGGTGATCCATAATTTCATGAGCCGCTACACCGAGTTCGACCACTACGATTTGGCCGAAACGCTCGACATAGCGAGCTGGGATTCCTATCCGCTGGGGCATCTGGCGACCAGCGACGAACCGGACGAGTTCAAGCGGCTCTATATGCGGCAGGGCGATCCCGACAACGCCGCCTTCCACCACGACCTCTATCGCGCCGTCGGCCATGGCCGCATGTGGATCATGGAACAGCAGCCCGGGCCCGTGAACTGGGCCGACTTCAACCCCGATCCATTGCCCGGCATGGCCCGGATGTGGGCCTGGGAAGCCATCGCCCATGGCGCCGAAGTGGTGTCGTATTTCCGCTGGCGGCAAGCGCCGTTCGCACAAGAACAAATGCATGCCGGCCTGCTGCGGCCCGATAGCGAACCGGCGCCGGCCTATCACGAAGCCATGCAGGTGGCGCAGGAACTGCAAAGCCTTGGCATCGACGGCACGGCCAGCAAGGGCCGCGTGGCCATTGTCTATGACTACCAGAGCGAATGGGCCTGGGAAATCCAGCCGCAGGCCAAGGGCTTTTCCCATGGTGCCCATGTCCGCGCGCTCTATGCCGCCTTCCGCAAGCATGGCGTCGATATCGACATCCTGCCGCCCAGCACCAAGAGCTTTGCCGGCTACGACATTGTCGCCATTCCGGCGCTGTTCGCCTGGAATGACGATTTGCGCAGCGCTATCACCGAATTCGAGGGCCATGTGCTGATCGGCCCGCGCTCGGGCTCCAAGACCCAAGATTTCGCCATTCCCGCTACGCTGGCGCCGGACCTGCCGAGCAATCTGCTCGACGTCAAGGTGACGCGCGTCGACAGCATCGGCCCCGGCACCGATGTCGAGGTTCGTGGTGGCGGCGGCGCGGTGCGCCATTGGCGCGAGCGCATTGAGACCAAGGCCAATGTGGTGATCGAGGACGTCGAAGGCTGGCCGGTCTTGGTGTCACAAGGCAAGCTGTTCTATCTCGGCGCCAGTGGCACCAAGGCGCTGGTGCAGCGCGTGGCGGATTATCTGATCGCCGAGGTCGATTTGCCGACCCTCGCCTTGCCCGCCGGCGTTCGCTGCCGCACCCGCGATGGCTGGCGCATCTATGTGAACTACGGCGCGCAGCCGGCGACGCTGAACCCGGCCAAGGATGAGACCGGCTATGTGCTGGGGACGGCCGAGATGCCGCCCGCCGGCGTCACGGTGGCAAAACTCGCCACGGGCGCGTGAGATTGGGAATGGCGGTGCGGATCTCGAACCGCGCCGCCGCTCCATCCCAGCGCACCCAATGCACCCCGCCCGCCGCCAGCGCATCGGCGTCGATCACCGCTCCGCCGCCGCAGGTCACCGGCGCACGCATCCGGGCCACGATCAACTGGTGCAAGCCACAATCCTCGGCAAACGCCGCCGCATTGCGGATCACCGCGACCGAGAATGCATCGGTTCCGGCGATGCAGCCCAGACTATCGCAGCGCGCTCCTTGCACCTCCCCCGCAATCACCTCCTGATAATGCTCGCTCCACACATCCACGGCAAAGCTGCCGGCGCGGCCCGTCACCAGCCCCATGCCCGTCTCGGTTCGTAGCGCGACCGCCTGGGTGGTATCGGCGATGAGCAGATCGGGCCGTTGATCGAGCCCAACCAGCAGGATAAGCGGCACCGCCACGGCCGGGCCAAGCATGCGCCACCAGCTATTGAGAAAGGCGAACCAGGCCAGCGCCGCCAGCCCGATCAACAGCGCCCAATGGGTCAGCAACGGGTTACCGGTCAGGCCCTCGCTCCAGCCCGCTACCAGCTCTGCCCCGTCCACCATGCGGTCAATGCCCCAGCCCATCGCCATGACGAAGGGCCGCTCCACGCCGAACGGCATGGCCAGCACGGACAGCACGGCAAACGGCATGATGACGAGACTGACCACCGGCAGCACCAGCACGTTGCCGATTACCCCAAGCGGGGCGGTCTGCTGGAAATGATAGGCCGAAAACAGCAATGTGGCCGTGCCGGCAATGAAACTGGTCAGCGCCGTGGCCCAGACCGTCGCCCACAGCCGTAGCCCCCAGGAGCGATCTTCGGGTGGCGCGCCGCGCGGCAATTCATAAATGCCGATCAGCGCCACCACGGCGGCGAAGGATAGCTGGAAACTGGCGCGGAACACGCTGGCCGGATCGATGAGAATGATGGCGAGCGCCGCGATGGCGACATTGCGCATGGTCAGCGCCCGCCGCCCGGCCAGCACCGCGCCGAACACTAGCCCCAGCATGATGGTGGAGCGCAAGGCCGGAACATTGGCGATGCCCCCCGCCAGCAGCAGATAGCCCGCCGCCGCAACAATGCCGGCCAGCGCCGCGATTTTCTTCACTGGCCAGCGCATCGCCGTCGCCGGAATCGAGGCGAGTAGCAGCCGCAGCAGAAAATACATGCCGCCGGCGACGATGGAGAGGTGCAGCCCCGAGATGGAATAGATATGCGCCAGCCCCGAGGCCGCCATCACCTTGCGCGTCTCGTCGTCAATGGCGCTCTGGTCGCCCACCACCATGGCCCGCCCAATCGCCGCCGAAGCACCATCGAGCACCGCATCGATCCGGCCGCCGATGCTCATGCGCAGGCTTTCCACGGCGCGGGTCGCGTCCAACTCGCTGCCGCGTGCCACCAGTTCAAAGCCGCTGGTGACCGTGCCATAGGAGCCAATGCCGGCGAAATAGGCGTGGAACTGCCCGTCAAACGCCCCCGGCAGGATCGGCCCCGGCACCGGGGCCAGTCGCATATTGGCGCGGATAATGTCACCGGGGGCTAGCGGCGGCGTCGGTGGCACCACCAGCCGCGCCTTGGCAATCCGCACCGGCCGATCCCCCGCCACCGGCACCAGCTCCGACACCACGATGCGGCGGGTCTCGGCGGTGGCGGAGACAATCTCATCCACCCGCGCCTCGAACAGCCCGTAGGCCGGTCGCGCCAGCATCGAGGTGCCGAACCACAGCCCATGCAGCGGCAACAGGCAAAGCCCGGCCCAGAAGGCGATAACCAGACCGAGCAGCAGCAATGCCGGCGACCGCCAGAGCCAGACCGCGCTCAATGCCAGCGCGACAGCCACCCCGGCCAGCGCCCAGTGTTCCGGCTCAAAGGGCAGCCCGGCATAGACAACGAGACCGGCAATCATGGCGAAGGGCAGCAGCACGAATAGCCGCCGCGCGGCTATTGCCACATCGACAGCCAGCCATGGCGCCGGCGCATGCGCCACGCCGGCTGTACGCTCGCGTGTTCCGCGCCCCTGCACCCGGCTTGCCCCCGCCCTTGCGCTCGTGCCGTGCTATGCTACACACGGCGGCAAAATCCTCCAAGCATTCCGGTATCATGTCCCAGGTCGTAACCCGTTTCGCCCCTTCTCCCACCGGCTATCTCCATATCGGTGGTGCCCGCACGGCCCTGTTCAGCTGGGCCTTTGCCCAGAACCAGGGCGGCAAGATGCTGCTGCGCATCGAGGACACCGATCGCGAACGCTCGACCGAGGCCGCCGTGGTGGCGCTGGTCGATGGCCTCAAGTGGCTGGGCCTCGACTGGGAAGGCGAGCCGATCAGCCAGTTCGGCCGCGCCGCGCGCCACGCCGAAGTCGCCCATGAATTGGTCAAGCTCGGCCACGCCTATTATTGCTATTGCTCGCCCGCCGAGCTCGACCAGATGCGCGAAGAAGCCCGCGCTGCCGGTAAGCCGCCGCGCTATAACGGCTATTGGCGCGACCGCGACCAGAGCGAAGCGCCGGCTGGCGTGGCGCCCGTGGTTCGCATCAAGGCCCCGGTCAGCGGCGATATCGTCGTCGACGACCATGTGCAGGGCAAGGTGGTGTTCAAGACCGAAAACCTGGATGACTTCATCATCCTGCGCTCGGACGGCACCCCGACCTATATGCATGCTGTGGTGGTGGACGATCACGACATGGGCGTGACCCACATCATCCGTGGCGACGACCACCTGACCAATGCCGCCCGCCAGATCATCATCTACAATGCGATGGGCTGGACCGTGCCGGAGATGGCCCATATCCCGCTGATCCATGGTCCCGATGGCGCCAAGCTCTCCAAGCGCCACGGCGCGCTGGGCGTCGAAGCCTACCGCCAGCTGGGCTATCTCCCCGAAGCCTTGCGCAATTATCTGGCCCGGCTCGGCTGGAGCCATGGCGATGACGAAATCTTCTCGACCCAGCAAATGGTCGAGTGGTTCAGCCTCGACGCGCTCAACAAGGGTGCGGCGCGGTTTGACTTCGTCAAACTGGAAAACATCAACGGCCACTATATCCGCGAAGCCGCTCCGGCCTATCTCTATGACGTGATGCTGGCGACGGCGATCGAACTCGGCCGCCAGGTCGACGTCGATGGCCTCTCCGTCAACAAGGACACGGTGCTGGCCGCCCTGCCCGAGCTGCAGCCGCGCGCCAAGACGGTGCTGGAGCTGATCGACCTGGCCCAGTTCATTTATGCCGTGCGCCCGCTGGCCATTGAGCCGGCCGCCGCAGCGCTGCTGACCACCGACACGCGCACTGTGCTCAAGGACATGGCCGATGTGCTGCGCGGGCTCAATGAATGGTCGGTGCCGACCATCGACGCGGCCATGCGCTTGCTGGCCGAAGCCAAGGGACTCAAGCTCGGCAAACTGGCGCAGCCATTGCGCGCCGCGCTCACCGGACGCACTGTTTCGCCGGGCATTTTTGAAGTTATGGTGCTCATCGGACGCGACGAAAGTATGGCCCGGCTGGAGGATCAAATCGGCGCTGTCTAGTGCTAATAGGAGGGTAAGCCTTGCTTACCCATAAGTTGCCTCGGAGGGGCAAAAACTGATACCCCTCACCGAGCCATTCCAGACTGCCATTATGCGGCCCCGCCCTTACCGAAATCCCTTCCAGACTGGGGTTCGGGGCCATCGAGGAGAGCTCAATGACCGACAAAGTCGCCAAACTCGTCATCGGGGACCAGACCCACGAATTCCCGGTGCTGTCCGGCTCGGTGGGCCCGGATGTGATCGATATTCGTTCGCTCTATGCCAAGACGGGGATGTTTACCTACGACCCGGGCTTTACCTCGACGGCAGCCTGCGACAGCGCCATCACCTATATCGACGGTGACAAGGGCGAACTGCTCTATCGCGGCTACCCCATCGACCAGCTTTCCGAAAAAAGCTCCTATATCGAAGTCTGCTATCTGCTACTGTATGGCGAGCTGCCGACCAAGACCCAGCTTGAGGAATTCAGCGACATCGTCACGCGCCACACCATGGTGCATGAGCAGATGCATTATTTCTTCCGTGGCTTCCGCCGCGATGCGCATCCGATGGCAGTGATGACCGGCGTGGTCGGCGCCATGGCCGCTTTCTACCATGACTCCACCGACATCAACGATCCGCAGCAGCGCGAGATCGCCTCGATCCGCATGATCGCCAAGATGCCGACGATTGCCGCCATGACCTATAAATATTCGGTCGGCCAGCCCTTCGTCTATCCGCGCAACGATCTCGATTACGCGTCGAACTTCCTGCATATGTGCTTCTCGGTTCCAGCCGAGCCCTACCAGGTGAACCCGACCATCGCCAAGGCGATGGATCTGATCTTCACCCTGCATGCCGATCACGAGCAGAACGCTTCCACCTCGACCGTGCGCCTGGCCGGTTCGTCCGACGCCAACCCCTTCGCCTGCATCGCCGCCGGCGTTGCCTGCCTCTGGGGTCCGGCGCATGGCGGCGCCAACGAAGCGGCGCTCAACATGCTCAAGGAAATCGGCACCGTCGATCGCATTCCCGAGTTCATCGCGCGCGCCAAGGACAAGAGCGACAATTTCAAGCTCATGGGCTTCGGTCACCGCGTCTACAAGAACTTCGACCCGCGCGCGACGGTGATGCAGCAGACCGCCAAGGAAGTGCTCGACCTGCTGGGCGTGCACAATAATCCGACTTTGCAGGTGGCCCAGGAGCTCGAAAAGATCGCGCTCGAAGACCCCTACTTCATCGAGCGCAAGCTCTATCCGAACGTCGATTTCTATTCGGGCATCATCCTCGAGGCTATCGGCTTCCCGACCTCGATGTTCACCGTGCTGTTCTCGGTCGCCCGCACCGTTGGCTGGATCAGCCAGTGGAAGGAAATGATCGCCGATCCGCAGAAGAAGATCGGTCGTCCGCGCCAGCTCTACAACGGCGCTCCGGCCCGCGACTACGAGGCGCTCAGCACCCGCTGAGCCCAATGGGCGAGGACCCGGTCCGCCGGGTCCTGACGCGGGAAATCGGCTTCGCCGCTTTCCATCAACATCGCAAGCTCGCCAAAGCAGACGATCTGCTCCTGGCGGGCTTTTTTGTTGTCGAGCAGGTTCTGCACCACGCCGCCGAGCGCGGCCGCATCTGGCGTATCCTGCACCAGCTCGGGAACAGCCTCACGTCCCAGGATGATATTGGGCAAGGATACGGCCGGCCGGCCGAGCCGGGCATAAATGCCGCGCTGCGGCCCATCCATCACATAGCTGACCGCCATGGGCACCCGCGCCAGCGCCAGTTCCAGCGTCACCGTGCCCGAGACCGCCAGTGCCATCACCGCCCGCTGATATAGCGCCGCGCGGGCGGCACGGTCGGAGACGATTTGCACCTTCACCGGCCAGTCCGCCACTTCCTGGCTGATCCGCTCGACGAGCGCCGGCAGCGTGGGAATGACGATGCCGTCAACCGCCGGGTGATTGGCCAGTTGCGCCGCAACCTGGCGGAACAGCGGCAGATGTCGGCGCAATTCGCCCTCGCGGCTCCCCGGCAAGAGGATCAGCGGCCCCTGCTCGACCGCATCACGGTCAAGCCGTTCGCCCAGGGCGGGATGGCCGACATAGCTGGTGGGTGGACCGCCAAGGCGCTGCATCACCGCCGGCTCGAAGGGCAACACGGCCAGCACTTCGGCAAACAGCGGCTTGAGCTTGGCCGCCCGCTGCGGCGCGCGGGCCCAGACCGAGGGTGCAACGTAGAGAATGAGGGTACCGGCATAGCGCAGCTGTTTCAGCCGACGCGCCAGCAGCCGGGAAAAATCCTGGGAGTCGACCAGCACCACAATGTCGGGCTTGGCGGCGCGGATGGCGCGGGCCGTCTGTTCAATGCGCCACAGCAGCAGCGGCAGGCGCAGCAGCACGTCGCTGATCCCCATCACCGCCAGATCGCGCATCGGGAACAGCGAGCGCAGGCCCTGCGCCTCCAGTTCCTGCCCACCGACACCAATAATGGCCAGCGGCACGATGCGCTTGAGGCGGATCACCAGATCGGCGGCGATACGGTCGCCCGAGGGTTCGCCGGCCAGGATGAACAGCTTGAGGTGCTCGGGGCCCGCCGGCCCCGCCTGCCCGCTCATTACTCGGTGCTGTGGCCGTTGCGGGGCATCAGAATCGGCCGATCCGACGCGGCAACGATGAAGGCAACCACATCCTGCACCAAGGAATCGCCCTTGAACAATTCGGCCGCATCCTCGACCCGCTCGCGCAGCGTGCCTTCGCTGGCAAAGATCAGCCGATAGGCCGCCCGCAGCCGGTGAATGGCTTCGCGGTCAAATTTGCTGCGCTTGAGCCCGACCAGATTGAGCCCGGTCAGCGCGGCGCGGTTGCCCACGGCCATGCCATAGGGAATGACGTCGCCATCGACCATCGACTGCGCGCCGATAAAGGCATGCGCGCCGATGCGGGTGAACTGGTGGATGACGCAGGTGCCGCCAAAAATGACATTATCGCCAATCTGACAATGACCGGCGATGCCGACATAATTGGCCATGATGACATTGTTGCCGATGATCGCGTCATGCGCCACATGGGCGCTGGCCATGATCAGGCAATCATTGCCGATCTTGGTCAGCATGCCGCCGCCCTCGGTCCCCGGATTGATGGTGACCGACTCGCGGATCACGCAGCGTTCGCCGATCACTAGGCGCGAGGCCTCACCGTGATATTTGCGATCCTGCGGCGTATGGCCGATCGAGGCAAACGGATAGATCTGCGTGCCCGCACCGATTTCGGTGTGGCCATCAATGCTGACATGGGAAATCAGCTCGACATCGTCATGCAGCACGACATGGTCGCCGACGATGCAATAAGGGCCGATCTTGACGCCGTTGCCCAACCGGGCGAGCGGGCCGACAATGGCTGTCGGGTGAACGCTCGGTCCGCTCACGAAGCGGCCTCCACGATCATGGCGGTTATCTCGGCTTCCGCGATAATCGTGCCATCAACGATGGCCTTGGCCTCGTAGCGCCCGACATTGCGGCGGCGCTGGATCTTGGCGATGTGGAACTCGATGGTGTCGCCCGGGCCAGCCGGCTTGCGGAACTTGGCCTTGTCGACACCCAGCATGAGCACGATGTTCTTCTTGCCGCCACCGGAGTCATGTTTGATGACGATGGCGCCGGCCGTCTGGGCCATGCCTTCGATGATCAACACACCCGGAAAAATCGGGTTCTCGGGGAAATGGCCCTGAAAGATCGGTTCATTGAACGTGACGTTCTTGATGCCGATAGCCGTCTCATCACCGTCGATCTTGATGATCTTGTCGATCATCAGGAACGGATAGCGGTGCGGCAGGCTTTTCAGGATCTCCGCAATATTCATGGCCCCGAGTTCGGTGGTCACTGGTGCGCTGTCGGTCATCCCCGCTTTTCCCCCTTGGAAAGTTTCCGCATGGTGGCGATTTCTCGCCAAAAATCTCGAATATCCTGTGCCGGCGCACCGGCCAGTTTGCTGCCCGGCGGCCAGTCCTTGGTGACGGCGGCGCGGCCATGCACCATTGAACCGGCCCCGATGCTCATATGACCGGAGGTACCGACGCCGCCGCCCATCAGCACGCCATCGCCCACAGTGGTGGAGCCCGATAGCCCGCTCATCGCGGCAATCAGGCAGTTGCGGCCGATACGGCAGTTGTGGCCGATCTGAACCAGATTATCGATCTTGGTGCCTTCACCGATCATGGTGTCGCCCAGCGCGCCACGGTCGATGGTGGAGTTGGCGCCGATCTCGACGCGATCCTGAATCAGCACCCGCCCGAGCTGGGGCACCTTGCGGTTCGACCGGCCGTGATCTAGCCAACCAAAGCCCTCGGTGCCGACGCGCACGCCGGAATGGATCACCACCTCATTGCCGATATAGGCGCAGTCGATGGTGCAATTGGCGCCGATGATGCTGTTGCGGCCGATGGTGACGCCAGCGCCGATGACACTATTGGCGCCGATCACCGTGCCACGGCCGATCTCGACCCCGGCCCCGATGACCGCATTGGCGCCGATGATCACATCGCGCTCGAAAACCGGCTCGCCCAAGTCATCTCGGCCAGCCGCGAGTATGGCGCGGGTATTGCCGGGATAGAGCAGATCGAGAATTTCGGCGAACAGCAGATGCGGCTTGTCGCTGACAATGGCCATGCTGGTCGCTGGCACCATCTCGAGCAGCGCCGGCGTGACCAGCACGGCGCCAGCAGCGGTGGCGCGCAGCACTTCGGCATAATCAGTATGGGCTGCGAGGGCCAGATCGCCGGGACCGGCAAGATCCAGCTCGGTCACCCCTGAAACGGACCAATCTGCATTGGCCAGCCCGGTCAGCATCTCGCTGCGGCCAAGCGTGGCGAGAATGGCACCGATGGTGGACGGGCCGGCAAAACGATGAAAACGGGTGTCGACCATGATGTCACTTAAAAAGAATTGAGCCGCGGCGCTACCGCCCCGCGGCTCAATGAACTGTCACACGCTATGCGGTCTAGAACAAGGTCGACATGGTCAACTGGAAGACCTGGGTACGATCCGAGGTCGACTTGTTCATCACGTGGGCGAAGTCGCCACGCAGCGGGCCAAACGGGCTGTCCCAGATCAGCGAGGCGCCGATCGAGGTCCGCCACGGCACGTCAGTGCTCGCCGTATCGACGGCGTTGGTGCCATCGAGACGCGGCGTATTCACGCCATCGACCCAGGCAGCGTCAGCCCACAATGCACCCGACAGACCGTAGCTCTCAGGCAGGCCCGGAACCGGGAATTGCACTTCAGCGGAGAGGCCAGCATAGGCGACGGCACCAAGATACTCGCCAGTGGTCAGACGCGGGCCAAGGCCACGACCTTCAAAGCCACGGATGAGCTGCGGACCCGGGATGAACGCCTCGACCGAGTGAACACCATTGCCGCTCAGATCGTTGACGATACCGGCCTGGCCACGCAGGCTGGCGACGATGCCGCTATCCTGGATCACGGGGACGAAGTAGCGCGCCCGAGCCTCGGTCTTCACCAGGCTATGATCCCAGCCGATATACTGCTGGCTGAAGCTGGCGAACAGGCCTTCGGTCGGCTTCTTGGTGTCATCAAGACCATTCCAGGTCAGGCTGTAGCCAACGAATGCCTTGTAGAACTCCTGGCCATCGGAAACGACCGTCGATGCGGGCGGCTTGCCCGGATCGTCAGCAATGACCTTGCGCTCACCACCGACGAACACGGTACCCGACAGATCGCCGGTCAGCGGCACGCCGACGCGGAACTGACCGCCAGTTGCCTGCGAGCCGTAGAAGCTGGCAGCGTTTTCTTCGTTGATGCGATGATAGACGTCGACGCCGGTCGAGACCTTGAGGCCCATGAAGCGCGGCTCGGTGAACGAGAAGTCAAAGGTACGGCCGGCCTGCGAGGCACCAATGGCGGCGCGCAGATACTGGCCACGACCCAGGAAGTTCCGCTCGGTCAGCGAGATCTCGCCCAGGACACCGTCCACGGTGGAGTAACCGGCAGTGGCGCCATATTCACCCGTCGAGGTTTCGGTCACGGCGATGTTGATCACCACCTTGTCAGCCGACGAGCCCGGGCCAGTGGTCACGTCCACAGCCGAGAAGAAACCGAGGCCATTGATGTTTTCGCGGCCACGCACCAGCAGTGCACGATTGAACGGGTCGCCTTCGGCAAACTCCAGCTCACGGCGGATCACGAAGTCACGGGTCTTGGTGTTGCCGGTGACGTTGATGCGCTCGACATAGAGGCGCGCACCTTCATCGACCAGATAGGTGACATTGAACTTGCCCGACGCCACGTCACGATCGAGGCGAGCCCGAACGTCGACGAAGGAATAGCCCTGGGTCGTGGCTTCGTAAGCCATTTCCTCGATCGTCTGCTGCAGATCAGCAACCGAATAGGAGCCGCCCTGCCCGGTCTGCACCGTGCTCTTGAGCGCGTCGGTGTTCAGTCCGTCGATGCTGGTTTCAATACCGACATTGGCGAACTGGTACTTCTGGCCTTCATTGACGGTGAAGTTGATGAAGTAGGCGTTCTTGGTGGCGTCATATTCACCAACAGCATTCACCTGCGCGTCGGGATAGCCACGGTTGGCGTAATAGAGGCGGATGCGCTCACGGTCGATGGCGAGCTTCTGCTCATCATAGCCATCATCCTTGAGCAGCCAGCTCAGCAGGCCAGTTTCCTTGGTGAGCATGGTGCTCTTCAGGCTATTGGCGCCGAATGCGTTGTTGCCAGTGAAGTTGATCGCGGCGATGCCCGCGCGATTGCCTTCGTTGACATTGAAGATGACGCGGACGCGGCCATCGGCCGTCGCCTCGGAGCGCGCCGTCACGGAAACGGAAAGGAAGCCGTCGCGGTCATAGGCCTGACGGATGCTCTCGATATCGGAGTTGACCCGCTGCTGGGTGAAGATGCCGGAAGCCGACACATCGACCATGGCCAGCAACTGGCTATCGGAGAAGCGGCGATTGCCCTCAAAGAGAACTGCGCCAACCAGTTGTTCCTGGGCCTGCGCAGTTACAACTCCAAGAAGCGGAATGCTGGATCCGGCCAGTGGCGCTGCACCCAGTATCGCAAGCGCCAGAAAAGCGCCGCGCATCAGCTTGGTGGGATTGATCATATTATTATTGCCTCTGCGACCATGCCTGAGGAATCGCCATGCACAGCGCTCCCCCAGACTAACTCCATTGCACCGTTTTACCGTCTTTTTAACCAAGGACAAGGCTGAAGCCTCGACGCGGTTAGCAAATGATTGGTGCTCTTGTATTCCTGCAACACCTTGCGAACCAAGGCTAACCAGAGGTTAACGCAGGATTCCGAAGTATGCAAAAATCGTGTCGTTAAAGAGCGTGAACACCATGAGCGCAAGAACCAGGGCGAATCCAAAGCGGAACCCCATTTCCTGCACCCTCATGGAGAGCGCACGCCCTCTGACGGCCTCAACCAAATAATACAGAAGGTGCCCGCCGTCGAGCATGGGAACCGGTAAAAGGTTGAAGATACCGATATTTAGCGAGAGCAAGGCGGTCAGATTTATGAGTGCGATAATGCCCAGTGTCGCCACTTCGCCGGAAACCTTGGCCACTTTGACCGGTCCGCCCAGCTGCTCGACGTCGCCCCGCCCAACGAAAAAGTCCCCCAGGAACGCCGCTGTGCGCTGGATGATGAAGCGGATTTCCTCCACCGTCATGCCGACGGCCTCGACCGGGCCCGGCCGATAGAGGCTGACATCGGTCTGTGCCACGTCACGGCTCACGCCGATTCTGCCGATCTTCTGCATATTGCCGAAACGGTCTTCTACCTCGACCACCTCGGGCACCAGTACGATGGTTTCCGAGGTGCTGCCGCGATCCAGCTCAACCGTCACCGGTCGCGCCGGGCTGGTGGCAACCAGCCGCTGGAAATCCTCAAACCCCCGCACGGCATAGCCGTCGACGGCGATGATGATGTCACCCGGCTCGATCCCGGCGGTCTCCGCCACGGAACCAGCGATCACCGCGCCGACAACCGGCGGAATGGTGTAGCGGCCATAGCCCAGCAGCAGGGCATAGAGGATGAAAAACGTCAGCAGCACATTGGCGATGGGACCGGCGGCCACCACGGCGATGCGCTGCCAGACATTCTTGTTGGCAAACAGTCGCGGCGCCAGCGCTGGATCGACATTGGCGGTTGCCTCGGGGTCCGGCACGCTGGCTTCGTTCATGTCGCCGACAAAGCGCACATAGCCGCCCAGCGGGATCGCCGAAATGCGCCAGCGTGTCCCGTGCTTGTCGTCCCAGCCGATCAGCTCGCGGCCGAAGCCCACCGAGAAGGTCTGGATCGCCACCCCGTTCCAGCGCGCCACCAGATAGTGGCCCATCTCATGGACGAAGACGATGACCGTCAGCACCGCCAGGAAGGGCACCACGTAGGACAGCAGCCAGTAGATGAATTCGAACATGGTCTTCCTTGCTTGGTCGAGCGCCGGGCGCTCGTGGCCCTACCAGTAAAGCAGGCCCTCGGCGACCGCGCCGTAGCCGGCATGCAGGCCGCCGACCAGCAATACCAGCAACACGCCAAATGTGAGGCTGTCGAGCCGGTCCATCAGCCCGCCATGGCCGGGGATGATATCGCCGCTATCCTTGATCCGGAAATGCCGCTTGATGCCGCTTTCGGTCAGATCGCCGAGTTGACCCAGCACGCTGATCGACGCCGACAGCACCAGCCCGATCCACCAGGGCGAATCCGTCGCCACCACCCAGACCAGCAGCCCTGCCCCGGTGCCCAGCGCCAGCCCGCCCAGCGCGCCCGACCAGGTCTTGGACGGCGAAATCCACGGCGCGAGTTTTTCCCCGCCGATCTGTCGACCGGTAAAGAACGCCGCCGAATCCGTCATCCACACCACAGTGCCGAGATAGATGCCGGCCCAGACACCGGTAATCGTGTCGCCCCGCATGGCCAAAGCGGCGATGATGATCGCGCCATAAATGCACAGGCCGAGCACCCGCCATGGCGCCCCTTCGCGCCGCATCGTCAGCGCCACGACGCAGGCCACGGCAATCACCGCGATGGTGCCCAGCGGCCCGGTTAGCGGATAGATCAGGCCCGACAGGCCCACCAGGCCGATCAACACCCAGCCCGACGTCGAGGGCGCGGCCCGCGACACCATGGTCTCCCATTCGCGATAGGCGCCGGCAAACACCGCCCCCACCACGGCGGCGAACACATAGCTGCCGATATACAACGCCGACGCGGTCAGCGCGATCAGCACCATGGCCGACGCGAGGCGCGGGCCGAGATCGGACCACAACCGCCGACGATTTTGGGAATTTTCTGACGAAGGATCGCCGGGACTGGTCAAGGTTGCACAGCCTCGATACCGCCGAAACGCCGGTCACGCTGGGAGAAGGTCTCAAGCACGCGGATGAAGCTGGCCTCGCCAAAATCGGGCCAATACTCATCGACGAAGACGAATTCGGCATAGGCCGCCTGCCACAGCAGGAAATTGGAAATGCGCTGCTCGCCACTGGTGCGGATGATCAGATCGGGGTCCGGCAGGCCGGCGGTATAGAGCGCCGCGCCAATGGTTTCCTCGGTGATCGCCTCGGGCGCCAACTCCCCGGCGGCAACCGCCTGGGCGATACGGCGCGTCGCATCGACGATTTCGGCCTTGCTGCCATAGTTGAAGGCCACAATCAGCACGAGGCCGCTATTGGACGCCGTCTTGGCCTCCACATCATTGATCAACCGCACCAGGCTCGCATCGAGCCCCTCGCGCCGACCAATGATGCGCACCTGCACATTATTGCGGGTCAGGCTTTGCAGATCGGACGCAACAAAGCGGCGCAGCAGATTGAAGATGAAGGAGATTTCATCCTTCGGACGGGTCCAGTTCTCGGACGAGAAGCTGAACACCGTCAGATGCGGCACGCCATAGGTGATGCACAGTTCGACCAGATTGCGCAGCGCCTTGACGCCCTCGATATGGCCTTCGGTGCGGCGCTTGCCGCGGGCTTTCGCCCAGCGGCCATTGCCGTCCATGATCACGCCGAGATGAGCCGGAATCCGCAGGCGCTGCCGCTGGGCAGGATCGATGGTGAAGGCTGGATCAATGGACATCTACGCCCTCCTGGCGCAGTTCAGCCGACTTAGACCTGCATGATTTCTGCTTCTTTGGCCGCGACCACCTGGTCGATCTCGGCCACGGCGGCGTCGGTGGCCTTCTGGACCAGGTCGGTCTGCGCGCGCGCATCGTCCTGGGCCATATCGCCGTCCTTCTCCGCCTTCTTCAGCGCATCCATGCCGTCGCGACGGATATGGCGCACCGCCACGCGGGCCGCCTCGGCATAGTTGTGGGCGACCTTGGACAGTTCCTTGCGGCGCTGCTCGTTCAGCTCGGGCAGCGGCACGCGGATGATCTGCCCCTCCCCCATCGGATTGAGGCCAAGCCCGCTGTCGCGGATGGCCTTCTCGACGGCATTGGCCATCTGGCGGTCCCACACCTGCACGCTCAGCATGCGGGGCTCGGGCACGGTGACGGTCGCCACCTGGTTCAGCGGCATGCGCGAACCATAGGCCTCAACAGTCACCGGTTCCAGCAGGCTGGCACTCGCCCGGCCAGTGCGCAGGCCGACGAGTTCATCGCGCAGCGAGGAAATCGACTTCTGCATACGGGTTTTAATATCTGCGAGGTCATAGGCCATACTATTCGTCCTTCTAGGCTAGAGCGGCTTGCCGACGCGCGTGGAGCGGGTAGTTCCCGCCAAGACACCAGCGAGGCCGGCCGCGTCGTCGAGCGCATATACGATTATCGGCATGTCGTTGTCGCGGGCAAGCGCAAATGCCGCAGTATCCATCACCCGCAAGTTCTTGCTGATGACTTCGTCGTAGCTGACGGCCTCATAGCGCGTTGCATCGGGATTGGTCACCGGATCTGCGGAATAGACCCCATCGACCTTGGTGCCCTTGAGCACGACGTCACATTCCAGCTCGATAGCGCGCAAGGTGGAAGCGGTGTCAGTGGTAAAAAATGGATTGCCGGTGCCGCCGCCGAGAACCACCACATAGCCATCCTCCAGCGCCTGCTTGGCAGCGCGGGCGGTGAAGGCATCGGCCACGGTGGGCATCGAGACGGCGCTGTAGGGCTTGCACTTGCGGCCCTGGCGGCTGATGGCATTGCTCAGCGCCAGCGCGTTGATCATGGTGCCCAGCATGCCCATCATGTCGGCAGTGACCCGGTCGGTGCCATCAGCAGCGCCGGCCATGCCGCGGAAAATATTGCCGCCGCCGACCACGATCGCGATCTCGACGCCGGTATTGGCGACGTCGGCGATCTGCTTGGCCACGGCCTGCAGGAATGGGGGTTCGATACCGAAGGAGTTGTCTCCTGCCAGCGCCTCGCCCGAAACCTTGAGGAGAATGCGTTTATAGGCAGGTGCCATCGGCAGACCCCTCTTTCTGAAAAACGGACGGGGCGCCGAATCCGGCAACACCCGCATGACCCTATGGCAAAACCGCCTTCAACAGAAGGCGTCGCACCACTGGAAACTACATTACGGCAGGGTTTTGCGCTCAATCCCAGCTCGGATAAACCCTGCGGGAGAGCGGCGGACGGGCCCTTGGGCCCATCCGCAATCAATCGGCGTCTTACTTGACGCCGGCAGTGGCAGCGACTTCAGCGGCGAAGTCGGTCTCGACCTTCTCAATGCCCTCGCCCAGCGCAAAGCGCACGAACTTGGTCAGCTTGATCGGGGCGCCAGCGTCCTTCTCGGCATTCTTGATCACGTCGGCAACCTTGGTTTCGCCGTCGACCACGAACACCTGCGACAGCAGGGTCACTTCTTCGAAGTATTTGCGCATGCGGCCATCGACCATCTTCTCGGCGATCTCGGCGGGCTTGCCCGATTCCTTGACCTGCTCGAGAATGATCGCACGCTCCCGTGCCACCACGTCCTGGTCCAGCTCTTCCGGCGCAATCGCCTGCGGCTGGGCCGCTGCGATATGCATGGCAAGCTGCTTGCCCAGCGCCGACAGCACGGCCTTGTCGCCGGTCGACTCGAGCGCCACCAGAATGGCGATCTTGCCCAGGCCAGCCTTGACGGCGTTGTGCACGTAGCTTTCAACCACGCCATCACTGACCGAAACGGTCTGCGTGCGGCGCAAATTCATGTTCTCGCCGATCTTGGCGATGGCGGCGGTCAGTTCGGCCGAAACCGAATGGCCCGAGCCGGGATACGGCATTTCGCCGAGCTTGACCACGTCGCCATCGGCGTCGAGGGCCAGCGTGGCTGCATTGCCGACAATGCCCTGGAACTGTTCGTTGCGTGCAACGAAGTCGGTTTCCGAGTTCACTTCGACAGCGGCGCCCTTGGTGCCGTTGACGGCAACGCCAACCAGGCCTTCAGCGGCCACGCGGTCGGCTTTTTTGGCAGCCTTGGCCAGGCCACGGGTGCGCAACCAGTCGATTGCTGCTTCCATGTCGCCAGCGGTCTCGGCCAGAGCCTTCTTGCAGTCCATCATCCCGACGCCAGTCGCGTCGCGGAGCTGCTTGACCATTCCTGCAGTGATTTCCATAGGTTCACCTCTTGGCGGCCCCTTTCAAGGGGCCGCATTGGTTCAAATCGGAACGAAGTACGCGAAGCGTGCTTAGTTAGCGGCGGGTGCGACGGGCGCAGGCGCCTCGACCGGCAGCTCTTCAGCCGGGGTCAGGTCGCCAGCGCCGAGGTCGGCGCCGAGTGCGGACGACGAACGGCCGATACCGTCGATGGCAGCCTTGGCAACCAGCGAGACATAGAGCTCGAGGGCGCGGCTGGCGTCGTCATTGCCCGGAATGGCGTAGTCGACGATATCCGGATCACAATTGGTGTCGACGATGGCGATGACCGGAATCCCCAGACGGCGGGCTTCCTTGATCGCGTTCGCTTCCTTGTTGGTGTCGATGACGAACAGCAGGGACGGCAGGTTGCCCATGTCCTTGATGCCGCCCAGGTCGCGCTCAAGGCGTTCCTGCTCGCGGCTCATCATCAGGCGCTCTTTCTTGGTGCGCAGCGCCAGATCATCTTCGCTCATCGATTCGAGCGTACGCAGACGCGAGATCGAGTTCGAAATGGTCTGCCAGTTGGTCAGCGTGCCGCCGAGCCAGCGGGAGTTCACGAAATACTGGGCGGACTGCTTGGCAGCCTCGGCAACCAGCGGAGCGGCCTGGCGCTTGGTGCCAACGAACAGCACGCGGCCACCGTCAGCAACGGTGTCCGAGATCAGCTGCAGCGCGCGGCTCAGGGCCGGCACGGTCTGGCTCAGGTCGAGAATGTGGATGTCGTTGCGAACGCCGAAAATGTAGCGCTCCATCTTCGGGTTCCAGCGGTGCTTCTGGTGACCAAAGTGAACGCCTGCTTCAAGCAGTTGACGCATAGAGAAATCGGGCAGTGCCATGATGGCTGCTCCTAGTTTACCGGTTGATGCCGCCACGAGATCTTGCGACGGTTTCCCGTCACCGGACGGCTTTTCGATTGCTCGAACCGCCTGCCTCGTGTGTGAAATCGCGCTGACTCGCAGTCAAACGCATGCGCCATATAGGGGAAGACGGAAAAAAGAGCAAGGGTCGTGCGGAAACGCCGCCTGTGTGCGGGTTTCGAGCGATGATGGCGAGGCGCTGCCTCGATATTAGTTTTTTGATAGTGAGCCAGTCGCCTCGCCATCATGCCGGGATTTTCGCAGGTTGGTTCAGGTACGCCAATGTTGCAGACGCAGCTGCCGGTTTCCTCTGCTCAATGGGAGCGACCTCCCATCCCCGACCGTCCCCACGCTCATCACTCGTCATGATCGCGCTCTGGCGTGGGCGATGAGGGGAGTATGCGCGCAGGTGAAGGGGGCGGGGATAAGATGGATAAGTTGAAGCATCTACTCTCCCAGGCGCGCGTCACCCTCGGGCTTGACCCGAGGGGGCTGAACTTGCTGCGGCAGGGAAGTGTAGAGCCCTCGGGTCAAGCCCGAGGGTGACGGCCGGGGAAGGAGCACAGACTTCTCAGTCGACACCCTCCCCCTTTGCGGGGAGGGATCAAGGGTGGGGGTGGTTTGGTCCAGTTATCGGGGCTCTCGCACCCCCTCCCGGCTCGATCACGGACTTAGCAAGCTAAGTCCTATCTCGCTCTCCCTCCCCGCAAGGGGGAGGGTGGAGCCGGTGGTTGGGCAAAAATCTCATCCCACCCACCGTGTCACCCCGGCCTTGCGCCGGGGCCCATCCCCAGATCGCGCCAGTTCCCCCATCTCAGGATGGGTCCCGGCTCAAGGCCGGGATGACATCGCGTTTGTGGGAGCGCTCAGGGCAACACGGCTCCGCACCGCACATTTTTTACTGCATTAACAGCGGCTTAGCCGACCCATCGGAATCAAATCCCCAAGCCCCTCAGTGAAACCGCACATCCGTCACGCCATCCAGCGCCTTGATGCCACCGGCGACTTCGGCGGTGAGGCGATAACTGCCCGGCAGTTCGACCTCATATTCGCGGGCGCCACCGTCGCGGATGACGACGAAGTTCACCTTGCCTTCCCCGCC
Organism: Devosia sp. A449; assembly: GCF_054489375.1. Classification (NCBI taxonomy): domain Bacteria; kingdom Pseudomonadati; phylum Pseudomonadota; class Alphaproteobacteria; order Hyphomicrobiales; family Devosiaceae; genus Devosia; species Devosia sp. A449. Next base: position 524,913 of record NZ_JBTMWU010000002.1, on the reverse strand, counting down.
GCGCTTGAGCTGGGCGCTGATCGAGCCGAGGGCTTGCGCGCCGCCGGCAAAAATCGTCAGTCGGCGCTCAATGGTGTCTTCGATGCCGTCAATGGCCTGGGCCGAAAGCAGCCGCAGGCTGATGCCTTCGGCGCGCTCGTCGGCACCCACTTGCAGGATCACCGACTTGCCCGGCTGCAACAGCGCGCCGAATTCGTTGATCTGCTCGGAAAAGGCGATCACCTCGAAGCCGCCGGTCTGGTCCGACAGCGTCAGGATCATCATCGGTGTGCCCTTGCGGGTGCGGCGGTCCTGCCGGCCGCTAATGGTACCGGCCAGTCGCCCGGCCGAAGCCCCATCCTTCACCGCCCGCTCGAAATCGCCCCAGCGCTGCACCCGCAACTTCTCGAACAGGTCCGAATAGGCGTCGAGCGGATGCGCCGACAGATGGAAGCCGATCGCCGACAGCTCGCGGTCGGCCCGCTCGGTGGTGCTCCAATCCGGAATGCCGGCCGGCAGGCGGACGGGCTCGGGCTCGCCGGCGTCGAACATGTTCCACTGGCCCTGACTGCGCTCATGGGTCAGCGACTGCGCCATGCCCATCACCGCTTCGATGGCGGCAAAAGCCACTTCGCGGCGCGGCACGATGGCGTCGAAAGCGCCGGCATTGGCCAGCGTTTCCAGCGTCCGCTTGGAGAGGACGCGCGGATCGACGCGGCGGGCGAAATCGCCCAGATCCTTGAATGGGGTGTCCCCGCGCACTTCCACGATATGCTCGGCCACCTGCCGGCCGACGCCCTTGACCGCGCACAGACCATAATGAATGCGCTTGTCCTTGACCGAGAACACCACCTGCGAGCTGTTGATGCAGGGCGGCACCAGCTCGATGCGGTTGCGCTTGGCCTCGCTGCGGAATTCGGCCAGCTTGTCGGTATTGCCCATATCCAGCGTCATCGACGCGGCCAGGAACTCATGCGGATAATGCGCCTTGAGAAAGGCGGTCTGGTACGACACCAGCGCATAGGTGGCGGCGTGGCTCTTGTTGAAGCCGTAATTGGCGAATTTGGCCAGCAGGTCGAAAATCGTATCGGCCTGGGCCTTTTTCAGCCCGTGCGTGATCGCTCCCTCGCGGAAGCGCTCGCGCTGCGCATCCATCTCGGCCTTGATCTTCTTGCCCATGGCGCGGCGCAGCATGTCGGCTTCGCCGAGCGAGTAGCCTGACAGCAGCTGGGCGATCTGCATCACCTGCTCCTGATAGACGATGATGCCATAGGTTTCGTCGAGCACCTGCGACAGCTCGGGGTGGGGATATTCCACCTCTTCGCGACCATGCTTACGGTCGTTGAACAGCGGAATATTGTCCATCGGACCGGGGCGATACAGCGCCACCAGGGCGATGACGTCTTCGAAGCGGTCGGGCTTCATGTCGACCAGGGCGCGGCGCATGCCGGCGCCTTCCACCTGGAACACGCCAAACGTGTCGCCGCGGGCGTAGAGCTCGTAGGTGGGCTTGTCGTGGATGGAAATATCTTCGATGCGGAAGCTGCCGCCATCCAGATTGACCATGTTCACGGCATACTGGATCGTGGTCAGCGTCTTGAGGCCGAGGAAGTCGAATTTGACCAGCCCGGCGGCCTCGCTCCACTTCATATTATACTGGCACACCGGCATGTCGGAGCGCGGATCGCGATACAGCGGCGCCAGATCCTGCAGCGGTCGGTCGCCAATGATGATGCCGGCGGCGTGGGTGGAGGCGTGGCGGAACAGCCCTTCGAGAACGCGGGCAATCGCCACCAGATCGGCGACGGTCTCGTCCTCGTCGGCCATCTGCTTGAACTGCGGCACCTCATTCATGGTGCGCTCGATCGAATAGGGATCGGCCGGATTAGCCGGCACCAGCTTGCACAGCCGGTCGACCTGCCCATAGGGCATTTGCAGCACGCGACCGACGTCGCGCAGCACGGCGCGGGCCTGCAGCGTTCCGAAGGTGATGATCTGGCTCACCTGCTCGGCGCCGTATTTCTGCTGCACGTAATGGATCACCTCTTCGCGGCGATCCTGGCAGAAGTCGATATCGAAGTCGGGCATCGACACGCGTTCCGGATTGAGGAAGCGTTCGAACAGCAGATTGTAGGCGAGGGGGTCGAGGTCGGTAATGGTGGTGGTGTAGGCCACCAGCGAGCCGGCGCCAGAACCACGGCCCGGCCCCACCGGAATGCCCTGCGACTTCGACCAGCGGATGAAGTCGGCCACGATGAGGAAGTAGCCGGGGAATTTCATCGAGGCGATGATGCCCAACTCGAATTCCAGCCGTTCCCAATACTCCTGTTCGGTCTTGCCCGGCGCCGGGCCGGGACTGGCGAGGCGGGCACGCAGCCCCTCCTCCGCCATGGCGCGCAAAGCCGCGGCTTCGGCGGCGACGGCATCGTCTTCGCTCAGATCGGGCGCGGCGGCGAATTTGGGCAGGATCGGGCTACGGGTGCGCGGCCGGTAGGAAATGCGCTGGGCCACCTCGATGGTGGAATCCAGCGCCTCGGGCAGGTCCGAAAACAGCGCGGCCATTTCGGCGCGGGTCTTGAAATAATACTGGTCGTTGAGCTTGCGGCGCTCGGTCTGGGCCAGCACGGTGCCGCCGGCAATGGCCAGCAGCGCATCATGCGCCTCGAATTCCTTGGCAGATTTGAAGAAGGGCTCGTTGGTCGCCACCAGCGGAATGCCCTTGCGATAGGCATAATCGATCAGGCGCGGCTCAACCGCCGCTTCCTGCACCCGGCCATGGCGCTGCAATTCGATATAGAAACGGTCGCCGAACAATTCGGCCAGCCGGTCGAGCCGGCGGATGGCATTGGCGTCCTGCCCATGGGCGAAAGCCATGTCGATGGCGCCCTCGGGGCCGCCGCTGAGACAGATGATATCGTGCAGACCTTCGCGGGTCAGCCAATCGAGCTGCGCCCGCGCCGTGCCGCCATCGCCCTCGATGTAGGATTTCGACACCAGCCGCGACAGATTGGCAAAGCCGTTCTCGGTCTGCGCCAGCAGCACGACGCTGGATTTGCCAGCCCAGGCCACCTGCCCGCGCTCGCTGACCCGCTCTTCGCTGGCGGCAAAATCGATGGCCAGTTCCACCCCGGCCAGTGGCTGAATGCCCTTCTTGCTGGCCTTTTCGGAGAACTCGAGCGCCCCGAACAGATTGCCGCTATCGGCAATGCCGATGGCCGGCTGATTGTCATCCTTGGCGAGCTTGAGAATGGCATCAAGCTGCAGCGCACCCTCAAGCAGGGAATAGGCGGAATGGACGTGAAGGTGAATAAAGCCGGGACTGGTCATGATGGCCCTTTATGACCGGCCCGGAGCGATGATCATACCGCTCGCGGACCGCAATCCACAGGGACCGTCACACGAGTCGGGCCAACATATCCATCCAGGTGAGCGAACCGATGGTGAAGGCGCCAAGCGTGACGAAGGCGGCGAGGTCCTTGATGAAAGTGAGCATCTGCATCTCCCGTGTTGCTATAATGTTCTTATAGGTTCGTCCTTTGTTCTTGTCCAGTGTGGGCAATGGGAACAGCGGGGATTGGCCAGCCCTGGTTAACGAGACGTTAGGAAATGAAGCTGGGCGGTTGACCTGACCACCGATAATGCGTGCAGTGCCGCCACGCCGCCCTGCCCGTCCGAGGAATCGATGACCCCCACGCCCCAACTCAGTCTCGGCCTGCTGCTCACCGCCGCAGCCGGCTTCGCCGACGTGGTCGGCTTCATCGAACTGGGCGGCCATTTCATCTCGTTCATGAGCGGCAACATCACCCAATTGGGCGCGGGGCTGGCGCAGGGCATGTGGCCGGTGGCGCTGCTGACGGGCTCGCTGGTGGGCCTGTTCTTTCTTGGCAGCCTCGCCGGTTCGCTGCTGGCGCTGATGGCCGGGCCGCGCTGGGGCTCCAGCGCCGTCACCGCTCTGGTGCTGGCCAGCTTCATCGCCACCCTGCTGCTGGCCTTGGCCGGCTTCGTCCCCGGCCAGTTCATGCTGGTGCTGGCGGCGGGCGCCGGCGCGCAGAATGCCATTCTGCCGGCTGCCGGCTCGGTGCGGCTGGGCACCACCTTCGTCACCGGCACTTTGTTCGCGGCGGGACAGGATCTGGCGCGGGCGCTGCATGGCCTGGTGCCGCCGTGGCGCTGGGCCCAGCATATGCTGGTCTGGGCCTCGCTGCTGCTGGGCGGCTTGCTCGGCGGCTGGGGCTATGCCCTGGTCGGCATCAACACTCTGCTGGTGCCGGCGCTGATCTATCTCGGGCTGCTGGTGTTTTTCGTGGCCCGGCCGCCGCTGCGGCACGCCGCCTGAGCGGCAAACAAAAAGGCCGGAATCGCTCCCGGCCGTTTTATGTTGGTCAGCTACGCCTTGGCAGGCGGGGCGATCCGATGCGCCAGCTTGAGAGCAATCGGGCTCACCACACTGCTGATCAGGAAGGCCACCGGCCAGGCAATGGCAAACGCCAACGGCCAACGCGGCAGGAACTCACTCCCGGCATTGAGAAAGCCCATGACGCCCGACATGGCCAACGCCATCATGAAGGTCATGAGCAGCTGCATCACGAATTGGGTTTTTCTTGGCAAAAATCTACTCTCCAACAGGCCGGCACTGACAAAGAACACGCTCCGCCAGCATCACCACAAAATTTGAAACTTGTGACGCCGATGGAACGCTTGCGCGCCGAATCCCGCGAGTACGGGGCCGGATACCAACCGCCAGCTTCTTTTCGACCTGGATTAAGTAGGAAGCGCAAGTGACTCCGTCAACGGCAGAGTTCGCAAGTCTGCTTCCCGCTTCGTGGGCGGATAGACGAGGCCGGGATTGCTCCCGGCCGTTTGTGTTTTCGGCTTATGCCTTGGCGGGCGGCGCGATGAGGAAGGCCAGCTTGAACGCGACCGGGGTCACCACCTGGGTGACGATGAAGGCAACCGGCCAGGCGATGGCGAAGGTCAGCGGCCAATGCGACAGGAAGTCCTGCCCGGCACTGACGAAGCCCATGATGCCTGACATGGTCAGCGCCATCATGAAGGTGATGAGCAGCTGCAAAACGATCTGGGTTTTCTTTGGCAAAGTCTAATCTCCAACAGGTCTGACACTGACGGAGAGCATTCCCACGCCAGCATCACCCCACATAAAAGGTGTGATGCCGATGGGACGCTTGCGCGACGAATCCCGCTTGTACGGGGCCGGGATACCAACCGGCTGCTTCTTTTCGACCTGAATTAACTAAGAAGCCTAAGTGACTCGGTCAACGGAAAAATCCGCATGCCAGCTTCCCGTTTGGGTGGCTGAGACCAACAGAAACGCCTGCCGGAAATAACCAGCAGGCGTCCGAAAACGGCAACCAGCCCTGAGCAAAAGCCAAGCGCTGCACCGGACTGCGGCTAGGATCGCGGCGTCCCCACCTCGAAGCAGGACTGGCCATTGACGAAGGCAGTCGACGGGGTGCCGGCAAAGGTTTCGGTGAAGGCGCCAGGAAACAAGATAGATCCGGCGAAAATATCGCCCGACACGCCCGTAGAGGGCAGGACGCCTGCCCATTGCTGGAGCATTTCGGCGCCATTGGCCAGTACCGTGCCACTGCCGCAGGTCAGCGTGTTCTGCACCGTTTCGATTTTGCCGTAGGAGTTGGCCTCGAGGAAGGCGCGCAGCGTGCTGTCATCAATCGTATAGTCGATGAAGAAGCGCGCATACGGCACCTGCAGGCCGGCGTTCAACAGCAGCGAATTGGCGCCAAAATCCCAGCCGATGCCAGCATTCCCGAGCAGGCCGACGCCCAGCGTTCCGGCATCGCCGGCGATGCCGAGCAGACGAACTTGCATGTCCTCGAGCCCCTTGATGAGGGAGATCGAGGCGTTGATTTCACCGCCATAGACGAAATTGCTGGGATTGACGTTGGTGTGGCGCAGGCCGACGGCGAGATGGGGATTGAAGCCGTCGCCGATGGAAAAGCTGAGCCCGATAAAGCCGGTGGTGTCCCAACGATCCGAACCGGCCGATCCAGTCGGCGCCGAACAGGCGTTCCCGCCGTAAGCAAACCCGCTGTTGCCCTCGAGCCCGGCATAGCATCCGCTCACTGCGGGAGCGGCCCATGCCGACGCGGTCAGGGCAAGCCCGCCGACCATGCCAAGGGCAAGCAGCCCAGCACCAAGCGCCGCGCGCGGCAGGAAAGAATCAAGCATTGGTAGGCCCCCATTTTTGCCATCGTGTAGATACGGTCGTGGCAAAACGGGCAATAGGCTAGCGACGCTATGCTACTGAGCCTTCTGCTTTTTTTCTGGCTGGACTTGTGGGTGTCCTGCGTTATGCGCCCATGGACATGGCCCATTCGCCATTTCCTGCAAGCACAATGTCAGCCGGGACGACACAGTGGGGCGGAGACATCGCGCCCACCTCAGCAAACGAAAAGGCCGGGATCGCTCCCGGCCCTTTTGCTTAGCTCTTTTCGGCCGTGGCCTTGGGCTTTTTCGGCTTGGGCAGGGCCTTGGGCTTGGCCGGGCGCGGCGCCGCCGCGATCAGCTCCAGCTTGGCCTCATTGCCGACGCCGACAACCGCCACGGTCACCGTGCCACCATTAACCAGCTCACCAAACAGCACCTGCTCAGCCAGCGGTTTCTTGATGTATTCCTGGATCACCCGGCTCAATGGCCGCGCGCCCATGCGTTCATCATAGCCGCGTTCAGCCAGCCAGTCGGCGGCCTCCGGCTGCAGCACGATGGTGACACCGCGCTCGGCCAGCTGGCCTTCCAGCTGCAGCACGAACTTCTCCACCACGCGACGCACCACTTCGCGCGGCAGCGGCGCAAAGGAGATGATGGCGTCGAGCCGGTTGCGGAACTCCGGCGTAAACAGGCGATTGATCGCCTCTTCGTCGTCGCCCTGCTCGCGCTTGCGGCCAAAACCGATCGGGGCCTTCTGCAAGTCCATGGCTCCGGCATTGGAGGTCATGATCAGGATGACATTGCGGAAATCCACCGACTTGCCGTTGTGGTCGGTCAGCTTGCCGTGGTCCATCACCTGCAACAGGATGTTGTAGAGATCGGGATGGGCCTTCTCGATTTCGTCGAGCAGCACCACGCAATGCGGATGCTGATCGACGCCATCGGTGAGCAACCCACCCTGGTCAAACCCGACATAGCCGGGCGGGGCACCAATCAGGCGGCTGACCGTGTGGCGCTCCATGTATTCGGACATATCGAAGCGCAGCAGCTCCACCCCAAGGGTGTCGGCGAGCTGCTTGGCCACTTCGGTCTTGCCGACGCCGGTGGGGCCAGTGAACAGGTAGGAGCCGATCGGCTTTTCCGGTTCGCGCAGGCCGGCACGGGCCAGCTTGATCGCCGACGACAGCGCGGTGATCGCCACATCCTGGCCGAACACCACCGATTTCAGGCTCCGCTCCAGCCCGCCCAGCAGTTCGGCATCAGACTTGCTGACCGACTTTGGCGGAATCCGCGCAATGGTGGCGATGGTCGCCTCGATGTCTTCGACATCGATGATTTTCTTGCGCTTGTCTTCGGTGAGCAGCATCTGGCTGGCGCCGGTCTCGTCGAGCACGTCGATGGCCTTGTCGGGGAGCTTGCGGTCATTGATATAGCGCGCGCTCAGTTCCACCGCCGCCTTGAGGGCATCATCGGTGTATTTGATCTTGTGGAACTCTTCGTAATAAGGCCGCAGGCCCCGGATGATCTCGATGGCATCGGGGATCGACGGCTCATTGACGTCGATCTTCTGGAAGCGCCGCACCAAAGCGCGGTCCTTCTCGAAGAACTGGCGATATTCCTTATAGGTGGTCGAGCCGATGCAACGGATCGCCCCGCTCGCCAAAGCCGGCTTGAGCAGGTTTGACGCATCGAGCGCGCCGCCTGAGGTGGCGCCCGCACCGATCATGGTGTGGATCTCGTCGATGAACAGCACCGAGTTCGGCAGCTTTTCCAGCTCCTTCATCACGGCCTTGAGGCGTTCCTCAAAATCGCCGCGATAGCGGGTGCCGGCCAGCAACGAGCCGATATCAAGCGCATAGATTACCGCTTCACGGAGCACCTCGGGCACATCGCCCTCGACGATCTTGCGGGCCAGGCCCTCGGCAATGGCGGTCTTGCCCACGCCGGCATCGCCGACATAGATCGGGTTATTCTTGCTCCGGCGGCACAGCACCTGGATGGTGCGGCGCAGCTCGGCGTCGCGGCCGATCAGCGGGTCGATCTTGCCGGCCCGGGCCTTCTCGTTGAGATTGACGCAGAAATCGGCCAGCGCCGAACTCTTCTTGGCTTCGGCCCCGCCTTCGGCATGGCCGTCTCCGTCTTCAGCTCCGCGCACCTTGCGCTCCTCGCTGGGACCGGACTTGGTGATCCCGTGGCTGATGAAATTGACTGCGTCGAGCCGGCTCATATCCTGCTGTTCGAGGAAATAAGCGGCATGGCTTTCGCGCTCGGCAAAGATGGCGACGAGCACATTGGCACCCGTAACCTCTTCCCTACCGGACGACTGGACATGGATCACCGCGCGCTGAATGACGCGCTGGAAGGCGGCGGTCGGCCGCGCATCCTGGCCATTGGCCACGATCAGGCTGTCCAGCTCTTCATTGATGAAATCTTCGAGGTCGCTCTTGAGCGCGTCGATATCGACGTCGCAGCCGGTCAGCACCGCGATGGTTTCGCGGTCTTCGGTCAGCGCCAGCAACAGATGTTCGAGCGTCGCGAACTCATGGTTGCGCTCACGCGCCAGGTTCATCGCCTGATGCAGGGCCTTTTCAAGTCCGCGTGAAAATGAGGGCATATGATGTTCCTATTGCTTTTCCATCACGCATTGCAGCGGATGCTGGTTTTTGCGTGCCGTATCCATGACGCGGGTGACCTTGGTCTCGGCCACTTCGTATGGATATACGCCGCACTCACCCACCCCCTTTTGGTGAACGTGCAGCATGATCTGCATGGCGTCTTCACGCGATTTGTTGAAGACATCCTGCAAGACCAGAACGACGAATTCCATCGGCGTGTAGTCGTCGTTGAGAAGCAGCACCCGATAGAGATTCGGGCGCTTGGTTTTGGGACGGGTCTTGGTGATCGTCCCGGTTTCGGTGCTGCCCTTGCCGTCTCCACCCTCCTTTTCCGGGCCGGCATGCGCCAGCCCCGGCCGCAGCGCAGCCGCGTGGTCGATGGCATTGAGGTCGTCAAAAGTCATGGCAAAAACATCTGTCGCAAGGAAAACGAAGCAGCCTGGTGAGGACCATTATGTAGGCAAAAACTCGCCGGTGTTAAGGGGCATGATGTGCCGAATGCGTGAAGGCGTGGAATGGGTGCTCCGCCGCCGTCCCAGTCGACACCCTCCCCCTTGCGGGGAGGGATCAAGGGTGGGGGTGGTTTGGTCGGGATACCGGGGCCCTCGCACCCCCTCCCGGCTCGATCACGGACTTAGCGAAGGGCTAAGTCCTATCTCGCTCTCCCTCCCCGCAAGGGGGAGGGTGGCAGACTGATAGTCCAGTGGCCGCCATCCCGTGACCATCTTTCCACACTCCAACATAAATCGACGGCATTTTACGGAATGGTAACGGCACGCCCTTATTCTGTTCTGAAGCAATGGAGGTTCGGGAGCGTGGGGCTCGCCTGAATTCCGCTGCGAGTGTGTGTTGCGTACGGGTGCAGAAGCACCCGAGAGTAAAGTTGGAGTACCGGGTGGCTTCCCAGGCGAAAACCCCATGGCGTGTCGTGTTTTTGCGCGCCTTTGCCGCAGTCCTCGTTGTCCTTGCTGTCAGCGCCCACACTGTGGCGCCGGCGCAGGCCATTGAAAATCTTCGCAAATATGCAGGGATCGTGGTCGACGCCAAGTCGGGCAAGGTGCTGTATGAAGAGGCTGCCGACAGCAAGCGTTACCCCGCTTCCGTCGCCAAGGTGATGACGCTCTATGTCCTGTTTCAGGAATTGAGCGCCGGCAACCTCAAGCTCTCCACCAAGATGACCGTGTCCAAGCATGCCGCGGCCGCCGTGCCGACCAAGCTCGGCCTGCGCGCTGGCGCCACCATCACCGTGGAAGACGCCATCAAATCGCTGGTGACCCTGTCGGCCAATGACATGGCCCGCGTCATCGCCGAGCATATTTCCGGCTCGGAAAGCAAATTCGCCGAACGCATGACCGCCACGGCCCGCGCCCTCGGCATGCGCAACACCACCTACCGCAACGCCTCGGGCCTGCCCGATGGCGGCCAGGTGACCACGGTGCGCGACCAGGCGATCCTCGGCATCGCCGTCTATCAGCACTTTCCCAGCTATTACGAATTCTTCCAGACCAAGAGCTTCAGCTACGGCAAGTCGACCTATGGCAACCATAACCGCGTGCTCGGCTATATGGGCGCCGTCGACGGCATCAAGACCGGCTACATCAACGCCGCCGGTTCCAACCTGCTGACCGCCGCCCGCAAGGATGGCCGCCACATCGTCGTCGTCGCCTTCGGCTTCAATTCGGCCGGCGCCCGCGACGAAAAGGTGCGCCAGCTGGTCGCCAACTACCTGCCCAAGAGCCGCAGCGGCACCTATGTCGCCCAGATCCCCACCCCGGGCCGTCAGGGCAGCGCCGTACAGGTCGCCGTGGCCCAGTCGCCCTCCTCGGCGCCGGTCTTCGTCCAGCCCATGCCCCTGCCCGGCTTCCGCCTGGCCCAGCTGGTCGCCGCCAATGGTGCCCAGGCGCAGACGCCGGCCATCCAGCCGGTGGCCGTCGCCAGCGTTGCCCCGGCTCCTGCGCCCATGCCGGCCGATCTCGGCCTGCAGCCGGCCGTCCAGGCCGCCAATATCCTTGCCGCGCCCAGCCAGGCGCCGCAGCCCGCCTATCCCAGCCAGGACATTATCGGTGCCTGGCTCAGCGAGAGCTACAATCTGGGCGCGCCGCCCTCCGCTCTCGGCCAGACCACGCCGTCCGCCCCGCTCGATTTCGTACCGCCCGCTGCGGCCAGCCAGGGTGGTCAGCCGGTCGACCTGATGACCTCGGGCTCGGTGCAGACCGCTGCCGTCGCTACCCCGCCGGGCGGCTGGGTGGTGCAGATCGGCGCCGGCCCGTCGGAAGACAGCGCCCGCACCATGCTGTCGGACGCCGCCGGCAAGGTCGGCAAGCTCGGCGATTTCCGCTCCTATGTGGAGCGCTTCGAAAAGAACGGCCAGATTTTCTACCGTGCCCGTTTCGTCGGCTTCGGCGGACGCGATGATGCGACGGCGATGTGCAACCAGCTCAAGCAGCAGAATCTGAGCTGCCTGGCGATGCAGAGCTAAACAAGAATAACGCGCCGACGCCCAGAGCGCCGGCCATTCGGGGAGCAAATTGGCGCCTGTGTTTGGAGTAGCCCAATGAGCGAAAATACTGCCCTGCTGGATCTTGCCAATTTTGTCGGCCGGTCCAGTCTCGCCTCGGAAAACATGGCCGTGCGCAATCGCGCTCTGGCCGGAATGACCCAGCGCCTGCTGCCGCGCAAGCGTGGCGTCGGCGATCTGCTCGGTGTGGTGCTGGCCCTGTCGGCCCGCACGCGCCGCATGGTGCAGGAGCCGGTCGCTATCGACCTCGACGTCTTCGCCCCCGGCGGCGCCCGCGCTATCAGCATGTTTTTTGGCGAGCGCTAAGGCCCGTCAATTTCGCCTGTTGTTCAGGCCGAGAGGCGGGCTGGCTCCGCCGCTAATTCACGCGCCGGCAGATTCAGCGCGCCCACCAGATTGCGATATTCCTGCCTTGCGCTGACATGGGACACCGAGGACGCCTCGCCCTCCCCCTCCAGCGGATCGAACACCGTCAGGCCGCTGGCGAATAGCGAGCGGAAAATCACCCGCTCGGCGATGCCGTCAGCCATGCGACAACCAAACCGCGTGGCAATGCCCTCCAGCGTGGTGTGAACCTGCCGCGCATTGCGCGACGCCAGCATGGAGATGCGGTTGCGCACCAGCACCCAGTCGACGCTACTGCCATCCATCGCCAGCCGCTCGGCGCGGGCCCGCTGCACCAGCCTGGCATAATGGCTGGATTCGATCGGCAGGCCGCTTTCAGGATCAATGCGGGCCAGCACGTTGATGTCGATCAGGCTGTCATTGACCGGGGTCACCAGCGTATCGGCCAGCGAATGCGCCAGCCGCGTCAGATTGGTGTCGAAGCCCGGCGTGTCGATGATCAGGAAATCGACCCTGTTCTCGACCTCGCTGACGGCGCGGCGAAACACCTCGAACTCGGCCTTGTGGTTTTCCTTGACCGAGTCGCCCCAGGCCGATGGCAGATGGAAATGCGTCGGATTGGGCAGGCTGCGGCCGGTCTGCTGGCAATGCGCCCGCCGATGGCGGACATAATGCGTCAGCGTCTGCTGCCGGCTGTCGACATCGATGGTGGCAACGCGATGGCCCGCATAGAGCAGATACACCGCCAGATGAAAGGCCGTGGTCGATTTACCCGACCCGCCCTTCTCATTGCCAACCACAATGACATGCGCCCCGTCACGCGACATCGACCGCTCCAAATCAGCGCTTCACCAAGTCTGCTAACAGGGGCATTCATGGTTAATGGGGCGTTAACGCCGCCATGCGGCAACAATGCTACTGCTTGAGCAGCCGGTCGCGGGCTTCGTTGATTTTCGAGGCCAGATAGCTCGAGCCGCCATGGTCGGGATGCACCGCTTTCATCAGTTCACGATGCGCCGCGCGAATCTCGTCATCACTGGCGCCCGGCTGCAAGCCCAGCACCTCATAGGCTTCGGCCAGCGGATCGCCTGAAGCTCGCGCCGCATTCGGCGCATCCTGCGGCTCCTCCGCCTGTCCGGCGAAATATTCGCGCCAGCCGCTGCGATTGGCGTCGAGCCAGCTTTCCAGCAGGCTGACACTATCGGCGTCCCCGGAAATTTCGTCGATCAGCGCGCGGGTGTGGAATTCGTCCAGATCCATCAGATCGGCCCCGGCAAACTGCCCGGCGGTGACGTTGCCGGTCACCGTGCCGGTGTCATGGTCCAGTTCCATCATGAAATAGGGGCTTTTGACCCGCGAGACATTGCCGCCGCCCTGCCCGACGCCACCGCCATCGAAGGAATAGGGCCCGAGCCGGCCACTGCGCAGCACCGAAACCGCCGCCGCGCCGACAAACAGCGCGATGTCGAAGCGCCGCAGCAGCAGCAACCCGACCGTCAGCAGCGCCGCGCCGCCGCCGACCACCCAGCGCAGCCCGCGCATCACCCGATGCCGGCCCAGCTTGCGCAGATATTGATAGGCCGCCAGCGCGGCCAGCAGGGCAAAGCCGCCGAGGAAAAAATAACTCATCGCGGCAACTGCGCCAGCAGCGCCTGGGCCGGCGCGCTGCCCTGCAGCTTCAGCAGGTCGCGCCCGCCGCTGGCATAGGCCGCCACCGCCTTGAGCAGCGCCGCCAGCTCCTGCGGCGCCGAGGCGTCAAACCGCGCATAGGCGCCCTTGGTCAGCCGGGCGAATTCGCGAAACGCCGCCTCGACCCGGGCGTCCCGCCCCTCCTGAAATACGAACATCGGACACCCCAACAGTCCCAGCTGACCGGCTTTCTCGGCCAGGTCATCGACATTTTCCTCAATCGCATCACCGACATACACGACGGCGTTGATTCGACGCTTCGTATGTTCGGCCCGCGCATGGGCAAATACCTTGGAAATCTGCGTATTGCCGCCCTGGCAGGCAATTCCGGTCATCAGCTTGGCCAGCGCGCCAGCATCGGCCACCCATTTGGAGGCGCGGCATTCGCCAAAGCCGCGAAAATACTGCAACTGCACCTGCAAGGCGCTGTCCTTGGGAATGGCGCGGAACATCTCCGCCTGCAGTGTGCAGGCCAGGTCCCAGGTCGGCTGCCGGCTCATCGTCGCATCCAGCGCGAACAGCAAGCGCCCGTCCTGCGCCGCATTGGGCCGTGCCATTTTGCCCACCTGCTTGACGAAGGCGGCAATATCGCCACTCACCGCACTGGTTTGGGGCATGCCTGTCGTGGGACGCGCAACCGGGTCTTTTTTGCTCATGGCTTCAATATGTGGCCCACCCGCCCGAGCCGCAAGCCCGCGCGCGCTTCCACCCACGGTGTCATCCGGGGTTTGTGGAAACCTCAGATCAGCCCAAGCTTCGCCAGATCGGCCGCCAGGGCCAGCGAGTCGGCATTCTCGTTCGCGCCGAGATCGGGCGGCGCGTCTTCGGGGCGCAGATAACGCCAGCCCTGGAACGGGCGCTTGGGATAGGGCACCGTCTTCACCAGTTCGGGCGTCATGATGATGTCGCAGTAATTGATGCCTTCGGCATTGGTATGGGTGGCCAGCCGCAAAATCTTCTGTCGGCACACCACCTGCCCGGCGATCACCCAATAGATCGAGGACTGCCCTTCCATTTCGGCGGCACGCTTGGGCATCATGCGGGTGCGATGCACATGCACATCCTCGCCGTAATCGGCATCCCACCAATGGGCCCGCTCATCGCGATAGGATTCGAGTTCGGCCAGCGACTTCACCCCGACGCACAGCTTGATCATGTGGATCATGTCAGCGTCCCCGGCTTCACCCGCCCCTGAATGACGTCGATCTCGTCCTCATCGACAATCCACGGCTCGCGCAGCGCCAGCGCCAGCCAGTCCTGAAACGCCGGCAGGCCATAAATCGCTTCGACATACTCGGCCGCCACATCGGAGATCGGCAGGCCATAGGTGCGCAGCCGGGTCGCCAGCGGCGCAAACATGGCGTCGGCCGCCGTGAACGCCCCGAACAGGAACGGCCCGCCCGAGCGCCCCAGCAGCTCGCCCCACAGCGTCTCTACCCGGTGCAGATCCTTGGCCACGCTGTCGCGACTGACCTTGCCGGGATGAGACGCCCGCAAATTCATCGGGGCATGGCTGCGCAGCGCCTGAAAGCCGGCATGCATTTCGGCCGAAACCGCCCGCGCCCGGGCCCGGTCAGCAATATCGGCCGGCCAGATCGCCTTGTCGGGAAAACGGTCGGCCAGATATTCGATGATGGCGATGGTTTCGACCAGGGTCAGATCACCATCGAGCAATACCGGCACCCGGCCGGTCGGCGAGCGCTGCGCCAGCACGTCGCGAAAACCCTCGCCCTGCAATTGCAGCACTTCGTCCTCGAAGGGGATGTTGAAATGCTGCAGCACCAACCAGGGCCGCAGCGACCAGGTCGAATAATTGCGATTGCCGATCAAGAGCTTCACATCTGCCTCCCGGGAAGAAAGAAGGGCGCCCCAGTGGCCCGGGCGCCCTTCAAAATTGCTGTAAGTGAAAAACTCCCAGCGTCTATACGCCAGCAATAATGGAGAAAACCAATCCCATCGACAGCAGACAAACCAGGGTCCAGCTTGCAGCCCGCCAAATGGTGGCCTTCGGTTGACTTCGCATGATCGCTCCTTGTCAGCCGTTCACTCCGGGCCTGACTTTGTTCGTCAGGGCGCCGGTAGCAAACCGTTAACTGCGTCACAAAATCTTTGCAAGCGGCGAAGTTGCCACACTCCACAGCCGGCTAAAGCGCAGAGTTAACCGCGAGATAGCCGGATTAGTGGCATTTTAGCGGCCTCAAAACAGCCCGAACCACAGCCCGGCAATGCCCAAAAAGGCAAAAAATCCAACCACATCAGTCATCGTGGTCACGAACACCGCCGAAGCGATGGCCGGGTCGGCCTTGAATTTATCCAGCAGCACCGGCGTCAGAATCCCCGCCGTGCCAGCCACCACCAGATTGATGATCATGGCCGAGGCGATCACCGCCCCCAATTGCAGATTGTCGAAGCGCAGCCAGGTCACCAGCCCGATCAACACCGCGAAAATCGCGCCATTGGCCAGCCCGACCAGCATCTCGCGGCCGATCAGCCGGCGCAGTCGCCGCCCGTCCAGTTCACGCATCGCCAGCGCCCGCACCGTCACCGTCATGGTCTGGGTGCCGGCATTGCCACCCATCGAGGCGACGATCGGCATCAGCACCGCCAGCGCCACCATATGTTCGATGGTGCCGTCGAACAGCCCGATCACGAAGGACACCGCCACCGCGGTGAACAGATTGACCAGCAGCCAGGGCGCGCGGCTGCGCACCGTATCGACGATGGTGTCGGAAATATCCTCGTCGCCGACGCCGGCCAGCAGCTTGATATCCTCGTCGGCTTCTTCGTGGATCACGTCGACGATGTCATCGATGGTCAGCACGCCAACCAGCCGCTTGCCCTCGTCGATGACGCCGACTTCGACCAGATCGTAGCGCTCGAAATCGCGCGCCGCTTCTTCCTGGTCTTCCTCGGCGGCGACCACCACGAAATTAATGTTCATCAGCGCTTCGATGGAGGTCACCCGCGGCGCCCGCAGGAATTTATCCAGCGGAATCGTGCCCAGCACCTGATAGGCCGCGTCGACCACATAGATCTGGTAGAATTCGTCGGGTAGGTCCGGTTCGCTGCGCAGATAGTCGATGGTCTGCCCCACCGTCCAGAACGGCGGAATGGCGATAAACGCGGTCTGCATCCGCCGCCCGGCGGATTTTTCGGGAAAATCGAGACTCCGCTTCAGGCTGAGCCGTTCGAAGGTCGGCAGCTTGGCCAGAACCTCGTCCCGGTCTTCCTGATCCATGTCCTCGAGAATGGCGACGGCGTCGTCGTTTTCGAGCCCGGCCACGCCGCGCGCGATATCGGCGTTGGGCAGTTCCTCCATCAGCTCGATACGAACCGACTCGTCGACCTCGGTCAGCGCCAGATAGTCGAAGCGGTCGCCCAGCACCCGCACCAGATGCAGCCGTTCCTCGGCGTCGAGCGATTCGAGCACGTCGCCGACGTCGGCCGCATGCAGCGGCGCGATCACCGTGGCGACATCGTCATCCCGGCCCGCAGCCAAATAGGCGTGCAAACGTTCCAGCCAGAGCGGACTGATGCGGTCGTCCGCATCGCGCAACGCATTAGGATCGATCCCGGCCTGGTGGCCGGGCAAGGTCTCGGGATCTGTGCTCATGTGGGGGCCCTTGTGTGTCCGAGGTTTCGGGGCACCCAAGCTGTAGCCAATCACACAGCAATCCGCCAGACTGGGAACAGCGATTTGAGAGGGTTAGACGATGAAAACCGATCTCGACCAAATCTTTACCCGCATCGAACGCCTGGCCCACGCCCGGGCCCTGCCCGCGCTGACCCGCGCCACCAGCTACGGCACGCCGTCGCTCAAGGTGCGCGACAAATCCTTCGTCCGGCTCAAGGACGCCGCGACGCTGGTGCTGCAATGTCCGCCCGAGCAGAAGACGCTGCTGATGGAAATTTCGCCCGAAATCTATTTCGAGACCGCCCATTATGTCGGCTACCCGGCCGTGCTGATCCACCTCGATGCCATCGCCGACGAGGAACTCTCGCTACGCCTCGAAGACGCCTGGCGCTTCAAGGCCCCGGCCAAGCTGGCCAGCCAGCGTCCCGGTGTGTTGCCGAAGGCAGATTAGCGCCGTTTGTCCCCCGCCCGGCCCGGGCAAGCCGGCCGCCGGATGGGCAGATCGGCAAGCTGCGCCGGCGTCATGCGCTGGATCGCCGGGTGGGCGAAGGGATCGGCCTGCCAGTGCCTTTGCTCCGCCTCGCTGTCCCCACAATCCTGCATCCGGCGCAGCCAGCGCCGAATGGCTTTCCCCAGCGAGCTGGCCATGGCCCTGCCCTAAAGACCCGGCAATTCAACCGGCGGGAAGCGCATCGAATCTTCGCCACATTCATGCCAGTCCATCTCGGCATTGGACTGCCCTTGGCGGCCGCGACACCAGTTCTTGTCATTGAGCGCCACACCATAGATCGAGCGCGAGACACAGGCCACATCGACCTCGACGCTATCGATCTTGGCGAGGCGACAGCGCGAATCGGCCTCGTCATAGAGCTGGGTGAGAACCGGCACCGGCTCGATGGCCGAGGAAAAATCCCTGCCCTGGGCCACGCCCGCCAGCGGCGCCGCCACCAGGGCTAAAATCAGTGCTGAACGAAACATCATTTCTGCCTGTTTGCTGGAATTTGAGCATCCGTGACCAGCACGCAGTTCACGCCGGCAATCACGTCATGCCCTTCGATTTGATAGAGGCCGCCGCGGTCACACCGAAACGACATGGAAGATGAGTTTTTGGCGCTGGTCATGGCCTCGAGTTCGGTCAGCGGGATCGGCGTCTTGAAAAACACCTGCCCGAGGATCGACTCGCCATCCCGGAACTGGCTCGACACCCCCACCATGTCGGCGATCATCGCCGTGGGGTTGATGATGTCGGTCTGCCAGAAATGGACGGTGATATCGTCCTGCACCTCGACTTCGACCGCGTCGTCGGGAATGAGCGGTTCATCCTCGGCCAGCCCGATGGCCGGGACACTGATGCAAAACACCAGCGCCAGCAGTGCGCGGCGCATACGGCAATTCTGGGTCGCAACCCGTGATGCCAACCTCATGGGGCATCTCTGTTTTCGTGGCGATGCGCCGATCTAAACAGACTTCATTGATTAGTAAAAACGATATATCATCATGCCATTCAGTACGAAACGAGATGGCATCATGTTCGATCTGCCGCTGCTGCGCAGCTTTGAGGCGGTGGCCAGCCTCTCCAGCTTCACCAAGGCCGGCCAGCAGCTGAACCTGACCCAGTCGGCGGTCAGCGCCCATATCCGCCGCCTCGAACAGCAGGCCGACTGCGCCCTGTTCGAGCGCAACACCCGCACAGTGACGCTCACCCCGCAAGGCCAGGCCCTGCTCGGCTACACGCGGGCGATTCTGCGGCTCAGCGAAGACGCGCTGGCCCATATGAAGGGCAGCAGCCAATTTCATCTGCGGATCGGCACTTCGGATGATCTGATGAGCACCTGGCTGCCGTCGGTGTTGCGCAAATTCCAGGACTCAAGGCTGGGCCGAACGCTGGAAATCCATATCTCCAACACCAGCACCCTGCTCGACAGCATGGCGCGCGGCGAACTCGATCTGATCGTCGGCTGCCGCTGCCGCGGCGACGAAACCGGCCGCCGCCTGTGGCAGGAGCCGCTGGTCTGGGCCTTCGCCCGCGGCGCCGCGCTGGATCAGGACCGCTCCCTCCCCCTGGCACTGTTCCCCGAGCCCTGCCCCTATCGCGATGCGGCGCTGGCCGCGCTGGCGAAGGCCGACCGGGCATGGCGCATCGCCATGGTCAGCCCCAGCCTGGGCAGCCTGACCGCCATGGCCGCCGCCGCCCTCGCCGTAACCCCGCTCAACGCCGGTTCGGTGCCGCATGCCCTGCAAATTCTCGATGCCGATGCGCAGCTCCCGGCCCTGCCCGACATCGAATTCGTCGCCCATATCCGCGACAACCTGCCGGCCGAGACGGCGCTTCTCGCCGAATCCGTCATCTCATGGATCAAGAGCAACCGCCCCACCGCCCAAAATCGCGGCCCAAACTCTCGCTAAAGCCGAAAACGAAAAAGGCCGCCCCGAAGGACGGCCTTTTTTCATGTCACCCGAAGGTGATTTGGTGCGGTCGAGAAGAAACGCAGGGTAGCGCCTCAGACCGTTGAATTTACAGGGCTTTTAGCCGCCGCGCCGAGGCCGTTTGTAGCGGCGTTTGTAGCGATGGTCAAGTTAGCCTTTGAAGTCGGCAGGGAGCATGTCCCACTTGCCCATCCTCCTGGGCACCATTCGCTTGATCACTGCCTGCTCCAACTGGCCCGGTGAGTAGCTGCGTGGATTGTTGACAGTTGGGGCGTTCTCCAAGGACCGTATGGCTTTGAGCAACTTCACATGTGTCTCGCTATCTTCAGGTGACGGCTTCCGGGCCTCCCTTCGCTTCATCCCGGCAGCTTGCCAGATACGCCAAGTTAGGAAGCTCCCGTCCTCTGGGGGTGCCGATGCAAGCCGGAATAGCCCCTCCCGCTTGTCTCGTTCGGGGAGGCCGGAAAAGTATGCGTCCAGCTTGATCAGGTCGGCCTTCAAATCGTCACCTCTGACCAGTTGTTGCGAGGTGTGCATGAACAGCTTAGCCGTGCGCCAGTGCAGCTTATCTTGCGAGACGAACACCTTGCAGAATGGCAGGTAGAACAGGTAGGCCATGTCTACCCGATTGCTTGGGCGATCTGGTGAGATCAGCAACTTTTCCACGCAGATGTGGAAGAACACCTCCAGGTGAAGGCAGTAGGCCGTGTAAGGGGCGAAGGATTTAATGGCCGGTCTGCCAGCCACAACCCATCGGTCACGAATAAGCTTGAAGACCTTCGGCGGTAACCCGAGTAGAGCAAACGCAACAGATAGCTGCTCGAACCGGATGCTCTCCGCCCCAACTACCTCCCAGGCAATGCGGTGGGCGTCTTCCAGGGTTTTGGGACGGCTCTCGATGGCAAGAGCGCGCCGGGCCAGCTTCGCCACCTCCCGATGATCGACAGCATACATTCGTTCTCGCCAGACCTTGGCAAACTCGCGCTCGACTGAATAGAACTGCCCACTTTGCCAGCGGTTGAATGCCTCAAGCTCTTCAACATCGTCGTAAATGACGCTCAGCTTGCCTTGGTCCATAACCAATCGTCCACCCATCGTGGCAGGAAACCCGTCCAGCCGGATTCGTTCGCCGAAAAGCTCTGCCAGACACAGGCTGGTGTGTTCAGCGTTCGGGTAGCTGTGCATCGAGGGTGCTTTGTTAGCGAGGTCGCTAACAATCTTTTCGGGGGGCCGCTGCCCGGGAGGCTTCTTGGATAAATCAGCCAATGCCTCGGTGATGAAAACCGGGCAAAGATTGGCAGAGAAAAGGCAGTCGAAGAGGGCCGCTTGATCGACGCTTAGCATCTCCAGGAACGACTTATCGAAAAGCGTAATCGGCCCCATGTGCTGTTATTGCTCGCTTATCGTGGCCTCACCGTCCCATCGAGGGCCTGCAGGAGGCTTGGCTTGGGGCGTTGCAGGCGGGATTGGGTGGGTCATGGGCCACCTATAGCAGCTCGGTGGCGGGTTGGCCTTGGTGGCCTCATGCTGGGCCTGTGCCAGTACCGCCCTGTGGACAATTGCCATATCCCCTCCAGGGGGATAGGTTCGGAGTATGAGCCACATCAATGACCCACAAATCCACTCCCGCCTCCGCAGAGCCGAGGGGCATCTCAGCACAGTCGTCAAGATGGTGGCGGATGGCAAAGATGGCCTCGCCATTGCTCAGCAAATGCAGGCCGTCATCAAGGCGCTAGAGAAGGCCAAGCAGCTCATCATCATCGACCATATCGACCATCACCTCAGTGACGGCAGTGACGCGCTGTCTCCAGAAGTGAAGGACAAGCTGGCCGTGTTCCGCGAAATCACGAAGTACCTATAGGACACTAAGATGGCATTCGAGACGGCCACAGCCGGGCAGCACAGCCACGTCTTTCTGGGCGATGATCACGACCGCAACGCGCGTCGAACATGGTGGGTCATTGCGCTAACCGCCGCGATGATGCTGGGGGAGATTGCTGCCGGTGCCGCGTTCGGTTCGTTGGCGTTGCTCGCTGACGGCTTCCACATGGCTACCCATGCCGGTGCCCTAACAATCGCAGCCGTGGCCTACATGTACGCTCGCCGCCATGCCGACGATGAACGCTTCACCTTTGGCACAGGCAAACTCGGTGAGCTGGCTGGCTACACCAGCGCGGTCATTCTGGCAGTCGTCGCCGTGATGATCGGATTTGAGTGTATCGTGCGGCTGACCAACCCCATAGCCATACGCTTTGATGAAGCAATTGCGGTCGCGGTGGTGGGGCTGCTGGTGAACATCGCCAGCGTCTTTCTGTTGCATGACAGCGGTCATAGCCATGACCACGGCCACGCGCACAGCCACGCTGGCTACAGTCATGCGGGTCATGCCCATGACGATCACGACCATGATCACTCGCATGACGTTTCGGCCAATGCCCCCAAGACGGCAACAACCGACTTCAACCTGCGAGCGGCCTATTTCCACGTCCTTGCAGATGCGCTGACATCGGTGCTGGCCATCGTTGGACTGGTCGCGGGGCGGAACTTCGGCTGGCTCTGGATGGACCCAGCGGTGGGTCTGCTCGGCTCCATCGTGATTGCTCGCTGGTCATGGCAGCTCCTCAGGGGTGCAGGCGCGGTGCTGCTAGATAGGGTTCCCGATGACGGGACCGCTGACCAGGTGCGAAGCGTCCTAGAGCTCGGTTCGGACGAAGTATCTGACCTGCACTTATGGCGGGTTGGTCCGGGCCACCTGGCGCTCATCGTCTCGGTGATAAGCGAGAACCCGCGACCCGCTACTTGGTACAAGGCAAAGCTTGCTTCTATCGCTGAACTCTCACACATCACGGTTGAGGTTCTCAAACGTTAGCGAGGTGCCTGGCGTTGGCCCGACCTGATCAGGTCCAGCGCACGGCAGAGATCGCAGGAGGTGCTTGATGGAGGCTTTGGCCGGGTCATGGCCCGCCTATAGCGGTCGCGGTGGCTGGTTGGCGTAGGTCATCTTCACCACGGGGAAAATCGGCATCCTCATTCCCCTCCAAACGGACGGGGCAAGCATCGTCCCTATCGGCTAGTCTGGAGGTTCGGATGTGAGGGCTAAGTGATTATGACCAAAATGAAATGGGCCACAAACGGGCTAAAAGCGGCGCTGCCAATCTTAATGCTAACCGCCTGCGCCCCAGAAGCGGCGAACGCGCCCCCAGCTATCGAGACTGCGGCGGTGGCTGTCGGCACTGTCGTGACCAAAGCCGGGGTCTATATTCTAAAGCCGACAAGTTGCGCCTTCCACCACGAGGACGGTTTCGATGACATCGAGATCAGCGGGCCGGGCACGGCTCCAGACGGTGAGAAAATCTTCTTTGAGCTGTCCTCAACCGCCAATGAGATGACCATGGCGCTGGGTGCTGATGGCCCTTTTGACACGGTTGAGCGGCGGGTAAAGGCAGGACGTTTCGTATCGGAGGAGTTTCGCCTAGAGGTCTCAGGCAAAACCGTCTCAGCGTCCGGCATGGTGCTGGTGGACCAGAATGGCGAGCGCATTGATAGCAACGCGGCTCTCGCCGTTGAATGCGGGATATGAAGAGCCGATAGAGAAACGCGGGCAGGCATGGGAAAACCAATAGACGCCTCTCCTCTCGGAGACGCCTCAACCTACTCACCCCACGCCTGCAACACTGTCTCAGCCGCTGCCGGGTCAGCCTTAATCCGCAAAACCGTCTGCCGGGTGAGCCCTGAGGCGCGGGCAATATCACTGGTGCCAGCAGTCCCGGTGCTGATCATGTCCACCACGATGTCTAGCGCCTTGCGGTCATAGCTGGGCTTGCGCCCGAGATATGCTTTGCCGTCTGCCTTTGCCGCGTCGATACCGGCCCGCTGGCTGGCTTTGGTGGCCTCATGCTGGGCCTGTGCCGTTGCAGCCATGAAGCCTACCAGCGCGTCCCGCACGGCCATCTGGATAGGGTCTGTGGTGGCCCCGTCAAAGGTCATATTGTTGATCACCGTCCTGATGATCACGCCCCGGCCCATGAACTCCCGAATGGCCTCGGTGACATCCTGATAGTTCCGCCCCAAGCGGTCCACCCAGCGCACCACCAGCGTGTCGCCACGGCGCAGCATGTCGTACAGGCGCTTGCCTTCGGGGCGCTCCCGCAGCGTTGTGGAGACGCCTGAGACGCCATCATCAGCCAGCACGTGGTCAATGACGAACCCGGCCTGTTCGGCTTGGGTCTGCTGATGGCCGATGGTCTGGTCCGTGGTGGAGACGCGGGCATAGAGAATGGTGGTCATGGGAACTCCGGCGCATGTACGTAACGGTATTGTCCGTTAAAATGCATGTCCGTAAATCGAAGTCAACCCTTGCGTACATCTTGCCGGTGGGAATGCATCCTGTACGCAGGGCTATACCCTAAAGGACGATAACGCGATGCACCTAGGCCGCCCAGCCCTCTCGCTGATGCTGGATCACAATCGGGGAAAATAGGTCGCCTCGACTGAATTCTGACATGATCGTCCTGTAGCTTCTTCCACCTTATCTACATGATCGGAACACCAGATGCGCAAGACCCTCATCGCAGGGCTTGTTGTGGGCGTTGCGTTCTCTCACAGCGGGTTCTCTCAAGCACAATCGATCACAGTGCCGTTTTCGCCAACTCAAGAGGCCGCATTTTGTGCCGCCAATGGCACCGGAGGCTTGACCAACATCGACCTCCGTTTGCCGACCGGCGCGCACCTCATTGCGGTAGTTGACTGCTCGCCACCAGCACTTACAAGCGCCAGCAGTAGCGGTGAAGGCGTGCCCGATCTTGCGGCGCACGTTGGGGGGCGGTGAGGTCAGTCCTCGCTTAGCCCACTTAGTCCGCCCAAACCTCCCAATGCGCCCCTGCGAACGCATCCTTAGCCTTCTCCAGCGGCGCTACAGCCTCTCCAGCAGCCTCCACTGGCATCGCCTTGCGCGGCCTCACAGACTTACCGATAGCCTCAGCCAGCCTTGCTGCCATCACCCTGCCTTTCGTCAGGTGCATGGCGTGGGCACGAGTGTTGACCGGGTCCAGCGTCTTGACCACCAAGCCCGGCCCCGGTTCGCCAGCCTTCCCCTCTTTGGTCAGCATGGTGATGTTGCGGGAGATGGCAGACTGGCTCAGTCCCGTTCTCTTGCACAGCTCCGCTGCGCGGATGCCTTTCCGCTGGGCAATCATGAGGAAGACCAGCGGAACTTGTATTGGCATCTCAACCCGAAGCCCCCTGAACAGCTCTAGGGCCGCTTCAAGCGCCGCTAGTGATGAGCGAGTAGAGAGCAGAACTGGTGCTGAGGCTGGCTGCAATCATCGTCTCCCTTGATATTTCCACAAGGAAATCAGGGACTTATTGCGCGGTCAACAGCTAGTTTTGGCGGGTCATGGGGCCGAGGGGGTATCGCGTGGCTGACGATCTGATCTTAACGGCTCGGATTTTTGCGGCTAAACATTCTGATATGGGACACAAGAAAGATCGTTGGTGGCGTAGCGTGCCGTGGGGCTGGGTCTCGGTAACCGCCTATATAACCGGCTTGGCGTGCGTCGCGTTGTCTGAGGTCACAAGCCCGACCACCGCAATCAGCTTCGTCAAAGATTACCAGACCCTGTTGGCGGGCGTGGCTACCATCGCCGCGTTGCTGATCGCGGTTCAGCAGCTCAAGCGCCAAGGCGACCGAGATGTGGTGGATGCAGTGCGCCACTACGAGGCCGAAATCGACGCCATGCAGGCGCTCGACAAAGAGGCCCGCAGGTTGTCAAACAGAACCACAGGATTAGGTTCGATATACGCCCCCGACGAAATCGTCTTGGAAAGGGAGCGTTGGGACCGGCTGCAACACGGGGCTCACGTCTCGTTGTCCGGCGCGATAGCCCAATTGCTGGCGACCGTTGACGCGCACAACAACCTCATCCCGGAGCCCTTTGGAATGGGCTGGATGGGCGGGCATGATAATCGTCAGTTAATGGTTGCAAGGCAGGAGGTCCAATACGCCTGCATTGCGCTGATGGCTGACATCGAGCAGCGCCGGAAGCTCGTACTGCAACTGATCACGGCTACCAGCTAGGCCAGCACGAACTTTAAGGCTCATACCCCCGGCGTCATACCTACGTGCGTCCAAGGCACGTTGCGCTGTTCGCTGCTGTCGAGCCGTACGTAGGCCCGCTCCGGCGCTCCAATGTCGAGGCCCAGAACGTCCATACCCGCGAACCACGGCCCAACCCCCGTACAAGATTTGGGGGTACATCAGACGCACGTATGCCGTGCAAAGGCCCTGTCTCGGTGTTCACCAGTCGAAGCTCAAGCTCTCCGAACCAGAAGGACGCCAGCCCCTGCGCCGATAGGGCGGAGGGTGCCAGCGGCTGCCTCAGCTCGGCTTCCATCTCGTTGAAGCGGTTGCGGGGCCGGTCCATGCTGAGGCGTTAGGCCGTCCAATTTTGGACCGCCTGCGCAAACCAGTGCGCCAATGATGCGGGGGTATCAACTTACCAGAGGATGACGGCTGCGATTGCGACCGCGGAAGCGAAGTTGACGGCGAGCTTGTCATATCGCGTGGCGATCCGCCGCCAGTCTTTGAGACGGCAGAAGGCACGCTCGATAAGGTTGCGGCCGACATAGGCTGCCGCATCATGTGGAATGGGCCTTTTGCGGGATCGGGTTGAAGGGATCACCGCTTCGGTCGCGCTGGCTGCCAGGCGTGCTCGCAAGCTGTTGGCATCATAACCCTTGTCGGCCAGCAGCCGGGTCGGTGGTGGCACCTTGTCGAGCAGCGCCGGCGCTGCCGAGATATCGGCGTCGTTGCCGGGGCCGAGCAGGAAGGCCACGGTCCGCCCGCACCCATCGGTCAGGGCATGGATTTTCGTGGTTGGCCCGCCACGCGAGCGCCCGACGGCCTGAACTTTCGCCCCCCTTTTCCACCATGTGCCGAGCGGTGGGCACGCACGGCGGTGCTGTCGATGCTCAGATCATCGGGCAGGCCCGCCTGCGCCGACAGGATAGTGAAGATACGTGTCCACAGGCCGCGACGGCTCCACCGGCTGAAGCGATTGTAGATCGTGGTCGAAGGACCATAGTCAGGTGGACAATCCTGCCAGCGGCACCCCACCCGCAGGACGTGAATGATCCCGCTGATCACCCGGCGATCATCCACCCGCCGCGCGCCGGGCTGGTTCATCGGCAACAGTGGCTCAATTGCAGCCCAGGAGTCGTCGGAAAGCCAAAATCCTGCAGACATCACCATCTCCCCGCAAACTACGGGCAGTGAATCAGAGGAAACAAACCAATTCAATAGCTTGATCGGGTTTGGACCCTAGGGGGTGTCCACTGGATAGCGAGGGAAGACCTTGATGGCCTCGGCCAAATCCTCGACGGTCGGCAGCTCATAGATCGCCCCGACATGGCCAGCGGTGTGACCACAGAAGGCGTCACGGATGCGCTGCTCAATTTTGGCGCGGGCAGCACGGCGCTTGAACGTATGCCGCCAAGCGTGGTTCGGGCTAACGCCCCTATCGGTAACGCCGAGCTTACGGACCCAATCTGCCAGCTTCTGCCGAAGCAGCACGTACATAGGCCGCACGGGGTTCAGCGGGTCATCTGCCTTGCCAGTTAAACGGCTGCCGCCTGCCTTCGGGTCGCAGAACAGTGGCCCCCTGCCCGAACGGGTGACGAAATCGACAAACCCCTGCTCTATCAGATGGTCATGCAGCGCCACTGTACGGGCCACCGAGCCCTTCACAGTCCAGCCTCAGGGCTAATGCGGAGCGTCCAGAAGCCATCACGATGCTGCTCGACATCTTCACGGCGAAGCTGGGTCATCTCCCCAGGCCTTGCCCCGGTATAAGCGCAGAGCCACGGCACCCACCGCACGACTGCGCTGTAGTATGGCGATGTTCTGGCGCTGAGGGGGATGAGCGTTGCCGCAAGGATGGCTTGAACAATCCTCATCGGAGAACTCCGTCTTGGTCGGGCCAGACTTAGCCACCGCAACCTTGACGCCATCGAACGGGTTGCTGGCGATTTTCTTCTGCGTCTTCACCCAATTGAAGATGCCACGGGCCGCTGTGAGCCAGACCTCGTTGATGGTGCGACCGCTGGCCTTACCGGCCACCAGCTTGTCTTTCCATGCAACCGCATCGTCATCGGTCACCAGCGCCACGTCACGCTCATCCAAGAACTTGTTGAGATGATCGAGGACACCGCTCCAGCGATTGGCGGTCGCCGCTGCGGGCTTTCGTTCAGCCACCCACGCCCCAAACGCTTCCCAAGCGTTCATGCCCGCCAGTTTGACATTGCTGGGCACCACCGGCTTGTCATCGGGAAGCCGTTGCCTGTGCTGGTCGGGAGAGTAGTCACCACCAGCCTGCCGCCTCAGCAGGGCCATGGCAGCGACTAGATGGGGCTCCAGCGCATCCAGCAGCACCGCATGGCTGACGCTATCGAGCAACGTGGCTTCCTGCGCCAAAAATGAGGACAGCCGGGACAACTCGGTGACCTTGGCCAGAACACGCGGGCGATACCATGCTGGTGGTTCCCGCTCGTCACCTCGTCAATACCGAACGCTTCCAGCGCGCTCCGGTACCGCTCAAGCTGGTGGTCCCAGACCTCGACGGGCTGCGGGTGATCTTCATGCCGGGCAATGAACCAGTCATACCAGCGCCCCACCAGCGCGTGTGCCTGCCGCTGAGTAAGGTGCTGTGGCTCCCCGGCCCGTGCCGAACGCAGCGACTCGATTCGCCCCTCAACCTCCGCCACCCATTCGGCGAACGCGAACTTGGCCTGTCCTGTGGATAAACCGGAACGGCGAAAGCGAACTTCCTGCCGAACGCCATAGGCGCGCTGATAGGCATCCCGCACATCGGGTGGTATCGCCTTGCGGGCGAACCAGTCGCCGTTGTTTGCCTTGGTGAGGTTTGGCATGAGGATGGCCACTTGTAGCGCCCTTTGTAGTGGGCGGGCGGCTACAAGTGCCTATAATCCTTCAACTCTTTGGCCCATTCCAAGAATGGGAGAGTTTGGTGCGGTCGAGAAGACTCGAACTTCCACGTCTTGCGACACAGCGACCTCAACGCTGCGCGTCTACCAATTCCGCCACGACCGCACGCTTGGTAGAGCTTGGCCCGAGGGCCGAAGCGAGTGGGGATGTAGCAAAGGTCTCCCCTAACCTCAAGCGTTTAAATCAGCTTTCGCCTACGCCGGTGTGCAGAACTTTCGCTGCGCCCCGCTCCGCCCTAGCCGCGCCGGAAAATCTTCTCCGAAATCAGCACGCGCAGATGCCCGTCCTCGACACTTACTTCGCCATGGGCGATGAGCGTATTATTGGCATAGATGTTCAGCGGATCATTCTCGCTGGCATCCAGCTCGATCACCGCGCCACGGCCCATGCGCAGCAAATGGTGGATCGGCATCGTCGTCGCGCCAAGCTCGACGGTGATGTCCACTTCAATATCGGCTAATGTGTCCATAGATAGATAAAAAACCCGTCCCGGCCGATCATGCGGCCGCTGAATCTGATGCAGCAATTCTCCGGCAGGCATAGTTATGGAAGCGTTAACAGGCAACGGCGCGAACAGCGAAATCAGTAACAAACTGGCACGCATCGACGCTCGCCCGGTGCAATGGATCATTTCGGCGGTCCCCGTGCCCTATGAGCTGGCGCTCGCCACCATGCGCGCCCGCGCCGCCGCCATCGCCGCTGGTGAGGCCGAGGAAGCCATCTGGCTGCTCGAACACCCCCCGCTTTACACCGCCGGAACCTCGGCCGTGGCCGGCGACCTGCTGTCCGATCGCTTCCCGGTCTATGATGCCGGGCGTGGCGGGCAATATACCTATCATGGCCCCGGCCAGCGCGTGGCCTATGTCATGCTCGACCTGACCCAGCGCGGCCGCGATATCCGCCAGCTGGTGCAGGGGCTGGAAGGCTGGGTCATCGATACACTGGCCGCCCACAATATAGTCGGCGAGCGCCGCGACGGCCGCATCGGCGTCTGGGTAAAGCGCCCCGACAAGGGCGTGCTCAAGGAAGACAAGATCGCCGCCATCGGCGTGCGCGTCTCCAAATGGGTGAGCTTTCACGGCATTTCGCTCAATGTCAGCCCCGATCTCAGCCACTATGACGGCATCGTGCCCTGCGGCATCACCGATCAGGGCGTCACCAGCTTTGAGGATCTCGGGCAATTGGTCAGCCTGCCGGAGGTGGATTCGGTGCTGCGCGCCGCCTTCGAGCAACGCTTTGGCCCCACCACCGTTGCGTCAGAGGAAAGTCTTGTCAGCACCGGCGCAGCTAGCCAAGTTGCATAACACCCGAATCGCCCCCTGGAGGACGACCCCATGACCCTGGATGACCTCAAGCGCCTGTTTACCAGGCAAACCCTGTTCCGGCTCGACGCCATCCTGTCGCCGCGGCTGGTGCCCATCCTCTATGCGCTGGGCCTCGCCGCCATCCTGCTCTGGGCCATCAGCCATCTGTTCTGGAGTTTTGGCTTCGGCTTCGGCAACGGGCTGTGGGGCGTGCTGGAGATCGTCGTCTTCGGCCTGCTGTCGCTGGTCGGGCTGCGCATCGCCTGCGAGGCGCTGCTGGTGTGGTTCAAGGCGCATGAGTCGAGCGGGGAAACCGTCAACCGCTCGCGCTTCTCGGCCTCGCTGCTCGATGAGGTGCGCGACGCCATCCGCGATCTCGCCGAGGAAGGCGAAGATATCGACTATGCCGAGGCCGACGAATACATCACCCCGGCCACCGAACCCGCCCCCTATGTGCCGCCCGCCGGCAGCAGCGCCAGCGCCAGCGACGGCCTGCGCAGCCCGGCCACCGCCTCGGGCGAAGTGTTCAAGCCCCGCCGCACCGCCAAGCGCACGCCGCCGGGCAAGGAATAAGGCCTGAGGCCCAGCCACATCCTCGATGTCATCCCGGCTTTGAGCCGGGACCCATCCTGAGATCTCGAGTTGGGACCCGGCTCAAATCCGGGGTGATTCGGTGAACGGGATTACAAAAAAACCCGCCGAACCAATGCGTTCGGCGGGTTTTTCGATTCATTCTGGCAGCACCACCGCCCGTCACCCTCGGGCTTGACCCGAGGGCTCTACACTTTCCGACAGCAGCATAAGTTCAGTCCCCTCGGGTCAAGCCCGAGGGTGACGATTGCGTTGCGCTGCTTAGCGCTTGTTGACGCTCCAGGTGCCTGGGCCGGCGAACACCAGATACAAAAACACGAAGCAGAACAGGATGGCGGTTTCGCCGTAATTCTCGATCGGCAGCAGGCTCATCGGCGCATGCGCCATCCAATAGGCCACCGCCATCATGCCCGAAGCGATGAAGGCCACCGGGCGGGTGAACAACCCGATGGCGATCAGCACCCCAGCGATCACTTCGATCAGCCCGGCCACCTGCATCAGCCCGCCCGGAAAGGCGAAGTCCGGCATGGCGGGGAAATTGAACAGCTTCTGCGTGCCATGAGCCAGAAACAGCAGCGCGGTGACGATGCGCAGCACAGCGAGGGCCTGCGGCCGATAGGCGGAAAGGCGATCGAACATTAGTGAGAACTCATGGTTGGAATGGCGCCACCTATTTGACGCTGCAAAACCCTACTATCCCAATCCGTTACCGGTCGGAAAGTGACCAATCTCGACCGCACTGTTCGCTGCCGCGCAACGTCGGCCCACTTTAGCGCTGGTTGAAGCTCCAGGCTCCCGGACCAGCAAACACCAGATTGAGGAAGATGAAGCAGAACAGGATGGCCCCGCCGCCCAGATTGCCGGATGGCCAGAAGCCCATCGGGGCATGGCCCATCCAATAGGCGACGGCCATGAAGCCGCACAGCACGAAGGCCACCGGACGGGTGAAAAACCCCACCAGCAGCAGCAAGCCGCCGACAAATTCGAGAATCCCGGCGACCAGCAGCAGCCCCTCGACCGGCATCGGGAACGGTGTTGGGAAGCCGAACAGCTTCTGGCTGCCGCTTTCGACAAACAGCAACGCGGTGACGATACGCAGCACGGACAGGGCCTGCGGCGCGTAGCTGGAGAGACGATCGAACATTGTTGGCTCCTCCTCGTTCAGGTCAAAAGGCGCCATCGCCGTGACGGGCCTTATCCTCGCGACGTTCGGATCGGCACAATTTCGACACGCCGCACCTGCGCGCAGACCTGCCCCGCATTCTCCGGCGGGTCAGTCACATTGCGTAACTGTCAATTTTTCTATATGACGCGGCCAACATTTCCCACATTGGAACTCAAAGCTCACATGAGCCAAGCGCCAAAAATTGGCCTCGTCAGCCTCGGCTGCCCGAAGGCCCTCGTCGATAGCGAACGCATCATGTCGACGCTCCGCTCGCAGGGCTATGCCTTCAGCCGCGACTATGCCGGTGCCGATATCGTGCTGGTCAACACCTGCGGCTTCCTCGATTCCGCCAAGCAGGAATCGCTCGAAGCCATCGGCGAAGCCCTCAACGAAAACGGCCGCGTCATCGTCACCGGTTGCCTGGGCGTCGAAGAAGAGCTGATCCGCAAGACCCACCCGTCGGTGCTCGCCATCTCCGGCCCGCATCAATACGAAAACGTGGTCAACGCGGTGCATAAGCATCTGCCGCCGGTGCCGAACAAGTTTGTCGACCTGGTGCCCGAACAGGGCCTCAAGCTGACCCCGCGCCACTACGCCTATCTCAAGATTTCCGAAGGCTGCAACAATCGCTGCTCTTTCTGCATCATCCCGCAGATTCGTGGCGACCTGGCTTCGCGTCCGGCCGCCGGCATTCTCGGCGAAGCCGAAGGCCTGATCCGTTCGGGCGTCAAGGAGCTGCTGGTCATCTCCCAGGACACCAGCGCCTATGGCCTCGACATCAAATATGCCGAGAGCAATTATCGCGGCCGTCCGGTCAAGGCGAAGTTCTATGACCTCGCCAAGGAACTCGGCCAGCTCGGCGCCTGGGTCCGCCTGCATTATGTCTACCCCTACCCGCATGTCGATCAGGTGATGGAGCTGATGGCCGAAGGCCTGGTGCTGCCCTATCTGGACATTCCGTTCCAGCACGCCTCGCCGAAGATCCTCAAGGCGATGCGCCGCCCGGCCCATCAGGAAAAGACGCTGAATCGAATTCTCGACTGGCGTCGCCAAGTCCCTGATCTGACAGTGCGTTCCAACTTCATCGTCGGCTTCCCCGGCGAGACCGAAGAAGATTTCGAGATCATGCTCGACTTCATCGAAGAGGCCGAAATCGACCGCGCCGGCTGCTTTAAATACGAGCCCGTCACCGGCGCCCCGGCCAATGAGCTGGAAGGCATCGTGCCCGACGACGTGATGCAGGACCGTTTCGAACGCCTGATGGAAGTGGCGCAGCACGTCTCCACCGGCCAGCTGGCGAAAAAAGTCGGCCGCACCATTCAGGTGCTGGTCGATGACGTGCAGCCCGAAGCCAACCGCGCCATCGCCCGCTCCAAGTGGGACGCCCCGGAAATCGACGGCCAGGTGATCATCGACAACGCCACCGGCATCAAGCCC
Organism: Devosia sp. A449; assembly: GCF_054489375.1. NCBI lineage: Bacteria > Pseudomonadati > Pseudomonadota > Alphaproteobacteria > Hyphomicrobiales > Devosiaceae > Devosia > Devosia sp. A449. The sequence goes on along the minus strand of NZ_JBTMWU010000002.1, from coordinate 492,022 downwards.
GGTGACATGCTCGACGTGCTGGTCACCGACAGCGACGAATACGACCTGTTCGCCGAGCCGGTAAAAGCGGTGCACTGACAGCGGCCTAGGGCCTGCTTCGGAATCAAAACAAAAGGCGTCGCGCAAGCGGCGCCTTTTGTTTTGCGGCCAACTTGTTTGCCAGATGGCATCCCCATCCACGGTGTCACCCCGGCCTCGAGCCGGGGCCCATCCTGAGATGGGCGATCACACCACGACCTTGCGGCTGTCGCAGATCTCGAGATGGGTCCCGGCTCAAGGCCGGGATGACATCCAGTGTGACCCTCCCCCCAGAACAAAAATCCCCTCCACCGCCCCCACCGCGCAACGCCATTGCCGTCGCTGCCCCGCCCGTAAATTACTCATCCAGAACAGGGTTTTACCGCTGGACGCCGCGCTGAACCCCATTGCATCAAGCTGGCAACGTCCCTCCTCCTCGTTGGAAACCAGCGTCCATGAACAAGCTTCTCGTCCTCGCCGCCGCGACGATTGCCCTCGGTTCGGCCCCGGCTTTTGCCCAGCCCACCGATATCCTCAATGCCTCCTATGATATCGCCCGCGAGCTGTTCGAGGCCGAGAACACCGCATATGCCGCGTCGGGCGCCACCGTCACCGTCAACCAGTCGCATGCCGGAACCTCGACCCAGGCCCGCGCCATTCTCGAAGGCCTCGCGGCGGACGTCGTGACCTTCAATCAGGTCACCGATATCGACAAGCTGGTGCAGGGCGGCTTCGTCGCGGCCGATTGGGCCAGCCAGTTCCCCAACAATGCCTCGCCGATCTATTCCTTCCCGGCCTTCCTCGTCCGCGCCGGCAATCCCAAGAACATCACCGACTGGGGCGATCTGGCCGCCGATGGCGTGCAGGTGATTTTCCCCAATCCCAAGACCTCCGGCAATGGCCGCTACACCTATCTGGCCGCCCGCGCCTGGGCGACTGAGGAATATGCCGGCGACGAAGCCAAGGTGGAAGAATTCCTCACCAAGTTGTTCGCCAACGTGCCGGTGTTCGAGACCGGTGGCCGCGCCGCCACCACCGCCTTTACCGAGCGTGAGCTGGGCGACGTGCTGATCAGCTTTGAGGCCGAAGTGCTGTCCGTGCGCCACCAGCTCGGCGCCGACAATTACCAGGCCGTCATTCCTTCGGTGAGCTTCCTCTCCGAATTCCCGGTCGCCATTGTCGACAAGGTGGTCGATGCCCGCGGCAGCCGTGAGCAGGCCAAGGCCTATCTCGACTTCCTGTTCAGCCCCGCCGGCCAGGAAGTCGCCGCATCCAATTTCCACCGCGTGCAGGACGCCGATGTCGCCGCCGCCCACGCCGCCGACTTCCCCGAGATTCGTCTGGTGACCGTGGAAGACGCCTTTGGCGGCTGGGAAAAGGTCGCCGCCGAACATTTCGCCGATGGCGGGTTGCTCGATCGGGTGTTCCTCAACCAGTAAGCGGTCGAGACATTACTGAATTTTGCGGCGTGGCGCCCAGCCACGCCGTTCGCGCTTGAGGGGCAGACATGAGCAAACGACGCAGCAAGCATCTCCTGCCCGGGTTCGGGCTGACGCTGGGCGTCTCCATGCTCTATCTCACCATCATCGTGGCGCTGCCGCTGCTGGCCATGCTGCTCAAGGTCAGCGGCATGGGCTGGCCCGAATTCTGGCGCATCGTCGCCTCCAACCGCTCGCTGGCGGCCTATCGCATCACCTTCAGCTCTGCCCTGGCGGCCACCGTGCTCAACGGCGCCTTCGGCCTGCTGCTGGCCTGGGTGCTCACCCGCTACAGCTTCCCCGGCAAACGCATCCTCGATGCACTGGTCGACCTGCCCTTTGCCCTGCCCACCGCCGTCGCCGGGCTGGTGCTGGTCACCCTGTTCGCCAAGACCGGCTGGTATGGCCAGTTCCTCGAGCCCAACGGGCTCAAGGTCAATTACACCCAGTTCGGCATCATCGCCGCCATGACCTTCACTTCGATTCCCTTCGTCGTCCGCACCATCCAGCCGGTGCTAGAAGACGTGCATGTCGATCTCGAAGAGGCCGCCCGCACTTTGGGCGCCACCCGCTTTCAGGTGTTCGCCCGCGTCATCTGGCCCACCATCCTGCCCGCCTTCATGGCCGGCTGCGTCCTGTCCTTCGCCCGCTCGCTGGGCGAATTCGGCGCCGTGGTGTTCATCGCCGGCAATCTGCCCGGCCTCACCGAAATCGTCTCGCTGCTGATTTTCATCCGGCTCGACGAATACAACTACGAGGCCGCCGCCGCTCTGGCCTTCGTGCTGCTGCTCGCGGCCTTCCTCACGCTGCTGCTGACCAATGCCCTGCAAGCCTGGCAGCTGCGCTACATGAATCGGAGCCGCTGATGAGCACGCTGCCGCAACACGCTCCATACGGTCCCCTCCCCCTTGAGGGGAGGGCTAGGGTGGGGGTGTCGGCCGATCAGCATACTCGCCCCGCCCCGTCAGGCACCGCCAACGACACCCCCACCCCTAACCCCTCCCCTCAAGGGGGAGGGGAACACCACCATCCAGCCCAGCCCCGCTCCCCCGCCGAAATCGCGCTGATCACCCTCGCCTTCGTGCTCTCGGCCATCATGCTGCTGGTACCGCTGCTGGTCATTTTCGCCTTTGCCCTGCGCGAAGGGCTCGGCGTCTATTTCGCCAATATCGTCGAAGCCACCACGCTGCACGCCATCGGCCTCACCGTGGTGACGGCGCTGATCGTGGTACCGATCAATATCTGCGTCGGCGTCGCCATTGCCTGGCTGGTCAGCCGCTTCCGCTTTCCCGGCCGCCAGCTCATCATCACCCTGATAGAGCTGCCTGCCGCCGTCAGCCCGATTGTCGCCGGCACGGTCTATCTGTTCCTCTATGGCGGTCAGGGCCTGCTCGGCCCATTCCTGGCCGCCGCCAATATCCAGCTGATGTTCTCGCTCACCGCCATCATTCTGGTCAGCCTGTTCGTCACCGCCCCGTTTGTGGCGCGCGAACTGATTCCGCTGATGCAGCAGCAGGGCTCCGAAGACGAAGAAGCCGCGCTCTCGCTCGGCGCCAATAGCTGGCAGATGTTCTGGTACGTCACCCTGCCCAATATCCGCTGGGCCATTCTCTACGGCGCCATCCTCACCAATGCCCGCGTCATGGGCGAATTCGGCGCGGTCTCCGTGGTCTCGGGTTCAATACGCGGCCAGACCAACACCCTGCCCCTGCAGATCAGCCAGCTCTTCAACGACTTCAACGTCACCGGCTCCTTCGCCGCCGCCTCGACCCTGGCCTTGATGGCCGTAGTCACCCTGGTGCTAAAATCCGCCCTCGAAGCCAAAGGCGGCTGGCGCTAGCACCAGCGCTTTCGTAATCCTCCACCCTCCACACGCTCGGTGTCATCCGGGTGCCCGCATTGCTCCACAAACTCGGTGTCACCCCGGCCTTGAGCCGGGGCCCATCCTGAGATCTCAAGATGGGTCCCGGCTCAAGGCCGGGATGACATCGTGGATGGGGCAACCACCTACAAACGCCCCCACCGCCCATCCCCCCTGCGCCAATTGGTTGCACCACATAATCGCCTCCCAACACGATTTTGCCCTTGCTCCCGACCGGCCATCCCGGCGACCCTAGCGCCATGTCAGCCGGAACCACTTGATGACCCTGCCGCAGATCTTCGCCTTCGCCATCATCGCGCTCATGATGGTTGCGTTCGTCTGGGGCCGCTGGCGCTATGATGTGGTCGCGGTCTGCGCCCTGCTGGCGTCCATGCTGTTGGGCATCGTGCCACCCGCCGAGGCCTTTACCGGCTTTGCCGATGACATCGTCATCATCGTCGCCAGTGCCCTCGTCGTCAGCGCCGCCGTGTCGCGCTCCGGCATCATGGAGCTGGCGGTACAGCGCTTTGCCCCCAATGTCAGCACGCCCCGCGCCCAATTGATCCTGCTGGTGATCACCGTCACCATCCTCAGCGCCTTCGTCAAAAACATTGGCGCACTGGCCATCATGATGCCCATCGCCTTCCAGATGGCGCGCAAATCCGGCGTCTCGCCGTCGCTGTTCCTGATGCCGATGTCGTTCGGCTCGCTGCTCGGCGGGTTGATGACCCAGATCGGCACCTCGCCCAATATCATCGTCTCCCGCGTCCGCGAGGAAATGGTCGGCAAGCCGTTTTCCATGTTCGACTACACCCCCACCGGGCTGGCGCTGTCCATCGTCGGGGTGATCTTCCTCGCCTTCTGCTATCGCCTGCTGCCCGAACGCAAGCGCGAGGATGGCGGCATTGACCGCGCCATCGAGATCAAGAATTACACCACCGAGGCCCGCGTCACCGAAGACAGCGCCGCGATCAACCGCACCATCGCCGAAATTCACGCCGCCGCCGATGGAAGGGCCATGATCACCCGCATCATGGGCGCCAATGGCCGTCGCCGCACCCCGTTGCCCGATGCCCAGTTGCGCGCCGGCGACATCCTGATCATCGAGGGCTATCCCGAAGCGCTCGACAAGATGGTGTCCACCTCCGGCCTGAGCTTTTCCGAACGGCGCGGCGCCGCCACCCGCGATGCCGCCCATATCGGCGTCATCGAAGCGGTGATCGGCGACAATTCGGGCCTGATCGGCGCTTCGGCGCAGGAATTGACCCTGTTCGACCGCACCGGGCTGAACCTGCTTGCCATCAGCCGCCGCGACCAGCGCTTCACCGACCGCCTCGGCCAGATCCGTTTTCAGAATGGCGACGTGATCCTGCTGCAGGGCCATCTCAAGCGCCTGCCCGAGCTGCTGCGCGAATGGGACTGCCTGCCGCTGGTCGAGCGTGGCTTGCGGCTGGGCAGCGTCCGCAATGGGCTGCTGCCGCTGGCCATCCTGCTGGTGGCCATGGGCGCCACCGCCTTCGGCCTCATCCCGGTCGCCCCGGCCTTCTTCGCCGCCGCCGTCGCCATGGTGTTCAGCCGCTCGATTCCGCTGCGCGAAGTCTATTCCCAGCTCGACGCACCGATTCTGATCATGCTGGCCTGCCTGATCCCGGTCTCGGCGACCCTGCAATCCACCGGCGGCACCGACATCATCGCCGGTTGGCTCTCCATGGTGGCCAGCACCATGCCGGGCTGGGGCGCGCTGGCGCTGATCATGGTCGCCGCCATGGCGGTCACCCCCTTCCTCAACAACGCCGCCACCGTGCTGGTCATGGCCCCCATCGCCGCCACCTTCGCCACCGGCCTCGGCTACGCCCCCGAAGCCTTCCTGCTGGCCGTGGCCATCGGCGCCGGCTGCGATTTCCTCACCCCCATCGGCCACCAATGCAACACCCTGGTCATGGGCCCCGGCGGCTACAAATTTTCCGACTACTGGCGCCTCGGCGCCCCGCTCTCAGTTTTGGTGGTGCTGGTGGCCGTGCCCATGCTCATGCTGGTCTGGCCGTTTTAGGTTTTCGCAACCTCGATCTTATCCCCTCGCCCCTTCGGGGAGAGGGTTAGGGTGAGGGGACCGGGCTCCCCCAGCCACTCCGCCGCAGCACGCCACCTACACCGCCACCCGAATCTGGCGTAAACCACTCCCCATGCACACCAGCCACACCATCCCCCTGCCCAACCGCGCGCCGCTGATCCTCGGCCAGACGCCGCTGGTGATGGGCATCCTCAATGTCACCCCCGACAGCTTTTCCGATGGTGGCCAGCACAACCTCGTCGCCAGCGCCGTCGCCCATGCCCGGCAGATGCTGGCCGATGGGGCCGACATCATCGACATCGGCGGCGAGAGCACCCGTCCCGGCGCCGAGCCGGTCGGCGTGCAGCAGGAACTCGATCGGGTCATGCCGGTGATCGACGCCTTGATCGCCGACGGCATCACCGCCCCGATCTCCGTCGACACCTACAAGCCGCTGGTCGCCGATCAGGCGCTGCAGGCCGGCGCGTCGATCATCAACGACGTCCACGGCCTGCAAGGCGCGCCGGAAATGGCCGAGGTCGCCGCGCTGCACAACGCAGTGGTGATCGTCATGCACTGGGACAAGGCGCACGACACTGCCGTGCCCATCCTCGAGGCGATGGCCAGCTATTTCGCCCGCAGTATTGCGCTGGCGACAGCCGCTGGCTTGAGTGCCGACCGGCTCATTCTCGATCCCGGCTTCGGTTTCGGCAAAACCCTCGCCGAAAATTATGAAATTCTCAAGAAAACCGCCAGCATTCCGCAAGCATGCTGCACGCCCTTGCTGCCTGTGCTGATCGGCACCTCGCGCAAGTCGATGATCGGAAAACTGTTGGAAAATCAACCGGAAGACCGGCTGGCCGGCACGCTGGCGACCACGGTATTGGGATACATCAATGGCGGGCATATCTTTCGCGTGCATGACGTGCGCGCTAACCGCGATGCCCTTCGCGTGGCGCAGGCAACGCTGTATGGTCCGCCCGCAGAACTGAGGTAGCCAGATGGCCGAAAGCTTTACGGGCGACCGTATCATCCTGAAAGACCTGGGCTTTTACGGCTACCACGGCGTTTTCGCCGAGGAGGCGACGCTGGGTCAGCGATTCTTCATCGATATCGAACTGGGCGCCGACCTATCGGTTCCGGCCAGCACCGACCGGCTCAGCACCGGCATTTCCTACGCGGATATCTATGACGTGATCAAAGCCGCCTTCGAGGCCAAGCGGATGAAGCTGCTGGAAGCGGTGGCGCAGAACATCGTCGATGCAATCTTCGAGAGTTTTGAAGGCGTTACCTGGGTCATCATCCGCCTGCGCAAGCCGGAGGCCCCGATTGCCATGGTGCGCGGCGAGGCCGCCATCGAACTGCATCGGCAGCGGAAAGCTCAATGATGTCAAAGGCCTGGCTGAGCCTTGGCGCCAATATCGGCGATCCATCGGCGCAACTGGCCGAAGCGCTGCGCCGCATCGATTCCCACGACGCGATCAGCATCACCAAACAATCGCGGGTGATCATCACCAAGGCCTGGGGCAAGACCGATCAGCCCGACTTCGCCAATATGGCGATCGAGCTGGAGACCAGTCTCAAGCCACTGGAATTGCTTGATGTTTTTCAGAGCATCGAACTGGAAATGGGCCGCATCCGCAAGGAAGTCTGGGGCCCGCGACTGATCGATCTCGACATCATCGCCTATGATCAGCTGGTGCTGCACACCCCCCGCCTGACCATCCCTCATCCCTACGCCCACGAGCGCGACTTCGTGCTGAGCCCCCTCAGCGAAATCGCTCCGGAGGTGAGTGAATGGGTGGTCGAGACGGCGGCAAACCGGGGCTAAGCGCGCATCGCGTCGACCACGGCGACGGCCGTATCGAACTCGACCCGGCGCATGGCGCGGCGCTCGGCGGCTTCCTCATCCTGACCCCATTGGGAGATCTGGCAGTCCTCATCGACATGGGCGGCCTGCCACACCTGGTCGGGCGAAAACAGCTGCGCCCACAAGCCGATAGCCAAAAGACCTGAACCGGTTAGCCCGGTGATCGACACCAGCGCCGTCAGCGTAAACAGGTTTTCCTCGGACAGCGCCTCGGCCAGTCGGTCGAGTGTCGTCTGCGGCTGCGGCTGGTGCATGATGCCCACGGTGGGCTGGAAACTGATGCCGAAATGGCGCGCCAAAGTTACCAGCGCCTTGTCCCAGGCCTGCTCCTGCTCCGACACCAATTTCTGCGGCGCCTCAGCGCGATAGAGCAGCAAATCGCCAGCGGCGAATTTGAGCACTTCCTCGCGAAACGCCGGTATCATCACCCCACCGCTCTCGACCGCCGAATTGATCAATCGAACCATGGGCATGGTCGCCGGATTGATGAATTCGCCCTGCGCCGCCCATTCCTCGGCCATCGCCGTGGCAATGCTCGCTGCGGGCACCACCACGGGCAACTTGTGCCCCGGCGTGCGGACCTGACGGCCATCCAGCGTCACCACGAAGCCCTGCTCCACCGGGGCGACACCCACCTCCTTGTAGAACCGCTTGGGCAGTTCGACCTTGTTGAGGTGCTGGGCGCGGCCATAGCCGTCATTGAGATGCTTCTGGATATCGTCGAGCTGATCACGCATGGGTCTAATCCAGCAATTGGGCGACCGCGCCGGGCAATTCGTCGTAGCGGTCGATCATGAGAGAGGCGCCGGCAGCGATGAGTTCGGCCGGCTCGTGGTAACCCCAGGTGACGCCAATGGTCTTGCAGCCGGCGTTCACACCCATTTCGATGTCGAACGTGGTGTCGCCGATCATCACGGTTTCGGCAGGAACGGCGCCGGTTTCGCGCATGGCGGTTTCCAGCATGCCGGGATGGGGCTTGGAGGGATTGTGGTCAGGCGTCTGCAAGGTGACGAAATGCGCATCAAGTTGGTGCAGCGCCAGAATGCGATGCACGCCGGACAGGCCCTTGCCGGTGGCAATGCCGAGCAATGTATCGGGCCGCGCCTGCAACAGGTTCAGCGCCTCCAACGTGCCGGGGAACAGGCCTTCGCGGCTGTCTTCGGTGAGCAGCGAGGCGCGATAATGCGTCTTGTAGTCATCCACCAGATTGTCGATCAGCACCTGATCTTCGGTCTGGGCCAGCCGGGCCAGCGCCAGGGGCAGCGACAGGCCGATGACCCGACGCGCCTCTGCCGGCGTCGGCGCGGTGAGGCCGCGCCCGGCAAAAGTGGTCGCCATGTGCTCGCTGATCAGCGCCTGGGTGTCGATCAGCGTACCATCCATGTCGAAGACGACGAGTTTCATTTCCCATCCTCGGGGTCGCCGCTGACATCATAGCGGTCCGGATCAAAGCCCAATGTCTCGAAGCTGGCCCGCATGTGCGGCGGCAGCGGGGCGGACATGTCCAGCCGCTTGCCATTGCGCAGCGGCAGCGCGATGCGACGGGCATGCAGATGCAGGCCTTCGCTAAGGCCCGGGGCGCCCTGCCAGTTCTCGATATTGAAATAGCGCGGGTCGCCGATGATCGGGGTGCCGAGCTGGGCCATGTGGACGCGCAGCTGATGCGTGCGGCCGGTAACCGGCTTCAACGTGACCCAGGCAAAGCGCCGGCTGGCGGTATCGGTGGTGGAATAATAGCTCAGCGAATGCTGCGAACCGGGGGCGCCATTGCGGACCACCACCATCTGCTCGCCATCGGCAGTGCTTTGGCGCGCCAGGAAGCAGGAGATTTCGCCCTGCTGGGGATGCGGGTTGCCGGCCACGATAGCCCAATAGATCTTGCGGGCCGAGCGCGAGCGGAACACGGTGCCGAAATGGCTGGCCGCCGCTTTGGTCTTGGCCACCACCAGACACCCGGAGGTGTCACGGTCAAGCCGATGCACCAGACGCGGGGCTTCTCCCTTGGCATTGGGAAGGCTCTTGAGCATGCCATCGAGGTGGCGCGTGGTGCCGCTGCCGCCCTGCACGGCAAGACCGGATGGCTTGTTGAAGACGTAGATATCGTCGTCTTCATAAAGGATCAGCCCGCGCAAGAATTCCGCATCGCCGTCGTTGAGCTTGACCGGCTTGGGGGTGTCCGCATCATCGATCGGGGGGATGCGCACGGTCTGGCCCGGCAACAACCGCGTGCTGGTGGTCACCTTGGCCTTGTCGACCTTGATCTCGCCATTACGGATCAATTTTTGCAGCCGGCCGAAGCCGAGCTGGGGGAAGTGATAAGCAAACCAGCGATCCAGACGCATCCCGTCTTCGTCACTCTCTACCTGTCGCTGTTGTACGCCACTCATGCCACGCCTCGGGTCACCAAAAGCCCGAGATAAAGCCCAATCACACAAACCACAACCGACAACAGCACATAGGTCCCCGCCAACAACAGTTCCCCACGCTCTAGCAGCACCACGGTTTCGAGCGAAAACGCCGAAAACGTGGTGAAACCGCCCAGCAATCCGACGGCAACAAACAGGCGCGCACTGTCCTGCCAGGCCGGCAGGAACCGGGCCAGCAGGCCAATGAACAGGCCCATGGCGAGCGAACCGATAATATTGATCAACAGCGTGGCCAGCGGGAAGGACATGGGCCAAAATCGGCCGATCACGCTGCCGAGACCGTAGCGGCTGATAGCGCCGATAGCGCCGCCCAACCCCACCAACAGCAGCGCGCGCATTTGCACAAGATCAACCAATTGGGCAATTCACCTGTGTGAAGGGAAGCATTTTGACAGATTTTGCACTAGGTTAGCGCCGATTCTGAAGGGGGTGACGGATGCAGGGTCGGATGCTGGCGCGCTTGAGCGCAATTATTGCGGTAACGCTGCTGCTCGCAGCTTGCGCCGGGACCATGGCACCGCGCAAGGCGCTGACGCCTGAACTCACCGCCAATGCGACCATTGCTGCGGACCAGACCATCCGCTACTGGGGCGACGATCCCGATTTCGTCGCCACCCATTCCAGCATCAAGGCCGGCGGCGACGGCATTGTCGACTATCTGACCCTGTCGGGCGGCGGCATTAATGGCGCCTATGGCGCTGGCTATCTCGTCGGCTGGACGGATCAGGGCAACCGGCCCGAATTTGAAGTGGTGACCGGCATCAGCGTTGGCGCCATGATGGCCCCCCTCGCCTTTCTCGGCCCACGCTATGACGCGCGGCTGCAAGCGGCCTTCTCGACCCTGACCCAGCAGACCAATATGCGGGTGGATTTTCTCGCGGCGCTGTTCGGCGCTCCCTCGGTGCTGGACAACAAAATTATCCTGACCGCCATCCGGGCGCTGGTCGACGAGCAGGTGATCAGCGAAGTCGGCGCGGCGCACCGGAAGGGCCGCCGACTCTATATCGGCACCACCAACCTTGATGCGCAGCGCCCGGTGATCTGGGATATCGGCGCCATCGCCATCAGCAACATCCCCAACAAGCTCGAATTGGTGCATCGCATCATTCTCGCCTCGACCGCCGTGCCCGGCGTGTTCGCCCCGGTGCTGCTGGACGTGGAAGCTCAGGGTTATGGGTTTGACGAGTTGCATGTCGATGGCGGCGTGACCCAGCAGGTGCTGCTGATGCCGGGCGGCTACAAGGGCGGGCGCGGCACGCAGAAGCTTTATGTGATCTTCAACGGTGTGGTCGATCCGACCCCGGCAACGGTCACCAAGCTCGCGAGTCTGGATCTGCTGGAGCGCGCCGTGCCGACGCTGCTGAAATATCTCGGCCGGGCTAATCTCGAGCAATTGGCCAATATTGCCGCGCGCAACGGCATCGCCTTCCGCCTGTCGGCGATCCCCGGCAGCTTCCCGCAGAGCGAGAGCATTCTCGGGGACAGCGCCTGGCTGGGACAATTGTTCGAGTTTGGTTTTGCCAATGGCAAGGCGGGGGCCTGGCAGAATACGCCGAGATAGGGCCTGGCCCTACTCGCCGGTGCGTTTAGCGGCCCTGAGACGGTCGAAATAATCGATGCGCTTCTTTAGGTCGCGCTCAAAGCCGCGTTCGACCGGCTCGTAGAATTTCTGCCGGCCGATCTTTTCGGGGAAATATTCCTGCCCCGAAAAGGCTTCGGGGGTGTCGTGGTCGTAGATATAGCCCTCGCCATAGCCAGAACCCTTCATCAGCTTGGTGGGGGCGTTGAGGATGACCATGGGCGGCGTGGGTGAGCCAGTGGTCTTGGCGACGCTCAGCGCCCCCTTGAAGGCCGTGTAAACGGCATTGGATTTGGGTGCGAGCGCCAGATAAACCACCACTTGCGCCAACGCCAGCTCGCCCTCGGGCGAGCCGAGCATCTGATAGGCGTCACGGCCGGCGACGGCCTGCGGCAGTGCCTGCGGATCGGCAAGGCCGATATCTTCCGAGGCCATGCGGATCAGGCGGCGCGCAAGGAACAACGGATCTTCGCCGGCATCGAGCATGCGGGCGAAATAATACAGCGCCGCATCAGGGTCCGAGCCGCGAATGGTTTTGTGCAGCGCCGAAATCAGATTGTAATGGCCGTCCTGCGCCTTGTCGTAAATCGGCGCGCGGCGCTGCACCACGGTGAGCAGGCTGGCCGCATCGAGGATTTCGCCTGGCTTGGCCGAGGCCAGCACCTCTTCCACCAGCCCGAGCAGCGCCCGTCCGTCGCCATCGGCGAGGGTCAGCAGCGTGGCCCGTGCTTCGGCGTCGAGCGGTAGCGCGTCGCCGGTCAGCTCCTCGGCGCGCTCGGCCAGCTTTTCGAGATCGTCGAGGCCAAGCGATTCAAAGCGCAGCACCTGGCTGCGCGACAGCAGAGCCGCATTCAGCTCGAAAGATGGGTTTTCCGTAGTGGCGCCGACCAACACCACGGTGCCGTCTTCCATCACCGGCAGGAAACCATCCTGCTGGGCGCGGTTGAAGCGGTGGATTTCGTCGACAAAGAGCAGCGTGCGATGGCCCGACAGGCGCTGGAAGCGGGCCTTCTCGAACACCTTCTTGAGATCGGCGACGCCGGAAAACACCGCGGAAATCTGCTCGAAACTATAGCCAATCTGGTCGGCCAGCAGGCGCGCCACGGTGGTCTTGCCAGTGCCGGGCGGTCCCCACAGGATCAGCGAGCCGAGCCGACCGCTGGCAATCATCCGCCGCAAGGTGCCGTCCGGCCCCAGCAAATGGGTCTGGCCAATGACCTCGTCCAGCGTGCGCGGGCGCAATTGATCGGCAAGCGGACGGGCGCTTTCGGAGTCGTCGGACGGGTCTGGGGCGAAAAGGTCGGTCATGGGCCTGTTCTAGCGGATTGAAACCGGCTTTCGTAGCCTTGCCATGCAATTCCCCACTATCGGGTCCGCGCCCTACCCGCTGACAATGCTCCGTGTTACCCGGCCATCGCGCTGCAGGATGATTTGCCAGGTGCGGGCGCGCTGGTTGGCGTTCTGGGCGAAGGTCGCAGCGGTGTCCATCTTCACATCATTGAGCGCCAGGATCACGTCGTCGACGCGCAGTCCCATCTGCTCGGCCGCCGAGCCGGGCTCGATCTTGGTGATGATGACGCCGCTGGCGTCATAGGGCAGCCCCTTGGCCTCGGCTAGCGCTGCATCGAGCTGGCGGACGCTGGTGCCGGCGAAGCGGGAATTGCCGGTGATAGTCGCCAACATGGCGTCATCAGCCGCTGGCGCTGGCTCTACGTTGAAGCTGATGGTGTCCGTGGCGCCGCCGCGCAGCCGTTCCAGCGCCGTCGTCTGGCCGATGGGCTTGGTGGCGAGGCGGAAATTGAAGGCGCTGGGATCATCGACCGACAGTCCATCGACGCTGAGGATGACGTCGCCAGCGGCAAAGCCGGCACGGGCGGCGGGGCCTTCGGGCGCGACTTCGGCGATCAGCGCACCATGCGGGGCAGTCATGCCCAGGCTGGACGCAATATCGGCAGTGACCGGCTGCAGCTTGGCGCCGAACCAGGGGCGGATGATCTCGCCGCCGCTGACGCCGGCATCGGCCACCAGCCGGGCCATATTGGCGGGAATGGCAAAGCCGATCCCGACCGAGCCGCCGCTCTGGGAAAAGATCGCGGTGTTGATGCCGACCAATTGGCCATCGAGATCGACCAGAGCGCCGCCCGAATTGCGGGGATTGATCGCCGCGTCGGTCTGGATGAAGAACTCATAATCCGAGGTTTCGACGCCGGTGCGGGCCAAAGCCGAGACAATGCCGCTGGTGACGGTCTGGCCGACGCCGAACGGATTGCCGATCGCCAGCACCAGATCGCCGACCTGCAGCGCGTCGGAATCGGCAAACTGGATGGCGGGGAAGCTGACCTCCCCCGGCTGGCGCACCCGCAGCACCGCCAGATCGGTCTGGGCGTCTTCGATGACGATATCGACCGGGAATTCGCGGCCATCCGACAGCGCGATGCGCACATCGGTGGCGCCTTCGATGACGTGGCGGTTGGTGAGTATCACCCCGCCGGCCTCGACAATCACCCCGGAGCCCAGCGCATGGGATTCGCGCGGCCGGCTGCTGAATTGGCCATTGCCGAAAAAGCGCGAGAAGAACGGATCATTGGCAAAGGGCGACACCGCCTGCTGCTCGATGCGGGTAGCGTAAACATTGACCACCGAAGGCGCCACGGCCTTCACCACCGGCGCGAAGCTGAGCTTGACTTGGCCATCGCTGGTCGGAACCTGGCGCGGCGCTGCGGCTGGAACTGCTGGCGCTTCGACCTGTGCGATGCTGGGACCGTTCCAGGGCGCAAACACCAGCGTGCCGCCAATGGCCAGGGCAAGGATGGCAATTCCGGCGAATAATAGCGGGCGCAGCGTCATGATTGGTCTCCACACAGCAGATGAGGCGAACGCCTCGAATTTGGCATCACCAAGGCGTCGCACTGCAGGCGCGGGCGCAACCGTCTGGCGCCCCGTTCGTTCCCCTTGTGAAACGCCCGGATTTCTTCGTGAAAATGCTGTTATCGAACGGTCGCAAACTGTGTCCAAATAATCAATTGCACCGGGGGTTTCCTAGTCCTATATGCAGCGCTCAATTTCACGCATCCCCAGCCCCGAAAGGCCAGTCGTCGATGACCACCGAGCCGAAGCACGTTTACCCGAACACCTCTGCCCTGATCGCGGCGGAGGCGCCGGACTTTCCGGCCTTCCTGTTCTCCGAACGTGAGCTTCGTAAGGCCACAAAGGTGTTCAAGAAGGGCTTTGACGGATTGCTGACCTATGCGGTCAAGTGCAACCCGTCGCCCCATGTCATCGCCCAGCTGCACAATGAGGGGCTGAAGGCATTCGACGTCGCGTCCAACACCGAGATGGAACTGGTGCGCGACCATGCGCCGGGCGCGGTGATGCACTACAATAACCCGATCAAGAACAAGCGCGAGATTGCCCGCGCTTATGAAGAGTTCGGCGTGCGCAGCTTCACCATCGACCATCCCCAGCAGCTCGACCAGCTGGCGGCCGTGGTGTCGCCGAGCCGCGACGTGGAAGTGACCACCCGCTTCAAGGCCGGCAAGGCGCTCAAGTCCTATGACTTCGGCATCAAGTTCGGCGTCATGGAACAGGGCGCGGCCGAAATCGCCACCATGGTCGAGCAGATGGGCTACACGCCCAGCCTGTGCTTCCATGTCGGCAGCCAGTGCGAAGACGCTTATGCCTATGAGCGTCATATCGCCGCCGCCGCCCGCATCGTTGCGGAATCCGGGATAGAACTGAAGCGCCTCAATATCGGCGGTGGCTATCCGGCCCCCTACCCGACCAGCGAAGCGCCGCCGATGGAAACCTATTTCGACACCATCTCGGCCGCAGTCACCGAGCATTTCGGCGACAAGAACAAGCCCGAGCTGATCATCGAGCCGGGGCGGTCGTTGGTGACGTCATCCACATCGCTGCTGCTGCGCGTAAAACATCAGCGCGGCGGGCAGTCAGTCTATGTCAATGACGGGGCTTATGGCAGCCTGATGGAAGTCAAGTTCATGCACTTCACCCCGCCGGTTCGCGTCTGGCGCGGCGCCCGCGTGCATGACAATGACCAGGAATTCTCCGAATTCACCATCTGGGGCCCGACCTGCGACAGCTATGACGTGCTGCCCCAGGTGTTCACCCTGCCGTCCGATATCGATGAAGACGACTGGATCGAATTCGGCCTGATGGGCGCCTATACCCAGGCCTCGCTGACCCCGTTCAACGGCTTTGACCGCCGTGACCAGTTCTGGGTCGACGAAGCCTATACCGGCAAGGACCAGCAGCCGGAATAAGCGGCGGCCCTAGCACAGCTTGCAAAACGGCCACTTCGGCGTTACCGGAGTGGCCGTTTTGCCGTCCGGTCCGTGGGAAATGCAAATGCCTGACCTGCTTCCCCTGCCCGCACTGGGCCGCCGCATCTGCCTGCTGGGACCCAGCAATGCCGGCAAATCGACGCTGGCCGAAGCGCTATCACGCCGACTAGCGATCCCGGCGGTGCATCTCGACCAGTTGCATCATCTGCCGGACAGCGACTGGGTAAAGCGCGATCCGGCCGAATTCCAGGCATTGCATGATCAGGCCATCCTGACGGACGAATGGGTGATGGATGGCAATTATTCCAGCCTGACGCCGCAACGCTTCGCTCGCGCTACCGCGATCCTCGTCGTTGACGACTTCTATCTCTGGCGGCTCGGCCGCTACTTCCGACGCAGCTTGTTCGAGCCCAACCGCCCGGGCGGCCTGGTGGGCCAGCGCGACAGCATCAAATGGCTGATGATCCACTGGATCTGGAAGACCCGCCACAACACGGCCAAATACCGGCGTGCGGCTGAGCAATCCGGCCTGCCCTATGTGTTTTGCAGCTCGCTGGACGAAATCAACGCGCTCTATGAAGCGTGGGGGCTGGAGCGGAGCTAAACCCAGAAGAAGGCGATCGCCAGCAGGAACGCACCGAGCCCGGCCAAGCTGCCGCCGATCATCAATTCGCTAAGGCTCCAGTTCGGGCGGCTGACATCGATGGGCACACGCGGGTTCTGCACCACCTCGAACACGCCGCCGACCGCCGGCACCATGCCCACATCCGCGACCGAGAGCGGCCTGACAAAGCGCACCGTTTGGCCGTCGCGTGTCACCGCCACCTCGCCGCTATAGACACGGCTTGAAGACCAGCTCCTGTTGGTATTGTCGGCTCTGAACCGGTCCACCTGCTCGCAGCCGATAATCACCGGGCGGTAGGAATGGCGATAGCGCCATCCCATCGGCGTCATCCGGCAGCGAACTTCGACCGATAGGATCTGCGCCGACGCGGTGGGCCAGGAGCTACGGTTGGTTCCCAGCTGGAACATCACCGCGGCGACAATCAGCGCGCCGAAACCTAGTAGCAGCAACAGAGCGTGTGCACTGATGAGTGACTCACCGCTGTCGTTGTACCATCGCATGGTCTGCTGGCCCCTGCCCCATGGCGGGCACTTTAGCGGGCCGTTTCTCAATGAAGGCTGAAAACAAAAAGGGCGGCCGCGAATATCGCAGCCGCCCTAAAATTGTCGACGTGAGGTCGAAGCTTACGCTGCTTCGTACTCGTCATCTTCGCGCACCTGCACCGGACCGCTATCGAGGCCCTTGGCGTTGACGTCGCGGTCAACGAACTCGATGACGGCCATCGGCGCATTGTCGCCGAAGCGGAAGCCAGCCTTCATGATGCGGATGTAGCCGCCCTGGCGTTCCTTGTAGCGCGGGCCAAGCACTGCGAACAGCTTGGCAACCTGGCCTTCGTCGCGGATCTGCGCGATCGCCTGGCGGCGGGCATGCAGATCGCCGCGCTTGCCGAGGGTGATCAGCTTTTCGACGATCGGACGCAGGTCCTTCGCCTTGGGCAGCGTGGTGATGATCTGCTCGTGCTTGATCAGCGCGGCGGACATATTTGCGAACATGGCCTTGCGGTGGCTGGCAGTCCGGCTGAATTTGCGACCTGAATTACCGTGGCGCATGGGAGTCTCCTAAAAATCTTGGCAGCGCGGGATCAATAGTGATCTTCATAACGCTTGGCGAGGTCATCGATATTCTCGGGTGGCCAGTTGGCAACGTCCATTCCGAGGTGAAGCCCCATCTGTGCCAGGACTTCTTTGATTTCGTTGAGCGACTTGCGGCCGAAGTTCGGCGTCCGCAGCATCTCGGCTTCCGTCTTCTGGATCAGGTCGCCGATATAGACGATGTTGTCGTTCTTGAGGCAGTTGGCCGAGCGGACAGAAAGTTCGAGTTCGTCGACCTTCTTGAGCAGAGCCGGGTTGAAGGCCAGTTCGGGAACGGCATCCTGTGCCTTTTCCTTGCTGGGCTCTTCGAAGTTCACGAATACCGACAGCTGGTCCTGCAGAATCCGCGCAGCGAAAGCCAGCGCGTCTTCCGGCGAGATGGCGCCGTTGGTTTCGACCTGCAGGGTCAGCTTGTCCTTGTCGAGGCTTTCGCCCGCACGGGTCGCATCGACCTTGTAGCTGACGCGACGCACCGGGGAGAACAGCGAATCGACCGGGATATAGCCGATCGGTGCGTCTTCCGGGCGATTCTTGTCAGCCGGGACGTAGCCCTTGCCAGTATCAACCGTGAACTCGATGTTGATCTCGGCGCCGTCGTCGAGGTGGCAGATCACCAGCTCGGGGTTCAGCACTTCGATATCACCGGTGACCTTGATGTCGCCAGCCGTCACAGCACCCGGCCCCTGACGGGACAGAGCGAGACGCTTCGGACCTTCGCCACCCATCTTCAACGCGATTTCCTTCACGTTGAGGACGAGGTCGGTAATGTCTTCCCGCACGCCCGGAAGCGAGGAGAATTCATGCAGGATACCGTCAATCTGGATTGCGGTTACTGCCGCGCCCTGAAGCGACGACAGCAGCACGCGACGAAGAGCATTACCAAGGGTAAGCCCGTAACCGCGCTCAAGCGGCTCGGCAATCACCGAGGCCACGCGCGCGCTGTCGCTGCCCGAAACAATCTCCAGCTTGGTCGGCTTGATCAGTTCTTGCCAGTTCCTCTGGATCGTCACGGTTATGTCCTTTCAAAATCGCGGCTCCAGCCCGAGCCGCACCGCCGCAAACGCAATAAGACTCCCGGCCAAAAGACGGCCGGGAGCTCTTCAATCGGTCTAACTTAGACGCGGCGCCGCTTGCGCGGGCGGCAGCCATTGTGCGGGATCGAAGTCACGTCGCGGATCGAGGTGACGTTGAAGCCGGCGGCCTGCAGGGCACGGAGAGCGGACTCACGCCCCGAACCAGGACCGCGCACCTCGACCTCAAGGGTCTTCATGCCGTGTTCCTGCGCCTTCTTGGCAGCATCTTCAGCAGCAACCTGGGCTGCATAAGGGGTCGACTTGCGCGAGCCCTTGAAACCCATGACACCCGACGAGGACCACGAGATCGTGTTGCCCTGCATGTCAGCAATGGTGACCATGGTGTTGTTGAACGAAGCATTCACGTGGGCAACGCCCGAAGTGATGTTCTTGCGTTCCTTGCGCTTAACGCGCGCCGTCTCAGTCTTAGCCATGTAAATCCTCTATTCGATATCAGCGCTGCCGTTAGCAACATGCCCCGGCAGCTACATCGAAGAACCCGTAAGACGGGTTCTTACTTCTTCTTGCCGGCAATCGCCTTCGCCGGGCCCTTGCGGGTACGAGCGTTGGTATGGGTGCGCTGGCCGCGGACCGGAAGGCCACGACGATGACGCAGGCCACGATAGTTGCCCAAGTCCATCAACCGCTTGATGTTCATCGCCACGTTGCGGCGAAGGTCACCTTCCACGACATAGTCGCGGTCGATGGTCTCACGGATCAGGATCACTTCGGCGTCGGTGAGCTCGTTTACACGGCGCTCCGCCGGAATGCCAACCTTGGTGCAGATATCCTCGGCGAACTTGTCGCCGATCCCGTGGATATACTGCAGCGCGATGATTACGCGTTTATTCGTCGGGATATTGACGCCAGCAATACGTGCCACGTCTGCTCTCCTTCATTCAGCGCGAACCATCACGGCTGGCGCCCTTATAACAACAAGGGACCGGACTTCGACCCCCAACGATGTGGAGAACCGAATCCAGCCCAATAATCCATGAGACTGACGCGGTTCTTTAAGGATTCGGACCCACAGAGTCAACTGTGAAACCCAATCCGTAATCAGTGTTCGATAGCTGCCTTGATGGCAGTAGTCACCTGGTCGACCGGCTCCATGCCATCAACGGTCCTGAGCAGACCCTCATCAGCATAGTAGGCGACCAGGGGCGCAGTTTGCTCCTGATAGACGCCGAGGCGCTTGCGCAGCACTTCCTCATTGTCGTCAGCACGAGCACCGCCCGATTCCTTGGCACGCTGGATAACCCGGCGCACCAGCTCGTCAGCATCGGCTTTAATTTCGATGACCGCATCGAGCTTGACGCCCTTGTCGATCAGCATCTGGTCCAGCGCTTCGGCCTGCGCAATGGTGCGCGGAAAGCCGTCGAGGATGAAACCCGGCTGGCAGTCCTCGGCGTCAAGACGCTCCGAGACAATACCATTGACGATGACATCAGACACCAGGTCACCCCGGTCGACGATTGCCTTGGCTTCGAGCCCCAGCGGGGTCTTGGCGGCAATGGCCGAGCGCAGAATGTCGCCAGTAGAGAGCTGGGGGATGCCATAGGCGTCGACCAGAATCTTGGCCTGGGTCCCCTTCCCCGCTCCTGGCGGTCCAAGCAGTATCAACCTCATCGGCGCTTGCCTCCTCCAAGACGGGACTTCTTGACCAGTCCCTCATATTGCTGAGCGATCAGGTGGCTCTGCACCTGGCTAATGGTATCCAGGGTAACGGTCACCATGATCAGCAGCGAGGTGCCACCGATGAACTGGCTGACGGCCAACTGGCTGAACAGCACTTCGGGAATCAACGCCACGACGGTCAGGTAGATCGCACCGAGAACCGTGATACGCGTCAACACGTAGTCAATATGCGCAGCGGTGCGCTCACCCGGACGAATGCCCGGAATGAAGCCGCCCGAGCGCTTCAGATTGTCCGCGGTTTCCATCGGGTTGAACACGATGGCCGTGTAGAAGAACGTGAAGAAGATGGTCAACCCGCCATAGACCAGCAGATAGAGCGGCTGGCCACGACCGAGCAGCGCCGTCACCGTCTGCAACCAGCCCAACCCACTGCTCTGCGCCGTGAACGACGCAATGGTGGCAGGCAGCAGCAGCAGCGACGAAGCAAAGATCACCGGGATCACGCCCGAGGTGTTCAGCTTGAGCGGCAGATGCGAGCTGTCGCCCTGGAACATCTTGTTGCCGACCTGGCGCTTTGGATACTGAATCAGCAGCCGGCGCTGGGCACGTTCGAAGAACACGATGATGGCGATGACCACCAGGGCCAGCACAATCATGCCGAGACCCGCCACGCCCGGAATAGCACCGGTGCGGCTGAGCTCGAGAGTCTGCGCAATGGTGCTGGGCAGATTGGCCACGATACCGGCGAAAATGATCAGCGAAATGCCGTTACCGACACCGCGCGAAGTGATCTGTTCGCCCAGCCACATCAGGAACATGGTGCCGCCGACCAGGGTAACCACCGTGGACATGCGGAAGAACCAGCCCGGATTGAGCACGACGCCCTGGCTGGCTTCCAGCCCGACGGCAATGCCATAGGCCTGCACAGCGCAGAACACCACGGTCAGGTAGCGGGTGTACTGGTTCATCTTGCGACGGCCAGCTTCGCCACCTTCCTTCTTCATCGCCTCAAGCCGCGGCGACGCAGTCGACACAACCTGGATGACGATGGAGGCGGTGATGTACGGAATCAGGTTCAGGGCGAGAATCGCCATACGTTCCACGGCACCGCCGGAGAACATGTTGAACATGCCGACAATGCCCTGCTGGCTCTGTTCGAACGTCGCGCGGAAGGCATCGGGGTCAATGCCCGGAACAGGAATGAACGTTCCCAGACGATAGACGAGCAGCGCGCCCAGTGTGAACCAGATGCGCTGCTGCAGAGCCTTCGCCTTGGAAAAGGTCGAAAAATTGAGATTACGTGCCAGCTGTTCGGCTGCGGACGCCATGTATCGCTCCCTATGGCTTCAAGGCCAGGTGCGCTCGGAGCGCTTCGGGAGCATATGCATCTACATCCCTAACGCAACAAACCAAAAGAGCGCACCCGGCCATACGGCCGGATGCACCCAACCAAGTGGATTACTCGGCGCGTGGGGCTTTCTTCCACGGCTGCTTCGCCGGGATGATGTCGACCTTGCCACCACCCGCTTCAATAGCAGCCAGCGCACCCTTGGTCGCATAATCGACCTTGAAGGTCACCTTCTTGGAGGTGAAGCCGGCAGTGCCGATGAGGCGGATGCCGTCCTTGGCGCGACGGATCACGCGGGCAGCGATGAGGGCTTCGGCGTCAATGACAGCCTTGGCATCAAGCTTGCCGGAGTCGATATAGGCCTGGATGCGGTCGACGCGGACTTCGTTCCAATCCTTGGGATTCCAAGCATTGAAGCCACGCTTCGGCATACGCATGTGAAGGGGCATCTGGCCGCCTTCGAAGCCGTTGATCGCCACGCCGGAGCGTGCCGTCTGGCCCTTGCCGCCGCGACCACCGGTCTTGCCAACGCCGGAGCCAATACCACGACCAACACGGACGCGAACTTTATTGGCGCCGGGATTGTCGCGAAGTTCATTCAAACGGGTCATCTGACCGACCTTCTCTCTTATTCGCCGACGACGCGGACGAGGTGCGGGAGCTTGTTGATCATACCCCGAACTTCGGGCGTATCGATCAGCTCGCGCTGCCTGTTCATCTTGTTGAGCCCGAGACCGATCAGGGTCGCGCGCTGCACCTTGTCGCGGCGGATCGGCGAACCGACCTGCTTGACGGTAATCATCTTCTTGTCAGCCATGGTGTCTCTCCGTCAGCTCGATCAAGCTTCGACCGCAGTCTCGCCGCGGCGAGCCTGAAGTTCCGAAACCTTGAGGCCACGGCGGGAAGCAACCGAGCGCGGGCTGTCAACACGCTTCAGCGCGTCAAAGGTGGCCCGGATCATGTTGTAGGGGTTAGCGGTGCCCTGCGACTTGGCAACGATGTCGTTGATGCCAAGGGTCTCGAACACAGCGCGCATCGGACCACCGGCAATGATGCCAGTACCCGGAACGGCGGCGCGCAGGAAAACCTTGCCCGCGCCGTGACGGCCGGCCACGTCGTGGTGCAGCGTACGGGCGTCGCGCAGCGGCACGCGGATCATCTGGCGCTTGGCCTGCTCGGTTGCCTTGCGGATCGCTTCCGGCACTTCACGGGCCTTACCGTGACCGAAACCAACGCGACCCTTCTGGTCACCGACAACGACGAGTGCGGCGAAGCCAAAGCGACGGCCACCCTTGACCACCTTGGCCACGCGGTTGATGTGGACCAGGCGATCGACGAATTCGCTTTCGCGTTCTTGAACGTCTCTGCTCATAATGTTTCTTTCCTTGTCCGTGCCTAGAACTGCAGACCGCCCTCACGGGCAGCGTCTGCAAGGGCCTTCACACGGCCATGATAGATGTACGACCCACGATCAAAGATCACCTCGGCCACACCGGCCTTGGTACCGCGCTCGGCGATCAGCTTGCCGATCGTAGCAGCGGCGGCGGCAGTTGCGCCGTTCTTGACCTCGGACTTGATGTCCTTGTCGAGCGTCGAAGCGGCAGCCAGCGTACGGCCGGTCGCGTCGTCGATGATCTGAGCGTAGATATTCTTGTCCGAACGGAAAACCGACAGACGGGGACGACCGAAGGCACGAGCCTTGAGCGCCTTGCGGACACGAGCCTTGCGGCGTTCCACACCTTTTGCACTGATAGCCATTGCAGGCGCTCCTTACTTCTTCTTGCCTTCTTTGCGGAAGACGAACTCGCCAGCATAGCGAACGCCCTTGCCCTTGTAGGGCTCTGGCTTGCGCCACGCGCGAATTTCCGCTGCCACCTGGCCAACCTGCTGCTTGTCGATACCGGAGACGACGATTTCCGTCGGCACCGGGACAGTGAGCGTGATTCCCTTGGGGGCTTCGTAAATCACTTCGTGGCTGAAACCAAGCTGCAGCTTGACATCCTTGCCCTGCAGCGCTGCGCGATAACCAACGCCCTGGATGGCGAGCTTCTTTTCGAAGCCAGCCGAAACACCAATGACGATGTTCTGCAGCAGAGTGCGGGTCGTACCCCAGGCCGAGCGAGCAAACTTGGTGTCATTGGTGGGCGTAACCACCAGACCTTCAGCAGTCTCCTGGACGTTCACGACGTCCATGAGATTGATGCTCAACTCGCCCTTCGGGCCCTTGGCGGTGACGGTACGACCATTGATCGTAACTGCAACGCCGCTTACCGGTGCAACCGGTTTCTTGCCAGTACGTGACATTCTCGTTCTATCCTTGAGTAATCGTCTTACCGCGAATTCTAAGGCTGAGCCTTAGAACACGCGGCAGAGTACCTCGCCACCCACATTGGCAGCCTTGGCTTCGTGATCGGCCATCACACCCTTGGGGGTGGAGAGGATCGAAACACCCAGGCCATTGGCAACCTGCGGAATATTCTTAACCGAGGCATAGACCCGACGGCCGGGACGCGAAACGCGTTCGATCGTGCGGATGACGCCTTCATTGTCCGAGTACTTCAGTTCGATTTCGTACTCGGAAGCACCGTTCTCGAACTTCGTCTCCGAATAGCCGCGGATAAAACCCTCGGACTGGAGAACGTCCAGCACACGACCGCGAAGGGTCGAAGCCGGCGTCGAAACGGAATTCTTGCGACGCATCTGGGCGTTGCGGATACGGGTCAGCATGTCGCCGATAGGATCGGAAAAGCTCATCTCGGTTTCTCCTTACCAGCTCGACTTCACGAGGCCCGGGATCAGCCCCAGGTTACCCAGCTGACGCAGAGCGATACGGCTCAGCTTCAGCTTGCGGTAGAAGCCACGGGGACGACCCGAAACTTCACAGCGATTGCGGACGCGCACCTTGGCGGAATTGCGCGGCAGCTCGGCCAGCTTCAGCTGGGCGGCAAAACGCTGATCCATCGGGATCGACTGATCCTTGGTCTGCGCCTTGAGGGCGGCACGCTTGCCAGCATACTGCTTGGCGAGCGCAGCGCGCTTGTTGTTCTTAACGATGGAGCTGGTCTTTGCCATATCCTGATCCTTTATCCCTTCCCTGTCCGCTTACGTGCGGAAGGGGAAGTTGAATGCCTTGAGCAGCGCGCGCGCTTCATCATCGGTCTTGGCCGTCGTGGTGATCACGATGTCCATGCCCCAAACCTGATCGATCTGATCATAGTTGATTTCGGGGAAAATGATGTGTTCCTTGATGCCCATAGCGTAGTTGCCACGGCCGTCAAAGGAGTTCGGGTTCAGCCCGCGGAAGTCACGAACGCGCGGCAGCGCGACGGTCACCAGGCGGTCAATAAACTCGTACATGCGCGTCTTGCGCAGCGTGACCTTCACGCCCAGCGGCATGTCTTCGCGGACCTTGAAGCCAGCGATCGACTTACGAGCGTAAGTGATCACGGCCTTCTGGCCAGCAATGCGTTCCATCTCGGAAGCGGCGATCTTGACCTTCTTGGAGTCGGCGACAGCTTCGCCAACGCCCATGTTCAGGACGACCTTATCGAGCTTGGGCATCTGCATGATGTTCGTGTAGGAGAACTGCTCCTGCATGATCTTGCGGATGTTGTCTTCGTATTCAGTACGAAGACGTGGGACGTAAGCTGTCTCAGCCATCGATCGTCTCTCCGGTCGTCTTGGCGATACGCGTCTTCACGCCATCCGTGATCTGGAAACCAACGCGGCTGGCCTTGCCATCCTTGTCGGCGATCGAGAGATTGGACAGGTGGATCGGCGCTTCCTTAGTGAAGATGCCGGCATCGGTCGACGCGGTCTGCTTGGTGTGGCGCTTGACCAGGTTGATACCCTGGACAGTCGCACGGTTCTCGGTCGGGAAAACCTGGAGGACCTGGCCAGTTTTGCCCTTGTCCTTGCCAGCCAGGACGACGACCTTATCGCCCTTCTTGATCTTGGCAGCCATTACAGCACCTCGGGTGCGAGCGAAATGATCTTCATGTGGTTCTTGGCGCGGAGCTCGCGCGGAACCGGCCCGAAGATACGAGTGCCGATCGGTTCTTTCTGATTGTTGATCAGAACCGCGGCGTTCTTGTCGAAACGGATGACGGTGCCATCGGGGCGGCGAATGTCGTACGCGGTGCGAACCACCACGGCCTTCATGACCTGACCCTTCTTAACGCGGCCGCGCGGAATAGCGTCCTTGACCGAAACGACAATGATGTCGCCGATAGACGCATACTTGCGATGCGAGCCGCCCAGCACCTTGATGCACATGACGCGACGCGCGCCGGAATTATCCGCGACGTCGAGATTTGATTGCATCTGAATCATGACTGGATGCCTTCTTGTTGAACCGGCTTGGCCGTCATCCGGCTCGCCGACCTAAAACTAAATTCTCTTACGCGGATGGCGCAGAAGCCTCTTGAACCAGCGTCCAGCGCTTGTTCTTGGAGATCGGAGCACATTCCTCGATCCACACGATCTGCCCGATCTTGGCCACGTTGGCCTCGTCGTGCGCGTGGTACTTCTTGGAACGACGAACCACCTTCTTCATCACCGGGTGCGTGAAGCGGCGCTCGACGCGCACCACAACCGTCTTCTCATTGGCGTCGGAGACCACAGTCCCCTGCAAAACGCGCTTTGGCATGGTCGCGGCTCCTTACTTCGCTGCGTTCTTTTCGGCCAAGATCGTCTTGATCCGCGCGATATCGCGGCGGACCTTCTTGACCTCGGTCGGCTTTTCGAGCTGCTGGGTAGCACGCTGGAAACGCAGATTGAACTGTTCTTTTTTCAGGCCGACGAGCTGATCCTTCAGTTCGTCTGCGGTCTTGCTCCGCACATCACTGGCTTTCATGCTCGTTGTCCTTAGTCGGCAATGCGGGTGACAACCCGCGTCATGATCGGGAGCTTCATCGCGCCGAGGCGCAGAGCTTCCTTAGCAACGTCCTCGGGGACGCCATCGATCTCAAATACGATACGACCGGGGTGAACACGGGCGGCCCAGAATTCAACCGAACCCTTACCCTTACCCATACGAACTTCGGTCGGCTTCTTGGACACCGGCAGATCCGGGAAAATACGGATCCAAACGCGGCCCTGGCGCTTCATCTCGCGGGTGATCGCACGGCGAGCCGCTTCGATCTGGCGAGCGGTGACGCGCTCTGGCTCGGTTGCCTTCAGGGCGTACTGGCCAAAAGCCAGCTCGGTGCCGCCCTTGGCAGCGCCGTGAATGCGGCCCTTGTGTGCCTTGCGGAACTTGGTCTTCTTAGGTTGCAGCATAATGAACTAACCTCTTATGCGCGTTCGCGGTCGCCGCGCTCACGGCGCGGTTCACGCTCACTACGCTGCCCGCCATCGTTACCTTCGGTAGCGCGGCGCTCATGCGCGGTGGGATCATGCTCAAGCACTTCGCCCTTGAACACCCAAACCTTGATGCCGATGATGCCGTAGGTCGTCGCGGCTTCAGCAGTACCATAGTCGATGTCAGCACGCAGTGTGTGCAGCGGGACGCGACCTTCGCGGTACCACTCGCTACGAGCAATGTCGGCACCGCCAAGACGGCCACCAACGTTGACGCGGATGCCACCAGCGCCCATGCGCATTGCGGTCTGCACCGAACGCTTCATGGCACGACGGAAGGCCACACGGCGTTCCAGCTGCTGGGCAATGCCCTGGGCAACCAGCGTCGCATCGGTCTCCGGCTTGCGCACTTCAACGATGTTGATGTGCACTTCGCTGTCGGTGAACTGCTTCACCTTGGCACGGATCTTGTCGATGTCAGCGCCCTTCTTGCCGATCACGATGCCCGGACGGGCAGTGTGGATCGACACGCGGCACTTGCGGTGCGGACGCTCAATGACGATCTTGGACACTGCAGCGGCCTTGAGGTCGTTGAGCAGCATCGTGCGGATCTTCAGGTCTTCCTGCAGCAGGTTCCCGAAATCGCCCTTGTTGGCGTACCAGCGGCTGTCCCACGTCCGGTTAATACCGAGGCGGAAGCCGATTGGATTGATCTTCTGGCCCATTATGCGGCCTCCTCAACTTGCCGGACGATGATCGTCAGATGCGCGAATGGCTTCTGGATCTGCGAAGACCGGCCACGACCGCGAGCGACGAAGCGCTTCATGACGAGCGAGTTGCCCACAAAGGCTTCGGCAACGACGAGAGCGTCGGTATCGAGGCCATGGTTATTCTCGGCGTTCGCGATGGCGCTTTCCAGCACCTTCTTGACCTGACCGGAGATGCGCTTGTGGCTGAACTCGAGTTCGGCCAGGGCCTTCTCGACCTTCTTGCCGCGGATCAACTGAGCCAGAAGATTGAGCTTCTGCGGGCTGACGCGCAGCATGCGCAGCACAGCCTTGGCTTCGTTGTCCTTGAGCGCGCGCTGGGTTTTTGGCTTGCCCATCTTACTTCCTCTTGGCCTTCTTGTCGGCCGCGTGACCGTAGTAGGTACGGGTCGGTGCGAACTCGCCAAACTTGTGGCCGATCATGTCTTCGGTGACATTGACCGGAATGTGCTTGTGGCCGTTATGCACGCCGAAGGTAACACCCACGAACTGCGGCAGGACGGTCGAGCGGCGGCTCCAGATCTTGACCACATCGTTGCGGCCAGACGCGAGGGCCTTCTCGGCCTTCTTGAGCATGTAGCCGTCGACGAACGGCCCCTTCCAGATTGAACGGGTCATGGCTTACCTGCCCTTCTTCACGTGACGCGAGCGAACGATGAACTGGTCCGTCGCCTTGTTGCTGCGGGTCTTCTTGCCCTTGGTCGGCTTACCCCATGGGGTAACCGGGTGACGGCCACCAGAGGTACGACCTTCACCACCACCATGCGGGTGATCGATCGGGTTCATTGCCACACCGCGCGTGACGGGCTTGCGGCCCAACCAACGTGCACGACCGGCCTTGCCGAGCGAGGTGTTGGAGTGGTCCTGGTTCGACACGGCGCCAACGGTAGCAAGGCAAGTGCCATGCACGCGGCGCTGTTCGCCCGAGTTCAGGCGAAGGATCGCCCAACCTTGGTCACGACCGACATACTGGGCATACGCACCAGCCGAACGGGCGACCTGGCCACCCTTGCGGGGCTTCAGCTCGATGTTATGCACGATCGTACCGACCGGCATGCGTTCCAGCGGCATCGCGTTGCCCGGCTTCACGTCGACAGCGTTCATCGACGAGATGACCTTGTCGCCAGCCGATACGCGCTGGGGTGCCACGATGTAGGCGACGTCGCCGTCTTCGTAGTTAACCAGAGCGATCCAGGCCGTACGGTTCGGATCATATTCCAGACGCTCGATCGTCCCAACCACGTCAAACTTGACGCGCTTGAAGTCGATCAGACGATAGGTGCGCTTGTGACCGCCACCCCGATGGAACGAGGTGATGCGACCGCGATTGTTGCGACCACCGGACTTGGACAGACCTTCGGTCAAAACCTTGACCGGCTTGCCCTTCCACAGTTCCGAACGATCAGTAGTCACCAGATGGCGATGACCTTCGGAGGTGGGATTATAGTGCCTAAGAGCCATTTTTTGTCTCTATCCCCTTACAGGCCGGTCGAAATATCGATCGACTGGCCGTCGACGAGGGTCACGATCGCCTTCTTGACGTCGTTGCGCGTACCAATCCGGCCGCGGAAGCGCTTCACCTTGCCCTTGCGGACCAGGGTGTTCACTGCCTTGACCTTGACCGAGAAGAGCTGCTCGACAGCAGCCTTGATGTCGGTCTTGTTGGCATCAATCGCCACGTCGAAAACGACCTGGTTTACTTCCGAAGCCATCGTCGACTTTTCAGTCACGACGGGGTTACGGATGATGTCGTAAGCGCTGAGCTTGTTCATGCGAACCTCGCTTCCAGCGCTTCCAGCGCTGCCTTGGTCAGGACGAGCTTGTCGCGCTTCAGGATCGAAACAACGTTGATCCCCTGCACCGGCAGCACGTCGATATGCGGGATGTTGCGAGCGGACAGAGCGAAGTTCTCATCCACCACTGCACCATCGATAATCAGCGCGTTGGTCCATTCCAGCTTGCCGAAAGTGGCCAGCAGACCAGCGGTCTTGGCTTCCTTCTGGACAATGCTGTCGATGACGATCAGCGAGCCGGACTTGATCTTGGACGACAGAGCATGCTTCAGCGCCAGGGCGCGAACCTTCTTGGGAAGGTCGATGGCATGGCTGCGCGGGGTCGGACCGAATGCACGGCCGCCGCCACGGAACTGCGGAGCCTTGCGATCGCCATGGCGAGCGCCGCCCGAGCCCTTCTGCTTCACGAACTTCCGGCCGGTGCGAGCACCTTCCGAGCGGTTCTTGACGTCATGCGTACCGGCCATAGCCTTAAGCTGCTGGTAGCGAACCATGCGGTGCAGGATGTCCTGGCGGACTTCCAGACCGAAGACGTCGTCGGCGAGCTGGATCGTGCCAGCGGCCTTGCCGTCGAGGGTTGTGACCTTGAGTTCCATTTAGTTACCTTCCCCCGCGACTTCTGCGGCGGCCTTGAACGACCCCGGGAAGGCGGCGCCCTGCGGGGCCGGCTTCTTCACCGCGTCCTTGATCATGATCCAGGCGCCCTTGGAGCCCGGAACCGAACCTTGGATCATGATCAGGCCACGTTCCACGTCGGTCTTGACGACCTTGACGTTCTGCGTGGTGATGCGACGATCGCCCATGTGGCCCGGCATCTTCTTGCCTTTGAAGGTCTTGCCCGGATCCTGGCGCTGACCGGTCGAACCGATCGAGCGGTGCGAAACCGACACGCCGTGAGTGGCGCGCAGACCACCGAAGTTCCAGCGCTTCATACCGCCGGCGAAGCCCTTACCGATCGAAGTACCGGTGACGTCCACCAGCTGGCCTTCGAGGAAGTGGTCTGCCTGAAGCGTTGCACCGACCTCGATGAGGTTGGCTTCGTCAACGCGGAATTCGGCGACATGACGCTTGGGCTCGACCTTGGCAACGGCGAACTGGCCGCGCTCTGCCTTGGTGGTGTTCTTGGCCTTAGCCTGGCCTGCGCCAAGCTGCAGCGCGACGTAGCCGTCTTTTTCAGCCGTACGCTGGCCCACCACCTGGCAGTTCTGCAATTCCAGCACGGTCACCGGAACGTGCGAGCCGTCCTCGGCGAAAATGCGGGTCATGCCCAGCTTCTGTGCGATCAATCCAGAACGCATCGGTTATTACCTTCTCTCTTGGCGCTGTATCGGGTCATGACTTCAGAGGACCCTTTGTCTGATACGCGCGGAAACTTCTTTTTGCTTAGAGCTTGATTTCGACGTCGACGCCGGCGGCGAGATCGAGCTTCATCAGAGCGTCAACCGTCTGCGGGGTCGGGTCCACAATGTCCAGAAGACGCTTGTGGGTCCGAATCTCAAACTGCTCACGCGCCTTCTTATCGATATGGGGCGAGCGGTTCACGGTAAACTTTTCGATTCGCGTCGGCAGCGGAATCGGGCCGCGAACCTGCGCGCCAGTGCGCTTGGCCGTCGAAACGATCTCGCGCGTAGACGCGTCGAGAACGCGATGGTCAAACGCCTTGAGGCGAATGCGAATATTCTGACCGTTCATCTTGTAAATCCTGACGAAAATGGATCGCGGCGCGCTATTCGCGCGCCGCGAATGTCTTATGGGCTTACTTCAGGATCTTCGCAACGACGCCGGCGCCGACAGTGCGGCCACCTTCACGGATAGCGAAGCGGAGCTTCTCTTCCATGGCGATCGGAACGATGAGCTGAACGTTCATGTTGATGTTGTCGCCCGGCATAACCATTTCCGTGCCTTCCGGCAGGGTCACGATGCCCGTCACGTCCGTGGTACGGAAGTAGAACTGGGGACGGTAGTTGCCGAAGAACGGAGTGTGACGGCCGCCTTCTTCCTTGGTGAGGATATAGGCCTCAGCAACGAAGTCGGTGTGCGGGGTCACGGAGCCGGGCTTGCAGAGCACCTGGCCGCGCTCGACCTGCGTACGGTCGATACCACGGATCAGCGCACCAACGTTGTCGCCAGCCTGGCCCGAGTCGAGCAGCTTGCGGAACATTTCAACACCGGTGACGGTGGTCTTCTGCGTCGGCTTCATGCCGACGATTTCGACTTCTTCACCAACCTTGACGATGCCGCGTTCAACGCGACCGGTCACCACGGTGCCACGGCCCGAGATCGAGAACACGTCTTCGATCGGCAGCAGGAACGGCAGGTCAACCGGACGCTCGGGCTGCGGGATGTAGGCGTCAACGGCAGCCATCAGCTCGAGAACGGCGTCGTGGCCGAGCTTGCGGTCGCTGTCTTCGAGAGCAGCCAGAGCCGAACCCTTGATCACCGGGATATCGTCGCCCGGGAATTCATAGGAGGACAGCAGCTCGCGCACTTCCAGCTCAACGAGTTCGAGCAGTTCGGCGTCGTCGACCATGTCGCACTTGTTCAGGAACACCACCAGCGCCGGCACGCCAACCTGGCGAGCGAGCAGGATGTGCTCACGCGTCTGGGGCATCGGGCCGTCAGCGGCCGACACGACCAGGATCGCGCCGTCCATCTGGGCAGCACCGGTGATCATGTTCTTCACATAGTCAGCGTGGCCCGGGCAATCGACGTGAGCGTAGTGACGGTTAGCCGTCTCATACTCGACATGCGAGGTATTGATGGTGATGCCACGCGCCTTTTCTTCGGGCGCGTTGTCGATCTGCGAATAATCCCGGAACGCGGCGCCGCCGGTTTCAGCCAGCACCTTGGTGATCGCTGCAGTCAACGAGGTCTTGCCATGGTCAACGTGACCGATGGTGCCGATGTTGCAGTGAGGCTTATTGCGGGAAAACTTTTCCTTGCCCATCGCTTCTCTCCGTATTCGTTAGCCCTCGGGCCAACCTTGAGTTTGAGTTTCTTGTTTTAGGCGTACTTGGCCTGGACTTCGTCGGCGACTGCCTGCGGCACTTGCTCGTAGTGATCGAACGTCATCGAGTACTGTGCACGTCCCTGGCTCATCGAGCGCAGCGAGTTCACGTAGCCGAACATGTTCGCGAGCGGCACATAGGCATTCACGACCTGGAGAACACCACGGCTTTCAGTGCCATGGATCTGACCTCGACGGGAGTTCAGGTCGCCGATGACGTCACCCATGTAATCGTCGGGCGTCACAACTTCAACCTTCATGATCGGCTCGAGGATCTTCGGCGACGCCTTGCGCAGAGCTTCATTGAAGCCCGCACGACCGGCGATTTCGAAGGCCAGAACCGAGGAGTCCACGTCGTGGTAAGCGCCTTCGGTCAACGTCACCTTGACGTCCACGATCGGGAACCCGATCAGCGGACCGGCCGGCATGACCGACTTCACGCCCTTTTCGACGCCCGGGATGTATTCCTTGGGCACCGAGCCGCCAACGACGGCGTTAACGAATTCGAGACCCTTGCCGAGTTCACCCGGCTCCACGGTCAGCTTGACACGAGCAAACTGGCCCGAACCACCCGACTGCTTCTTGTGGGTATAGTCCACATTGGCCGACTTGGTGATCGTCTCGCGGTAAGCCACCTGGGGCTGACCGATATTGGCCTCGACCTTGAATTCACGGCGCATGCGGTCGACGAGAATGTCGAGGTGAAGTTCACCCATGCCCGAAATGATGGTCTGGCCGGATTCTTCGTCGGTCTTGACGCGGAAGGACGGGTCTTCAGCTGCCAGGCGGTTCAGGGCGAGGCCCATCTTCTCCTGGTCGGCCTTGGACTTGGGTTCCACCGAAATGTCGATAACCGGCTCAGGAAAGATCATCCGCTCAAGGATAACCTGCGCGTTCGATGCGCACAGCGTATCGCCCGTGGTGGTGTCCTTGAGGCCAACGATAGCGACGATGTCGCCAGCATAGGCTTCCGTGATCTGCTCGCGGCTGTTCGAGTGCATCTGGAACAGACGACCGATACGCTCGCGCTTTTCCTTGACGGTGTTCTCAACCATCGTGCCCTGCTCGAGCTTGCCCGAGTAGATGCGTGCGAAGGTCAGCGAACCCATATGCGGATCGTTGGCGACCTTGAAGGCCAGCATCGACAGCGGCTCGTTATCGTCGGCATGACGCTCGATCGGCAGCTCGGTGCGCGCATCGATACCCTGGATAGCCGGGATATCGGCAGGCGACGGCAGGAAGGCCACAACGCCGTCCAGCAGAGGCTGCACGCCCTTGTTCTTGAAGGCCGAGCCGGCATAGACGAGGAAGAACTTGGTGTCGATGACGCCACGACGCAGCAGGCGACGGATGGTGTCATTGTTCGGCATATCGCCGTTCAAATAGGCTTCCATCGCGTCGTCGTCGAGTTCGACGGCGGCTTCGATCATCTTCTCGCGGTACTCAGCGGCCTTGGCCTTGAGGTCCTCGGGGATCTCAACGACGTCCCAGGCAGCGCCCAGCTCTTCGTTGTGCCAGATCAGAGCGTTCATCTCGATCAGATCGACGACGCCCTTGAATTCGGTCTCAGCACCGATCGGCAGCTGCACAGCAACGGCCTTGGCGCCCAGACGGGAGCCAATCATCTCGAGGCAGCGATAAAAATCGGCGCCGACCTTGTCCATCTTGTTGACGAAGATGAGACGCGGAACATTGTACTTGTCGGCCTGGCGCCAGACGGTTTCCGTCTGCGGCTCAACACCGGCATTGGCGTCCAGCAGTGCAACGGCACCGTCAAGCACACGCAGCGAACGTTCGACTTCAATGGTGAAGTCCACGTGGCCGGGGGTGTCGATGATGTTGAAGCGGAACTGCGTGCCGTCGCGGCCCTTCCAGAAGGTCGTGGTGGCAGCGGAGCTGATGGTGATGCCGCGTTCCTGTTCCTGCTCCATCCAGTCCATGGTCGAGGCACCATCGTGCGTCTCGCCCATTTTATGGTTCTTGCCGGTGTAATACAGGATGCGTTCGGTCGTTGTCGTCTTGCCAGCATCAATGTGAGCCATGATGCCGAAGTTACGGTAATGATCGATCGGGTGCTGACGGGTCATATTGGCTCCTACTACCAGCGGTAGTGCGAGAAGGCGCGGTTGGCATCAGCCATACGGTGCGTGTCTTCGCGCTTCTTGACGGCCTGGCCGCGACCATTGAGAGCGTCCATGAGCTCGCCGGAAAGGCGCTCGCGCATGGTGTTCTCGCCGCGCTTGCGGGCAGATTCGATCAGCCAGCGAATGGCCAGGGCCTGCTGACGCTCGGTGCGAACTTCGACTGGGACCTGATAGGTGGCACCGCCGACACGACGCGAACGAACTTCAACCGACGGGCGGATGTTTTCGAGCGCAGTGTGGAAGACCTCGATCGGGTCCTGCTTGACCTTGGCTTCGACGATGTCGAAGGCACCATAGACGATGCTTTCAGCAGTCGACTTCTTGCCGTCCTTCATGAGCGAGTTCATGAACTTGGTCAAAATCAGATCGCCGAACTTAGCATCCGGGATAACATCGCGTTTTTCTGCGCGGTGACGACGGGACATATCTCGATCTCCTTACTTCGGACGCTTCGCGCCATAATGCGAACGGCGCTGCTTGCGGTCCTTGACGCTCTGCGTATCAAGAACGCCGCGCAGGATGTGATAACGAACGCCAGGGAGGTCGCGCACGCGGCCACCACGGATCAGGACCACGGAGTGTTCCTGCAGGTTGTGGCCTTCGCCCGGGATATACGAGATGACTTCGCGCTGATTGGTCAGGCGAACCTTGGCGACCTTACGCAGAGCCGAGTTCGGCTTCTTCGGGGTCGTCGTATAAACGCGAGAGCAAACGCCGCGCTTCTGCGGATTTGCTTCCATGGCCGGAACCTTGTTCCGCTTTGGCTTGCTGGCGCGTGGTTTGCGGATCAGCTGATTAATGGTGGGCATTGCGCTCTTTCCATCGTCCAAAATTCATTGCGGTCTAGAAAAACCAAACCAAAACGGCGCTCATCCGAACCCAAAAGGTACGGCGGCGCCCTAATTGCAGCGGACCACCCACATAAATGGGCAGTCTTGCGCACAAGGATTTGCTTCGTCTAGTTACCCGGCAGTGTGTTTGAGTGTCCTGGATGCCCGCACAAGATGGCAGGAGCCCGGTGTGACATTCACGACCGACCGCTTAGGTAGCCGCTGTTTAGAACCGACTCGCCCAGCCGTCAAGGATTCTTTCGTGAAAAAACGGAGGGGGAGCCATGCAGGGGCTTGCCATCCGTTTGCTTCGGTGCCTGCAGCAACGTCAGGCCTATCCTGGGCTCGCAGCGGGACCCGCCCCCTGCCCTTCGCACCTGTGTCGGCTCAGCGACGCCGATATCCGTCCCGCAATGACGCAAGAGGTTAACAGGCGCTTGCGCGGTCGCGTCAAATTCAATTCCGGACCGGCAAAAAGAAAGGGGCCCTGAGGCCCCTTTCACGCATTCCATAATAGCGGACGCTTACTCGGCGGCGGGTGCTGCGATCTGCACGGTGGCCGCCTGACGGCGACGCTCGTCCAAGATCAGATCGTCGCGCTTGGTGGCGATCAGCTTGGCCGAGGAAATGCCGGCACCGGTACCGGCCGGGATCAGCCGACCGACGATGACGTTTTCCTTGAGGCCTTCGAGCAGATCGGCCTTGCCGGAAACCGCCGCTTCCGTGAGGACGCGGGTGGTTTCCTGGAACGAAGCGGCCGACACGAACGAGCGGGTCTGCAGCGACGCCTTGGTGATGCCGAGCAGCACGGGGTTGGCCGTTGCCGGCTTCTTGCCGTCGGCGACCAGCGCGTCGTTGAGCTCGTCGAAGTCCAGCTTGTCGAGCTGCTCGTCCTTGAGCAGGCCGGTATCACCTGGATCCACGATCTCGACCTTCTGCAGCATCTGGCGAACGATCACCTCGATGTGCTTGTCGTTGATCAACACGCCCTGCAGACGATAGACCTCCTGGATTTCATTGACGAGGTAACGAGCAAGCTCTTCCACGCCCTTGATGGCCAGAATGTCGTGCGGCGCCGGGTTGCCGTCGAGGATGTATTCACCCTTTTCAATGGCGTCGCCTTCCTGGAGGTGGAACGGCTTGCCCTTGGGGATCAGATACTCGACCGGATCAGCACCCTCTTCATGGGGCTCGATGATGATGCGACGCTTGTTCTTGTAGTCGCGACCAAAGCGGATGGTGCCATCGATCTCGGCGATGATGGCGTGATCCTTGGGACGACGAGCCTCGAACAATTCAGCCACGCGCGGCAGACCGCCCGTGATGTCCTTGGTCTTGGCGCTTTCCAGCGGAATACGCGCCAGCACGTCACCCGGCGATACCTTCTCGCCCGGCTCGACCGCGATGACCGCGTCGACGGAGAGCAGGTAACGGGCTTCGCCACCACGTTCCACCTTCTGGACCAGACCATCACGCGCCACGGCAAGAGCCGGCTTGAGGCCCTCGCCACGCTGATTGGTGCGCCAGTCGATGACAACGCGCTTGGTGAAGCCGGTCGCTTCGTCGGTATTTTCCGCAACGGAAGCACCGTCGACCAGATCCTCGAACACGACCTCGCCCTCGACTTCGGCGAGAACCGGACGGGTGTAGGGGTCCCATTCGGCCAGACGCTGGCCACGGCGAACGCTGTCGCCTTCCTTGACCAGCAGCTTGGAACCATAGGTCACCTTGTGGGTGGCGCGTTCCTTGCCGTCGGTATCGAGAATGGCGAGCGACACGTTACGGGCCATGACGACCAGCTTGCCGCCTTCAACCAGCACCACGTTCGGATTGCGGATGGCAATCGTGCCTTCCGCGCCGGATTCGAGGAACGAGCTGTCGACCACCTGTGCCGTGCCACCGATGTGGAACGTACGCATGGTGAGCTGGGTACCGGGTTCACCGATCGACTGTGCGGCGATGACGCCCACAGCTTCACCCATGTTCACGGGAGTACCGCGAGCAAGGTCACGGCCATAGCAGGCCGCGCAGGTGCCCTGGCGCATGTCGCAGGTCAGCGGCGAACGGATACGGATCGACTGGATCCGGGCGTCCTCGATGACATCGACATCCTTCTCTTCCAGCAGCGTGCCCTTGGCGGCGATCAGATCGCCGGTCAGCGGGTGGAAGATGTCGTCGGCAGCGGTACGGCCCAGCACGCGCTGGCCGATCGAAGCCACAACCTGGCCGGCATCGACGATCGGCTCCATGGTCAGGCCGCGTTCGGTGCCGCAATCGGTCGACACGATGATCGCATCCTGCGCCACGTCGACGAGACGACGGGTCAGGTAACCCGAGTTCGCGGTCTTCAGCGCCGTATCCGCGAGACCCTTACGGGCACCGTGGGTGGAGTTGAAGTACTCAAGAACGTTCAGGCCTTCCTTGAAGTTGGCCGTGATCGGGGTCTCGATGATCGAGCCGTCGGGGCGGGCCATCAGGCCGCGCATACCGGCGAGCTGCTTCATCTGCGCCGGCGAACCGCGGGCGCCGGAGTGGCTCATCATATAGACCGAGTTGATCGGCTT
Source organism: Devosia sp. A449 (assembly GCF_054489375.1). Classification (NCBI taxonomy): domain Bacteria; kingdom Pseudomonadati; phylum Pseudomonadota; class Alphaproteobacteria; order Hyphomicrobiales; family Devosiaceae; genus Devosia; species Devosia sp. A449. The sequence continues at coordinate 454,258 of NZ_JBTMWU010000002.1, read as the reverse complement.
CTGACGGCCGGTTTCCTCGTCGATCTGCACCTTGCGGATCGCGTCCATCATCTCTTCGGCGACCTTGTCACCGCACTTGGCCCAAGCGTCGACCACCTTGTTGTACTTTTCGCCCTGAGTGATCAGGCCGTCATTGTACTGCTGTTCGAACTCTTCGACCTGCTTACGAGCCGCTTCCACGATGGTGTACTTGGAAGCCGGGATAACCATGTCGTCCTTACCGAACGAAATGCCCGCATCACATGCATTCTTGAAACCGAGCTGCATGACGCGGTCGCAGAAGATCACAGTCTCCTTCTGACCGCAGCCACGGTAAACCGTGTCGATCATCTTGGAGATCATCTTCTTGGTCATCAGCTGGTTTGCCGTCGAGAATGGCACCGCAGCGTGCTTGGGCAGGATCTGCCCGATCAGCATGCGGCCCGGGGTCGTTTCCACGATCTCGGTGGTCTCGTTGCCGTTCTCGTCGAACGCGGCCACGCGGCCTTTGATCTTGCTGTGCAGCGTGACGATCTTGTTGTCGAGCGCATGCTCGAGTTCGGCATAGGAACCGAACGCCATGCCTTCGCCGGGCTCTTTCTCGTTCATGAGCGAGAGATAGTAGAGACCCAGGACGATATCCTGCGACGGCACGATGATCGGCTGGCCGTTGGCAGGGTGCAGGATGTTGTTGGTCGACATCATCAGCACGCGCGCTTCCAGCTGCGCTTCGAGCGACAGCGGAACGTGCACAGCCATCTGGTCACCGTCGAAGTCGGCGTTGAAGGCCGAGCAGACGAGCGGGTGCAGACGGATGGCCTTGCCTTCGATCAGGATCGGCTCGAACGCCTGGATGCCCAGACGGTGAAGGGTCGGAGCGCGGTTCAGCAGAACTGGGTGCTCGCGGATCACTTCGTCCAGGATATCCCAAACCTCGGGCTTTTCCTTCTCGACCAGCTTCTTCGCCTGCTTGACAGTGGACGAGAAACCCTTGGCTTCGAGGCGCGAGTAGATGAACGGCTTGAACAGCTCGAGCGCCATCTTCTTGGGCAGGCCGCACTGGTGCAGCTTGAGGTTCGGACCCACGGTGATGACCGAACGACCCGAATAGTCGACGCGCTTGCCGAGCAGGTTCTGACGGAAGCGGCCCTGCTTGCCCTTGAGCATATCGGACAGCGACTTCAGCGGACGCTTGTTGGCACCGGTGATGGTGCGGCCACGGCGGCCGTTGTCGAACAGCGCGTCCACAGCTTCCTGCAGCATGCGCTTTTCGTTGCGGATGATGATGTCCGGAGCGCGCAGCTCGATCAGGCGCTTCAACCGGTTGTTGCGGTTGATCACGCGGCGATAGAGGTCGTTCAGGTCGGAGGTCGCAAAGCGACCGCCATCCAGCGGCACCAGCGGACGCAGTTCGGGCGGGATGACCGGAATGACGGTCATGATCATCCACTCAGGCTTATTGCCCGAGACGATGAACTGCTCGACGATCTTCAAGCGCTTGGCGAGCTTCTTGGGCTTAAGTTCAGTGGTGGACTCAGCAATTTCCACGCGCAGGTCGGCCGCGATCTTCTCGAGATCGAGGGCCAGCAGGATATCGCGGATGGCTTCGGCGCCAATCTTGGCGGTGAAGCTGTCGGCACCATATTCGTCCTGGGCGTCGAGGAACTGCTCTTCAGTCAGCAGCTCGTGCTGGGTGAAGGGCGTCAGGCCCGCATCGAGAACGACGTAGTTTTCGAAGTACAGGATGCGCTCGATGTCCTTCAGCGTCATATCGAGCAGCAGCGCGATACGCGACGGAAGCGACTTCAGGAACCAGATGTGAGCGACCGGAGCGGCCAGTTCGATATGGCCCATGCGCTCGCGACGAACGCGGCTCAGGGTGACTTCCACACCGCACTTTTCGCAGATGACGCCCTTGAACTTCATGCGCTTGTACTTGCCGCACAGGCACTCATAGTCCTTCACGGGGCCAAAGATGCGCGCGCAGAACAGGCCGTCACGCTCAGGCTTGAACGTGCGGTAGTTGATGGTCTCGGGCTTCTTGATCTCGCCGTACGACCAGCTCAGGATTTTCTCGGGCGACGCGATCGAGATTTTCATCTGATCGAAGGTCTGCACCGGGACGGCCGGGTTGAACGGGTCCATGACGTGGGAATGATGATTCATCAATTCTCTCCTCTTTCCGTCGGGAGCGGGCTGACGCCCGGCTCCCTCAGGAAGTGAATGGGGGTAGGATGCGCCGGATTATTCCGCCGCTTCCTGAGGAGGTGCGAGCTCCGCTTCGTGGCTGGAGCCATCCTCAATCTCACGCATGTCGAGTTCGACATTGAGACCGAGCGAACGGATTTCCTTGACCAGAACGTTGAAGCTCTCGGGGATGCCCGGCTCGAATGTATCGTCGCCGCGCACGATGGACTCGTAGACCTTGGTACGACCAGCCACGTCGTCCGACTTGATGGTGAGCATTTCCTGGAGCGTATAAGCCGCGCCATAGGCCTCGAGAGCCCACACTTCCATCTCGCCGAAGCGCTGACCGCCGAACTGGGCCTTGCCGCCGAGCGGCTGCTGGGTGACCAGCGAGTAAGGACCGATCGAACGGGCGTGGATCTTGTTGTCCACCAAGTGGTCGAGCTTGAGCATATAAATATACCCAACCGTCACCTGACGATCGAACTGCTCGCCGCTACGGCCGTCATAGACGGTCGACTGGCCGGAGGCCTTGAGCCCTGCCCGCTCAAGCATCACGACGATGTCGGCTTCCTTGGCGCCGTCGAACACGGGCGTCGCGATCGAGACACCCTTGGAGAGGTGCTCGCCGAGGCGGACCATGCCGTCGTCGTCGAGGTCGGTGATGGCTTCATCACCGGCAAACAGATCCTGCACTTCGAGGCGCAGCGGCTTCAGGTCGCCATTGCGATGATACGCACGGACCATCTCGTCGATCTTCTTGCCCATGCCGGCGCAAGCCCAGCCCAGGTGAGTTTCGAGGATCTGGCCGACGTTCATGCGCGATGGCACGCCCAGCGGGTTCAGCACGATGTCGACCGACGTACCATCTTCCAGATACGGCATGTCTTCGATCGGCACGATACGCGAGACAACGCCCTTGTTACCGTGACGGCCGGCCATCTTGTCGCCCGGCTGGATCTTGCGCTTGGTGGCGATGAAGACCTTGACCATCTTCATCACGCCCGGCGGCAGTTCGTCACCGCGCTGCAGCTTGTCGACCTTGTCGATGAAGCGCTGTTCGAGCAGACGGCGGCTCTCTTCATACTGAGCATGAAGAGCTTCCATCTCGGTCATGACCTTGTCGTCATCAACCGCGAACTGCCACCACTTCGAACGGGGCTGAGCCTCGAACATCTGGTCGTTGAGCTTGGTGCCGACGACATAGCCCTTCGGGCCAGCCGTTGCTGCCTTGCCGAACAGCATCTCCTTGAGACGCGCATAGACGTTACGGTCGAGGATCGACTGTTCGTCGTCACGGTCCTTGGCGAGACGCTCGATTTCCTCGCGCTCGATGGCCATGGCGCGCTCGTCCTTGTCGATGCCGTGGCGATTGAACACGCGCACTTCAACAACAGTACCAGCATCGCCCGGCGGCACGCGCAGGGAGGTGTCACGAACGTCCGAAGCCTTTTCGCCGAAGATGGCGCGAAGCAGCTTCTCTTCCGGGGTCATCGGCGATTCACCCTTGGGGGTGATCTTGCCGACCAGGATGTCGCCCGGCATGACTTCGGCGCCGATATGCACGATGCCGGCTTCGTCGAGGTTCTTCAGCGCTTCTTCCGACACGTTCGGAATGTCGCGGGTGATTTCCTCAGGCCCCAGCTTGGTATCGCGCGCCATCACTTCATATTCCTCGATATGGATCGAGGTGAAGACGTCCTGCATGGCGATCTTTTCGCTGAGCAGGATGGAGTCTTCGAAGTTGTAGCCATTCCAGGGCATGAACGCGACGAGCACGTTGCGGCCCAGAGCGAGATCGCCCAGCTCGGTCGACGGACCGTCGGCGATGATGTCGCCCTGGTTCACGTGATCGCCCACGACGACCAGCGGACGCTGGTTGATGCAGGTGGACTGGTTGGAACGCTGGAACTTCATCAGATTGTAGATGTCGACGCCCGACTTCGACGCATCGGTTTCTTCCGTTGCGCGAATAACGATACGGGTGGCGTCCACCTGGTCGACGATGCCCTTGCGCTTGGCGACGATGGCGGCGCCGGAGTCACGCGCCACGATAGCTTCCATGCCGGTACCGACAAAAGGAGCTTCGGCGCGCAGCAGCGGCACAGCCTGACGCTGCATGTTCGAGCCCATCAGAGCCCGGTTGGCGTCGTCATTCTCAAGGAACGGGATCAGCGAGGCGGCAACCGACACCATCTGCTTGGGGGAAACGTCCATCAAGTCGACGTTTTCCTTGGGCGTCAGGCCGTTGTCACCGGCGTGGCGAGCCACCACCAGATCGTCCTGCAGCGTGCCGTCCTTGTTGAACTGCACGTTGGCCTGGGCAACGTAGTGCTTGGCCTCTTCCATGGCGGAGAGATAGACCACGTCCTCGGTGAGCACACCGTCCACGATCTTGCGGTACGGGGTTTCGATGAAACCGTACTTGTTGACGCGGGCGAAGGTCGACAGCGAGTTGATCAGCCCAATATTGGGACCTTCCGGGGTCTCAATCGGGCAGATACGGCCGTAATGGGTCGGGTGCACGTCACGGACTTCAAAGCCGGCACGCTCACGGGTCAGACCACCAGGCCCAAGCGCCGACAGGCGACGCTTATGGGTGATTTCCGAGAGCGGATTGGTCTGATCCATGAACTGGGACAGCTGCGACGACCCGAAGAATTCACGCACAGCGGCAGCAGCCGGCTTGGCGTTGATCAGATCCTGCGGCATCACCGTGTCGATTTCGACCGAGCTCATGCGCTCCTTGATGGCGCGTTCCATGCGGAGCAGGCCAAGGCGATAGGAGTTTTCCATGAGTTCGCCGACGGAGCGAACGCGGCGGTTGCCGAGGTTGTCGATGTCGTCGATTTCGCCGCGACCATCACGCAGGTCGACCAGCGTGCGGACGACTTCCACGATGTCATCCTTGCGCAGGGTGCGCATGGTGTCGGGGGCATCCAGCTCAAGGCGCATGTTCATCTTGACGCGGCCAACAGCGGACAGGTCATAGCGCTCGCTGTCGAAGAACAGCGACTGGAACATGGCTTCGGCGGTGTCGACGGTCGGCGGCTCGCCCGGGCGCATGACGCGATAGATGTCGAACAGCGCGTCTTCACGCGTCTCGTTCTTGTCCACGGCCAGCGTGTTGCGGATATAGCCACCGATCGAGATGTGATCGATGTCGAGGATCGGCAGCTCGGTGAAGCCCAGTTCGACCATCTGGGTCAGGGTCTTTTCGTCGAGCTCGTCACCTGCCTCCATGTAGACCTCGCCGGTCTGCAGGTTGATCAGGTCTTCGGCGACATACATGCCATAGAGGTCTTCATCGACTGCCAGCAGGTGCGTCAGGCCGTTTTCGGCCAGCTTCTTGGCCTGGCGGGCCGAGAGCTTCTTGCCAGCTTCGTGGACCACGTCGCCGGTCTTGGCGTCGATCAGGTCCTGCGACGGCTTGGCATTCTTCATCTTCTCCGCGTCATACGGCTTCTGCCAGCCGGTCGCGGTCTTTTCGAAGGTGAGGGTGTTGTAATAGGTCGCCAGGATTTCCTCGGTATCCATACCAAGGGCCTTGAGCAGCGACGTTACCGGAATCTTGCGGCGACGGTCGATACGGGCGAACACCACGTCCTTGGCGTCGAACTCGATATCGAGCCACGAACCGCGATAGGGGATGATGCGCGCGGCAAACAGCAGCTTGCCCGACGAGTGGGTCTTGCCCTTGTCGTGATCGAAGAACACGCCGGGCGACCGGTGCATCTGCGAGACGATAACGCGCTCGGTGCCGTTGACGATAAAGGTGCCGTTCGACGTCATGAAGGGCATGTCGCCCATATAGACGTCCTGCTCCTTGATGTCCTTGACCGAACGAGCGCCGGTTTCCTCATCGACTTCGAACACGATCAGCCGCAGCGTCACCTTGAGCGGGGCAGCGAAGGTGATGTCGCGCGCACGGCACTCGTCGATGTCGTATTTGGGCTGCTCGAACTCGTACTTCACGAATTCGAGAGAGGCTGTATTGGAAAAGTCGGTGATCGGGAAAACCGAACGGAAGACGGACTGAAGCCCTTCATCGGGACGGCCACCCTTGGGCTCGTCAACCAACAGAAACTGATCATAAGAGGCCTTCTGGACCTCGATCAGGTTGGGCATCTCCGTGACTTCGCGAATGGATCCGAAGGACTTGCGAACCTTGCGGCGGCCGTTGAACGTGGTAGCCATGAGGGCTCCTTTGTCTAGCGATTGTCTCGGAGGCACATATCCAAAGACCCGACAATCAGCCGTCGGGCATCGGGGTATATGCCTTTGATAGGCAGTAAATTAGGCTCAGTGACGCCTGCAAACTTCCCCAGCCAGAGAAAGCAGACCCGAAAACGCCAAACACCCCATGGTCGATAAACCATAGGGCCACGTGGACGTCAGCGTGCCTCAGACATCAAAATCGTCATATATTCCGCAAATTGGCGCCTGGAACCCATCCAATCGGCCCGGCGAATCATCTCGTAGAGACGAAGTAGCGAAATGGCACATAGCGCGCCATCTCGCAATATTCAAGGCAAGAGTCGAAATTACTTGAATTCGACCTTGGCGCCGGCAGCTTCCAGCTTCTTCTTGATGTCTTCGGCTTCAGCCTTGTTGACACCTTCCTTGACGGCCTTCGGAGCGGCCTCAACCAGAGCCTTGGCTTCGCCGAGACCCAGGCCGGTGATGGCGCGGACTTCCTTGATGACGTTGATCTTGTTTTCGCCGAAGGAGGCGAGGATCACGTCAAATTCGGTCTGCTCTTCAACGGCAGCAGCCGGAGCGGCGGCAGCAGCAGCAGCAGCCGGAGCAGCGGCGGAAACGCCCCACTTCTCTTCGAGCATCTTGGACAGTTCCGAAGCTTCCAGAACGGTCAGGGCAGACAGGTCGTCTACAATCTTGGCGAGATCGGCCATTTGATAAATCTCTCTTTTTAGGTGTTCAGTTCAAACCAGAATGGTCCCACGAAAGGACCTATGGGGTTACGCTGCTTCGTTGCTCTTTTCCGCGTGAGCGGCCAACACACGAGCGATGCCACCAGCCGGCGCCACGATAACCGACGCGATACGCGTAGCGGGCTGCTTGAGCATCCCGGCCAGCGTTGCGCGCAGCTCGTTGAGCGAAGGCATGGTCGCCAACGCCTTGACGCTATTCGCGTCAAGAGCGGTCTGGCCCATAGCGCCACCAAGAACGACGTATTTCGCGTTCTTTTCAGCAAACTTCGCCGCAATCTTCGGCGTCGTCATTGGGTCAGCCGCATAAGCGATGACGATCGGCCCGGTAAACAGGGCCGACATGTCCGCATTGTCGGTTTCTTTAAGAGCAAGCTTGGCAAGACGGTTTTTAGCGATCTTGACGTAACCACCGGCAGCCTTCACCTCACGGCGAAGCACTTCCAGATTGGCTACGGTCAGACCGGAATTCTGCGCAAGGACGATCGACCCAGCGCCCGTAAGGGCCGCCTGGAGCGATGCGACAAGCTCACGCTTTTCCGCTCTTTCCACTGCTAGTCTCCACATTGAGCCCGGCATAGTCGTGCCGGGCCATTGCCAATTGCTGCCCTCCGATCTCCATAAAGGAGGAGAGGAGCAACGGTTAAACGCCTGTCAACCGTGCTGCCCGGAAGGGCAACTGGCCTGGTTCGAACCGCGATCACCCTGCCCCGGTTGGAGCAGGAAAATTGTGGTCTCACCCCATCTATGCTGGCGTCGGTGGACATTAAGCTGACCCAGATTGGTCAGCACCGGCAGTCTCGGACAGGACTTTATGTCTCCCTTGCGAGAGACAAAACCGGGCGACCGAAGCCGCCCGGAATTTCTTACAGAGCCGAAGCCGGCTCGACGTGAACGCCAGGGCCCATGGTCGAAGACACGGCGACGCGCTTCACATAGGTACCCTTGGCACCGGCAGGCTTGGAGCGCTGCACGGCGTCGGTGAACGCCTTGATGTTCTGCAGCAGGGCTTCTTCCGAGAAGGAAACCTTGCCAATGCCGGCATGCAGGATACCGGCCTTTTCGACGCGGTATTCCACGGCGCCACCCTTGGCAGCCTTGACGGCGCCGGCGACATCGGGGGTAACCGTGCCAACCTTGGGGTTCGGCATCAGGTTGCGCGGGCCCAGGATCTTACCCAGGCGACCGACCAGCGGCATCATGTCAGGGGTGGCAATGCAACGATCGAAATCGATCTTGCCAGCCTGGATGGCTTCCATCAGGTCTTCGGCACCAACGATGTCGGCGCCAGCCTTGCGGGCTTCGTCAGCCTTGGCATCCTTGGCGAACACTGCAACGCGCACGGTCTTGCCGGTGCCGTTGGGCAGGGTCACCACACCACGGACCATCTGGTCAGCGTGGCGCGGGTCAACGCCAAGATTGATAGCAAGTTCAATGGTTTCGTCGAACTTGGCCGAGGCGCGCGACTTCACCATCTTGATGGCTTCTTCGAGCTTGTACAGCTTGTTGCGGTCGATGCCCTCACGGGCCTTCGTGATCTTCTTACCAGCGTGTGCCATTCAATCAGCCCTCGACCTGAATGCCCATGGAACGGGCAGAGCCGGCGATCATCGACACAGCAGCGTCGATATTGTCGGCGTTAAGATCCTTCATCTTCTTCTCGGCGATATCACGCAGCTGAGCCACGGTGATGGTGCCAACCGACTCGGTGCCCGGCAGCTTGCTGCCCGACTTGAGGTTGACGGCCTTCTTGATGAAGTAGGTGACCGGCGGAGACTTCATCTCGAAGGTGAAGCTCTTGTCGGCATAGGCGGTGATCACGACTGGAATGGGCGAACCCTTTTCCATTTCCTGCGTGGCAGCATTGAATGCCTTGCAGAATTCCATGATGTTCAGACCGCGCTGACCGAGAGCCGGCCCGATCGGCGGGGACGGCGTTGCGGAGGCGGCGGGCACCTGCAGCTTTACGTAGCCAACGATTTTCTTTGCCATAATCGTCCTATCTAAATGCGCCCGCTGTCACGCGGACCGTTTGACGCTGTGGTCCGAGGCATGTCCGATTGCTTGGCAGCAACCGCCCTCTTCCACAGATTTCCTGCCAGTTTGCCGGCAGCATGCTGCCAGTTTTCCTGCAGTTTTCTGCCAGCATGCTGGCAGATTTCTTGCGATCAGACCTTCTCGACCTGACCATATTCGAGTTCCACCGGAGTGGGACGACCGAAGATCGACACTTCCACCTTGAGGCGGGCGCGCTCTTCGTCGACTTCTTCCACCACGCCATTGAAGCTGGCGAAGGGACCGTCCGAGACGCGGACGTTTTCGCCCACTTCGAACGACACGGAAGGCTTGGGATGCTCCACGCCTTCCTGCACCTGCTGCAGAATGGCCTGGGCTTCCTTTTCCGAAATCGGCATCGGGCGATTGTCCGAACCGAGGAAGCCGGTAACCTTGGGCGTGTTCTTGATCAGATGGAACGCCTCGTCGGTCATATCCATCTTCACCAGCACATAGCCCGGGAAGAATTTGCGTTCAGCGTCGACCTTGCGGCCGCGACGGATCTCGACGACCTTTTCGGTCGGAACGATCACGTCTTCAAACAGATGCTCAAGCTTTTTCTGCGCAACCTTCTGGCGAATGTCGTCCGCCACCTTGCGCTCGAAATTGCTATAAGCCTGAACGATGTACCAGCGCTTGGCCATTAAGCGTCGCCGCTCCCAGTATTATTGTGTCCGTGACCCGCTCAGCGGATCGAAAGCATCAGCCCGACGACCCAGGAAATGAGCTGGTCCGACAGGAGAAAGAACAGGCTCGCAAACACCACCAGCACGATCACCATAATGGTCGAAACCAGGACTTCATTCCGCCCCGGCCAGACGACTTTATTGGTCTCCTGCCGAACTTGCTGCAGAAACTGGATTGGGTTCGGACGGGCCATAGGCGAATCTACTCTTTGGTGTTTTTGGTGCAAAACCAAAGGCCGCGCAGGAATCCCGCACGGCTGGAATGTGGGTATCTAGAGAAAACCGCCGCCAAATGCAACAGGCCGCCGCCACAATCTGCCGGAGCCGCCCACTCCACCCCGATCACATTTGTTAACGACACGTTAAGAACACGCAGAATCTGGCTTGTGCGCCGCCTCACATTCGCATTTGATCGAATTAAGACGAAAAAATGGCAGCGGGAGGCTGGACCATGTCGCTGGGGAGCGCGAATTTCGAAGTCAAAGGCTGCGAGGTCCGTTATTACGGCCCGCATCGCGCCATTGCCGGCCGGGTGACGGGCGTGGTCCGCGTTCGCATCGAGGAATGCTTCATGGGCAATGTCTCGCGCTATCACCTCGACCTCAAGGTCAAGGCCGATGTCGGCGCCGTGTCGACGCCCGAAGTGCGCACCGCCCTGCTGACCCATGCCGCCCATCAGCTCAATCGCCTGAAATCCCGCCACACCGACAGTCTGCCGATGGCAGCCGAGTAGGCGCGCTGCCTTTGCATTGGCAACGCCTGTAGCCGGGCGTAAACTCCGCCCGACACAGGAGGAGCCCATGACGTCCAACGTGAAAGACATGCTGTCGGCCGCGAATGCGGCAGTGCCGAAAATCTCGCCTGCCGAAGCCCGCCGGATGGTCGCAGAGCAGAATGCCGTGATCATCGATGTCCGCGACCTGCCCGAATTGCAGGCCACCGGCAAAATTCCCGGCTCGGTGCATATCCCGCGCGGCATGCTGGAATTCCGCGCCGACGCGGCCACACCCTATCACGATGCCAATCTGACGCTGGACCGCCCCGTCATCCTGCACTGCGCCTCGGGCGGCCGTTCGGCCCTCAGCGGCAAGACGCTCAAGGAGATGGGCTATGAGAAGGTCTTCAACCTGGGCGGCTTCAAGGACTGGGTCGATGACGGCGGCGCTGTCGAAAAGGAGAAATAGGCCACCCCAGCCATAGCAACACGATCAGCGGGCAGCAGAGCATTGGCGCTCCCCTGCCCGCTGATCGGTAGCCTTTGGGTTACTTCTTATTGACGCTGGAGACGGCGAGATTGGTCAGCTTGCTGTTGGCGGCCTTCTCCTCGTCGAGAATTTCGCTCAGCAGCTTGTGGGCTTCGTCATGGCCAAGTTCCTTGGCCCATTCGCGCAGCGAGCCATAGCGGGCTATCTCGTAATGCTCGACCGCCTGGGCGCAGGCCAGCAGGCCGGCGTCCAGCGCCACGCCGGTCGCCTCTTCCATCAGCCCGTCGCCCTCTTTGAGCAGGCCCTCGATCGCATCGCATTTTTCGCCTTCGGCCTTCTCGCCGACCGAGGCGAAGACCTTCTTCATGGTTTCGATCTGGCCCTTGGTTTCCTTGAGATGGCTATCAAAGGCGGCCTTCAACTCGGCGCTTTTGACGGCCTTTGACATCTTGGGCAGCGCCTTGGTGATGGCGTTCTCCGCGTAATAGATATCGCGCAGCGTGTGTTTGAACAGTTCTTCCAGAGATTTCATCGGTGCCGGCTCCGTGCAAAATTGCAGGAGTAAAACTGAAGATGCAGAAGAAAGTTCCTAGGCGGCAGAAGCAAGCGCGGAGATGCACCGTTTGTCTGAAAAATTTGGTGCCGGTAAAAATTCCGACGCAGGCCGCTCTACCGAAGGACGGGAGGCCCGCCCGCCAGAGCGTCTTGGATCACGACTGAGTGCATCCGCATCAGGTTGGTCGGCAGGGCATTTATTGGAAACCACCTGACGTCCAAACTGTCAGTCCCGTTGGGCATCAGTTCACCGCTCAGAATCCGACACTCAACGGCAACCGCAAACGCCTGGACGCGGTTGCCATCTGCATAGCTAAACACGAACAATTCCGGATCAGAATAAGCGCCCACAAATCGTGACACCGCCGTTTCAAGCCCGGTTTCCTCCTTGATTTCGCGGATCGCCGCTGCCTCGAAGGTTTCCCCGAAGTCAGGAATTCCTCCCGGCAAGCTCCACATGGCTTGATCGTCGCGTAAGTGCAGAACGACCTCTGTCCGGTCGCCATTGAAAATAACGCCGATCGTGCCCGGACTAATTTTGTTCATTGGGCCGCAATTCCCTTTGATGACCCAATAGACGGGTTCGGGTAGCGTATGGGCTTGTTCGCGATGTTTCCAGCTCTCGGCCAGCGGCCATGGGCTTTTCAGCCAGAGCCATTGGTCAATACGATGGCCCGTTGGGGTGGCAAGCGGACTGTCTGATTCTAAAATAGCCGTGCCAAACTTGGGGTAGTGAGCAGACAAGCGGGACTTCAGGAGCGAGACTAGGAAGGCACACAAGTGTTTGCGTTTCACGGAAAGTATGTTCAAGCTTCCTGCGGCTCCCCAAGGTCACGTTCGATGTGGTTTCTCTGTCTGACAGCTGAGTTCTTCATTGCCCCCTCCATCTTTACTCTACCGCTATCGTTCACTCGCCGATGACAAATTGCTCAAGCGCGAACTCGATACGCTGAAGAACAGCTATCTCTATGCGCCAGCCTTCGGATCAATGAACGATCCCATGGAGGCCTTTTATGAGACTGGCGGGCCGGGTGATCGCATTGTCGACGCCATGCTTGGCCACGCCGGAAATGCCTCCCGCCAACTTTATAAGTTACTGGACGACATGATCGCGAAGTTCGCCTTGGTGTCCTTTTCGAGTTCGCCGGACGATTTGCCTCTATGGGCTTACTACGCTGGGAACTTCGCTGGCGTCTGTCTGGAATTCGATAGCGCAGCACTAACGATCAGTGATTTTCAGGGCGAGAAACTCTTTCCCGTCAAATACGCGCGAAACGCCCTTCCGCCGATCAGTCTTGCTGATTTGGGACAGGATAAAATGCAAGAGGCCGTGCTGGCACGCATCACACGCAAGCGGACTGAATGGCAGCACGAAAAAGAGTGGAGATACGTTACGGGTTCCGTCGGCCCCAAGCATTACGTCGATGATGCGCTGAAGCGCGTGTATCTTGGCCCTAGAATATCGAAGACGCACGCCGATGCTGTGGTCGAAACACTGAGAAGTCGTCCGGTAGAAATCTTGCAGGGAGAAATATCTGGCTTCGAATTGCGCTTCCGCACTGTGAAGGAGGCAACGCCGATCGATCAGTGTGAACGCGTCGGCGATCAAGGTTTTGATCGTGCCGGGGCCCTATACGCAGAAAAGGAGCTGCGCGAATTCTTGAGCGTCCCGTTCGAAGATCTTGTGGCCGAATGCGAGCGCATCGCGGCAAGACCAAACTTTGACGAATTTGGTGGGATTGATATCGCCGGGTCAGATGGCCAGTACATCTATCTATGGGTGACGCATAAGCTGCGAAACGGCCGTAAGGTCTACGAAAAAATGTACTTCGACCGGAAGTTGCAACGTCAGCGACGGTGAATGGCCGCTGTTGGATTTCAGCCTGCGCCCCCGAGCGTCCGCATCGGCGTCGATTTCCCCGCTCACAACTCCACGGCTTCGTGCGTCCCGTGTTTGGCCGCGGTGACAACCACGTGCTGCCGGCTGACGATTTCGATGCCTTTGCCGGGGTGGCGGATGATGGTGATCTTGTCGTGGCTCGAGCCGCCATGCTTGCGCCTGACGGTGTCGCGTTCGATCAGTTCCATGCGACGGCGGTCCGGGCCGATATAGTGATCCGCCTCGATAAACAGCCGCTCCTGGCCGACTTGCCCGGCCAGCCGCGCCGCCAGGACGGCGCTTTTTTCCGGCAGGCAGATGACGTCGTCAAAGCCCATTTCGATAAACTGGATCGTCAGATGCGCCGGGCCGTCCGGCATGAACAGGATGATCGGAGAAAACTTGATCATCAATATATCGGAGCGCCGAATATTCCAGATCAGCCGGAGCTTCATCGAATCCCGCAGCTGATGGTGGACCAGAAAGAACGGCAGGAATTGCGGCAGCAAATGACTGGACTGGGAGTGGTCAGCGACCGCTCCAAAGCCAACGCTTTGCCCCAATTTCAATAATGTGGCTCTCCCCACATCATCTGGAGCGATAATTATTGCAGCGCAGCCGCCTAAGCTCGCTGCATTCGCAGCCTCGGGCACGACAGGGCACCTTTCCTTGAGCATCACCAGCATGGTCCGCTCACAACATTAATAAACAGTTCGGTATATTTGCGTAGCTGAAATAAAGCGGCAGGCCGCATCTGTATTGTCGGTTGTGACAACGAGCGCGGCGGCGCCGGAGAGTTGCGCGCTACATGCAGGCCCCGGAAAATCCCAATCGCGCCTATGCAACTGAGTTTGTTAACCCGGGTTCACCAAGTCAATTTACGGCGACTTAGGGCCGGGCCCTGTATCGGTAGCCCCAAATAGGTGAGCCGATGCCCAGTCTTGATTTCCTGACGCTGTATATCGTCGTTTTTCTCCATTCCCTGACCGCCTGCGTGGTGTGGGCGGCGCTGGCCATCCGCTACCGGCCCAATCCGGCCGCCCTGTACTGGCTGGCGGGGATGGCGTTGACGATGGTCGGTGGCGCGGTGCTGGCGCTGCAGGGCAATGCAGGCTCGCTGGTCCCGGCCATTGTCGGCAACACCATCATCATTGTTGGCTTCGCCCAGTTCTGGATCGGCTCGCGGCGCTTTCAGGGACAGACGGGCGGGCAAAGCTTCGCCATCGGCTTCGCCCTGCTCGCCGCCTGCGTGATGATCGCCTTTCACGATTTTGATCGCGGGCGCGCCATGGTCTATGCCGCCGGCCAGGCCACGGTGATGGGGCTGTGCATCTTTCACCTGCTGCGCTACCGCCAGCCGGGGCTGGGGTCGATCATCGCGGCAGTGGCCTTCGCCGTGGCCGTGCTGGGCCAGCTGATGGTGATCGGCACCAATGCCGGCGTGCTGCTGGAGGTGCTGGAATACCCGATCTACTACGCCCTCGCCTCTTATGCCTTGCTGTGTACGGTGTTTAGCGGCGCGGTGTGGAATCTGGGCTTTGCCCTGATGACCATCGACCGGTTGCAGAGCACTCTGGCGCGGCTGTCCGAGACCGATGAGCTGACCGGGGTGGCCAATCGGCGCGGGCTGCAGCCCAATCTGGATCGGGCGCATCGCCTGGCGCTCCAGTCCGGCCAGACCTATTCCGTCGCCCTGTTCGATCTGGACGACTTCAAATCGCTGAATGACCAATATGGGCACGCGGCCGGAGATCAGGCGCTGGCGCATCTGGGGCAGTTGCTGGCGTCGCTGACCCGCCCCACCGATTTCGTGGCGCGGCTGGGCGGCGACGAATTTTGCCTGTTGCTGGCCGATACCGGGTTTGAGGAAGCCCAGAGCATCGCCGAGCGCCTGCGCGCCACCATTGCCGCCGCGCCACTGGCGGTGGCCGACACGCAGCTCAAGCTGTCGGTCAGCTTCGGCGTTTCGACCTTCGCCGCGTCGACAGCGGTTGATTTCGACGTGCTGCGCGAGGCCGACAAGGCGCTGTATCAGGACAAGGCGGAGAAAAGCCGCCGCAATGGCGCGGCCGGCCGGCGGATTGCCTAAAGACCGCCAAGTCTGCGGGCGTGCTTCGAGCCGAACAGCATCTGATCGGCCCGCGACATGGTGGCCTCAAAGCTCTGGCCCCGGCCGCAGGAATGATAGCCGAGCGACACCGTCAAATCCTCATCAAGCCCGGTCCGGGCGCGAAACTCGCGCGTCGAGATCGCATTCATCTGGCTTGTGAGCCCGGTCAGGTCCGGCGCAATCTCGGTCGGCAGAAACGCACAAAATTCGTCGCCGCCGATCCGGGCAATGAAGGCCCCCGAGCCCAGCGCTTCGCGCAAGGCGGTCGCGGTGGCCATGATCGCCGCGTCGCCCACCAGATGGCCAAAGCGGTCATTGACCGCCTTGAGGTAGTCGACATCCACGATCAGCAGGAAGCCAGCGGCGCCGCGGGCCTGGGCGAGGTCGAAATGCTCGACAAAGCTGCGCCGGTTGAGCACCCCGGTCAGCGGGTCGGTGCTGGCGCACTCGATGAGTTCGGCGGTTTGCTTGAGCAAATCCCGATAGGCTATTTCCAGCTGTTCCAGGCGGCTGAACCATAAGAGCGCGAAGGGGATCGCGATCACGAAAGGCAGCAGGATGCGGACCGCGACGGTGACCGTATCGGCGTGGATGCCCAAAATCACCCTTACGCCCGTCGAAATCGAAATCGACACCGTCGCTGCAATCAACGTCACCATGACCGTACGCTTTAAAACGAACGGCGACGGCCACTTAACCCAACCCATCACTCGACCCAGTCCAGCGGAAGTCCAAACCAGCGAGCCTCTGATCCAGCGCGGGAATCAGAGGCGACAAGGCGCAACAATATCAATGAGATGCCTGGCAGGGGCTGGGGGACTCGAACCCACGACCCTCGGTTTTGGAGACCGATGCTCTACCAACTGAGCTAAACCCCTTCAGGCGAGGTCTGTCTAATGGCAAAGCCCGCGCTTCGCAAGACCCTTTCGGCCTAGTTCCAGAGATGGGGCAAGAGCGGCAGCAGCAACAGCACCATGCCGATCAGGCTGGCCAGAAAACAGATCGAGCGCCAGGGCGTCAGGCCGCGCAGATAGCAGTAGCAATGGCCGATGCGGGCCACCAGATAGAGCCCTGCCCCGGCCAGCGACAACCAGCCCTGTTCGCCCAGCACGATGGACAAGACCGCCAGACTGAGAAAGATCGGCAGCGTCTCCTGCAGATTGGCCAAAGCGCGGCGCGACCGGGCCAGCATCCGAGTCGGCTTGGGCAGATCGTCCCGCGGCCCGATCTGCGCATCGTTCCCCACCTGCTCGGTCAGGTAACGGCCCGGCAACACGACCTGAACCAGCAACAGCAGCAGCACCAGCAAAATCATCAACAGCACAATATATCTCCTCGGCGCCCGCCAACCGGACGCACACTCCTGCCACCGAACGCATGAGGATGCCAAGAAGATCAAATTCTGAGGGGCATCTTCGTCATGCCCAGATCAGTGACTAAAATGCCCGCTCTCACCGGAGCCGTCCCATGATTCCCACCATCACGGCCTTTGAACACTCCCCCGATGGCGGCAAGGGGCTGGCGCGCGATACGCGGGTGCGCTGGGCGCTGGAGGAAGTCGGGCAGGCTTACGCGGTTCGTCTGGTGTCGTTCCCGGCGATGAAGGAACCCGCCCATCGCGCGCTGCATCCGTTCGGGCAGATTCCGACCTATGAGGAAGGCGACCTCGTCCTGTTCGAGACCGGGGCGATCGTGTTGCATATTGCCGAGCAGCATGCCGGCCTGCTGCCGCAGGATGCGACGGCCCGGGCGCGCGCCATCAGTTGGATGTTTGCCGCGCTCGGCACCATGGAGCCGCCCATCCTCGAGCGCGAAGCCGCGAGACTAGTAGAGCGCAACGAACCCTGGCACGCGCAACGGCTGCCGCTGCTTGAAGGCCGCATCCGCCACCGACTGGGCGAGCTGTCCAACCGCCTTGGGGCGGCGGACTGGCTCGATGGCGCGTTCAGCGCCGGCGACCTGATGATGGTGTCGGTGCTGCTCCGGCTGAAATCGTCGGGCATGCTGGACGAACGGCCGAACCTTGCCGCCTATGTGGCGCGCGGCGAAGCCCGGCCGGCCTATCAACGGGCGTTCGCCGCGCAATTGGCGGTCAACACCGCCACATTGGCCTAGATCAGCTGCCGACGGCCTCCTGCACGGCCAGCTCGGCCATGGCGAGAGCGGCTTCGCGCGATTTCGCGGCGGCAATGAAGCGGCCATTATGGCAGAAGCTGGCGCCGGCAACGCCGGAGACGGCTTCCAGATCCGCATCGGTCAGGCCGGCCCAGGCAGCGGGCAGGTCGGCGCGGGTTTCAAAGCCCTCATCGGCGCGGCGGATGGTGGTCAGGCACCAGTCCTGCCCCCGGGGATGGACGACGAACAGCAGATGATCGGCGCCGGCCTTGACGATGGCCGGACGGAACGGCATGCCCATCGGCAATTCCAGAACCTTGCCCGCGCCTGCCTGCTCGATAGCCTGCTGCACCAGGCCCTCGGCGCGCAATTTTGCGGCGCTGCGGGCAATGCTGGCCTCGACAAAGCTGCGGGCGATGGCCAGCGCGGTGTGGAAGCCCCGATCTTCGGCCTCGGGGTCGGTCTCGTCGAAGACGGGCTTCAAGGTTTCCAGCAAAGCCGACAGCGTCAGCCCGGCCAGTGGCCCGGCAATGGCGGGGCTGAGCGCCCCATTGTCGACCAGATCGATCGGCAGCACGAAGCTGGCATCAAACTTGGCATGCACGATCTCGACATGCGCCTCGGGAACGCCAGCGGCGGCCAGATAGTCGCGCCCATAATGCTTCCAGATCAGGCCGAACGAGCTGTAAGGCTGGTCATCGTCGCGCAGCGGCGCGCCGCGCTGATGGTGGTCATAGATCCGCGCGTCTGCATCATAGGCGCCGCCGACATCGTAGATGATGCGATCAGCGGCGGGGGTGATCCAGTCGCGGGCCCGGCTGCGGACGATCCTGGCCTGCGGGAACAGCCGGGTCAGGATGACGCTCGACAGCAGCTCGTCGGCATGGAAGCCACCCGAATGGGTGACGAGGTAATCTGGGGTCATGCCGGAATGCGCCTTGTTGTGGACTGGGTGCGCACCCCATAGCGATTGCCGGCCGGTAGCTCAACCGTTGTGCGGTCAGGCCGAAAGCCGCGCCGCCTCGCGCTTGGCTGGCACCGGCAGGCGCAGTGCGGCCACGAGGCTGCGATACTCCTGGCGCGCGTTGACATGCGACATCGATGGCGCGCTACCCAGAATATCGGCTTCCAGCGGATCGAAGACCGTCATGCCGATGGAAAACAGCGAGCGGAAAATCACCCGCTCGGCAATGCCGTCGGCGACACGGCAGCCGAGGCGCGCGGCGATGCGCTCGACGCTGTCCTGCACCTGGCTGGCATTGCGCGAGCCCAGATTGGAAATGCGGTTGCGCACCAGAACCCAATCGATGCCCGTGCCGGTCTCGGCCTGACGTTCGGCCCGGGCACGCTGCACATTGCGCGAATAGGGGCTGGTTTCAATCGGCTCGCCGCTGACGGTGTCGATCCGGGCCAACACGTCCAGATCGATCATGCTGTCATTGATCGGCGTGACCAGCGTATCGGCAAAGCCATGCGCCAGACGGGCCAGATTGCCATCGAAGCCGGGCGTGTCGATAACGATGAAATCGACCTCGTCGCGCAGGCCGGCGATGGCCTTGGTGAAAATGTCGAGCTCGGCGCGCTGGTTCTCGCGGATCGAGTCGCCCCAGGCGGTGGGCAGGTGCACATGCTTGGGCATCGGCACCTGTCGACCGGTGGTATCCATGGTGGCGCGGCGATTGCGGACATAGCGCGTCAGGGTCTGCTGGCGGCTGTCCACGTCGATGGTGGCGACGCGGTGGCCCTGATGCAGCAGATAGACGGCCAAATGCAGCGCCGTGGTCGACTTGCCCGAGCCACCTTTTTCATTGCCCACTGCAATGATGTGCGCGCCGTTTTGCGCCATGTCCGACTCTCCAAATCAGGGACCGATCCCTTTGGCCCATCAAGTCGCCACACGGTTAACAAAGCCCTAACGAGCGACCGCGACGCAGGCTTACTCGGCCGCAATAGTGAGGACGACATTGCCGCGCTTCCGGCCGGTATCGACATAGGCATGGGCTTCCGCCGCATGTTCCAGCGGATAGCTACGATCAATGACCGGGCGATAGGCCCCCGTTGCCGCCAGCTGCGCGAGATAATCCAGATGCGCTGTTTCGATCTTTACCACCCCGGCAATGACCTTCTTGCCGCTCGCCTTGGATGGCCGACCGATCCCGACCACCTGGGCCAGCGAGCCCAGGATCACCAGCAGGCGCCCGCCCGGCGCCAGCACTGGCTCGCAGCGGGAAAATGGCGCCGTGCCGGTGGTGTCGACGATGACATCCCAGCTGGCGCCGGATTTGGCGAAGTCGGTCACGGTGTAGTCGATGACGCTATCGGCGCCGATCGAGCGGACCAGTTCGAGATTGGCGGTGCTGCAAACGCCGGTGACATCGGCGCCGAGATGCTTGGCGATCTGTACCGCCGCCGTGCCCACGCCCCCCGAGGCCCCGACCACCAGAACCCGGTCGCCCGGCTTGACCCCGAGCTTGTCCTTGAGCGGCCCGAGCACCGTGGTGCCGCCGAAGCTGAGCGCGGCCGCCTCTTCGAACGAGATATTGGCCGGTTTCAGCGCGATCAGGCCAGTTTCCCGCATCGTCCGGTATTCGGCATGGCTGCCAAATTGCGCACCGGGAAAGGCGAAGACTGCATCACCCGCCTTGAAGCGCGTCACGCTCCGGCCGACCGCTTCCACGACGCCGGCAAGCTCAGTGCCGAGGATGGGCTGACGCGGTCCGAAGATCCCGAACACCAGCCGGCCAAGGATACCAAAACCCCGCGGCAGGTTGAGGCTCCGTGCCCGCCAGTCGCCGGTGGTGACGGTCGTCGCCCGGATGCGGATCAGCACCTCGTCGTCGCGTGGCACAGGCTTGGGCAGGTCAACGAGCGTGAGCACTTCGGGGCCGCCGTAGCGGTGGTAGACCATGGCTTTCATGTTTTTCTCTCCTGCGCTCCACAGCGCCTGAAAATCTTTTACGCCGATCCAGCCCATAGAAAAATTGACGAACTCGGTCCGTTTGATATGCATTTATGCATGGATTGGCGGGCGGTAAAATTCGACTGGAACCGGGCTCGGGCGTTTCTCGTCACGGCCGAAGAGGGCTCGCTCTCGGCAGCGGCGCGGGCGCTGGGCATGACCCAGCCCACGCTCGGGCGGCAGGTGGATGCGCTTGAGGAGGAACTCGGCGTCATCCTGTTTGAACGGGTCGGGCGCGGCTTTATCCTCACTCCGAGCGGGCTCGACCTGCTTGAGCATGTGCGCGCCATGGGCGACGCGGCGGGCTTGGTGTCACTAGCCGCCGCCGGGCAATCGCAGTCGATCGAAGGAACGATCTGCATTGCGGCGAGCGAGACCCATGCAGCGCTGCTGCTGCCGCCGGTGATCGCCAAGCTGCGCATCACCCATCCGGGCATCCATATCGAGATCGTCGCCTCGTCGCGCGCCAGCAATCTGCGGCGGCGGGAGGCGGATATCGCGCTGCGCAACTTCGCCCCGACCGAGCCCGATCTGATCGCCCGGAAAATCCGCGACATCCCGGCCCGGCTCTACGCCACGCCGGCCTATCTCGACCGCATAGGCAATCCGAAGCTGCCTTATGAGCTACGGAACGCCGATTTCATCAGCATCGACAGCTCGGGCATGTTCCTCAAGGGGCTCAACGCCATGGGGCTCAATCTGACCGAGCGCAATTTTCCCATCCTCACCGAGAACTATCTGGTGATGTGGGAATATGTGAAGCACGGCATCGCCATCGGCATTCAGGACGGCAATGTTGGCGACGCCGAGCCGCTGGTGCGGCGGGTGCTGCCGGACCTTGAGCCGCTGCTATTTCCCATCTGGCTGGTGGCGCATCGCGAACTCAACACCAGCCGCCGCGTCCGGGTGGTGTTCGACCTGTTGGCCACGGAACTGGCCCACCCCTAGCCGGCGCGGTTACGTCAGCACGACGTGTTGCGTCAGTTCCTCAATGGTGGTGTCGGCCTTGGCGACGTCGAAGACTTTGGTGCCGTGGCTCATGATGACGAAGCGGTCGCAGACCTGGTAGGCGTGGTAGAGATTATGCGTCACCAGCACGCTCGACACGCCCTCGGCCTTGAGCTTGAGCACCTGATGCAGCAGGGCCTCGGTTTCGCGCACCGATAGGGCTGAGGTGGGTTCGTCGAGCAGCAGCACCCGTCGCTTGAAGAACACCGCCCGCGCGATGGCGACGGCCTGTTTCTGGCCGCCGGACAGATCGCCCACCAGCTTGTCAGGCGAGTCGATGCCCGAAATATGCACAGCGCTTTCAAGCACCTGCATGGCGATGTCGCGCATCTGCTTGAGGTCGAGAAAGCCGAAGCGGTCGGTGATCTCGCGCCCCAGGAAGATATTGCGCGAGATGGAGAGGCAATCGACCAATGCGGTGTTCTGGTAGATCGTCTCGATGCCGGCCTCGGCGGAATCGCGGCGGCAGGTGAAATCCTGCTGCACGCCCTCGACGCTGATATGCCCCGAACTGGGCTGATGGATGCCCGAGAGCATGTTGACCGTGGTCGACTTGCCGGCGCCGTTGTCGCCCAGCAACCCGACCACTTCACTATGCCCGACTTCGAAGCTGAGATCGGTCAGCGCCTTGAGGGGGCCGAAGGATTTATTGATATTGTGCAGCGCAAGCAGGCTCATGACGAGGCTCCCCGGCGGTCGAGGCCGTGATTGAAGATCGAAGCCACCACGATCAGCGTCGCGATGAACATGTCGAGATAGAAGCCGGGCGCCCGCATCAGCAGCAGCACGTCGGTGATGGTAAAAATCAGCATCACGCCGAGAAACACGCCCAGGATCGAACCGCGGCCACCGCGCAATGACAGGCCGCCGATGACGCAGGCGGCGATGGCCTGCAGTTCGAGGCCCGCGCCCTGCCCCGGCTGCACGCTGCCGACGCGGGTGGTGGCCAGAATGCCGGCAAAGGCCGCCATGAAGCCGGCAATGGCAAAGGCGATCAGCTTGATGCGATTGGTGTTGACGCCGATGGCGGTGGCCGCCGAACGATTGCCGCCGGTGGCAAAGACGTGGTTGCCGAAGCGGTGGCGATGCAGCAGCGCCCAGAACACCAGGCAAAGGGCGATGAACCAGATGAAGGCGGCGTTGATGCCCAATAGCGTGCCGGAGAACAGCTCGTTGAACAGCGGATTGGGATCGAAGCGCACCTGAACAGCACCATTGATCAGCAGCACCGCGCCGCGCCAGAACAGCAGCCCGCCCAGGGTGACGATGAAGCTGGGCAGGTTGAAGCGCAGGGTGAGCGCGCCATTGAGCAGGCCGATGGCGGCGCCGATCAGCAGGCCGGCCGGTGCCGCAAGGAAGGCGTCGACGCCATTGCTGACCAGCATGGCCATGACGATGGCGGTGAAGGTGTAAACCGAGCCGATCGACAGATCGAACTCGCCGGCGATCATCAGCACCCCGACGCCGAGGGCAAGACACCCCAGCACGGGCACCGAGCGCATGAGAATGCCCATATTCTGCGACGACAAATAGCGGAAGTCGTCGGGGAAGAGCAGTCCGGCGGTGATGCAGGCAATCTGCACGGCCAAAAAGACCAGCAGGATGGCGCCCGCGGGCATGCTCAGCAGGCGGTGAAGCCATGCGGCGGCCGTCAGTCCGGGCGCGGCGGCGCGATCATTGATCATGGCGGTCACGGGTTATGTCCTGGTTCGAGAAGTTGGCCCCGACCGGCGAATGGCCGGGGCCAATGGATCAGCGATAGGTGCCGATGAACGGCTTGACGACGCCAATGCGTTCCTGATTGAGGAAGGCGCCCTGGCCGGTATCGACGTCAGTCGGCGTCAGGCCGTAGCGCGCCGCCATGGCGATCTGGGCGATCGGATAATAGCCCTGCAAATAGGGTTGCTGGTCCATGGTGGCGAACATGGCGCCGGACTCGACGGCGTTGACGATCTCGACCGCCAGGTCGAAGCCGCCGAACGGAATGTCGACACCCGCATCCTTGATCGCGCCGGCCCCCACGGTGGAGGTCACCGAACCGGTGCCGAACAGCGCCTTGATGTTCGGGTTGGCGATCAGCACCTGGGCCATGATGTTCTGGGCTTCGGCGGGGTCGAGACCGGAGCGAACCGTCTCCACCTTGATGCCATGCTCAGCCATTGCCTTTTCGATGCCGCCGCCGCGCGCCACGGCGAAGCTCGCCTCGGGGATTTCACGCGGGTTGAAGACGGTGTCGCCTTCCTTGAGATCGAAGGCTTCGATCATGCGGATGCCGAGTTCGTAGCCGGAGGCGAATTCGTCCATGCCGACATAGGCCTGGCGGCAATTGCCCTGGGCGCCTTCGAGATCGTCATTGTTGAAGCCGATGACGATGACCCCGGACTCGACGGCAGCGCAGATGCTTTCGTCGAAGGCATCCGAGCTGGAGATGGCCACGGCGATGCCCTGGACACCGGCGGCGACGGCGCTTTCGATCAGATCATTCTGCCGGACCGGATCATTATTGGCATATTGCACGTCGAGATCGACGCCGAAGGCCGCCGCGGCGTCCTGCGCGCCTTTGACCACGGGATTGAAGAACTGCACGCTGGGGTCGAGATAGATGATCATGGTCGCCGAGACCGGCGTCTGATCCTGCGCGATAGCGCCACAGGCACTGGCAAACAGGGTGCATCCGGCCAGTAGAGCGGCCTTTGACTTGGTCAATTTCATCGCTTAATCCTCCCTTTGGATCGCTGCGGGTCCCTCCTCGGTTCCCGCTTCGGCTGGCGTGCTCCGACCAAAGATTACGCCGTCCGAATCCGTCTTCCCTGGCTCCGGCCCGCCAAACTTTTTCGTTTGGTCGCGCTGTCGAACCGGAAAAGTGGTGTCCACTTTTCCTGACAGCCCTCCTCAGTGCTGGAACCAGGGCTCTCCCCGCCCAAGCGTCATATGCAGACCCTTGAACTGGGAATATTCATCAAAGCCGTAGCGGCCGAGTTCGCGGCCGGTGCCGCTTTTTTTGTAGCCGCCGATGGGCAATTCCGGCGTGCCGTCGATGACCGAGTTGATCCAGCAGCGGCCGACGCGCAATTTGCGGGTGGTCTGAATGGCGGTCTCGAGGTCGCGCGACCAGACACTGGCGGACAGACCGAAGGGGGTGCCATTGGCAAGCGCCACGGCCTCCTCGGGCGTATCAAAGCCAATGGTCGCCAGTACCGGCCCGAAGATTTCCTCCTGGGCGATCCGCATTTCGGGCCGCACATTGTCGAAAACCGTCGGGGCAAAGAAATTGCCGGACGATGCCGCCACCATATCGCCGCCCAACAGCAATTCGGCGCCTTCCTTGATGCCGGCGGCCACGTAGCTGGCGACTTTTTCGGTGTGAGCCTGGGAGACCATGGCGCCAAAGCGGGTGGTGGGTCCCAGCGGATCACCGAAGGGCAGACGCCGCGACAGATCGAGCAGCCGCTCCAGCAGCGCCGGGCGGATGGAATTTTCGACGATCAGCCGGCTGCCGGAAATGCAGCACTGGCCGGCATTGTGATAGACGCCATAGGCAATGCCATCGGCCGCCGCTTCGAGATCGGCATCGGCGAACACGATCTGCGGCCCCTTGCCGCCCAGTTCGAGCCCGACGCGCTTGACCCCCTTGGCCGCCAGACCCGCGAGATGGGTGCCAACGCGCACCGAGCCGGTAAAGGCCAGAACATCGACGCGCGGGTCTTCGGCCAGCACCTGGCCAACCTCGGGGCCATAGCCAGTGATGACATTGAACACCCCGGCCGGCAGCCCGGCTTCAAGCGCGATTTCGGCGAGGCGGATAGTGGTGCCCGAGGTGGCTTCGCTGGGCTTGACCACGACGGTACAGCCAGCGCCCAGCGCCCACGGCACCCGCTCGGACACGATGACGAAGGGGAAATTCCACGGTGTGATAATGCCGACGACACCGGCCGGTTCACGCAGTACCAGACCGAGCCGATTGGCGCCGATGGCGTTATGCGTGTCCCCCTCCAACCCGCGGGACTGGCCGGCGGCATAGGTCCACAGATCGGCGCAATAGCCGATCTCGCCCCGCGCCTGGCTCAGCGGCTTGCCGGTTTCGAGGCATTCGACCAGCGCCAGCTCGTCGATATGCTGCAAAATGCCGGCGGCGACCGCATGCAGGATGGTCGAACGCTCCGCCCCGCTCATGCGCGGCCAGGGACCAGTGTCGAAGGCGCGCCGCGCCGCGCCGATGGCAAGCGCCGTATCGGCGGCACCGCCCTCCGGCCATTCACTGACGACCTTGCCGCGGTGGCCGGGGCTCTCGCGCTCCATGGTCTTGCCGGACTGCGCCGCGACCGACTTGCCGTCGATCAGCATGCGATAGGCGTGTTTACTCGCCAGTCGCGGGTCACTAAGGTTCGGCACGACGAAATTGTCCTGAAAGCGTGACTGTATGACCATCGCAATGGCGGGTTGAAACCCGCCCTCCCCGAGACTGTCAGGCCGGTTGAACCGCGCCTTGTATGGAATTGTATGGTATCGTATGGTGCATTGACAACCCTGTCAATGACCCGGGTGAGATGTAGTATGACTCTGGAATTACAGACGGCAGAGAGCGGTGAAAGCGCTGCGGCATCGATCGAAAAGGATCTGCGCCGCGCCATTATCGAGCTGGAGCTGAAGCCCGGCTCACGCCTTTCCGAACAGGATATCGCGACCAGGCTGGGCGTCTCGCGCCAGCCGGTGCGCGAGGCGTTGATCCGGCTCGCCAATTCGCGGCTCATCGAGATTCGGCCGTATCGCGGCACGGTGGTGGCGCGGATTTCGGCCAAGGAAATGACCGAAGCGCTGTTTGTGCGCCAATCGGTGGAAATCGCCGTGGTGGCCAAGGCGGCGCAGTCTTTCGACGCCTGGCAGCGCAAGCGCATCGCCAGCCTGATGCTCAAGCAGGAGGAGGCGGCCAGCACGCTCAATCACGCCGCCTTCCGCGAGCATGACGAGGCCTTCCACATCGCCATCGCCACCGGGGCCGGCGTCGGCATCGCGTGGATCGCCATTGCCGACATGAAGACGCATATGGACCGGGTCTGTAACATGACGTTGCAGAGCGAAGCCGACATGCAGCGCCGGGTGCGCGAGCATCAGGCCATCATGGCCGCCATCGATGCCCATGATGTGGAGGCGGCGCAAAGTGCCATGGCCCTGCATCTGGGCAGCATCCTTGACGACCTGCCCGAGCTTGAAACCCGGCACGCCAGCCTGTTCATCTAGCCCGCGCCTTATCACTGATCGGAGCCTGCCCA
Organism: Devosia sp. A449; assembly: GCF_054489375.1. NCBI lineage: Bacteria > Pseudomonadati > Pseudomonadota > Alphaproteobacteria > Hyphomicrobiales > Devosiaceae > Devosia > Devosia sp. A449. Next base: position 427,301 of record NZ_JBTMWU010000002.1, on the reverse strand, counting down.
TGACCAACACCGCCCGCTACCCGAGCCTTGTTGGCACCCCCGTCGTCATTTCGGGCGGCGCCTCGGGCATCGGCGAAGCGCTGGTGCGCAGCTTTGCGGCCCAGGGGGCCAAGGTCGGCTTCGTCGATATCCAGGCTGAACGCGGGGCGCAGCTGGCGGCGGAACTGGTAGCAGCCGGCCAGAGCGCCCGCTTCGTGGGCTGCGATATCACCGACACGCCAGCCTATCAGGCCGCCATTGCCACGCTGGCCGCCGAACATGGCGACGCGCTGGTGCTGATCAATAATGCCGCGCATGACGAGCGGCACGAATGGGCCGAGGTCACGCCCGCCTATTGGGACGAGCGCATGGCGGTCAATCTCAAGCACAGCTTCTTTGCCATGCAGGCGGTCGCTCCGGGCATGATCGCCGCCGGGCGTGGCTCGATCATCAATACCGGCTCGATCAGCTGGATGATCATGGCGCCGCTGCTGCCGCTCTACGAGACGGCCAAGGCCGCCGCGCATGGCCTGACGCGGTCGATGGCCCGCGAACTGGGCCAGCATGGCATCCGCGTCAATACGCTGGTTCCGGGCTGGGTCATGACCGAGCGCCAACTGACCCACTGGCTCGACGACGCGACGGAAAAGCTCATCGACGACAGCCAGGCGCTCACCGGCCGGGTCTATCCCGAGGATGTGGCAGGCATGGCCCTGTTCCTCGCCGCCGAAGATAGCGCCATGATCTCGGCGCAGCAATTTCTGGTCGATGGCGGCTGGGCCAGCTAGCGCGAAATGATTGAAGCGACTGAATAAATCGACGCCCAATGCGTTGACAGCCGCGCCTGTGGGCCAGATAGAGATGCGCCCCGCCTCTCAGTTACCTTCGAGCCATCTTGTCAGCAGATCTCCGCCGTGCCGCCCTGCACCGCCTGCTGCGCTACCAGCTTTGGCGCTCAATGGCGCGCCTGGGTCTATCCCACTCGCTGGGCCGAAAATCCCTGCCGCCCACCAGTCACCGCGCCGACGTGACCCTGCTGCGGGACAATGGCCGGATCGAAATCGCCCTGCCCGCCGACCCGACCCATGTCGTGTTCATGCAGCGCGAGAGCATCACCGCCTATCTTTATCTGCTGTCCCATTGCCCGCCCGCCGTGATGGCCATGAGCTGCGCCTGCAGCGATGGCCATGAGGCTAGCGACGCCCGCTTCACTCCATCGAGCCGAACCCAGCACACTATTCCCGTGCCGGATCGCTATTTCATTCTGCGCCATGGCTTCAGCGCCGAACGCGCGCTCGCCGAGACTGCCGGCCTCGCATGGGCGCGGCGCAGCGACATCATCGTCTGGCGCGGCGGCGCCAATGGCGATGGCATCCATCCCCAGGTCGCCGAGGATGCAGCCAATCCCCGCGTCATCCAGCGTGCCCGCCTCTGCCTGCTGGCCAAAGCGGCGTCGGGCATCGACGCCAAGCTGATCTCGGGGCAAGGCGCAGGGCGGAGGCTGTCCGGTTTTGCTCCCCTCGGCATTGTCGGCGCCCAACGCCCTGAGTCACAGTGGCTGGGCGACAAATTCGCCATCGACATCGATGGCTGGACCAATGCGTGGTCCAATCTCATCACCCGCCTGCATTTCGGCTGCTGCGTGCTCAAGGTGGCAAGCGCCGACGGCTACCGCCAATGGTGGTACGACCGGCTACTGCCGTGGCAACATTTCGTCCCGGTCCGGGCCGACATGACTGACCTGCTCGAAAAAATCGATTGGGTCCGCAGCCATGATCGCGAGGCGCAGGCCATCGCCGCCCGGGGCCAGCAACTGGCGCGCAGCATGACCCTGCAAGCCGAAACGGCCATCGCCGTGCAGAGCGTAGAGCAGAACTGGAACACCAACTGAGCCTAGATGATCATTTCGCCGGCCAGCGCATTGCCGTGGCTGGCGGCGCCGGATTTATCGGCCGGCACCTCTGCACCGCGCTGCTCGATGCCGGCGCCAGCGTGCTGTGCATCGACAACTTCCAGACCAGTTCACGCCACCGTCTGGCGCCGCTGCTAAAGCGAGATGGCTTCGACCTGATCGAAGCCGATATTCTGGCGCTGCCCGACTTCCTGGCCGATGGTATTTTCAACCTGGCCTGCCCGGCATCCCCGCCGGCCTATCAGCGCGATCCGATCAATACGCTGCGGATCAACGTCATCGGCACCGACAATCTGCTGACCAGGGCCCGTGTTCTCGGCGCCCGGCTGGTGCAGACGTCGACCAGCGAGGTCTATGGCGATCCCAAGGTGCATCCGCAGCGCGAGGACTACCTCGGCCACGTCAACCCGATCGGCCCCCGCGCCTGCTACGACGAAGGCAAGCGCGCCGCCGAAACGCTGTGCACAGACTATGCGCGGCAATATGGGATGGATGTCCGCATCGCCCGCATCTTCAATACCTATGGCCCCGGCATGGCGCCGGACGATGGCCGCGTCATCTCCAATTTCGTCACCCAGGCTTTGGCGGGCCTGCCCATGACCATCTACGGCGATGGCACGCAGACCCGCTCGCTCTGCTATGTCGCGGACACGGTGGCCGCTTTAATGCGGCTTTATGCGTTGCCCGGCCTGGGGCCCGAGCCGATCAATATCGGCAATCCGCACGAAGTCAGCATCGCCGAACTGGCCGACGCGATTCGGCAGGCCTGCGATTCTCGATCCGCCATGGTCCACCGCGACCTGCCGGTCGATGACCCGATGCAGCGCTGCCCCGATATCGGCCGCGCCCGGGCTCGCCTCGGCTGGCAACCCGAAATCGCTTTGGCGGAGGGCTTGCGCCGCACCATAGCGCATTACCGGGACGACCTGCTCCGCTAGGCGTAAATCCCGGAGCCACATCAAGGTTTCTCATTTGCCGAGTTGGGCCCCGTTACCGCGCCATGCGGGACGGCCGACGGCTGTTGCGCCAGAACGGGGAAAGCCATGTTTATGAGGTGGCAAGCCCCCGTAAAGGATGCAATGTTTGTGACAGTTTGGTCACAATTGCCCAATGGGAGGAACCTCAATGCCCCGTACTAATTTCTTCAGCGCGACAGCTCTTGCCGTCATCGCGCTCGCGCTGCCGACCGTTATTGGCGCGCAGGCTCAGGACGGGGCCATTTCGGGGTCGACGCTGGTGGTTTACACGCCCAACGAAGAAGGCATGCTGGACAGCCTCATTCCGGTCTTTGAAGCCGAGACCGGCGTTTCGGTCGAGCTGATCACCGCCGGTACCGGCGAGCTGTACCAGCGTGTGCGCAGCGAGGCCGGCCGCCCGCAAGGCGACGTCATGTTCGGCGGTGGCGCAGCGCAGGCCAATGCCAATCTCGAGCTGTGGGGCGAATATGTCTCGCCGCAGGACGCCTCCATGGTCGAGGCCGGCAAGAACACCACAGGCTTCTTCACGCCCTATCAGGCTGACGGCTCCAACCTGCTCGTCAACACCGAAGCCGCCGCGGCGGCTGGCCTCGAAATCACCAGCTATGCCGATCTGCTGGCACCCGAGCTGAAGGGCAAGATTGCCTTTGGCGACCCGACGGCGTCGTCGTCGGCCTTTGCCCAGCTCACCAACATGCTCAAGGCCGTCGGTGGTGATTACGAATCCGCGGCCGGCTGGGATTATGTGACGGCGCTGGTAACCCAGCTCGACGGCATCTCCATCGGGTCGTCGAGCCAGGTGGCCAAGGACGTGGCTGCCGGCGAATATATCGTTGGCCTCACCTACGAGCCGCTGTCGCTGAACTTCGTCCTGAGCGGCGCTCCGGTCGAAATCGTCTATCCCAAGGAAGGCGCTGCGTTCCTCCCGGCCACCATTCAGGTGATCAAGGACGGCCCCAATCCTGCCGCCGCGCACGCTTTCATTGACTTCGTGATCTCCGAAGAAGGCCAGACCATCATCGCTGAAAAGACCGCCGGTCGTCCGCTGCGCGATGGCGTGACCAAGCCCGGCCTGCCGGCCCTGGCCGACATCCCAACCGTCCAGGAAGACGGTGCCTATGTGTCCGCCCATCGCGATGACCTTGTGGCAAAGTATCGCGCTATTCTTGAGGCGCAGTTTTGACGCTTAACGGGATCAATGCGGGAGCGCTCCGGTGACCAGCATCGCGATGCGCTCCCTGCGCAAAGAATATAACGGCCAGGTCGCGATCCCCAGTCTCGACCTGGACATCCGCAACGGCGAATTCTTCACGCTGCTTGGACCATCAGGCTGCGGGAAGACCACTTTGCTGCGCATGATCGCCGGATTCAATTCGATTGAATCCGGCACCATCTCGTTCGACGATGTGGTGATCAATGATCACTCACCCGCCGCGCGCAATATAGGCATGGTGTTCCAAAGCTATGCGCTGTTCCCGCAGATGAGCGCCGGAAAAAACGTCGCCTTCGGCTTGCAGACCCGCAATGTCGAGCGGGCGGAAAGCGCCCGACGGGTGGGCGTGGCGCTTGATCAGGTGCACATGGCGCATCTCAAGGATCGCCTCCCCGGCGAAATGTCGGGTGGGCAGCAACAGCGCGTGGCGCTGGCGCGTGCCCTGGTGATCAAACCGGCCGTGCTGCTGATGGATGAGCCGCTGTCCAATCTCGACGCCAAACTGCGTGTCGAAATGCGCGACACCATCCGCGAAGCCCAGCGCGAGTCCAAGATCACCACGGTTTACGTGACCCACGACCAGGAAGAGGCGATGGCGGTTTCTGACCGGATCGCGGTGATGAATCTGGGCGTGGTGCAACAGGTCGGCTCGCCGGCGGAGATCTACCGCAATCCGGCCAACCGCTTCGTCGCCGAGTTCATCGGCAAGACCAATTTGATCGAGCGCGAACTCCAGCATCGCGACGGCGCGACAGTGCTTGATCTCGGCGATGGCGTTGTGATCGACGTGACCGCGACCATCGACCCAGGGGCAACCGGCCGGGTGCAGATTTCGGTACGTCCCGAAGCTGTGCGGGTGGGCGACGGTGGCCTCAATGCCGAGGTGATGGACGAGACTTTCCTTGGCTCGCACTCGCAAATACGGGCGCGATTGAGCTCGGGCGAAACCGTGGAATTCCTTGAATTCTCTCGTCGCGCCGCCCTCTGGGAGCGTGGTGAAAAGGTCTCTCTGCTGCTCGACACCGCGATGTTGACCTATTTCGATGCCGAAACCGGCGTGTCGATCATGCGGGCAGCAGGCAAATGAAGGGCCCCGGCGACCGCTTTGACGGCTGGACCACGGTGGCGGTCGCGCTTACCGGTGGCTATCTGCTGATGGTGATCTGGCCGCTGATCATGGTCATGATCAGCAGTTTCGCTGGCGGCGGCGAGTTTTCGCTCGCCGGGTTCGAGAAGTTCTTCTCGTCGCGCCTGTATTACGGAACCTTGATCAACAGCATGCTGGTCACCGTCTGCGTGACCGTGCTGGCGCTCGTCGTGGCGTTCCCGCTGGCCTATTTCATGACGATGTTCCGCATCAGCGGCAACCGTACCGTGCAGATGCTGATCCTGGCGTCGATGATGTCGCCGCCCTTCATCGGCGCCTATTCGTGGATCCTGCTGCTGGGCAATAACGGCATGATCACCCAGCTGTTTCAGAGCATATTCGGGGTCAAGCCGCCCAGCATTTACGGTTTTGCCGGTATCGTTCTGGTGCTGACCCTGCAGCTGGTGCCGCTGATCTTCACCTATCTGATGGGGGCCTGGCGCACGATCGACGTGTCCTTGCTGGAAGCCTCGGAGAGCATGGGCGTCACCGGGTGGCGGCGCGCGGTGCAGGTCATCTCGCCTTTGCTGTGGCCCACCGTGCTGGCGGGTAGTCTGCTGGTCTTCGTGCGCGCCTTTGCCGATTTCGGTACGCCGATGCTGATCGGTCAGGGTTTCCGCACCGTTCCAGTGCTCATCTACAGCTCCTTCGTGGGTGAGGTGAGCACCGATAGGAGCTTTGCCGCCGCCGTATCGGTGATTGTCATCGTGGTGACGCTGGGCGTGTTCCTGGTGCAGAAATATCTGGTCGACCGGCAGAAATTCTCCATGACGGCGCTGCGCTCGATCGAACCACGCCGGCTGCCCGGCTGGCGCGGCGTTGCGGCCCATCTCTATGTCTATGGCTTCCTGACGCTGGCGCTGGCGCCGCTGGTGGTCGTGGTCATAAGTTCCTTCCGCAACACGCGCTATGGCCAGTTCGTTGATGGCTTCTCGTTCGAGAACTATCTGGATTCCCAGCGCGACATCCTGCGCTATGTCGGCAACACCTTCGGCATCGGGATTACCGCGCTGGTGATCCTGGTGGCCATTGCCGTGCTGGTTGCCTACCTCACCGTGCGGCGCAAAGGCATGCTCAGCGGCACGCTCGATACCATGACGATGGTGCCCTATGTGGTGCCTGGCCTTGTGATCGGCATCGCGCTGGTGACGGCCTTCAGCCAGGGGCCACTGATCCTGACCGGGACCTTCGCCATCATGGTGATCGCGCTGACGATCCGGCGTCTTCCCTACTCGGTGCGCTCGACGACCGCCCTGATGTACCAGCTCAACCCTAGCATCGAAGAGGCGGCGGTGAGTCTGGGTGCATCCAAATTCCGCACGCTGATGCGGATCATCGTCCCCGCCCTCGCGCCCGGAATCCTTTCCGGGGCGATCTTGAGTTGGGTCACCATCATCACCGAGCTGAGTACGACGCTGTTCCTCTACAACACCTCGACCCAGACCCTGTCGCTCGGCATCTATGCCGAGGTGATCCGTGGCCAGCTCGGCACTGCGGCGGCCCTCTCGACGCTATTGCTCGGGCTCACCATGCTGTCGCTGATCCTGCTGATGCGGCTGCCCGGGGGCCAGAAGGAATTGCGGGTTTGACGCGGAAGACGGTGCGGAACTGAGACGGCGATTACCGGCTCAGTTCCGATAGCCATGCGCAAAAATCGCGTTCAGCCCATGCGCGGTAGCGCCATGGGTTTCAGGCCGATTGAGCACCCAGGCGACGCCAAGCGTGCTCAAAAACAAATCATTGGCCGTCACCGAAGCGCGCGCGCGGCCATGCTGTTGCGCCCGCGCCAGGAACTCGCCAGTGATCCGGACCAGAGCGTCGCAGGACAGCGTCAGGGGCGAGGCGCGCTCCTTGACCGCCGTGAGCACCGGCTCGGGCAACCCGTTAAAGCTGCGCAGATAATGCTGCAGCGCATCCAACCAGGCGGACAGGGCATCGTCGGCGTCGGCGATCTCATGCGCAATCCGGGCCTGCTCGCGTAACTCCGCCTGCCGGTCCTGCAATGCCGCAGCGAGCAAGGCTTCGCGCGAGGGGAAATGCCGGTACAGCGTCCCTGCCCCCACGCCGGCGGCCTTGGCGATCTCCTCCAGCGAGGCATTGACCCCATGCGACGCGAAATGCTGCATGGCAATCTTGAGAACGCGATCGCGGTTGCGCCTTGCGTCGGCACGCAGCCCGGGGGTCTCATCATTCACTGGCTCGATTGTCATGCGGGTCCCCCTGCTGGATTGACACAATATGGAGGCAGCCTCCATATAGCGTCAAGACAAATGGAGGACGCCTCCGCTTGGCCGGAGCCGACTGACCAGATCAGCAAGGAGCGATCCATGACGCCACTATCCATTCTCGAGCTCGTCCGCGTGACCGAAGAGACCGACGCCAAGGGCGCGCTGGACAATGCCCGCGACCTGGCGGCCCATGCCGAACAATGGGGCTATAACCGCATCTGGGTCGCCGAGCATCACAACATGCCCGGCATCGCTAGCGCGGCCACCTCGATCGTGCTGGCCCATATCGCGGCCGGCTCAAAAACCATCCGTGTGGGTGCGGGCGGCATCATGCTGCCCAATCACGCCCCCTACATCATTGCCGAGCAGTTCGGCACGCTGGAGCGGCTGTTTCCGGGTCGCATCGATCTCGGGCTCGGCCGCGCGCCGGGCACGGACCAGCTCACGGTCAGAGCCTTGCGCCGCGATCCCCAAAGCGCCGAACGTTTCCCCCAGGATGTGCTCGAATTGCAGGCATTCCTGGCGCCGGCAGGACCCGGGCAGCGCATCGAGGCGGTTCCGGCTGCGGGCAGCAATGTCCCGCTCTGGATTCTCGGATCGAGCAATTTCGGCGCCATGCTGGCGGCCGAACTCGGCCTGCCCTACGCCTTCGCTTCCCATTTTGCCCCCGAACTGCTGCTGCCGGCGCTGGAGATCTATCGCAGCCGGTTCAAGCCCTCGGAACAGCTCGAACGCCCCTATGCCATGGTTGGCGTCAATATCATTGCCGCCGAAACCGACGCGGAAGCGCGCCGGCTGGCGACCACCCAGCAAATGTCCTTCGCCAGCATGCTGCGCGGCACGCGCGGCCTGAGCCAGCCGCCGATCGAGGATATCGAAAGCTATTGGTCGCCGGCGGAAAAGGCGCAGGCCTCACGCATGCTGGCCCGCTCCATCATCGGATCGCCGCAGACCGTTGGCGCGGGTATTGAGGCGCTGGTCAAGGAAACCGCAGCCGACGAGCTGATCGTCGTTTCGGACGTGTACGACCATGCGCAAAGACTGCAGTCGTTGCAGCTCATTGCCGAAGCGGCCGGCATCACGGCAGGGCGATAACGCGCAGGTGGGACAGCACGGCAGGATCATCGAAGCGGTCGGTCGGATCGCCATTGGTGATCAGCACGTCAATATCGGCCAGCCTGGTCACCTGATGCGGCGCCTGGCGGTTGAACTTGTCTTGGTGCGCCACCAGAATGACCCGGCGGGACTGGGGCAGAATATCGCGCACCAGATCGACCTCCATCGGATCGAATTCCAGCACCGCGCCATCGCGATCAATGGCGCTGGCGCCGATGATGGCAATATCGAATTTGAAGCGCTGGCGGTTGGAATCGGCCAGCGTCAGCACTGAGGAATCCTTGTTGCGCACATAGCCGCCATAGACATAGACGGTGGCGTCGGTCTTGAGCGCGCAGGAATAGGCCACTTCCAGATTGGGCGTGGCGATCAACACGCCGGGATGGCGAGCCAGGATTTCGTGCAGGGCGTGAAACGTGGTGCCCAGCCCGACAAATACCGTGGCATTTGGCACCAGGAATTCCTCCAGCGCCGCCACCAGCCGCTGCTTGACCGCGACCTGCACCGTCTGCCGCTCATTGTAGGAATGATGGGCGACGCCGGGCGAGGCAAAGGCGCCGCCAAAGCCCTTGACCAGCAGGCCCTTGGTTTCGAGCAGGCGCAAATCGCGGCGGATCGTCTGGCTGGTCACCTCAAACCGAACCGCCAGATCGGCCACCGAGGCGGCGCCATTGGTGCGCACGGCTTCGAGAATGGCGCTCTGCCGCTCCCCCAAGCGCGTGCCGCCACCGCGCGCCGGTGTCGGACTGGCATTTTCGGGGGACGGATGACCACTCATTTCAGGCGAATACCGAGATAGCTGCGGTCGTCGGTCAGCATGGTGGCAGTGGTGCCCTTGGTGCTCATATAGCGGCCGATCTTGTGCGGATCTTCGGCCTCCACTTCGGCAAATCCGGCCTCCCAGGCGGCAACGCCAAAGCCCTCTCCCAGCTTGAAATAGCCATCCGAGAACAATTCGATGGTGTCGATATCGGCCAGTGCGTAGCTGCGGGTTTCGATGAAGCGCGACGGCACGGCAAAGCCGTCAAGCCCGCCATAGCCCAAAGCCGGTTCGGTGAGGTTCTGAAAATCGCCTTGGCCATGCGAGATGCCGTGCTGGATCAGCTTGAGCAGTTCGACGTCGGGTACAGCGGGAAGGTGCGCCCGGCAGGCGGCCAGGGCTCGCTGCTCGATGGCGGCGATCACGGTGGGATCGGCGGTCGGTGTGCCGGCGGTTTGATTGCGGGTGCCCTGCCAAGTCATGGCGGCGGCCTGCCGGTCGGCTTCGGCAAGGGAGCGACCCAATGCCTCAAAATAGTGCCAGGTCTCGCGGCGCAGAATGGCGGTGACATCGTCGAGGGGCTTCAGCACCTGCAACACGTCATCACCATTGATGCGGATGCCGCTATCACCGACCGCGACGATCTCGAGCCGCTCGCCCAGCTGGAACGCAGCCATGACGGTGCAACCGGCGCGCAGCTTCCAGTCGGCGGTGACCGCGTCGAGCGCGCCGTGATCGACATAGCCTTGGTGGATGGCGGCGCTGAGATAGGCGATCAGATGCTCGCCGCCCTGAAATTGCAGGTCGGGCCGATCGGGCTGGCCCTGCGCCAGGATGAATTTTTCCAGCGCCCGCCGCACGGTGCGCGAGGCGTAGCGGCCGGACAGCATGCCGCCATAACGGGTGCCGTTGCGGTCGGTTACGCCGTCGATAACGGCGTAACCGAGGTCAGGCATGATAACGAGGCTGTCTTCATTGGCTTCTGGGTGGCCAATTTTCTTGCCTAGCGTGAACGCTTCGAGCTGCCTCATACCAACCTTCTTGTCGTCATTCGTTTAGTCGAGGATGGCTGGCGATTATTCGCCGATAGCCGTCCGCCATTTGGCCAGCACCGCTTCGGCCCCGCCGAAATCGGAGAGCGGCTTGACGTCGACCAGCGTCAGGTCAGCCAGGTTTGGCGTACCGGCCGGGCCGGCCACATCGAGACGCACCGAACGGCGGCCGATATCCATGGCCAGCTTTTCCTGGGTCGATTTTGACATGGCCCAATCGATGAAGGCCTTGCCGCCTTCGGGATTGGGGCCGCCCTTGACCAGCGCGACGCCATCGGGCGTTGCGGCAGTGCCATCGGTCAGGTGTACGATGGCCATCGGCGCACCGCCCTGGACATATTCCAGCGCATTGTCTTCCAGTGTCAGGCCCATCGAGGCTTCGCCATCGGCCACGAAGCGCGGCACGGCGCCCGAGCTGTCGGCGAAGACGAAGTTCTTGGCGATGGCGGCATATTCATCCCAGCCCTTGTCGCCGAACACCGTCAGCACGGTGGTCAGCTGCTGCATGGCCGAGCCCGAACCATCGGCGCGGGCCGAGGCGATCTGGCCGTGCCATTTGGGATCAGCCAGTTCGGCCCACGTCTTGGGCGCGGTGTCGAGCGGCTGCAGATCGGTGTTGACCGCCAGCACGTAAACCACGGCGGTGTAAGATGTCCAGGACGGGTCGCTGATGAACTGCGGATCAATCTTGTCGAAATCGGCCGGGGTATAGGGTTCGAGCTTGTCGGCCAGTTCGGTCAGCGAGCTGCCCGAAATCGACCAGATCACGTCGGCGGCGGGGGCGCCGGCTTCGGCATTGGTGCGCTTGGCGATATCGCCGGAGCCGAGCTTGACCACTTCGGCCTTGAGCCCGGTTTCCTGCTCGAAAATCGGCAACAGAGTGTCGACGATCGAGGATTTATGGGCGGTATAGATCACCACCGAGCCGGACTGCGCCAGTGCCAGCCCAGTCAGGCTGGTCGAGGCAATTAGCGCCGCGGACAGGGTGAGAAATGTACGTTTGCGAATGTTCAAGGCACGTCCTCCCGTTCGTTTTGGATCATTTTGAGATCAGCGCGATCCTGAACCGCGCAGAAAAATGTTGCAATACGAAAACTATGCCTGTTCTCTGGCGGCAGAGGCAAACTGCCCGGGGGAGCGTTGCATGAGCTATCTGACCGTCACCAATGCCATCAAGCAGTTCGGTGCCGACTTCATGGCACTGGGCGGGGTGTCGATTGCGGTCGAACGCGGCGAGTTCTTTACGCTGCTGGGGCCGAGCGGTTGCGGCAAGACCACGCTGCTGCGCTCGATTGCCGGCTTTAACGATCTGACCTCGGGCGAAATCACGCTCGACGGGGCGAATCTGCGCCAGGTGCCACCGCATAAGCGCGACATCGGCATGGTGTTTCAGGACTATGCGGTGTTTCCCCATCTCAGCGTCTTCGACAATGTCGCCTTCGGGCTGAAGCCGCGCAAAGTGCCGCCGGCCGAAATCCAGACAAGGGTGACCGAGGCGCTGGCGGCGGTGCGGCTGGGCGCCATGGCCGAGCGCCTGCCGGCGGCCATGTCGGGCGGCCAGCAGCAGCGCATCGGGCTGGCCCGCGCCATGGTGATCAATCCGCAACTGCTGCTGATGGATGAGCCGCTATCCAATCTGGACGCCAAGCTGCGTATCGAACTGCGCGAGGAAATCCGCGACATCCAGAAACAGGTCGATATCGCCACCATCTATGTGACGCACGACCAGGAAGAGGCGCTAGCGATCTCCGACCGCATCTGCGTGATGAGCGCCGGCAAGATCGAGCAGATCGGCACGCCGCAGCAGATTTACGGCGATCCGCAGACGCGGTTCGTGGCCGAATTCGTCGGCACGCTCAATAGTTTTTCCGACAATGATATCTTCAAGGCGGTGCTGGACCAGCTCAAGCTCTCGGCACCAAATGCGTCATGGGCCGCGCGGCCGGAGCGGCTGGGGTTGGGAGAGGCCGGTGCCGGCAGCACGGACGGCGTGGCGGCGGTGCCCGGCACGGTGGAGAAATACACCTATCTCGGACGCGAGGCGCATGTGCTGGTCAAGACCGAGATTGGCGATCTGGTGGTGCATGTCTCCAATCCGGGGATCGAGGCGACACGTGGCGCGGGCGAGCCGGTCAGCGTGTTGATCGAGCGCAGCGCGCCGATGGCGTTCGACGCCGCCGGCAAACGCCTCGCGACCGGGGAGTGAGCCTCATGCCGCGTTTCAATTTCTGGACCGGCGTCATGATCTGCACCTGGTTGCTGCTGATCGGGCTGCTGTTCGTGCCGGTGGGCAATGTGCTGCTGTCGAGCCTGTTCGACCAGTCAGGCAATTTCACCTTTGCCAATTATCTGAAATTTCTGGGGGAATCCCGGTTCCACAATGCCTTCATCAATACGCTGGTGGTGGGCTTTGGCGGCTTGATCGGCGCGCTGCTGCTCGGCTCGATCATGGGCTTTTGCGTGTCGCGCTTCGAAATTCGCGGCGGCAAATTCGTCTCGCTGCTGGCGATTCTGGCGCTGGTGTCGCCGCCCTTTATCGGGGCCTATTCCTGGATCGTGCTGTTCGGCGCGGGCGGGGTGGTGCGCGGGGCCTTGCGCGACATCGGCATCAATATGCCACCGGTCTATGGCGTGGGCGGCATCCTGATGGTGTTTTCGCTCAAGTTTTACCCTTACGTCTACCTGATGGTCTCGGGGGCGCTGAGCAACGTCAACCGCTCGCTGGAGGAAGCGGCCGAGGGGCTGGGGCTGACGCCGTGGCAGCGCACGCTCAAGATTTCCTTCCCCATGGTGTTCCCGGCCCTGTCGGCAGGCGGGCTTTTGGCGCTGATCCATGCCATCGCCGATTTCGGCACACCGCGTCTGCTGGGCCGTGGCTATAACGTGCTGGCGACGGAGGCCTATACGCTTTATTCTGCCGAAGTCGGCTCCAACATGTCGATGGCCACCACCATCTCGGTGGTGCTGATCCTGGTGTCGATGGTGTTCGTGCTGCTGCAGCGCTACATGTCGCGGCGCAATGTCTATCATGGCAACATGATCAACAAGCCGATCCGCATCAAGCTCAAGGGCTGGCGCAATGTGCTCGCCCATGTCGCGGTCTATCTGATCGGGCTGTGCGGAGCGACGCCGGTGATCGTCTCGGTGATCTATTCGTTCCGCAAGACAAATGGCCCGGTGTTTCAGCCCGGCTTCGCGCTGCAGAGCTATGAGCGCATCCTGTTCAATCTGGGTGACGTGATCCGCAACTCGCTGACATTTTCGATCAGCGCGGTGGTGCTGATCGTCATCGCCGGCACGCTGATCGGCGTGCTGGTGTCGCGGCGCACCAATCTGAACACTTCGGTGCTCGATGGCGCCTTCATGATCCCCTATGTGATGCCCGGCATCGTCATCGGCATCGCCTTCATCGCCGCCTTCAATACCGGCCCCATCGTGCTGACCGGCACGGCGGCGATCATCGTGCTGTCGATCTTCATCCGCCGGCTGCCTTATACGGTGCGGACCACGGCTTCCTCACTGCGGCAGATTTCGCCCAGCATGGAGGAAGCGGCGGTGTCGCTGGGCTACAGCCCGTTCCAGGCCTTCCTCAAGATCACCGTACCGCTGATCATTCCGGGCATCATCGCCGGCGGCATGCTGAGCTTCGTCACCGCGATCAACGAGCTATCGTCGTCGCTGGTGCTCTATGTCGGCAGCACCATGACCATGCCGGTGCGCATCTACCTGCTGATTCTGGACGGCGATTTCGGTACGGCCGCCGCGCTATCGACGGTGTTGTTGGCGATGAGCGGGCTGGCCGTCTATATCGCCTTCCGCTTCATGGGGAGAAATGAGCAGGCATTGCTCTGAGAGCGGCTGGCCGCTAATCCGGGCTGCGGTCGCGATCCTTGTCGATCAGCGCCTGCAGTCCCGCCCGCAGGTTCAGCAGATCCAGCGTCGTCGCGCCGTCCCGCAACGCCTGCCGCAGGTCAGCCTCCTTGGCCTCGCGCGCCGCGCACGCCGCCGCCGCGCTGGCAATCTCGCGGCGTGGGACGACGACCAGGCCGTCCTCGTCGCCCAATATTGCGTCACCCGCCGCGACCAGCACAGCGCCGAACCGCAGCACTTGGCCAATCGAGCCCAGCTGCGCCTTTTCGGTGCCCACAATGGAGGCGCCGCGGGCAAATACCGGAAACCCCAGCGCCTTGATCGCGCTCAAGTCGCGCACGCAGCCATCGATCACCAGACCGGCAATGCCCTTGGCGAGACAGGCGGTGGCCAGCACATCGCCGAAGGGGCCATCATCCATCGAGCCCTCGTGGTCGACCACCAGGATATCGCCCGGCTGCGCCTCGGCGATCGCCACATGCAGCATCAGATTATCGCCGCGCGGACAAAACACTGTCAGCGCCGGCCCACATAGCCGCATCGCGGCGTCGATCGGCTTGATAGATCCGGGCAGCGCGCCGCGCTGCCCGATCGCTTCATGAATGGTGGCCGAGGAAAATTGCCCCAGTTCCGCCAGCGCATCGCGTGCCGGACGCTCAAAGCCGAAGTCAAAGCTCACCATATGCCAGCGCCCTCAATCGAGCGGATCGCCGCTGGGCAGCGACCCGCCCTGCCCGCTTAGGCGGCGTTTTCGCCGATATGGATCGTCAGCGGCGCCAGTTTGTCGATGGTGCCGACCAGCACGTCGCCAGTCTTGACCGGGCCGACGCCGTGCGGCGTGCCGGTCAGGATGATGTCGCCGGCCTTCAGCTCAAAATAGTTCGAGAGGTTGGCGATGATCTCGGGCACGGTCCAGATCAGCAGGTTCAGGTCCGAATCCTGGGTCGCCTTGCCGTTGACCGTCAGCTTGATATTGCCGCTGGCGATATGGCCGACGCTTTCGACGGTCGAGAGCGCGCCCACCGGGCAGGATTCATCAAACGATTTGGCCACTTCCCAGGGGAGGCCGCCGCCCTGGATATCGCGGCGCGTCATGTCGAGGCCTACGCCATAGCCGTAGATATGGTCGAGCGCTTCGGCGGCGGGGATGTTGTAACCGCCCGATTTCAGCGCCACGACCATCTCCATCTCATGGTGATAATCGCCCGTCATCGTCGGGTAGGCGACGGTCGCGCCGTCCAGCACCACCGAGTCAGTTGGCTTCTGGAAGAAGATCGGCGGATCGCGGTCCTCGCTGCCACCCATTTCGCGCACATGGGCCACGTAGTTCCGCCCGACGCAATAGACGCGGCGCACCGGAAACCGGTCGCTGCTGCCGGCCACGGGAATGCTCACCTGTTCGGGAGCGTCGATCACAAATCCATTTTTTGCCATGGGCAAACCTCCTGCTCGGTTTCGGACTTTGAAAGTCCTTTTCTCGGATATCGATGCTAGATCATCGCGATGAACCAGCCAGAAAATCTATTATCCAGCCTCATTCGAAAAGATATGGATGCGATCTGCGCGCGGATTGCAAGCCAAGAAACGCGGGCTGGCTGCAACTCGCCTACAAAATCTCCCTAAGACCGGCCATTTTATGCGCAATTTCAAGCCATTTTGATACGGCGTGAATCTTTCGCGCCAACAAAACACGCGAGAATGATATATATTTTTGACAGACCCCTCCAATAATGTAGATTGTTGCTCAGCTACGGCTGGCGGGCAACGTCCCGTCCAATTAGGGAGGAAGACTCAATGAAGATGCGTACGGATTTTCGGGCAGCAGTCGGAGCGGCGCTGCTGCTAACCTTGCCTCATCTCGCCGGGGCGGGCGTCACCGCCCAGGCGCAGGACCTGACCGATGTCACCATCGTTATTCCCAACCCATCGGCCATCAACAACTTCGCCCTCTACACGGCTCTCGGCGAAGGCTATTTTGAAGATGAAGGCCTCAACGTCACCGTCGAGACGGTGAACGGCTCCGCCTCGGTGCTGCAGATGATGGCGGCCGGTCAGGCCCAGATCGGCAATCCCGGCGCTGGTCCGGTGCTCAATGCCCGTGCCCGTGGTGAGGACATCGTCTTCATCTACAACAACTTCGCCAAGTCGGTGTTCGGCCTCGTCGTCAAGGAAGAAGCCGCCATCACCGGCCCCGCCGATCTGAAGGGTGCGGTCATCGGCGTCGGCACCGCTGATGGCGCCGAAGTGGGTTTCACCCGCGCCATCATGGCCGGATCCGGCTTTACCGAAGGCACTGACTACGAATTCCTCACCATCGGCGACGGCGGCACCGCCGCGGCTGCGCTGCTCAATGACGAAGTGGTCGCCTATGCTGCCGCTGTCAGCGACGTGGCCATCATCGAGTCGCGCGGCATTGACCTGCGCGAAATCACCCCCGAAGCCTACCTCGCCTATTTCGGCAATGGCTGGGCCGCTACGCACGCCTTTATCGAGCAGAGCCCCGCCGTGATCGAAGGCTTCGGCAAGGCCTATGTCCGGGCTAACAAGTTCGCCCTCGATCCCGCCAATCGCGATGCCGTCCTGGCCCATGCCGCTGCCGGCAACCCCCAGGAAGGCGAAGACAAGGCCTTCGCCGACAACCTGCTGACCGCCATCATGGGTCGCACGACGCTTGATGATCCGGCAGCGCTGTGGGGTTACCAGCCGCCCGAGCATTGGGCACTGTGGCATCAGAGCCTGCTTGATACCGGTGAACTGACCGCACCCCTGCCTGACCTGAACGCCGTCTATACCAACGACTTCGTCGAAGTCTGGAACGCAGCCGAATGATTGCGGCGACAACAAATAATGCGCAGGTTGGCCCTTTGGGCCGACCTGTCTACCAGTTGCGCAACGTGGCCAAGAGCTACATCCGCCGCAAGCTGCACGCGCTTGACACGGTCGACCTGACGCTGACCGAGGGCAGTTTCTCCTCCGTCATCGGCCCCTCGGGCTGCGGCAAGTCCACCTTGCTCAAGATCATGTCGGGCCTGGTGCCTCCTTCGCAGGGCAGCGTCGTGCTCGAAGGCACGCCGGTGACCGGTCCGCGCAGCGATATCGGCATGATGTTCCAGCAGGCCACGTTGTTTCCCTGGCGCACCACGCTGCAAAACGTCGTGCTGCCGATCGAAATTCGCGATGGCAAGGCGGCCGCGGCCCGCAAGCACGAAGCAGCGAGCGACTTGCTCGACCTCGTCGGGCTCAAGGGCTTCGAAAATGCCTATCCGAACGAACTTTCCGGCGGCATGGCCCAGCGCGCGGCGATCTGCCGGATGCTGGTCACCGAGCCGGCGGTTCTGCTGCTCGATGAACCCTTCAGCGCGCTTGATGAATTGGCGCGCGACTTCATGAATATGGAATTGCAGCGCATCTGCATGGCCCGCAATGCCACCGCCTTCCTGGTGACCCATTCCATCCAGGAAGCGGTGATCCTGTCGGACGTGGTCTATGTCATGTCGCCACGCCCCGGCCGGTTCGTCGAAGCGGTCACCATCGACCTGCCCCGCCCGCGAACCCTCGATATGATGAGCGAGCCCCGCTTTGGCGCCTATGTTCAGCGCATAAGGGCCCGGCTCGACCAAGGAGCGTTCATATGACCGACATTGCGCACGAACAGCAGCCTCCCGTCGCCGACACCGTATGGACCGAGCCGGTCTCCTTTATTGACAGCGTGCCGCGTTCCGTCGCAATGCTGGGGCTCTTCATTATCTTCATTGCGCTGTGGCAGGCCGTGCACGGGTTCAGCATCGTTTCCCCCATCATTCTGCCCTCCCCCTGGTCCACCTTCATGGACATCCTGTTCGTGGGGCAGAACCTGATCACTGGCGGCTATATGCTGCCCGCTCTCGGCATCACCGCGGCCGAGGTCGTCCTCGGCTTCGCCATCGCGCTGACCATCGGCTTTTCGCTCGGCGTGCTGGTGGGTGAGACCAAGTTCGGCGAGCGCGCGGTCATGCCCTATCTGGTCGCCATCGACACCATGCCCAAGATCGCCTTCGCGCCCTTGTTCCTGGGTTGGCTGGGCTTCGGCATCTCCTCCAAGGTCGCCCTGGCCGCCTTCATCGCCACCTTTTCCATCGTTGTCGGCACAGCCGCCGGCCTGCATGCCGCCGAGGAAAATGCCCGCATGCTGTTCAAGACCATGGGCGCTACCCGCCTACAGACCTTGATCAAGATGAAGCTGCCCATGGCCCTGCCGCAGATTTTCACCGGCCTCAAGCTGGCTGCCGTGGGCGTCATGGCCGGCGCCATCACCGGTGAATTCATCGGTGGCGGCAAGGGCTTTGGCGAACTTATCCGTGTCGCCGCCGCCCAGTTGAATACGCCGCGCGTCTTCTCGCTGATTACCTATCTGAGCCTGCTCGGGCTCTCCCTGTTCTGGGGTGTGGTCTGGCTCGAACGCAAACTTGTGTTCTGGCGTCGCTCCAGCCTTGGCGAAGGCCTTTCCGGCCAATGAAAGTGCATCAATGAGCCTTGAATCCACTGCCAAAGAGCACACTGCCGTCGTGGATAATGCCACGGCGGCAACCATCGTTTATCGCAAGCTCCGCCAGGATATCCTGCGCGGCGAGCTGAATCCCGGCCAGAAGCTGCAGATCGAATTTGTCGGCGCCCGCTATGGCGTCGGGGCCAATCCGGTGCGCGAAGCGCTGAACCGGCTGTCCTCCGAACGTCTGGTGGACCGCTTCGACCAGCGCGGCTTCTTCGTGCCGCAACTGTCCATCGACAGCCTGCGCGAGCTGGTCAAAACTCGCTGCTGGCTCGAAGGCATGGCACTGGAACAGTCAATCGCCAACCGGACCCCGGCCTGGGAAGACAATCTGATCCTGGCCCACCACCACCTCGCCCGCACGCGCGTGCGCCTGCCCGAGGAGGATGGCGACAACACCGAATGGGAAATCAAGCACCGGGCTTTCCATAACGCGCTGATTGCTGCCTGCGGCTCGTCCTGGCTCATTCGGTTCTGCAACGACATGATGGATCACGCCGAGCGCTACCGCTACATCGTCATGGTCAGCTATCCCCGGCGCGACACCGACCAGGAACACCGCCTGATGATGGACGCCGCCCTGGACGGCGACGCCGAACTGGCCAAGCAGCGCCTCATCGCCCAATACGAACTGACGCTCCGCCTTATCGAAGAACAGATCGCTGGCCCCGACGGCCAAGGCGCCGCCCTGATGGGCCTGCCGGCGGTATAGGCGAACCATCACCCGCGCCGCCCCCCCGGCGAGGCGGCGCAGGCTCATACCGCGGCTAATGGGCGGGCCGGACGTTTTGGTTGACGTGGAACAAGTTCGTCGGGTCGAACTTTTCCTTCAGCGCAGCGAGCTTGGGATAGTTATCGCCATAGGTTGCGCGCAGCCGGGCTTCGCCTTCGTCATCCATCATGAAATTTGGATAGGCGCCCGCCAGATTGTACGGATGCACGGCTTCCCAATAGCCCTTGGCCCAGCTTTTGATGGCCCCTGCCTGCTTGGGATCAGGGTCGACCCCGGCGATCACCATCGACCAGGTAGCGTCGCGGCAGTTCCAGGCGGCGTCGCTCGAGCCGAGCCGATGCACCGCGCCGTCGATCGGGTAAAGATGCATCAGCGACTGGTCGCTGGGGGCCTTGGATGCATGCGCGATATGGGCATCGATCGCTGCGTCGGGCAGCGATTTGACGAAGTCGCCCTTCCAGTACCACTGCATCCCCGTGGGATAGAGCGCATCGAACATCGCCTGTAGCGCCGGGTATGGCATGTCGCCGGCCCAGTCGAACAGCGGTGTCGGCAATTGCTGGCGGATGGCATCAACCGCCGCCTTGGCGCCCGCGCCACTATGCGCGACCAGCAGGATGCACATCCGCTTGCCCCAATGCTCCTGCGGGAACGGCTCGCCGCTCGGGATGGTTTGCAGGCCCAGCCAGACGCAGAAATCATTGGGCGCAGTGGCCTGGAACTCGCGATACCAGCGCATCACGGTGGCCGCTTCGGAGAGATCGAAAACAATCGGCCCACCATAGACATCCTTGGCCTTATGGGTGCGGAACAGAAAACTGGTCACCACGCCGAAATTGCCGCCGCCGCCGCGCAGCGCCCATAAAAGATCGGGATTTTCCTTTTCGCTGGCGGTGACAAAGCGGCCATCAGCCAGCACCACATCGGCTTCGAGAAGGCTGTCGATGGTCAGGCCGTATTGCCGGCTGAGATAGCCATGCCCGCCATTCAATGTCAGCCCGGCAACGCCGGTGGTGGAAATGATGCCGAAAGGCACGGCCTGGCCGAAAGCGTGGGTGGCATGATCGACGTCGCCGGTGGTGCAGCCGGGGCCGACCCTGACGGTGTGGCCAGCCGGATCCACGCGGACGCCTTTCATCGTCGACATATCGATCACCAGACCTTCATCGACACTGCCAAAGCCGGGGCCATTGTGCCCCCCGCCCCGGATCGCGATGGCGAGCTTGTTCTCGCGGCCAAAATTCACCGCCGATATGACGTCCCCGACATCGGAGCAGCGGGCAATGACCAAGGGTCGCTTGTCGATCATGGCGTTGTAGAGCTTGCGCGTTTGCTCGTAATCGGGATGTCCGGCGTCCAGCACCGCGCCGCGCTGGCTCGCCGCAAAATTGCTGATGGTTTCGGTGTTCATGGCTGTCCTCCCGCAAGCGTATCGCTTGGCGGCGGATGCTAAGCCGGGTCCAGGCATCGGCAAATGGCCGATCGTCCGGTTTTGTTGCTCAGGCGTCTTGCCGCCGGCGACGCAACCCCGCTTATGTGTGCCGCTTGTTCCGGGGCCTGTTGAGGCATATTCTGGATCAAAGGATGGGCCCTGCAGGAGGAAGGGATCAGCCGGAGGTGCAGGCCAATGGATGTTCTCTCCGACGTACTCGCGGCGGTTCGATTGACCGGTGCGATCTTTTTCGACAACACGTTCCACGAACCCTGGGTGGCCGAGGCGCCCAAGGCATCGGCGATAGCGGCGGCGGTCATGCCGATCTCGCAATATGTGTTCTTTTTTCACACGCTTATCGAAGGCTCGTGCTGGGCCGAGCTGACCGACAGCTCCCTCGCGCCGATCCGGCTTCACGCTGGCGATATTGTGGCGTTTCCCATGGACGACGCGCATGCGCTCTGCTCGTCGATCGGGATGCGGGCCAAGCCGGACCTCGCCGTTTATCATAACCCGGTCGACCGGCAGCTGCCCTATATCGTCAACGATGGCTCCAATGCCGGAACCTGCCGCTTCATCTGTGGCTATCTTGGTTGCGATATCCATCCGTACAACCCGTTCATCAGCTCACTGCCGCGCGTGCTGCACGGGCGAGGCACCGCAGCGCAAGGCTGGCTGGCGCAGCTCGTGCACCATGCCGTTTCCGAAACCCAGAGCGAGCGTCCGGGTGGTGAAACGGTGCTGGCCAAGCTGGCCGAATTGCTCTTCGTGGAAGTCTTGCGCGACTATGTCGATACCCTGCCGATGGACTCGCGGGGCTGGCTTTCGGGCCTACGGGACCCGCAAATTGGCCAGGCTTTACGCCTGATCCACGGTCGGCCCGCTGACGATTGGTCACTCGAAAGTCTGGCGCGGGCCGTCGGCCTGTCCAGATCCGTTTTTGCCAGCCGCTTCACGCATTATTCCTGCGTCTCGCCGATGCAGTATCTGGGGCGCTGGCGCATGCAGCTGGCGGCAAGACGGCTGGAGAGCGCCGGGATCAGTATCGCGCAGGCCGGAGCCGAAGTCGGCTACGAGTCAGAAGCTGCCTTCAATCGCGCCTTCAAGAAGGTCGTCGGCTTGCCGCCCGGTGCCTGGCGCAAGGGGCGCCTAGCGTCGTCTGCAACCATTCAGATGCTGTGACTGCCATCGGTAGGTCGGCATCATGCTGCGCCGGTCTGTGGTGTCTTGGATTTTCGCCAGTTCGCAGCGAGCAGGGCCAGCGCGACACCGCCGAGAATACCCGCCGACGCAACCAGCAGACGACCCGTCAGCGGTTCCCCGATGAACAGCACGCCCCCTGCCGCCGCAATGGCGGGAACCGTCAACTGAATGAATGCAGCACTGGTGCGGGTCATGCTCGGCAGCACGCTGTACCAAATGGCATAGCCCAAGCCGGAGGCAATCGCCCCAGAAGCGACCGCATAGGCCAGCCCTGGCGCGCTGCTGGTGTGTGCAAGATCAGCAGTTGCCACCAGCAGCAGAGCAATCGGCAGGCAGCGGATGAAATTTCCGGCGGTATCAGCTAGCGGCGCACGCGATCCCTGCCCTAGCAAGGAATATGCCGCCCAGGACAATCCTGCGGCGGCCATCAATGCCGTGCCGAGCAGTGGCGGCGCCACCAGGCCCGGCGCCACGAGAAATACCAGCGCCGCAAAGGCAACGCCGAAGCCGAGCCACTCCAATAGCCCTGGCCGGTCCCCTTTCACGATGGCCCATGCCAGCATGCCGATCTGCACGCTGGCGAACAGGATGAGGGCACCGGTTCCGGCTCCCAGCATGAGGTAAGCGATGGAGAAGGCCAGCGCGTAGCCAAACAAGGCCGCGGCCCCTCGCCAACTGCCACTGATTGCGATCCTGGCGCCGCCATTCCCGCGCCTGCGAAAATAGAGGATCGCGATCAAAGTCAGGGCTCCCGACACGATCCGCACACCGGTATAGCCGGTGGCGTTCATGTCCCCCGCGCCCAGCGCCAGCCTTGCCAACACGGAATTGGCCGAAAAAGCGAGCAGCGCAACCGTCGCGAGCACAGGGACTCTCAACGCAATATCCTTTGTCCCGGATCGGAAATCGAGCATAGCCCCGTTATAGGACAACCACTAGCCGCTCCAGAGTTTGGACAAGGATGTGTCCATCATCGTAGACTCGAGGCTTGTTGGTCCAACCCCAAGCCGTCATTTCCCGTCCCGTTGGGGCTGCGCCTGGCCGGTAACGCTCTGCCAATAGTCATCGGCACGTTTCTCGAAGGTGGCGGCCCCGCGCGCGTCGCTTTGATACAGCGCCCCGCGCGGGAGCGGGGAATAGATCTGTTCCACCCAGCCGCGCGGGTCATCATGCGGCAGCTGATATCCCACATGGCCGAGCGCTTCTGCCCCCTTGTAATGGGTATCGCGCAAATGCATCGGCACCGCGACTGGCGGCTGACCAGCAACGAATTGCAAGGCGGTCATGATGCCCCGGCAGGCCGACGCCGACTTGGGTGCCCGCGCCACATGCAGCGCGGCATGGGCCAGCACGATCTGCGCCTCCGGATAGCCGATTTTCTCCACCGCCTGCGCCGCCGCCACGGCCGTCTGCAGTGCGGTATTGTCGGCGAGCCCGACATCCTCGGAGGCGTGGATCATGATCCGTCGGGCGATATAGCGCGGATCCTCGCCGCCATGGATCAACCGCGCCAGCCAGTACAGCGTCGCGTCCGGGTCGGACCCACGCATGGATTTGACGAAGGCCGAAACCACATCGTAATGCGCATCGCCCGACCGGTCGTGATTGATCGGCGCCGCCGCGTAGACCTCATCGAGCATGGCGTCGGTGACCGTAACGGCCCCAGCATCATGTCCAACCGCCAAGCTTTCGAGCGCGGTCAAGGCGCGTCTGGCATCGCCGCCCGAGCGGCCGGCAATCAGACGGACCTGCGCCGGCGTCAGCTCGATCGCCATGGCCTCGGCCCGCAAATAATCGATGCCGCGCCGAACGACCTGCTCCATGTCCTCAATGCTGAGCGGCTCAAGTTTGAGAATGGTCGAGCGCGAAACCAGCGCCGGCGTCAGCACGTGATAGGGATTGCCGGTGGTCGCGCCGATGAAATCGGCGGTGCCGTCCTCGCACAGCGCCAGCAGGTCATCGGTCTGCGTCGCCGAAAACCGCTGCACCTCGTCAACGAAAATCAGCAGCGGGGTCATCCGCGCTTCATCGGCCAGCCGCCGAATATCGGACACCCCCGCCCGCGTGGCGTTGAGCGGCCGAAAGCTCTTGCCCAGCATGTTGCCCACCGCGCGCGCAATGGAAGTCTTCCCAATGCCCGGGGGGCCATAAAGGATGACACTGCCCAACGCCCCCGCCACGATCCGGCGGCGCAGGATCGAGCCCGGCGCCACCACTCCCGGCTGCCCAACAACATCATCCAGCGTTGCAGGCCGCAAGGCCGCCGCAAGTGGCGCCCGCCCGGGACGCGCCCCGCTATCGAAGAGGTCGTTCATTCAGTGCCTCGAACCATAATTTTGCTTAGAGATGATACCCTGATGGATCAGTTCCGGCCACTGAGCGCGCATGTCGATGGGGCAATCTAGGCCGTGCCGCTACGGCTCATACCCGGCTTCCCTGATGGCCGCCAGATCGGGCGCGCACCTGCTGCTGCGCCTCCGACCGTATGTCGCTACGAGCAAAAACCATCAATCAAGGTCAATTGCGCAGCGTTGCGAGGTGGCCTACGCGTGTCTCCGCGGCCTCTATGGGCGATAGCGCAGCGCTTCAACTAGCCTGGCAAAGGCAGGCGAGGTCTGGCGCCGGCTTGGATAATAGAGGTGGTAGCCGTCAAATGTCGGCATCCAGTTCTCAAGCACCTGAACCAGTTGGCCGGTTTTGAGATAAGGCGCCGCAATGTTCTCGGGAACACACCCCAGGCCCGCTCCGGCGAGGGCTGCCGACAGGATATGGCTACTGCTGCTGAACGTCAGCTGACCCTCCACCCTGGCATTGATGCGCCGCCCCGCTTGTTCAAACTCCCAGGCGTAATGGCCGCCGTGTGTTGGCAGGCGAAGGTTGATGCAAACCTGCTCGGTCAGATCATCCGGCGTTTCCGGCCGCTGCCGGCCGTCAAAATATACCGGTGAAGCGACCACGGCCATACGCCAGTCGGGCCCGATGCGCACCGCCACCATATCCTTAGCCAGCTGTTCGCCCAGGCGCACGCCGGCGTCATAGCGCTGGGCTACAATATCGACAAAACCGTTCTCCGCGATGATCTCCAGCTGGATATCGGGATAGGCTTGCGTGAAGCCCTGCAACCTCGGCCAGAGCACAGCATTGATGGCATGTTCGCCAGCACTCAGCCGGATCGTGCCAGCCGGTTTGTCACGGAATTCGCTGACCATCGCGAGCGCCGCATCGACCTCTCGAAAGCGTGGCTCGACCGTTGCGAGTAACCGCTCGCCAGCGTCGGTCGGCGACACGCTGCGGGTGGTGCGCGTCAGGAGCCGGACACCAAGACGCTTCTCCAGCCGGCTCAGGGCGTGACTCAGCGCCGATTGAGACACGCCAAGGCGCGCCGCGGCGCGGGTGAAGCTACGGTCCTGGGCGACGGCAATAAACACTATAAGATCGGCTACATTGTCGCGGTTCATTCATAAACGGCTACCATGAAGCGCTGATTTCGTCATCAACACTGCGCGCGATCACCGGGCGCGAAATTGATGTCCGCAGCAAATGCAGGATGATCCCAGCCGCATTCCCAAGCTCCGCACGTATCTTCGCCATCACCGCTCATGAATTTCATTCATAGGCTCAAGCAGGATGGCCCCACTAATCAGATGATTGAAACAGGCCTATCTACGCTTCGCAACAAGGAGAGCCGTCATGAAAATTCAGCGCGCAGGTTCCCAGCCCTCAGCCAAGGGGCCAGCCGACTGGTTTACCGGTGCAGTTCGGATCGATCCACTTTATGCGGTCGACGCGCCGAGCGTCATGGCTGGCAACACCGTCACCTTCGAGCCCGGTGCCCGCACCGCTTGGCACACCCATCCGCTCGGGCAGACTCTCATCATCACCGCCGGTCGCGGCCTTGTTCAAAAAGCCGATGGCCCGATTGAAACCGTGTTGCCCGGCGACGTGGTGCGTTTTGCGCCCAATGAAAAGCACTGGCACGGCGCCAGTGCCGAAACAGCGATGACCCATATTGCCATCCAGGAAGAACTGAACGGCAGGGCCGTCGAGTGGATGGAGCACGTGAGCGACCAACAGTACGGCCGCTGAGCCGGCCCCAGGCTTTGACCACAAACAGACGGTTTCCCTAATGACAAGCGTACCGAACTTGCAACTCAACAATGGCGTTCAGATACCCGCGCTTGGTCTGGGCGTGTTCCAGACGCCGCCAGACGAGACGACAGCAGCGGTCGAAGAGGCCCTGCGCGTCGGCTATCGCCATATCGACACGGCGGCCGCCTATGGCAATGAGCGTGAAGTGGGCGAAGGCATTCGTCGCTCGGGCATCCCGCGCGACCAGATTTTCATCGAGACCAAGATCTGGATCAATGATTATGGTTTTGACGAAACGCTGCACGGGTTCGAAAAGAGCAGCAAGAAACTGGGCATCGAGCAGCTCGATCTGCTGATCCTGCACCAGGCGCTACCTTCGGCTTTTGACAAGACCCTGGAGGCGTACCGCGCCCTCGAAAAGCTCCTGACCGATGGCAAAGTCCGCGCCATTGGCGTCAGCAATTTCATGCCCGAGCACATCGAGCGCTTGCTGGCCGAAACTGAAATCGTGCCGGCGGTCAACCAGATCGAAGTGCACCCTTACTTCCAGCAAGCCGAACTGCAACGCCTGCACCGGCGACATGGCATCCTGACTCAGGCCTGGTCGCCCATTGGCGGCATTACCTTCTATCGCGGCAACGGCAAGAGCTCGCTGGAAGATCCCACGATCGTCGCCATCGCAGAGGCGCATGACAAGTCGGCCGCGCAGGTCATGCTACGCTGGGGCTTGCAGCAGGGCCGCTCGGTGATCCCAAAATCGGTCAAGCCCGCTCGCATTGCCGAGAATTTCGATGTTTTCGACTTCGAACTGACTCTGGATCAGCTGGCAGCCATCGACAATTTGGAAACTGGCGCGCGGGGCGGGCCGGAACCCGACTTCATCACGCTCGACAATTTCAGCCGACCGATCCCGGAAGCATGAGGAGATACGACATGAAAAAAAGACAACTGGGCACCAGCGGATTGGAAGTTTCGGCCATCGGCCTTGGCTGCATGGGCCTGAGCTTCGGTTATGGCCCGGAGACAACCACTCAAGACGGCATCAAGCTAATCCGTGGGGCCTACGAACGCGGCGTCACCTTCTTCGACACGGCGGAGGTTTATGGTCCCTATAAGAACGAAGAACTGGTCGGCGAAGCGCTGGAGCCGTTCCGCGATCACGTGGTCATCGCCACCAAATTTGGTTTTGACACCGATGGAGGCGGCGCACCGGACAGCCGGCCCGAACGCATCCGGGCGGCGGTCGAGGGGTCGCTCAAACGCTTGCGGACGGACCGGATCGATCTGCTCTATCAGCACCGCGTCGACAAGAACGTGCCGATCGAGGATGTCGCCGGAACGGTCAAGGCATTGATCGCCGAAGGCAAGGTCAAGTTTTTCGGCATGTCGGAAGCTGGTGTCGCCAACATTCGACGCGCCCATGCGGTCCAGCCGGTCACGGCGCTGCAGAGCGAATATTCGATGCTCTGGCGCGAACCCGAAGAACAGATTCTTCCAGCACTGGAAGAGCTTGGCATTGGCTTCGTTCCGTTCAGCCCGCTCGGGAAGGGCTTTCTTACCGGCACGATCGATGCGAACACCCGTTTTGCCAAAAACGACTTCCGCAACACTGTGCCGCGTTTCACGGCGGAGAACCGAGCAGCCAATCAAGTCATGGTGGACACGATTACCCGT
This sequence comes from Devosia sp. A449, assembly GCF_054489375.1. NCBI lineage: Bacteria > Pseudomonadati > Pseudomonadota > Alphaproteobacteria > Hyphomicrobiales > Devosiaceae > Devosia > Devosia sp. A449. Next base: position 399,388 of record NZ_JBTMWU010000002.1, on the reverse strand, counting down.
ATCGCCGGGGAAAAACAGATCACGCCAGCCCAACTCGCGCTTGGCTGGGTGCTGGCTCAGAAGCCTTGGATCGCACCCATTCCCGGCACAACCAAGCTGCACCGCCTCGAGGAAAACATCGGCGCGGTAGACGTCGAGTTGTCAGCAGCAGACCTTGCCGCCATCGAGGAAGCCGTCTCCGGCATTACGGTCCAAGGCGATCGCTACTCGCCGCAGAACCAGGCCAGGATTGATCGATAAGTGCAGGGCTCAATCCGTCGTCGCCAAAGGTGCGGATTATCGAGGGCTACGTGCTCGATGCAGCCTCCCTCAAGGGCACCATGCAGAGGCAGGATGTGGTCTATGCCAATCTCGCGGGAGACATGAAGCGACAGGCCCACAGCAAAGCCGGCGACGCTCCGGGTGCTGCCGAGGCCGTCAGCCGGCATATCAGCGGTTCCGACCGCCACATCGTCGAACACATGCGCGCCACCCGACGTCACGCCGCGGCGTCCGACGGCAAAAACTAGCGTCCTGAGTGCAGCCGTCCAGCTCGTATCCTAGATCGACTTGAGGCCGACCCACTCCTCAAGTTTGCTGACCGCTTCTTTGCGCTCGCTGTAGCGGGAGGTCAGATAGCCAGATACGCCGCGATTGATCAGTGTGAACTTCACCAGCTCTTCCATGACGTCCACGACCCTATCGTAATACGATGACGGTTTCATGCGACCGTCCGTCTCGAATTCCTGGAACGCCTTTGCAACCGACGATTGGTTCGGGATCGTGACCATCCGCATCCAGCGCCCCAGGATACGCATCTGATTCACCGCGTTGAACGACTGCGACCCGCCCGAGACCTGCATGACCGCGAGCGTGCGCCCCTGGGTCGGGCGGATGGCGCCGCCTGGCAGCGGTATCCAGTCTATCTGCGCCTTTAGCACTGAACTCATGGCACCATGACGCTCTGGGCTCGTCCATACTTGGCCCTCTGACCACAACATGGCCGCCCGCAGCTCCTGTACCTTCGGGTGATCATCGGGGGCATCCCCTGGCAGCGGCAATCCGTTAGCGTGGAATATGCGCACCTCGGCACCGAACGCCTCCAGCAGGCGCTGCGCCTCGATGGTCAGCAGACGACTGTAGGAGCGTTCGCGCAGCGACCCGTAAAGCATCAGGATGCGGGGCTTGTGTTGCAGGACCGGGGTGGTCAGCTGGCCGAAATCAGGCACCTGGAAGGCATCGCCAATGACATTGGGGAGATCAGACAATGCGCTTCCTCTCGGCGTCGATGATGACCTCGCCATCCTCTTTGGTGAACGGCCCGATGTCAGGATTTTCAAGGATATCCAGCACCGCCTCGGAAGGTCTGCACAGACGGGTGCCGATCGGCGTTTCGACAAATGGGCGGTTGAGCAGGATGGGGTGCGCCTCAATGGCGTCTTGCAGCGCTTCGTCCGACAGGGAAACGTCGGCCAGACCGAGTTCGGCATATGGCGTATCCTTCTGCCGGATCGCCTCACGCAGCGACATGCCTGCGGCGGTGACCAGTTCGGTGATCCTGGCCCGTGACGGTGGCGACTTGAGGTATTCGATCACGATGGGCTCAACACCTGACTGTCGGATCATCGCTAAGGTGTTCCGCGAGGTGCCGCAGTCGGGATTGTGGTAAATGGTGACGGTCATTCCGCTGTCCTTGCTTTGGTGTTGCAGCGCACTGCGGCGCCGTTTTCGTACCAGCCCTTGCTGCGGTTCACGATCCAGACCACCGACAGCATCACCGGCACTTCGACCAGCACGCCCACGACCGTGGCCAGGGCGGCGCCGGAATTGAAACCGAACAGGGCGATGGCGGCGGCGACCGCGAGTTCGAAGAAATTCGAAGCGCCGATCAATGCGGACGGTCCAGCAACGCAATGCTGTTCGCCGGAAACGCGGTTGAGGACATAGGCCAGTCCCGAGTTGAAATAGACCTGGATCAGGATCGGCACGGCCAGAAGCAGGATGATCGTGGGCTGGGCAACGATCTGCTCACCCTGGAAGCCGAACAGCATCACCAATGTCAGCAGCAGGGACGCGATCGAGATCGGTTGCAGGATCGACAGCACCTGGTTCATAGCATCGATGCCGCCACTGGCGAGCAGCCAGCGCCGGTAAAGCTGTGCAACGATCACCGGAACGACAATGTAGAGTCCAACCGACAGCAGCAGCGTATCCCAGGGCACGGTGATGGCCGACAAGCCCAGCAACAGACCGACGATGGGAGCGAAGGCGATGACCATGATGGCATCGTTGAGCGCCACCTGGCTCAAGGTGAAATGGGGTTCCCCCTTCACCAGGTTCGACCAGACAAACACCATCGCGGTGCATGGCGCCGCGGCCAGGATGATGAGACCGGCGATATAGCTGTCGATCTGCACTTCCGGCAGCAGCGGTCGGAACAGCCAGCCAATGAAGAGCCAACCCAGCAGCGCCATCGAGAAGGGCTTAATGGCCCAGTTGATGAAGACGGTGACGCCGATGCCCCGCCAATAGGCGCCGACCTGGCCCAGGCTCATGAAATCGATCCGCACCAGCATGGGAATGACCATCAACCAGATGAGCACCGCCATGGGGATGTTGACCTGGGCGTACTCGAAGGAGCCGAGCCCCTGGAAGAATGCTGGAAAGACTTGGCCAGCAGCAATACCGACAACGATGCAGATCGCGACCCACAGGGTCAGATACCGTTCGAAAATGGACATGGGAAACCTAGATGGCCCGCAACAGCATGGTCGCCGTGGCGCAGATGGATGATGCTTGGTGGGTGCCAAGGATCGAAGAAGGCGCCGAGGCCCGGTCTGTGTGCACCAAACCGAGAGGCTCGAAGCTGCCCTGGCCCACGTGGTTGAGGACCGGCTCGCCGACACCGTCAGACATGGCTCGGTCCCTTCGGAGCACAGCACGGGGTGAATTCGGCTATCAAAGGCTCGCACAATTCCGGGCGACCGCCGCAGCAGTCTTGGACCAAAAAGCTCGCGATCTCCCGCACCCGATCAACGACAGCCCGGTAAACAATGGATCTGCTGTAGCGCTCAGACTCGATGAGCCCGGCACGGGTCAGGATGGCGAGATGCGTGGACATCGTGTTCTGTGGCACCTCCAGGCGCCGCGCGATTTCGCCAGCCGGCAGGCCTGCAGGTTCGTGTTCCATCAGAAGACGGAACGTGTCGAGGCGAGTGGCCTGGGACAGAGCGGCGAATACGTCGAGTGCTTGCTTTGATTCCATATATCGAGTTTTATCGATATTCAGGCTAATCGTCAACTCAGCTGACCCGCGCCTTTACCGCCCATTCCTGCAATAACTGGGATTGAGCGGCGGCAGACCGCCCTTATGCCCCGGTCCTCGTACTCCGATAGACCCGGAGGATCGCGGCCGCCGCCATTTGCGCTTCTTGGGCGGTCGTTTGGTAGTTGCTGACCGAGAGGCGCATTACCTGCCGGTCGCGCCAGACCGCGCCGCCCACAAAAATCGTGCCGTCTTGTTGCAGTGCCGCGATCGTCGCTCGGGTCAGCGCGTCGCCGGATTCGGGCGCCAAGTCGCTACCGAACTGCACGATGAGCTGGTTGAGCGTCACGTCGTTGACGACGGCAATGCCATCCTCATCCGAGATCGCATCGGCGATCAGCCGGGCTGATTGGCAGCATTGCTCGACCATGGCGGCAATGCCGTCGCGCCCAAGATGCTTGATTATCGCCCAGGTCGGAAAACCACGCGCCCGGCGCGACAGCTCGGGCACGTAGTGCGAGGGGTCGCGCTCGCCAGCTTCTACCAGCGGCAGATAGCTTGCCGAAATCGTCATGGCGCGGCGATGTGCCAACTCGTCCCGAACGATCGCAAAGCCGCTGTCGAACGGGGTTTGAAGCCATTTGTGCCCATCGGTCGCCCAGCTATCGGCCAGCTCGACGCCGGCGCTCAAGTGCCGGCGATGCGGCGTCGCCTGTGCCCAGAGCCCGAACGCGCCATCGACATGCACCCAGGCACCGTGCCGGTGGGCGAGCGGCACGATGGCCTCGAACGGATCGAACGCACCGGTATTGATCTGCCCGGCCTGAAGGATCACGATCACTGGCCCCTCGACCGCCGCGATGGCGCTGGCAAAGGCGTCCGGCAGCATTCGCCCCTGATCGTCGGTCGCGACCCGCACCACCCGATCATGGCCAAGGCCCAAAAACTGCAGCGCAGAAAACACCGTCGCATGGGCTTCGGCTCCGATCAGCACCGTAATCGGCGGCGCACCGAACAGCCCGTTGGCATCGGCGTCCCAACCGGCCTTGCTCAATACCGCGCCGCGTGCAGCGGCGAGACAAGTGAAATTGGCGACGGTGGCACCGGTCACAAACCCGACCGAGCACTCGGCGGGCAAGGCCAACAATTCCAGCAGCCATTGCGCCGCCACCGTCTCAACCGCCGCTGCGGCGGGGGACGCGGTGTGGTTGCCGGCATTCTGGCCCCAGGCGCTGGTGAGGAAATCGGCCGCGACGCCCACCGGATGGGAGCCCCCGATCACCCAACCGAAAAACCTCGGCCCGGTAGTGAGGTGCAGGCCAGGCTCGGCCTGCTCGGCCAGCGTTTCAAGCACGCTATTCATCGCGGTGCCGGAAAGGGGCAACGGCTCGGCGAAGGTCCTTGCGGATGCCGCAAAGTCCTGCTCTGGCCGTTGCAAACGCGTGCTTGCGCCATCGCGAAACCGCGCGGCGTGGCTGGCTGCGGATGCAAAGAGCGTTGCAATAATGGTCATTTCGTTCTCCTCTTTGGATCGAGCTCTCACGTCTCAGCGTTTACCCTTGCGCATGGCCTCGTTGAGCATGTCGCCCAGGCTCGCGATGTAGCGCCCCGAAAATTATTCGGGGGAGAGGTTTTTCTGGGCGGTGCGTAGATGGTCTCAACAGAAGCCAGCGCGATTGGTATGGCTTGAGCCTTTACGAAGGCCCTGCAGGATGACCATCCTGGACCCAAGGGTGCAACAAGGCCGAAAATGTCGGAGCGGCGGAAAACGCGGCGTTTTCAGGCTTGCAGGTAATTTAAGAAGTCGGATTTTGGAGCGGGTAGCGTGCTCCATTTTTCGCCTCGGGGATTACCGGTAACGCGCTGAAACCCTTGTGTTTATTGGATTTTCTGAAGTTTGAGGAGTTGAATAGCTAGTGCTTTTGGCCTACCATTTGGCATAGCATGTCACCTCATAAGGCCCGCCGCGATGGCTAATCCGAAAAGCAAAAGCGAAGTTGACCGTTACCTGACGCAACGGGCGGGCAATTATTATTATCAGCGAAAGGTTCCCGCTGTGGCGCGTGTCGTCGACATGCGTGGCGACAAGAAAACCGGGGTCTTTCGGACCTCCCTTAAAACCAACGACATAATAGTTGCTCGTAAAAAGCGCGACGAACTGGACTCTGCCGACGAGAGGCTTTGGGGAGCCCTGCTAGGCGGTAGCGATGCCAAGACCGCTATGCAGGCCCACGCCGCCGCCGTTCGGCTGTCTGAGGCCCTTGGCTTTGGATTTAAACCGTCAGAAGAGTTGGCCCGCGCCTCCACTGTCACAGAAATTGTTTCTCGCATCAAAGCGCTTGGCCCAGCAGAAACAGCTCCGGTCCATGTTGAGAAAGCCTTGCTTGGCAACGTGCCGAAACCAGCCTTTACCGTCAAAGCCGCCTATGAACTCTATGTCAAAAAGCTGGCCGCTGATGAGCTTGTAACGAAGAGCGAAAACCAGCGGCGCAAATGGATCAACGTCAAGCGCAGGGGCGTCGATCTGTTCATTGAAGTAGTGGGCAATCTCGACATGGAGTCGATTGACCATACCCACGGCCAAAAGCTTTGGGACTATTGGCAGGAACGCATATCGCCCACTGAGAAGGGTTAAGAGGCCAACTCATACGCCATCCTCTGGCAATCGCGATATCAGCACCATGCGGACGCTTTATGGGGCCTATTTCAAATACAACGGCCAGCGCGACCGACCCAATCCGTTTGCCGGTTTCAACTTCGATGAACGCGGGCCAAAGAGGAAACGGCCACCATTCTCGACCGAACATATAACCGGCGTCATCATGAAGCCGGGCGCATTGGCCGGAATGAACGAAGAGGCCAGGGGCATTCTCCTAGCCTCTATCGAGACAGGCTCACGCCCAAGCGAAATTGCCAATCTGATGCCGGGAGATATCCGGCTGGGGGACGCCGTACCGCATATCATTATTCAGCCCCGGCATGATCCTAATGATCCTCGTGAGGTAAAGACCGACACTTCCGAGCAGACCATTCCGCTAATCGGTATCGCGCTTGAGGTTTTCAAGAAATTCCCAAACGGTTTTCCGCGTTACCGGGACAAGGAAGAGGCGGCTTCCGCCGCCATCAACAAGTATCTGCGCGAGAATGAGCTTATGCCTAGCGGCAAGCACACCCTCTACGGTTTCAGGCATAGCTTGGAAGACCGTATGAAGTTGGCAGGCTTGGGCGACGATGTGCGCCGCATGCTGCTAGGTCACAAGGTCAACCGTGAAGCCTATGGGACCGATCCGCTGGAATGGAAACAAGCGGAATTGCTGAAAATCGCTCTTCCGCATGATCCGCTGATTGTGACGCTAGATCGGGCCTGAGCTTACTAAGACGGGCTTGGACCGATTGAGCGGCGCGTTCGCGCTTCTCTGCTAGCTCAAGTTCGTCTTCTAGCCGTTGCCAGAGGGGGGAGGTAGCCAGCGCCGCCGCCTGCCACTCCCCCGGCCTTCTCTATGGCCTGTGCTAGCCTGTCTAGACATGCCTCGATTTCGAGGCTGCTAGGCGTCATTCAGGCTTCGTCTCTTCGGTGGGTAGGCTGAAAAGAATGTAGTTTCGGTCGCGACGGCCAGTGTCGACAAAATACCGTTGCCAGCGTTGGGGGATTTTGTCAGCAATTGCCGCTGAAATCCAAAGTCCATCACGGTCATCAAATCCCGCTAGGCTAATGCCTTCCGCGAGAGCGTGAGAGTGACTAGGCTGCGCAACTGCGCGACGATTATCAAAATTATCTTGCATAGAAATGCTCCAATTAACGATTGATCATATTCGGCTCTCCATTTCTGATGGCCGGGTTCCTGTCCGCATGAAAATTCTGTCATCGAACAAGAATGGCCTACCACTTAGAAATCAGTTCCGCAAATACTTTATATATTGAAATTATTTGCTTCATTGTTTCAATTTAATAACTGCTGGCTCTTGGCGAAGTAAACTTAGTCGGGACGCGGCAATGCCGACTCTGTTTTAATACGTTCATTTCCAATTTGGCAGATGGTCCCATGGCGGAAGAGGCAGCAAATCATCGTTTTCTTGCGGCGTTCTATCTCAAAACAGCGCTGAGACTTGCGGATGGGCAGGATCAGCTTGAGGGCCTGTACGCAGGCACCTCTATCTACATCAGGAATGTGCCTCGCAAACATGGCGAAGCGTATTTTCTCGACCTGCGCTTTGTGCTGCATGCTTCTGATCTTGCTTCGGCAGAGATTGAGGCAAAGGAGACGGCTGAAGAAATCACACATACCTTGAGTTTCGTGAGCGCTCTAAGCGTGAGAGTCCATAGGCCAGTGTTTCTGATCGATTGGGAACTCGGCAAGGCTATGAGGGACCAATACGTCTACGGTCACTATCCACTGATCGATCCGAAGGACGGCTTGGATGCAACAATGTGGAAGAGTGTCCAGGCCGTCTCAGATCACGAGGTGACTGCTGCAAAGAGGTCAGCATTGAGATGGCACACTAGGGCGACCAGGGCGCTTACCCACGAGGATCAGTTTCTCTACTACTTCTTCGCAATCGAAGTGCTTGCTGGCTCCGAAAAGTTCGTCGGCAAGGTTGTGGACCAATGCCCAACTTGTCGAGGCGAATTGGCTTGTCCAAACCCCGAATGTGGCAAGCCGGAGCATAGGCCATATCCGAAGCAGAAAATCAGCCTCTTACTGGCCGAGATTGGCCTTAGCGCGGGTCTGACCAATGCCCTGCTCGACCTGCGCAACTTGCTGTCGCATGGTGAGGAAAGGAAGCAGATCGATAAGGACATGCAAAAGCATGGACCGGGCTTTGAGATAGAGAAGGCAATAGGGATTATGGAGAAGGCCTCGTCAGACGCTATCCACCGCGCCCTAGACATGCCGCCATTCGATCCGCCTTTAACGTTCTACTATCAGGAAACCGCTGAGAACGTAACGGTGACACCAAGGGTCCACGCTCAAATCGGATTACCTGGCGACCCAAACAACCCTCAGGTTTACGATGTGTGGATGGCCGAAGTTAGCATGATCGTTACCGATCCCAAAACCGGCGAAAAGGAAACGATTGTCATTGGCGGTACTGAGGCAGCAACGCGATAGCCGCCAGTTGCCAGAGTGGAATCATAAACTAAGGGGTGGGGTGTTAGGAGAATTTAATTCGACTTGGCAAGGACCGGCGGTCATCCCTCCTTGTTGAATCACGGTGTACTTTGGCCCTTTTTTTGAAGAAATACCTACCCGCGAATTGCCAGTTTCCGGCGGCTTTCGGCTACCTCTTCGGGCGTCATACCGAACTCCCACGGCTTCAACTTGGCGTCCACCGTCTTTGGTCCACCCCGATATCCAGCCGTGGCGCTGGGGGTCGCCTTGAGCTTGGTCAAGAGCGTTGTCATAGTGGCGGTACTGGCCGACTGCGCCCTCATGAACTTCAAAAGCTCATTGGATTTGGTGGGATCAAGCTTTAGCTCTTCGATGCGGCCCGCAAGGTAATCGCCATTGAGCTTTTCCCGCACATAAGCGGTCAATAGCGGCTCTACCGTCTTTGTCATTGCCTGAGAGCTTGGATTTTCGAGATAGAACGTCCGGTAAAGTTGGCGCTCTTCCTCACTCGCCAGTTCTGGCGGAATTTCAACGTGGATATGTTCGTTTAGTTCGTTGAGGCGCTTTGTAGCGTCCTCATTCATGAAGGCTGACATATCCTTTTCAGCCTGACTCTTTGGTCCTGATTTTCTAGGCATTATATTCCTTTGGTCTAACAAATTCTCGGTCAGTGTTCGTGTCCTCTTTAGAGCGACGAAAAAAGTAAGTGGCAGGTTCTGCGGTGGCGCGAACCACTTCCGGGCTCCACACAGGCAAAAGGCCAGCCAGAAGATATGGAAAGTGGTCCTGATATTTAACGTCACCGAACCATTTGCCGGTGCGTTGATCCCGGACTTGACCGGCTGGATTCGCTTCAAGCCATGTGCCGGGAATGGTCATCCACTCGCCAAGTGGTGAGTCAATGAAGCGGTAGATTTCTGGTGTCATTTGTCATGCCGCTTCTGCGCGGAGCCGGTCTGCCCAAAGTACGCCCGGATTATTGGTCCGCTGGATAACGCCTTTCATGGTGAAGGGCGTATGGCCTTCAACTAAGCCAAGCACATCGGCCTTATAAACAACGCGACCGTACCAGCCGGAGCCATCGGCATGCCTAATGCGTGCGAAGTTGGAGATTTCTAGTTCTGGGTTGTTTGGTAGAGGGCGAAAGATTTCCGCATCGCTATCGAAGAATTCTTTGATTTCCATTTTAAATATATCCTTTTTGATTATTGTTTTTGTCTCTCCTGTCCCTCTCGCTTGTCCCCGGCCAAGGGACACGAAAACTTCAGGATTTGCGGGCTTTTTTGTGTGTGTCCCTCCTGTCCCCCCTAAATAGAGATAGAGTACAAAAGGAAGGCTGGATGGGTGAGCCGGATAAAGGAGTTTATACTCCTCTAGGCGTTTGCTTTGGGACATGAGGGACAGGGGGGACTCGTCTCGCGAAAGGCCCAGAAAATAAGGGAATTTTGAGTCCCCGCCCTATGTCCCCCTCTGTAGCTTTGTCCCCGCCCTAGAAAGGTCTTTCCGCGTTTATAACGTGCTGGCTTTCGCCACGCTGGTAAGCCCAACTAGTATTTGTTCCAAAGCGCATTTTCTTCCGTTGGAAGCCAAGTTGCTTCATCACAGAACCTAGACGGGCATTTTGTTCCTGAGTTCGCTTTTCGACCTCGACGCCTAAAGCGCTCCACAAGTCCAATGTGCTGATCTTGCCTTCCTGATCACCTAGTCGGTCTTGCAGAACCTCAACGAATGGATCGTCTATTCGCCGTTCTTCCTGCTCCGCCGCTGCGGCGTCCCATAGCGTCTTGTCGAGGCGAATGCTTTCGTCTGCCGCCTCTCGGGTGGATGCTTCGGCCCATAGCTGGTCAACGTCGCGGGAAAGAGCCGATAAGTCGAACTGCTCTATCCTGACGGGCCAGATGCGGCGATTGCCGGTGCTGTCTCTGAGATAGTTGCCAGAATTGTCAGTGCCGATGAAAACACACTGGCGAGGATGCTCTAGCGGAACCCTGCCATATGCCATTCTTGCCCGGTCGATGCGCCGGGACAGAAATGACTTCATGTGTTCGACTTCGCCTTTCCGCATGCCTGCCAATTCGGCAGCTTCCACGATCCAGCGCCCGGCGATACGCTCAATGACTTTCTGACTGTCAGCGTTCAGCGGCAAATCGTCTGAGAACCAATCTTCACGCTTTGCAAGAATGGCTAGAGCGCTCGACTTGTTTTTGCCCTGGTCGCTTTCCAGCACCAGCATTTCATCAAACTTGCATCCCGGCTTCCTGATGCGGCGAACGGCGGCAATGAGAACCAGACCGCCAATAGCTTTTGTGTAATCGTCGTCCTTTGCGCCGCCGTATCGATGAAGCCAGCCGTCTAGGCGTGACACTCCATCCCACTCCAAGCCATCTAGATAGCCCCTGACTGGATGGAAGCTATTTTGGTGCGCAATGTCGAAAACAACGTCAGTGAAGAAATCTTTGGCCGCTGACAGATGATATTTTTCATCGATCTGCATACGCATCCGATTGAGCGCCGCATCGGATAGCGCCGGGCCGAAACCTTCCAGCCCCTCGATTAGCAGCCTGTCTTGAAATTCATCCCGGCTTAGGCGAACTCCAAGCAGTCCAAGGGCCAATTTAATGTTGCGCTGGCTGGCAATCACCTTGCCGTTTTTGTCCCGCTCAATCTCATCTGGCCGATAGGCGGGGCCGATCCTCGCGATCAAGTCGTCTAAGGTGCCGCCAGCTTCGATAAAATCCGTCGCGTCAGCCTTCGGGGCCATATCGTCAAATCGGACGACTTGGATGCTTTTCGCTACCTTGCCAATGCTGCGCCGAATGACGCTGGTGCGGTGGCGGCTGGCTTCATCATTATCTTCAACGATGACAACGCGTCTATCCTTGAAAAATTCGGCAAAATCATCGCTCCAGCCTTCGTAACCGTTCGGGTTGGTCGTGGCGACTAGACCAAGTGCCACCAGCGTTTCTACGTCCTTTTCGCCTTCGGGAATCCAAACCGCCTCTTCCTTGGGAGCGGTCTTCAGTTGAGGGAGACGGTAGAGCAGTCGTCCAGAGGGGCCGAACCCATCTTCCCAACCATCGTCTCCGGGCTCTGCATTGCCGAACCCAACGAAATGCTGGATTCGGAACGCCTTATCGTCGCCCGTTCCCCACTTCTTGACCACATGGGCCGTGATGCCGGGCTCTGTATCGTAAATATATGTCTCGTCTGGCTCCGTATTCGGTGGTGGCCTTTTCGCCATCCTTTTGTATGATTTAATTGCTTCGATAGTCATTATGGTCTGCCATAGAACCTTTCTTTTGTTTTATTGCTGTGTTCCGGTTGTTTGTCTGAGGCCGTAGCCTCAGACAGTTTCGACCTTTACCGTCTTTGCTCTGGTCGTCTTTTTGATCTGGGATTTCTCGATAACCCCATTGGAGCGTTCAACGACTAGCCAGTCCCCTTCAATTTTGACCGATTCAACGCCGTTCGTGATCGTGCGCCATCCGGTTTCCGGGCCGGTAAACTGCCAGAGTGAACCCCCGCCGTTTGAAGCCAACTGTCCCTTTCGGTAACCGGTGCGGTCTGGGTCGAAGCCGTTGATGATCTGGACACCCGTTTCGGCTCTCAGATCATCGAAGCTCTTTTCAATTTTCGAAATGACCTTTTCCAGTGAGCTAACAAGCTCTTCGGTGATCATCATTGAGGTCTGTTCATCAAATGGCATTCTCTAAATTCCTTAGTCTGTTCAACAATTTAAAATACTTATCAACTTCCACGCCCGTTGATTTATCGGTAGCTTGTCCGTTACCGAATGGGTCTGGGCCGTTGTCTCTGCGCGACAGGGCGGCAACCGAATGATCTTGGTGCTGGAGGTAAACGCTCTCACCACCTTCAATCGGCGGGAGGTTCAACACCCGGCGCTGCTCGTTGATTGTGAGCTTGCCTTTTGACCTGTCGAGCCATTCCATCTGGGCCAGAGGATCAAGGCGGTGGATCGCCTCAAGGTCGAATTCCGTGCGCAGAAATGATGGAAGGCGTAGGCCCTCATCTAACAGGGCTTCAATCGCTTCTACCCGATGGCCGATGGCAGTCGAGTAGAAGTGCTGCTCTAGAGCCTGAACATTGGCGTTGCTCTGCTTTTCCCCGATCCCAATCATCGAAGGCGGGACGCCAAAGACCGAACATACGGTTTCGGCGGTCCATCCAAGCTGCTCTAGAACTTGGCTGTCGCCGTGCGTTGCGGATGGAATAGAAGTCCAGCCGAGTCCGTCCGCGAGTACCGCAACCTTGCCGGAATTGTTGCCGCCGTAGTTTTCGGCCCAATACTTCTTAAGCTGTTCTACGGTTTCGTCCGAAACCGCCCCAGCCGCTGTCAGGACGCCACCGGGGCGGGCTGAATTGGCGAAGAAAGCAACTGAGTTATCCATGATCTTCCGAGACTGGAGAACCGGTAATGCCGCCGCCACCAATGGCGAGACGCCAACCAGCGGATGGACCGCGTTCGCGCGATCATGAATGATTTCGCTGGCAGGTACAGTGATGGTGCTATGAACGGTAGCGAGGTCATCGACCTGCAATTCATAGAACACTTCCCCGCTTTCAGATATCAGCGGACGGACTCTCCGAGGGTCTAGGACATACGTTTCGACTACGATCGATCTTCGATCACGGCGTTTGATCACGTAAGTATTTCCGTGATGCAGAAGGCTTAGCACCCATCGAGAAATGAACTGCTGCCGCGTCTCGAAGCGGTTGGGCTTCTTTAGGACCGGCGAGAAGCTTGGATGGCTTTCGACCTTCGTCCAAACACCGTCTTTCCGCTCATGTAGATTGATCGCCATTTTCGCGATGGTGTTGCTGATCAGACTTGTGCAAGCGAACACTGCCGGATGGTTCAAAAGGTCATCTGGCGACAATTCCATGTTGCGCTGCCAAGCGCCCGCAAAAGGCTCTGTGACGACCATCCCAGCGGCGCTGTAACCGCTGGGTAAAGTTTGCGGAGCGAGCCGCTTTTTAATTGTCTTTTTGCGGCCCATTTATGAGAATACCTCTTCACCCCAGGTAACCCCTGATAGGTATGAGACAGCCTGCGGACGGCGTTTCTGCCACGAAATGTAGCGCTCTGCGCGGATGCCTACACTGTTAGTTTGCCAGAGTGAAACTAGCTGGGCTGGCGTTGGCGTGGTGCTGTTCATTGTCGGCGCATCGTCCATCGATAGCGAGGCCTCGCGCGAAGTATCAATGGTCGCCTGACCTTCGTCCGCTAAGAAAATATCTTCGGCTGATGCAAAGATAATCAGGCCAGCAGGGACGTAATCGGAGACGATCACAGGGCGTTTGAAGAATGTGCCGCCGTCTAAATCGAGGTCAGTGAATTCAAGATCGCCCATGACGTTTGTCATCATTGTGAGGCGCAACACTGTCATGGAATCCATGATCCAAACGCCCTTTTTCGGGGAGAGCTTGGCGGCAAGGAACGTGCCCATTATGTTGGAAACATCCCGGCGGATGGCGCTGATATCGCCGCCAACTGACGGAATGGCCGTAATGCCATGGGTGATGGCAGCAGGACGGACGCCTTCAATAGCGGCGCTGGCAGGATTGACGAAATCTTCGTCTAGGGTCTGCGCAAGAGCGGCGGCAAGCTGATCGCGGATGATTAGTTCTGCGGAGGGATCGCTGAAACGAAGTAGCTCTTCCGTGACCACGGCGATGTTAGCGACCTTGTTCCAGCCGAGGCGTACGGTATCAAAGTCGAATTTGGTTAGTGGCTTTGCCTGTCCAGCCCCGACCCAATACCCTTTGCCGCCTGTTGTCTGGCGAGGCATTTCAACATTGAATGGCACGGCGCGAAGTGCGGGAATGTTGCCAGTGCCGAAGCGACCAAGGATTGTCCCGCTGCGTAGGTACTCTACGAATTCAGCGGCATAGTGCTGATAGGCAGGGACTAGAGGCGAGGACCAAGTTGAATGGGTTGTCGTGCCCGCCGCTACCGCTGCCTTATAAAATTCGGTCAGTTCGCCGGGATACATCTTTTCGGCAATCGCAGCGGCCTGAAGGATGTTGCCACCGGCTAGGGCCGAACTGATTGCGATACGGGTAAAGCCAATGCCGCGTTTGTCAGCCTTCTTCTGGCTGGTGATGAGTGAGACGGGCTTACTGCGGGCCTTTTCGCGCTGATTATGCTCTGCAATCGGCGCTAATTTGTCGTCGTGAAATGTCATTAAATAAAATCTCCAAGTAATGTTTGGTCAGTAGCGGCACTCCTATTTTGATGAGCCGGTTATGATCTGATTGGGTGGGTAGGTCAGTTGTCAGGGGACAGCGAAAAGCGGCACGACAACAATGTTCTCAACCGTGCAATTTGATGGGTCGAGATCGCGAAAGCGGAGGTCGTGAACGGCTTTGTCGTAAGTCTCGTCAATGTGGGTCTTTGCCACCAATTCCGAGAGCAAGACGCGCTTGCATTGTCCGTTTTTATAGATGGACAGATATGGCCCACGCGACTTCCGGTAGGGCCTTGCGTCCGTCCTCATGTACAGGGGCTTTAGATGGTATTCTGGGCGTTTTCTTCCGCCCTCATCTGTGTAGGCAAGTCGCTTAACCCGGCCCTGCGAGCTAACATAATAGGGCGGGTAGCCAACCGCCGGTTTCCAAGATTCTTCAGTCATCAGATAATGATCTGGTCCTTTCTATAATTGTGATGATTAGAGGCATTGAAATGCGCTCGGATCGGGCCAGACAAAGTGAGGGAAAACCGGCCCGGTCGAAGCGCAATAGGCCCTCGCAAAGGCCTGGTAGGCATTCTCGCGAGGGCTTGGGAAACACAGTAAAATTGAGAATAGAATACTAAAACTATTCGAGCGGGACCGACAAACAAAAGAAAACACGACCCACTATATTTGTTACATTACCACACCTTTAGCAAATTGTCAAGCAAAATCGACGGTTCGGCGCAATAATATTCTAATTTAAAAGTATAGATGGGGTCTGCGTCGTGGTCGGCGTGGGGTTGGGCGGGTGACAGGGGGCAGTGAATCCCATGTTCACTGAACGAGTGTTCTGGCTTTTTCCCAAAGCGCGCTTGCATTTTGCTCCCAAAACGGAACGTCGAAAATTCCGCTTCCAGCCCCATGCGACATTTCCCATTTCGTCACATCAGGCGATGATCCAAAAGCTGCACCAGCGTCCGCAAATCCATTGGTGCCGTCACCGTACGGGTGAGATAGGCAGGGATGGCCCTTAAACGCTTCAAGGTCGGCAATCGGTAGGATTGCGACCAAAAGGATATGCGATCCGCTGCATTCGGAATGAGAGCATGGGATTCCCACCCGAAAGTCGGGAGCCCAATCGCCAACGGGCGTTGGACTGACTGCCCACGGCCAGCCTGCCAGATCAAAGAACGCCGCCCACTGCGCCTCCAGCGACGTTCTGAAAGCCAGCCCATTATAATTCGCGCCCATTTGTTTCTCCTGTGATTCACTCAATCTACAGGTCGAAAATCAGTCGGCAAGGCGAAATGACCGGCCTAGCGATTGGCCTATTATCTGGCCTACCATCGGGCGATTTCTCTGGAAATTATGTAATGAAATCAATGTCATATGAGGCCAATGGAGCGGGTAGCGGGAATCGAACCCGCATATTCAGCTTGGAAGGCTGCTGCTCTACCACTGAGCTATACCCGCAAGGTCGGTGACCGACCCGCAAGGCAATAGCCCGGCAGCGGCGCCTATGGCAACCCCCTCCCCGGCCGCGCGCTGCACATTAAATTGGCGCGGCGCTGCGGCACCGCAAAGCCGATACCGCGCTCGTAATGGGCTATCCGGACCCAGTTTTATCCACATAGCGCGAGGCCAGCGGCTTTTTTGCTGGGGGTTTGCCAAAGGGGTGTTGACACACTGTCATCGGACCACCATAAACCGCCCGGACGACGCGCTCCGGCGCTTCGTTTCCTACCCAAGCGACATCGTGGAGGGGTGGGAGAGTGGTTAAATCCATCAGACTGTAAATCTGACCGCTTAGCGTACACTGGTTCGAATCCAGTCCCCTCCACCATCGCTCCTTCGGGAGCACGGATTCTCAATCATTTTTCTAACATTTTTGGCTAACTCATTTCGAGGTTAGCCATTCTGGTGTTCGTGCGATCCGCACGACTGCGTCGACGCAAGCCAACTTTAGCGATGCAGCGCTGGCATGTGTGCGCAGCCGCTTGCTGCCTGCTCGCAAAGGCGATACGCCTCCCCCATGAGCTTCAATAAATTTCCGCCCAAGCCAAAATATGATCCCGATACCGGGCCAGTGTATCTCTATGGCCTGCACACGGTGCGCGCCGCGCTGGACAACAAGAATCGCATCAAGAAGGTGTTGCTGGCGACGCCCAACGCGCTGATGCGACTCAAGGACACCGGCGAAATCGGCAAGGTGCCCGTCAAGGAAACCACGCCCAAGGAACTCGACCGCCTGCTGGGCGAGGATGCCGTGCACCAGGGCGCCGCGCTGGAAGTCGATCCCGTGAGCCGTTTCCGGCTCGACGAGGTCGACCCGCTCAAGCTGGTGGTGGTGCTCGACCAGATCACCGATCCGCATAATGTTGGCGCCATCCTTCGCACCGCCTGCGCCTTTGGCGCCGATGCCGTCATCACCACGGCGCGTCATTCGCCGCGCGAGACCGGCGTGATGGCCAAGGCGGCCTCGGGCGCACTGGATCTGGTGCCGATGATCGAGGTTCGCAATCTGGGCGACGCGCTGGAAAAGCTCAAGCAGCGCGGCATGTTAGTGCTGGGCTTTGATTCTGAATCAGAACATCAGCTCACGCCGCGCAACGCCGATCAGCCGCTGGCTATCGTCATGGGCGCCGAGGGCAAGGGCCTGCGCCAGCGCACCCGCGAACTCTGCGACGAAATGGTCAAGCTCGACATGCCGGGGCCGATCAAGTCGCTGAACGTCTCCAATGCCGCCGCCATCGCGCTGTTTGCGGCCACTGCCGGACGGGTCTGATGAGCCAGCTTGCCCCCTTTGCCATGGCGCTACGCCTGTCAGGCGTGACGCTGCCGCAAAACGAACTCGACCGTGCGCTCAAGCAACTCACCAGCCGCTATGAGCCGGAAGACGCCGATCAGAGCTTTTATGCGCAGGTGGATGTGCCGGTGACCAATCCGGCGCGGGCACTGCTGGAACTGGCGGAACGCTCCGGCCCGGCGATTGCCGCCATGCTGGAAGATCGCCGCATCGGCAAGGCCGTGCTCGACCTGGCCTTCGACTATCCCGAGCATGGCGAAGCCATGTCGGCCCGCCTGCCCGCCCACGTCGCCGCGGCGGTCGCCAGCCACGGCATCGACATCGAAATGTCGGTCTATCTGACCGATGTCGAGGAAGACGACGAAGACTAGGCCCCCTAGAGGGCGCCGCGCAGCATCGGCCCGTCGGCGGTGATCACATCACGACCGAATACGCCAGTGTCCTTGGGCACGAGGCGAACCACCGAATAGCCGCGCTCCTGCAGTTGGGCCAGAAACAGCGGCAGCATCTCGACGGTGCGCTGGTGGATATCGTGGAACAGGATGATGCCACTGCCGCGTGCCTCCAGCCGCTGCAGCGTCCGCGCCGCCACCACGGCGGGCGTGTCTTTGTAATAGTCCTTGCTGTCGATATCGACGTCGAGGACCACCATGCTGCCCTGCATCAAATTGGTGCGGAGAAAGCCCGTCTGTGACAGATAGGGAAAGCGAAAGAACGGCGCGAGCGTTTGCCCGCCGCCAGCCAGTGCCCGTTGCACCGCCCGCTCGCCCTTGGCAATCTCGTCCAGTGCCGCTTGCCGGCTCAGGCCATTCAGATCAACGTGATTATAGGTATGGCTGCCCACGCTATGCCCACTGGCAGCCACTTTCTGGGCCAGGCCGGGATGGGCCTGCGCTGCCGAGCCAAGCATCAGAAAGGTTGCCTTGGCGCCAAAATCATTCAACGTGGCCAGAATTGAGGTGGTCTTGCCCGGGCGCGGGCCATCGTCGAAGGTCAGCACCACTTCGCCCGGCCGCAGGATGATGTCGGCCGTCGACGCCACCGCCAGCGTCCGACCCCCGAGCCTGCCAGTGGCAAAAATGCGTTCAGGCATTGGCTGGTGGGTGATCGGCTGGGATGCCGGCAAGATGCTGTTGGTGACCAGCGTCGCCCGGCTTGCAGCGGGCTGCGGCAGGTCAGCATGCTGACTGGGCGGCTTGGCGCAGCCCCCGAGAACGGCGCCGGCAATCACAAGAGAAATAACAAAACGCGAAAGCGACACGGACTGAACTCGGCACCATCAAAACCGAGCTCACTTTTGGCGATTATGGTTAATAATCCCCTCGCGAATGCTTAAGAACTACTTACCGGCAAGGGATTTCGCCTTTCGTCCCAAGGTATCCAGCGCGCTAAGAAAGGCGGAGCGATCCGCCGGGCGAAAACCGGGATTGTAGCCCTTGATTTCGCCGGTCTCGCGCAGATGCTGGTTGAGGTCGCGCATCGCCAGCGCCATGCCGATAGAGGCCGGGGTAAACGGCTTGCCGGTGAAGCCCAGCACATGGCAGCCCTTGTCGATGGCTCGGCTGGCCAGGGGGATATCGGCGGTCAGCACGATGTCATTGGCCTGGGCCTGCTCGACAATCCAGTCATCGGCAGCATCAGCCCCCGAGGGCACCACCACGACCCGGATCATCGGGTCGCGCGATGGTCGCACACCGCCATTGCTGACCAGCGTCACCACCAGCCCCAGCCGCTCGGCCACGCGCATCGCCTCGTCCTTCACCGGACAGGCATCGGCATCAACAAAGATAATGGGGTCAGCCAAGGATTTCTCGATCATGCTTGCGGTGGGTGCAGCCTTGTATCAAGGGCAAAGCCTTCCTGCGAGCGCAGCGCATAACGACCCGTGGCCCGGGCGGCGATGAACAGCAGGTTCCAGCTGTTGGGCGAGACGACACTGGGCACCAGCACAAACTTATGCGCCTGCAGCAGCGCATCGCCAAATTCCTGCTGGCCGGCGCTGGGCAGGCCGGAGCGCAGCCAGTTGGGATTGGGCAGCATTGCGGCCTCCACTACATGGATATCGGCGGGATCGACAATGCGAAACGAGGTCAGGCTGTGTGGAACCGTGTCCATGCGCTTGAAGCCACGATGCACCGCCACTTCGAGAATGGTGGTGGACGCATCGAGCGCACAATAGACGGCCCGGGTGCCCACACTGCTCCAGCGCCCGCCAAAGCGATAGGCGCCCTCCCCGCTATCCCAGGTCGCGGCGAACGGCCTGGTATCAAGACGCCAGGCGACCAATTCGGTTCCGCCCAGGGCGCCCGGTAGCGGTGCCGTCACACATAGACCCCATATTCGATCTGCCCGAGAAAGTTTTCCACCAGTTCGGCACCAGCCGAGGTGGTCAGCAGGTCGAGGGGGCGATAGCCGTTCAAGCCGATCGCCGGCTCATTGAGCCATTCCTCGGCATCGCGCTGGCTGCCCATGACCTCGCTGGCCTTGGCCAGAATTTCGGCGAATTTCCACACCCGCCCACTCTGCTCGACACTGAGCGGCTGGCCGGGATCAGCCCGTCGACGCTGCAGGGTGCGCAGGCTCATGCCGATGGCCTTTTCGAAGGCGCCGACGTCCAGCACAGTCAACTGGCCTTCAAGATGCGACAGCGCCTCGCCCGGAAGACCTGCCCCAATCAGCCGATGGGCATCAAGACCATCCTGAACGACCTGCTTCAGCACCCGCTTGCCGCCCAGCAGGGCAGAAACGCGGGTCTGTTCAGTCGTAAAGGGCATTTGAACGGCTTCGGCAAATCCCTGCATGGCAAACCTCCGTCACGTGTCGCAAAATACATGACACGTGACGGAAGGAAATGCAAGAGATGGACGTTAGTAGACGACGACGCTGCGGATGCTTTCGCCGGACCGCATCATCTCAAAGCCCTTGTTGATATCTTCCAGGCGCAGCGTGTGAGTGATCATCGGATCGATCTCGATCTTGCCGTCGAGATACCAGTCGACGATCTTCGGCACGTCGGTCCGGCCCTTGGCGCCCCCGAAGGCCGTGCCCATCCAGGTGCGACCGGTGACCAGCTGGAACGGGCGGGTGGAGATCTCCTGCCCGGCTCCGGCCACGCCGATCACCACCGATTTGCCCCAGCCGCGATGGCTGCATTCGAGCGCCTGACGCATAACCGTGGTGTTACCGGTGCAATCGAAGGTGTAGTCGGCGCCGCCGATCAGATCGCCCCGACGCTTGGTCAGATTGACCAGATAGGGCACCACATCTTCCCCGATTTCCTTGGGGTTGACGAAATGGGTCATGCCGAAGCGCTCGCCCCACTCCTTCTTGTCATTGTTGATGTCGACGCCGATGATCATGTCGGCGCCGGCAAGGCGCAGGCCCTGAATGACGTTGAGGCCAATGCCGCCCAGGCCGAACACCACGGCGGTGGAGCCGATCTCGACCTTGGCCGTGTTGATCACCGCGCCAATGCCGGTGGTGACGCCGCAGCCGACATAGCAGATCTTGTCGAAGGCCGCGGCGGGATCGATTTTGGCCACCGCGATTTCGGGCAGCACCGTGTGGTTGGCGAAGGTCGAGCAGCCCATATAGTGGAAAATCGGTTTGCCCTGATAGGAGAAGCGCGAGGTGCCATCGGGCATCAGCCCCTGCCCCTGCGTACTGCGGATGGCGGTGCAGAGATTGGTCTTGCCGGAGAGGCAGGAATAGCACTCGCGGCATTCCGGCGTGTAGAGCGGAATAACGTGATCGCCCTTCTTGAGGCTGGTAACGCCCGGCCCCACATCGACCACCACGCCCGCGCCTTCATGACCCAGAATGGCTGGAAAGATGCCTTCGGGGTCGGCGCCCGACAGGGTGAAATCATCGGTGTGGCAGATGCCGGTCGCCTTGATCTCGATCAGCACTTCGCCGGCCTTGGGGCCTTCGAGATCGACCTCGACGATTTCGAGGGGCTTACCAGCCTGAAAGGCTACAGCGGCGCGGGTCTTCATCTGCAGGTCTCCGATTCATCAAATTTGGCGGACCCTCGCATACCGACCGCCAACGGGCAATGTGACCAAACCTACAGCGACACCACCACATTGACCGTGGCGGCGACGATTACGGTATTGAAAAAGAACGAAAAAATGCCGTGCATCAGCACCAGCCGCTGCATTTCGCGCGAGCTGACATTGACGTCCGCGACCTGCGCCGTCATCCCGATTACGTAGGCAAAATAGAGGAAACCCATACCGTCCGGCTGCTGCTTCAGCGGAAATTCCAACCCACCGGCAACCTGCCGCTTGCCTTTGGGTTTTTCACTGGCAGTTGGATCTGCGTAATATTCAAAGGCGTAATGGTGCGCCGCCATGCAATGCACCGTCAGCCAGCCCAGCGGCACCGAAACCGCCGTCGCGGTCAGCTCCAACGCCCCTGCCGAGTCCGAGGCCACCAATTGAAACAGAGACACCACCGAAGCGGCAATGACCGCCACGGTGACGACAAAGATGATCCAGGGCGGCGCATCTTCCTGGTCGGCATGCTTTTGCAGGAACTCCGCACTGGCACGCGGAAACATTGTCAGACTCAAGGCGAGATAGAGCGCGAAAAAAATGTTGGAGCCCCAGAGCACCGCCTGCGCCGGGCTGATCAAGAGGGTGGCCATCGCGGCGGCCAACCCGGCGGCTACCGCCAAGTAGAACGATCGGTACCGCGTCGATTTGTGGAACACGCTGCTATCCTCCCGGTCTGGCAGGAGGATAGCGGCTCACTGCGCTACCGCAAGCGCCGTGTATCAGACCTCGATGGCGCCCGGTCCGGCGGTGGCGCCCGGAGGCACCTTGCCGAGGATGATCATGCCCAGCACTTCGTCCTTGGTCACATCCTCAGTCCGGGCGCTGCCCACCACTTGGCCGTTTTTCATCACCACCACGCGGTCGGCGAGATCGAACACATCGTGGATATCGTGACTGATGAGGAAGATGCCGATGCCATCGGATTTGAGCTGCTTGATCAGATCGCCCACCTGCGCGGTTTCCTGTGGTCCCAGCGCTGCGGTGGGCTCGTCCATGATCAGGATGCGGGCGTCAAACAGAATGGCCCGGGCAATGGCGACCGATTGGCGCTGGCCGCCGGACAGGGCCTTTACCGGCTCCTTGAAGCGGCGGAAATTCGGGTTGAGCCGCCCCATCACCTCGCGGGCCTTCGATTCCATGGCCGCGTCGTCGAGTGTACCCAGCGCGGTCGTGATCTCGCGCCCCAGAAACAGATTGGCGGCGGCGTCGACATTATCGGCCACGGCTAGCTGCTGGTAGATCGTCTCGATGCCATAGGCCTTGGCGTCACGCGGATTGTTGATCGTGGCGTCCTCGCCATTGATACGGATCGAGCCGGCGTCCCGCTTATAGGCGCCCGACAGGATCTTGATCAGCGTCGACTTGCCCGCCCCATTGTGGCCGAGCAGTCCCACCACTTCACCGGGATAAAGATCGATCGAGGCGCGGTCGACGGCGCGAATGCCGCCGAAGGAAATCGAAATATCATTCATTTCGACGAGAGGCGTTCTGGTGTCCAGCATGACAAGGACTCTCTAGATTTTGTTGCGGCGGTAGAGCGTGTCGAGCCATACCGCAAAGACAAGGACCACACCGACGACGATGGACTGCAGCGGGCTATCCATGCCCATGAGGACCATGCCCGATTGCAGCGATTGCATGACCAGCGCCCCGAGCAGTGCACCGGCAATGCTGCCGACGCCACCGGCCAGCGACGTGCCGCCAATCACTGCCGCCGCGATGACATAGAGCTCATCCAGCGTGCCCAGCGCGTTGGTCGCCGCATTGAGGCGAGCCGAGGCAATGGCGGCGGCGATGGCGCAGAGCGCTCCCATCAGCATGAAGATTTTGACGGTGACCCAGCGGGTATTGATGCCCGCCAGTTCGGCGGCCTCTGGATTGCCGCCCATGGCGAAGATGTAGCGGCCGAACCGAGTGCGGGTAGAGATGAAGGCCATCACCACGCCGACGCCCAGCGCGATCAGCACGGGAATGGCAATGCCATGGGCGATGAACAGCCCGCCTTCCGGCACCACCAGATTGTTGGCGGCGGCGTAGTTTTCCGCAATGCGGCGCGGCCAGGGATAGGAATTGGCGACCCAGACCGCGGCGATGGTGGCACCACAGCCGATGATGGCCAGTGCGGCCTCGGCCCAGAGCGGGCGTAGCGGAAAATTGAAGCGCAGGCGCTGCCGCCGGCCAAAATACAGCCCGAGCAGAATGGCGGCACAGGCGACGACCGCGACCACCCAGCTCCACAATGCCCCGACTGCGCCAGCCGGACCGCCCCCCATCAATTGGAACGTCGGGTCCATCGGCGCCACGGTACGCCCGGTGGTGACCCACCAGGCCGCGCCGCGCCAGACGAGATAGCCGCCCAGCGTGACGATGAAAGCCGGCACCCGCAGATAGGCGATGATGACGCCCTGCAGCGCCCCGATGGCCACGCCAACCACCAGCCCGGCGGCGAGCGAAAGCACCCAGATGAGAGGATGGCCTAGCCCCAGTCCGAACTGTACGGGCAGGATCTGGGTCTGCATTACGCCCATCACCATGCCCAGCACACCCAATATCGACCCTACCGACAGATCGATGTTGCGGGTGACGATGACCAGCACCATGCCGGTAACCATCACCGCGACCGAGGCGGTCTGCACCGACAGATTCCACAGATTGCGCGGCGTCAGGAACAAGCCGCCCGAAAAGATGTTGAAACCGACCCAGATGATCACCAGCGCGCCGACCATGCCCAGCAGACGGGTGTCGATCTCGGTGGCGATCAGGAAGCGCTGCAGCGGATTCTGCACGAACCTGCTCGGATGGCTATTGGCCGGATTGGCTTGCTGTGCTGCCAAGTTATTTCTCCCCCGCTGGGCAGCGCGGCCTTGTGGCAGCGCAGTCCCGTCACAACAGTGCCGCAGCGCGAACGCCGCGGCACTGTTTCAGACTATTACGTCTGCGCCTTAGTTACACGCAGCAACCGTACCGGCCGCCACGCCCTGGCACACCACATCCTTGGCAACCCAGCCGGCGTCGATGACGACGTTCAGGTTGTCCTTGGTGATGGCGATGGGGGCGATAAAGAAGGCGTTCATGGCGACGCCCTTCGGGCCACCCGAGAAGGGCACCACGCCGGTGACGGCATCGAGAGCCGTGCCGCCGGCCAGTTCCAGCGCCACTTCAGCGGCCTTCTTGCCCAGTTCGCGCGAGTCCTTCCAGACCGAAACGGTCTGCGTACCGAGTGCGATGCGGTTAAGGGCGGCGTGGTCGCCGTCCTGACCCGAAACCGGCACCGAGCCAGCCAGTCCCTGAGCAGCCAGCGCC
The DNA here is from genome assembly GCF_054489375.1 of Devosia sp. A449. Classification (NCBI taxonomy): domain Bacteria; kingdom Pseudomonadati; phylum Pseudomonadota; class Alphaproteobacteria; order Hyphomicrobiales; family Devosiaceae; genus Devosia; species Devosia sp. A449. The sequence goes on along the minus strand of NZ_JBTMWU010000002.1, from coordinate 374,672 downwards.
GCGATGGCGCCACCAGCGGTACCGTCATTGGAGGCGACGACGGCGTCGACCTCGTTGTTATTGGCGGTCAGGAACTGTTCCATATTCGCCTGGGCGACTTCAGGGTTCCAGTTGTCGGTATAGGCTTCGCCGACATTCTTGATGTCGCCCTTGTCGATGGCCGCTTTGAGCACTTCCATCTGGCCTTCAAACAGGAAATCGGCATTGGGATCGGCCGAGTTACCCTTGATGAAGACGTAGTTGCCGGTTGGCTGCACGGCATAGACGCCGGCGGCCTGCAGGCGACCGACTTCCTTGTTGTCGAAGGTGAGGTAGAAGGCGTCCGGGTTCTCGATCAGCCGGTCGTAGCCGACCACCGGAATGCCTTCGGCGACGGCGGCGGCCACAGCCGGACCGACCGCATCGCTATCCTGCGCCAGCACGATAATGGCATCGGCGCCCTGCGAAATCAGGCTTTCGATATCGGTCAACTGCTTGGCGGCCGATGACTGGGCGTCAGCCGAAATATAGGTCGCGCCAGCAGCATCAAGAACGGCCTTGATCGCCGCCTCGTCGGTCTTCCAGCGCTCTTCCTGAAAATTATTCCACGAGACGCCGACGGTTACGCCGTCCTGCGCATAGGTAACGCCGGCCGTGCCGGAGATGACGGTCGTGCAAAGCAAGACCGCTAGAAACTTGTTCATGTCTGTCCTCCCGAGTGGGCCAGTCCTCCTGCCCACAGCTGTGCCGGTGGTATAACCCCAGCCGGGCCCGCTCCACCGGCGCCCTGAGCATTAATTTCACTGCTCGAAAAAAGAAGTGGCATAATCGTCTCAACCGAGTCAACTTCAATTTCGCAACTCGAAATAAATAGGTTTGCGCTAAGCGCCAGGGGAATGATGTGCTGCGTTTGGGTGAGGAGTAGGCTGCTTGGCGCGGAAGGTCAGCGATAGCGACAGTGTTCGGCGGCAGAACCGGGGCCTGGTGCTCGGTACGCTGCGCGTGCAGGGTCCGCTGTCCCGTACGGCGCTAGCGTCGGGGACCGGGCTCAGCCACGCCAGCATCACCGCCATTACCCAAGATCTCATCGAGCAGCGCGTCATCATCGACCTGGAGCCGACCACGTCGCCTGACACCCGCCGACGCGGCCGGCCGGCAACGCTGGTGGGGTTCAACCGCCACGTCGGCGCTGCCGCGCTGTTCGAGGTCGACGTCAACCGGGCCCGGCTATCGCTGGTCGATTATGGCGGCGTTCTGGTCGACCGCATCGAAACCCCGGTGACGCCCACCAGTTTTATCGAGACCGACCCCACGGCCTTCTTCGCCGAGCGTCTCCGGCAGCTGCAGGCGCGCAATCCTGTCGAAGCGGCAACGCTGCGGCGCGTCGCGGTTTCTGTGCAGGGCATTCTCGATCGTGATGGGTTGAGTCTGAAATGGTCGCCCATCGCCCATCTGGCCAATCAGCCATTTGCCCATGAGCTGGCCGAGGATCTCAAGCTGCCGGTGACGCTCCATAAGCGCGGGCGACTTTTGGCCGAGGGCGCACGCTGGCTCGACCCGTCCCTGCATGACGCCAGCGTAGCCACGGTATTCGTCGGCTCGACCGTCGCCATGGGCATGAGTTTTCGTGGCCAGATTCTGGGCCGCGGCGACGAGGGCGCCACCGAATTTGGTCACATGAACCACCAGCCCAGCGGCGCGCTGTGCCGCTGCGGCATGCGCGGCTGCATCGAAGCCTATGCCTCGGACTATGGCGTGCTGCGCACCGCCTATTCCGTTCCCGAGTCAGCGCACCCTGCCCCGGCCGTGCCGCAACACGAATATGATGGCCTCATCGCCCGCGCCGAAGCCGGCGATCGCAACGCCACCTATGCCTTCAATCTCGCCGGGCGCGCCGTGGGTTTTGGGCTCAGCCGCATGATGGCGGTGTTTGATCCGTCCCACATCCTGATCGTCGGTCCCGGCGCCCGCGCCTTCGCCCTGATGCAGGCCGAAATTACCTCCGCCCTGGCTAGCGCGTTGGTCTGTCGCGTCAACGGCCTGCCCCAGGTCATCGCTCTCCATGACGACAAAGAGCCAGTTTTCATGGGCCTGCTGATGAAGACGCTGCATGAGATCGATCAGGAAGATTTTGCCAGTCTGGCTTGACGTTCAGGGCGACCAATCCCGGTCGTCTCGGGGACTTCAATGGCATCCGGACCCAGGCACATCCAAGCGAAATTAAACGCCGACGACGGCCCAACTAATCGTCCCCAGCGGTAACAGTGTCAACTCTGCCGACCCAGCGTATCCTACAGCCCCAGCCACGCATGCAACTGCTCGGACAGCGCCAGCGGCTCCGCCTCGGCCCCATGCAGCACCAGTTCCGGCGTCGTCGGCGGCTCAAACGGGGAGTCGATGCCGGTAAAATTCTTGATCTCGCCAGCCCGCGCCCGCTTGTAGAGCCCCTTGGGGTCGCGGGCTTCGCAGACGGCGATTGGCGTATCGACATAGATTTCGGCAAAGTCGATATCGCCGGCAATTTCACGCGCCAGTCGCCGCTCGGTCTCGAACGGCGAAATGAACGACACCAGCACGATCAGCCCGGAATCCGCCATCAGCCGAGCCACTTCGGCCACGCGGCGGATATTCTCCACCCGCGCCGCTTCGGTAAAACCCAGATCCTTGTTGAGCCCGTGCCGCACATTGTCGCCATCCAGAATATAGGCGTGGCGACCCTCGGCAGTGAGGCGCTTTTCCAGCAAATTGGCGATGGACGACTTGCCCGAGCCGGACAACCCAGTGAACCAGACAATGCGGGACGTCTGCCCCTTCAGCTGCGAGCGGACCTCGCGGCTCACATCGAATGACTGATAAGTCAGGTTCTGCGCCCGGCGCAGCCCGAACTCGATCGTCCCGGCCCCCAGCGTCGCATTGGACAGCCGGTCCACCAGGATAAAGCCCCCCGTCAATGCGTTACTCGCATAGGAGTCGAAGGCAATTGGCTTGTCGGTGGCAATAGTGACCGTCGCCACTTCATTGAGATCGATCTTGGTCGCCGCCGCCTGCTCCAGCGTATTCACATTGGTGCGAAACCGGAGATTGGTGATCGTCGCCGGCACCAGCTGCGTGCCCAGCTTCAGCAGATAGGAGCGGCCCGGATAGGCTGGCTCCTCATTCATCCACACCAGCCGCGCCTGGAACTGATTGGAAAATTCTGGGGTCTCACCGGGATGGCTCAGCATATCCCCGCGCGAAATATCCACCTCGCGGTCCAGCACCAGCGTTACTGCCTGCCCCGCCTCCGCGCGCGACAGCTCTCCATCCATGGTGACGATGCGCTTGACCACCGCCGGCTTGCGAGAGGAGGCAATCAGCACCTCCTCACCCACCGCGATAGAACCAGACGCTAACGTCCCGGAAAAGCCACGGAAATCAAGGTTCGGCCGGTTGACCCATTGTACCGGGAACCGCAGCTTTTCAGCGCTGTGATCCTCGGCCACCGCGACGGTTTCGAGATAGGGCACCAGCGGCGTGCCGCCAAACCACGGCGTCTTGTCGCTGCGCGTCAGAATATTGTCGCCCCGCAGCGCCGAAACCGGCACTTCCGCCACTGTGGCAAACCCCAGCGGCTGGGCAAAGGCGCGGTATTCTGCAACGATCCGGTCGAACACCGCCTGGTCGTAATCCACCAGGTCGATCTTGTTGACCACCAGCACCACATGCTTCACCCCGATCAGCGACAGGATGAAGCTGTGCCGCCGCGTCTGGGTCAGCACGCCCTTGCGCGCATCGATCAGCACCAGCGCCAGATCGGCATTGGAAGCGCCGGTGGCCATGTTGCGGGTATATTGCTCATGGCCCGGCGTATCGGCGACGATGAATTTGCGCTTGTCGGTGGAAAAAAACCGATAGGCGACATCGATGGTGATGCCCTGCTCGCGCTCGGCAGTCAGGCCGTCGACCAGCAGCGAAAAATCGATGCCTTCGTCACCAGTCACCCGGTTGCGGCTCTCCTGCTTGAGGCTGGCCAGCTGATCGTCGAGCACCATCTGGCTGTCATAAAGCAGCCGCCCGATCAGGGTCGATTTGCCGTCGTCAACGCTGCCGCAAGTGAGAAAACGGAGCAGCGATTTGTCGGTCTGCTGGTTGAGCCAAAGGGCGATATCGGTGTCGGGTGTCGCGAGAGCCAGGCTCATGGTCAGAAATACCCTTCCTGCTTTTTCTTCTCCATCGACCCGGCCGAGTCGCTGTCGATCAGCCGCCCTTCCCGCTCCGAGGTGCGGCTGGCCTGCATTTCCATGATGATTTCCGGCAGTGTCGTAGCCGTCGAGCGCATCGCCCCAGTCAGCGGGTAGCAACCCAGCGTACGGAACCGCACCAGCTCGTCGCGCGGCACCTCACCTTGCCCCAGCGGCAAGCGCGCATCATCGACCATAATCAGCGTGCCGGAGCGCTCCACCACGGGGCGGCGTTTGGCGAAATACAGCGGCACGATCGGAATGCCTTCGGCATAGATGTAGGTCCAGATATCCAGCTCGGTCCAATTGGACAGCGGAAACACCCGCATGCTCTCGCCGGGATGCAGCCGCGTATTGAACAAGCGCCACAGCTCCGGCCGCTGGTTCTTCGGGTCCCAGGCATGACTGCCATTGCGATGGGAGAAAATGCGTTCCTTGGCCCGCGACTTTTCCTCATCGCGCCGCGCCCCGCCAATCGCCGCATCGTAACGGCCGGCATCCAGCGCCTGGCGCAGTGCGGCGGTCTTCATGATGTCGGTGTAGCGCGACGAGCCATGCTCGAATGGATTGATATTGTCCCGCAATCCGTCCGGATTGGTGTGGCTGATCAGATCGAAACCATATTCCCCGGCCATCCGGTCGCGGAAGGCGATCATCTCGCGAAACTTCCAGGTCGTGTTCACATGCAGCAGCGGAAACGGGATTTTGCTCGGGAAAAACGCCTTGCGCGCCAGATGCAGCAACACGCTTGAATCCTTGCCGATGGAATACATCATCACCGGCCGCTCGAAGCTCGCCGCCACCTCGCGCAGGATTTCGATGCTCTCCGCCTCAAGGCTTTGCAGATGCGTCAGGGAACCGCTGGACACTGGTTCATCCTCCATTTGCGTCGCGCTGGCGGCCGCATTTCGAGCCTGTTTGGTACGGCTGGAGCACCCCTTGCAGCAAGCCCAAAAGCCCGCAGAACAAGGGCCTTGGGCATAATCGTCTGCCATTCGCCGCCCCGGCAAACACGGCTCGCCCAACGATCGGCCGACGGCGACGAAAAAATGCGGTCGACGGCCCGCGCGACAGAAAAAAAGTTTCGGGGGGTGGTCAGCGGTCGTCGAGGTCGCATCCCAATTGCCGGCTGGCGGTCTGTTTATTCCGCCGCGTCAGCATCAGCAGGGCCGCATGAGGACCGGTCGTCAGGTAGCGCAACATCAGCCGTTTCGGGTCCTGGCCCAGGCGATAAACCCACTCCAGCCCCTTGTCCTGCATCCATTGCGGCGCCCGGTTGGCCGATGCCGAGAGGAAGTTGAACAGCCCTCCGCTGGTCTTGATCAGGCCGACACGCGGCATGGCGTGGGCAAACCGCATGTAGAACTCCTGTTCGCGCGGCACCCCCAGCGCCAGCCAGACGATGTCGGGACCCAATCGGTTGATTTCGCGCACCTGTCGGATCCAGCCACCATGATCGCGATAGCCATGTGCCGCCCCCACGATGCGCAGATGCGGATAGGCCACCCGGATATTGGCCACCGCCTTGGCATTCTCGGCTACCGATGCCCCCAGAAAATACATGCTGGCCGGCTGGTGCTGCGCCAGATCGGCAATGTCGTGGAACAGGTCCGTCGTCGCCACGCGTTCGGGCAGCGCGGCGCCGGCCACGCTCGCACTCGCCAACACCAGCGGCTGGCCATCGCAACTGATGATATCGGCAAACAGCATCGCTTCGCGCAACCCGGTCCGACGCGCGGCCTCGGACAGCACCTGCCCGTTGACACTGGTGGCAATCCACGGCCGGTCACGCCGCCGATAATTGGTCGCCAGCGACACCAGCATGGCGGCCGTTGCCGCGCGATCGAGCCGCGCCACCGGCAGCCCACCGACGCTGACCGTATCGATGCGCGGATAGACGCGCCGCGGCAGGACGGAAATATCCGAACCGCTGCGCCGCCGAACCGAACCATCCTGCCGCCGCCGTCTCACGGCAACGACCTCCCGGCAATTGCGGTGCTTACCTCATTCACGACCAACTCCGATTTGGCGATCTACCCACCGGGCTAACGGAAATCTCCGCCAAACTGAAACCAACTCGGATGTTTAGGTTACCTTTAGTATCAAATACTTAGGTAGATACTCGGGGGTGTTGCGGATCACCGCGAACTGGTGTGCGGCTGCTGGCCGTTATCCCGCAAGTTCATCACCCGACCGACGCCGGCATGGCTGCGCCACCATCCACCGCAATATGTGCAAAGCAGCGACCGGCGCGCTTGTCGAGCGAGACCCACAATGCTACAGGGCGCGTTGTTGCCGGTATAGCTCAGTTGGTAGAGCACCTGATGAACAGCTTCTCCGAAGATGACCTGGTGGGACGTCTCGCCTCGGTGCAGCGCACCCAGATCTTTCCGCTGTCGATGCAGGTGCTCGATACCACCGGCCATACCCAGACGGCGCTGGCGCTCAATGAAGTTTCGCTGTTCCGCTCCAGCTATCAGGCCGCCAAGATCCAGATCATCATCGATGGCGAAACCCGGCTCGAAGAGTTGGTCTGCGATGGCGTACTGCTGGCCACCCCGGCCGGTTCCACCGCCTATAATCTATCGGCGCATGGCCCCATTCTGCCCATTGAAGCGCCGCTGCTGGCGCTGACCCCGATTTCGCCCTTCCGCCCGCGGCGCTGGCGCGGCGCCATCCTGTCCAACCGGGCCGTGGTGCGGCTGATCACCCGCGAGTCCGTCAAACGCCCGGTCAATGCCGTGGCCGACAATGTCGAATTCCAGAACGTGCTTGAAGTCACCATTCAGGAAGACCGCACCCATGGCGTCACCCTGCTGTTCGATCCGGGCACCAGCCTCGAAGAACGCGTATTGAGCGAGCAGTTTCGCTTTTAGGCCGCCGGCAGCGCCAGCCGCGGCACGTCGCCAGCCGGCAGTGCCATCGGCATGGCGGCGTCTGCGGCAAAGGCGGCCATCACCCCGCGCGCCGCCTTGCGGGCCAGCACGATATTCTGCTCGCTGAGATAGGCAAACGCCTCTTCCAGCTCCGCCGGGATCACCCCGCCATGCTCGGCGATCAATTCCTCGGTCAGCGCCGTCACCACATAATGGCGTGCCGCCGCGTCGTCGGCCAGATCGCTGGCCCGCGCATGCAGCACCAGCCGGCACAGCAGATTGCGCACGCCCTCGCCCAGCCCGCACCGGGCCAGCAGCGCATTGAGTGCCGCCCGGCTGCCATTTTCCAGTAGGGCAAACACTTTGGCGCGCGGCGCCTGCGCCAACTCGGCCAGGCAATCGGCAAAAAACATCACATGCCCCGTCACCACTGCATGCAGCAGCACGCGGGTGTTGACCCGGTCCGTGACGATCAGTTCCGCCGCATAGCCAGCACCAGCCCGCCCCGCTTCGCGCTCGCCGATGGCCGATAGCGCCGTGTCGCCACTGTCGCGCAACACCCGCTCCAGCCGTTCCGCCGCCAGCGCCCCCTTGACGATGCGCGCGCCGCGCAGCGCCTCGGTCACCTGCTGCACCAGCAGCAGCCGCGCCCCGGCCGGCAGATCGGGCCGCGCCAGCAGCGCCCCACGCATCTCCGCCTGCCCGGCCAGCGTCGTCGCCAGCTCACCCAGCAATGCCGCGCCCAGCGCAATCTCGTGCCGGCGCAGCAGCCGCAGCGTCACCTGCCCCTGCCCGCGCGCCACAATGGCAGCGGCGAGCCGGGGGCTTAAATTCACGCGCTGGCTGACCGCCAGCAACATCGACAGATCCAGCGTCTTGATCATGCCGACCAGGTCGGCATCAATCAGCACTGGCGAATATTGGATCACGGCGCGCGCAATGATGGCACTGTCATGCAGCAGCGCCAGCATCAGTGGCCGCGGCGCTTCGCTCGCATGCAGCAGGCCATAAGCCAGCGCCGCGCGCACCTTGACCGAGGGATCATCGAGAAAGCCGATCAGGGCCGCATAGAGCGCCGCCTGCTCATCGGCCGGGCCGACATGGCTGAGATAGGCCAGCGCCGAAAGATGCGCCGCGCTGCCGCGTTCTTCGCTATCGGGCGATTGGGATAGCGATACGAAGTCCTGATAGGCAACCATTCCACTCTCCGCACTCGGCGGACTTCACTCTAGAAGCGAAGTTTTAAGGAACGGTTCACCATAACGACACGGAAATTACAGCGCCGACTGCACCAGCAGGAACAACTGGTTCAGCCCCGCCAGCAGGGCGGCAAGCACGATCCAGCTGGCCAGCGCCATGGCGAGCACGATCCAGCCACGCGGCAAACCCCGGCCCCACAAGGACTGATTACTGATCGTTGTCCGGCGCATATCGGCCTCCCGGCGTGAGCAACGAGCCCTCGGCTCAAGTCACGCCCCAAGATTAGACGTGGTCTTTGTTAACGCATCCTGCCGCCTGTCCATGGCATTTGCATGGCGCGGCAACAAACCGGCCCTAGCGGGCGTAAAGCTGGGTGAAAAACGCCCCACCCTCGGTTGCAGTTGCCGGCAGGTCTTCGATTTCATTCTTGAACAGGCCGGTAAACGACATGTTGTCCGGTGAAAACCGCGACGGCAGCGGCGGTGGTGCCGGCTGGCTGGCCATTTGCTGGGCCGCGAAAGGCGCATTGACGCCGCCGCCCTCATGCTTGGCCACCAGCACGCGATAGACCTCGCGGATCGTGCGCGGCTGGCCATCGGCATAAAAGATCGCCCGATTGGCGGCAGCCTGCTTGGGAAACAGATTGGCGGCGATCTGGTCGGGGTCCTGCAGCCCGGCCGTGAACATCCGCTCGGCCCCCTGCGCCCCGAGGAAATGGGCAATATAGAGTTCGCCCGCGCTCGGCCGCCGGCCAAACCGCCCGCTCAGATAATCGCCATTGGATTTGGTAAAGGCAGCCGCCAGATCGGCGGCGATTTTCGGATCTTCGCGCAGTTTGAGGATTTCGGCCTTGGCCGCCGGATCGCTGACCACATAATCGCCATCGGCCGTCCGGCGAATGCTGCTGGCAATCTCGCCATAGCCCAGCCGGGGGCCCTCTTCCTTCATCACCTGCAGCCAAGTGCCTTCAAGAAACTGAAACAGCCCTACCGCCGATGAGGTCTGTGCCTTGGCCTGCGGATTGAGGCTGCTTTCGCGCATCGCGGTCTGCAGCAGATAGTCGAAATCCACGCCGTTCCGGTCACCCGCCGCGGTCAGCACATAAGCCAGGCTCTGTGGCACCGATATTGGCTGCACGCCCATCCGACGACTGGTCCCGGAGAATCGTTAATGGCCTATTATGACCACGCCAATCATTAACAGCTTGTTAACCAATTCGCCCAAGGCGTTGCCGGCTGGCTCACGCCTGCCAGCGCGTCGCGATATCGGTCAGCGCCGGGCGCTCGCGATCCTCGATCTTGGTGGTCGGCGTGCCGATCTGCACGAAGCCCACAAAGCGCTCCCCGTCCCGCGCGCCCAGCATGGCGGCAGCCGCCACATCGAACGCATACCAGCGGGTGATCCATGACGCGCCAAAGCCCAGCGCATGCGCGCCGTGGATCAGATTGAGCGCCACATTGCCGGCCGACAGCAACTGCTCGAATTCGGGAACCTTGGGATGCGCCTTGGGTGACGAGATCACCCCAATCGTCAGCGGTGCCGGCAGGAAGCGCTGCCGCTCCACCTCAAGCCCGGCCTCATCCATGGCCGGATTATTGCGCTGCGCGATCTCGGCCAGCTTGTCTCCAGCCTGCCGACGCGCCTCGCCCTCGATGACGATCAGCCGCCACGGCGCGATCTTGCCGTGATCCGGCACCCGCATCCCGATAGTGAGGATTTGCTCAAGCTCATCCGGGTTCGGCCCCGGCTCCTTGAGAAAGGCCATCCCCACCGAGCGACGGGTCAGCAGATAGTCACGCAAAGCAGTATTGGCAGGCATGGCGGGCTCCATTCGGCGTCAGCAATAGCCATATCCGCCGCTCAAGGCCAGAACCTGCAACAAAAACAGTGATCCTGGCCATTCGGTGTTTTCATCGCGCCGGGTCTGTGACACAGCTTTTCCCCAATCGCGGCCTATGACGACATGACCGATTCAGCGACCGGGGAGACCAGATGCGTTTCAGCGACCGGGGAGACCAGATGCGTTTGCGACCGATACTAGCCATCCTGCTCGTGCTGGCCGCCGCTCTGCCTGCCCTCCCGCTGCTAGCCCTGCCCGTCAGCGCGCAGGACGCCGCCACCGAGATGCCGCCGATGCCGCGGCCCCGGCCCGACCGCGACAGCCTGCCCGCCACATCCGCTGCCGAGCCGGGCGTCGCCACCCCCGCGACCGATGCCATCGCTGCGCTGACCTCCGTGCCCCAGCCGGTAACCCTCAGCGCCCGGATCACCCCCGAGGGTGCACCAATCCCTGATGGCCTGGTCTGGCGCGTTTTCGACACCAAGCCCGATGCTAGCGGCGAGCTGGCGCTGGTCGCTAAATCCGATCTCGGCGCCCCAACGCTTGAGCTGCCGCCCGGCGACTATGTGGTTCACGTCGCCTATGGCCGGGCCCAGACCAGCGAGCCGCTCGCGGTGGCGCCCGGCGCCAACGAAAAAACCTTCGTGCTCGACGCTGGCGCACTCCGCCTCAATTCGGCGGTCACCGGCGACATTGCCATTCCTGCTGGCCTGTCGAAATTCGACATCTTCACCAGCGGCGAAGGCGGCGACCGCACCCTGATCGCCGAGGGCCTGGCCCCCAACGACATTGTCACGCTCAATGCCGGCACCTACCACATCGTCTCCTATTTCGGCACGGTGAATGCCGTGGTCCGCGCCGATCTGCGGGTCGAGGCCGGCCAGTTGACCGATGCCACGCTGTATCACCACGCCAGCCAGATCGCCTTCAAGCTGGTCTCCGAAGCCGGCGGCGAGGCCATTGCCGACGTCGAATGGACCGTCAAGACCACCGATGGCGCCACGGTCTTCTCCGAACTCGGTGCCTTCCCCTCGACCGTGCTGTCCGAGGGCGAATATCTGGTGCTCGCCAAGCAGGGCACCCAGGTATTCAACCGTGAGTTCCAGGTCCAGCCCGGCTCGCCCCGCGAGATCGAAGTGCTGACAACGGTTTACTGACGATCACAGATCGCTCCTTGCCTATTGAAGCAAGGCCGGGGATGCCTCAGATTGCCCGCTTCATACCAGCGGGAGAGAACCAACAATGTCGTTCAGCACCACGTCCCGGCGACGCCTGGGCCTTCTGGCCTTTGCGTGCCTGTCCAGCGTCGTCCTGCCAGCCGGAACGGCACTGGCGCAAAAGACCAAGACCAAATCGCCTCCGGCCGTAGAAGCCACCACCGCTCCGGCCCCAGCCGAGATTGCCGTCGATATTCCCAGCATCGACGCCGTCGGCTCCAATGTCGATGAGGCGACTTTGCGCGCCATTTTCAGCGGTAATCTGGTCGACAACGCCGACGCCCTGGCCGGGCTGACGGCAACCAGCATCACCATTCCCGAAATCACCCTCCAATCCACCACCACCATCGATGGCCAAGCCAATGAGGCCAGCGTCACCTTTTCCGATCTGGTGCTGTCCGACATCACCGATGGCATGGCCGCCTCGGTCAGCCTGGCCGGCATGAGTGTGGCGGGCATGGAAGACGCCACCGCCAGCTTCGGCCCGCTTACCGCATCCAGCTTCAACATCGCCGGCGTACTCAGCCTTTACGGTCTGGTGGAAGCCGATGGCTCCACTGAAATCGAAACCATTTACACCGACTTCAATTTCGCCGGCGGCAGCTTCGAAGCCCCCGAGATCAAGTGCAGCATCGGTCCGATGTCCGTTGGCGAGTTCAAGGCCCGGCCCCTGAACTACTCGCTTGCCGAAATCATGGCGCTGGCCGAAACGCTGGAAGCCCAGGACGACGACCCCTCGCCCGAAACGATCGGCACCGCCCTGCGCATGTATGTCGATATTTTCACCGCCTTTGAATCCTCGCCGGCCAAGTTTGGCGGCATCGACTGCGCGGGCACCGACGACGCCGGGCAGCCAATGAAATTTGCCATCGCCGGCATGACCATGGGCGGCATGAGCCCCGGCATCTATCCGGCAATCAGCATGGATGGCCTGGACATCACCGTCGAAGACGACGGCACCGTGCAGGTCGGCAACATGACCATCAAGGAAATGGACCTCACTGGCCCGATCGCCACCATCGAAGCGGCGCCCGCCGCGCTTGATGAAGCCTGGTTCACCGCCAATGCCCGCGCCCTCGTCCCCGCCTTTGGCGGCTTCTCCTTCAGCGACGTCCTCGTCGACGTTCCCGATAGCGAGGACATCGGCGCCCGGATCAAGGCCAGCATCGGCGCTTTCGACCTGTCCTTGAGCGACTATTTCAATGGCGTTCCCACCGCCATGGTGCTGAGCGCCAGCAACATCATCGCCGAACTGCCGACCGATACCGACGATGAGCAGATCCAGCAGCTGATCGCGCTGGGCGTCACCAGCGTCGACGCCGGCTTCAAGATCGATACCGCCTGGAACGCCGCCGACGACACCATCGCCCTCAATGAGTTCTCCGTCAGCGGCGTTGACCTGGCCACGATCAACCTGGCCGGCACGCTCACCAACGCGACCGCGGCGCTGTTCGATCTGGACGAGGATGCGGCGCTGGCCGCTGCCATGGGCCTGGCCATCAGCCATCTCAAGCTCGACATCACCGATACCGGTCTCTCCGACATCATCATGGCCAGCGTCGCCGCCGAACAGGGGAGCGACCCCGCCGCCATGCGCCCGGTCTTCGCCGGTCTGGCTCAGGGCACGGTGATCAGCCTGCTGGCCGGCGCTGCCGAAGCCCAGAAGGTGGGCGCCGCGCTCAATAGCTTCGTCAGCGGCACCGCCAAATATCTCAGCATCGAAATGACTGCCAAACAGGCGCCGGGGCTGGGTCTGATGGACTTCATTGCCGCCGAAGACGATCCAACCGCGCTGATCGGCAAGGTCACCATCGACGCCACTGCCAAATAATCTTGCAAGGGCCGCTTCACAGCGGCCCTTATTCTTCCCGGCTAGCGATCAGCGCCATAATGGCTTTGGAACCAGTCGAAAAAGCGCGCCACGCCCGTCTCGACCGAGGTTTCCGGCATCTCGCCGATCAGCGCCCGCAGCAGCCGCGTATCGGACTGTGTCGCCACCACATCGCCCGGCTGCATCGGCAGCATATTGAGCTGCGCCTTGCGCCCCGCCGCCCGCTCCATCGCCCCGATGAAATCGATCAGTTCGGTCGGCCGCCCACCGGCAATATTGACGCTGCGAAACGGCGCCACCGCCGACAGACTGTCATGCGCCACCGGCTTGCCCAGTTCGGGCGGCAGCTCCATCAGCTTGCCGATGGCCGCGACCAGATCATCGACATAGGTGAAATCCCGCCGCATCTGGCCAAAGCCATAAACATCGATCGGCCGCCCCGCCATGATCGCCGAGGCAAACTTGATCGCCGCCATATCGGGGCGTCCCCATGGCCCATACACTGTGAAGAAGCGCACGCAAGTGGCTGGAATACCGAACAGATGGGCATAGGAATGCACCATCGCCTCGCCCGATTTCTTGGTCGCCGCATAGAGCGACATCGGCGCGTCGGCCCGGTCAGTTTCGGCAAACGGCAGCTTGGTATTGCCCCCATAGACCGAACTGGTCGAGGCAAAGATCAGATGCCTGGGCTGATGCGCGCGCAGCGCCTCCAGCAGATTGGCCGTGCCCACCACATTGGACTGGATATAGCTCTGCGGATGCTCGAGGCTGTAGCGCACCCCCGGCTGTGCCGCCAGATGCACCACGATCTCGGCCTCGCTGGCCGCCACCGCCTGCTTTAGCCGCGCCGCATCCTCCAGCATCGCCTCGACGGCGGTAAAGCCCGGCGCCTCGGCCAGCAACGCCAGCCGCGCCCGCTTCAGCGCCGGATCGTAGTAATTCGTGACCCCGTCATAACCGGTCACAGAATGCCCCGCCGCCAGCAAATGCCGCGCCAGATGAAAGCCGATAAAGCCGGCCGTGCCGGTCACGAATATGTTCATGCTGCGCCTCACTCGGCGGCGTCAGCGATGACGCCTTGGCCCGCCCCGCCATTGGGCCGGCCGATGCTGGTATAGGCGAAGCCGTGTTTGGCGACTTCGTCATGCCGATAGATATTGCGCAGATCAATGAGCACGGGCGACTTCATCAACTCCTTCAGCCGCGCCAGATCGAGCGAGCGGAACTCGTTCCACTCGGTGATCAGCACCAGCGCAGCGGCACCGACCGCAACGTCATAGGCACTCTCGCCGAATTCGACATGCTCCAGGATTTGCCGCGCTGCCTGCATACCTTGTGGATCATAGGCCACAATGCGCGCCCCCCGATCAGCCAGCCCGGTGATGATATCGATCGACGGCGCCTCGCGCATGTCATCGGTATTGGGCTTAAACGTCAGGCCGAGCACCCCGATGGTCTTGCCCCGCACATCGCCGCCACAGGCCGCGATGATCTTGCGCGACATGGCGCGCTTGCGCTGCGAATTGATCGCCACCGTGGTTTCCACCAGCCGCAACGGGCTGTCGAAATCCTGGCCGATCTTGACCAGCGCCGAGGTGTCCTTGGGAAAGCACGAGCCCCCATAGCCCGGCCCGGCATGCAGGAACTTGGCGCCGATCCGGTTATCCAGCCCCATGCCGCGCGCCACCTGCTGCACGTCGGCGCCGGTGGCCTCGCACAAATCGGCAATTTCGTTGATGAAGGTGATCTTCATCGCCAGAAACGCATTGGCCGCATATTTGGTCAGTTCCGCCGTCCGCCGGTCGGTGAACAGCAGCGGCGCCTGATTGAGATAGAGCGGGCGATAGACCTCCGCCATCACGGCGCGCGCCCGTTCGTCCTCCAGCCCGATCACGATGCGGTCGGGACGCTTGAAGTCCTCGATGGCCGCGCCCTCGCGCAAAAATTCCGGATTGGAAACCACCGCAACATCGGCAGCGGGATTGGTCGTGGCAATGATGCGCGCCACCTCGTCGCCGGTGCCCACCGGCACCGTGGATTTGGTCGCCACCACGGTAAAGCCCTCGACCGTCACGGCAAGCTCCCGCGCCACCGCGTAAACATAGCTCAAATCGGCATGGCCATCGCCGCGTCGCGAGGGGGTGCCGACGGCGATGAACACCACTTCCGCCCCGGGCACGGCCCGCTGCATCTCGGTCGTGAACGACAACCGCCCCGCATCGATATTGGCCTTCACCAATTCTCCAAGGCCGGGCTCATAAATCGGGATTTCGCCACGCCCCAGGGCATCGATCTTGCTTTGATCCTTGTCGACGCACACCACGTCATGGCCAAAATCGGCGAGACAGACGCCTGTCACCAGTCCAACATAGCCTGACCCAATGATGGCAATCTTCATGGCGACGACCTCCCAATACAGTCGACAGGATAACAACGCTCAGCGCAGAAGTCGCTCCCGACTTTGCTCGTCGACCGCAGATCTATCGGCATGATGAATTGCCCGTCGAGCAGCAGTCCCGCTGCCGTCACTCGCTGTCAGATGGCGTACCGCGCATTTTCTTGACGTCCGACCGCACCGATTTGGCCACCAGCCGCCGGCGTTTGGAGGCCAGCGTCGGGCGGGTGGCGACGCGGAATTTGGGCACCACCGCCCCCTCCTGCAACAGCGCCACCAGCCGCGCCTGCGCATCGGCCCGGTTCATTGGCTGGTCGCGGTGCGAATTGGCGGTGATCACCAGCACGCCGGCCTTGCTCAGCCGCTTGCCGGCCAGCGCGGCGACGCGCCGCTTCATCGCCTCGGGAATATTGGGGGAATTGACCAGGTCGAAGCGCAGTTGCACCGCGCTCGACACCTTGTTGACATTCTGCCCGCCCGGCCCGGCCGAGCGCACGAACGTTTCCTCCAGCTCGGACACGTCAATGGAAATGCGCGGGGTAATGACGATTGGGTCAGCCATGCCCCGCTCCTGCTAGCTTCTGAGACGTCCGGCGAAGATAATCTCACCTTCGTGGATGGTCAGGCCCTTGATGGTTGCCCGGTATTTGCCCGGCAGACCTTCGGCGGGCACGACCCAGCCCTTCTTGAGCATACCGGCGAACACCTTTTCGCCGATATCCTTGAAGTCGCCGGGGCCCATGGCATTGTCCTCACCCAGATGGGTGAGGGCTTTGATTTCGCGATTGGAAGGACGTTGCGGCACGGCTCAGGCCACCTTGGCCTTGAGGTCGGGCGGGGTCGCTTCGGCCATGAGCGCCACCAGGGCATCCATGAACGGCTCGACCTTCTGCCCCTCGGTGCCAAGACGGCGCACCGACACGGTGCCCTCCTCGGCCTCGCGCTTGCCGACGACGAACATCAGCGGCGTCTTGCCGACCGAATGCTCGCGCACCTTGTAGTTGATCTTCTCGTTGCGCATGTCGAGTTCGGCGCGGATACCGGCCGCCTTGAGCTGGGCGACCAGCTTGCCGGCATAGTCATCCGCCTCGGAGACGATGGTCGCGACCACGACCTGGGTCGGGGCCAGCCACATCGGCATCTTGCCGGCATAGTTCTCAATCATCATGCCGATGAAGCGTTCCAGCGACCCCAGGATCGCCCGGTGCAGCATCACCGCATACTGGCGCGAGCCGTCTTCCGCGACATAGGTCGCATCCAGCCGCTCGGGCAGCACGTAGTCGAGCTGCAGCGTTCCCACCTGCCAGGAACGGCCAATGGCGTCCTTGAGGTGGAATTCCAGCTTGGGTGCATAGAACGCGCCCTCGCCCTCGGCAATCTCGAAGTCATAGCCGGTGGCGCGCAGCGCATCGCCCAGCGCCTTTTCCGCCGCATCCCAGCGCTCGATGGTGCCGCCGAAATTTTCCGGGCGGGTCGCCAGTTTGATGACCACATTGTCGAAGCCCATATGGGCATAGACCGAATACAGCAGATGCACGAAATGCTCGGTCTCGGACTGGATCTGGTCCTCGCGGCAGAAGATATGCGCGTCGTCCTGGGTCATCTGGCGCACGCGCATCAGCCCATGCAGCGCGCCATGCGCTTCATTGCGGTGGCAGCAACCAAATTCTGCCATCCGCAGAGGCAGATCGCGGTAAGATTTAATGCCCTGATTGAAGATCTGGATATGGGCTGGGCAGTTCATCGGCTTGAGCGCCATCAGGTCGCCCTTGCCGCTCAGCACCGGACCTTCTTCTTCCGTCCCCGGCACTTCGTCCGGCACCACGAACATGTTTTCGCGATACTTGCCCCAGTGGCCCGAGGCCTCCCAGAACTTGGAGCTCATCAGCTGCGGGGTTTTCACCTCGACATAGCCCGACGAATTCAA
The DNA here is from genome assembly GCF_054489375.1 of Devosia sp. A449. NCBI lineage: Bacteria > Pseudomonadati > Pseudomonadota > Alphaproteobacteria > Hyphomicrobiales > Devosiaceae > Devosia > Devosia sp. A449. The sequence goes on along the minus strand of NZ_JBTMWU010000002.1, from coordinate 357,184 downwards.
CCGGCGACGGATATAGGTCTCCATCTGGTTGTACAGCACATAGCCCTTGGCGTGCCAGAACACCGACCCCTGCGCTTCCGGCTGGAAGTGATAGAGGTCCATTTCCTGGCCGATCTTGCGATGGTCGCGCTTTTCGGCTTCGGCCACCATATGCAGATACGCGTCCAGCTCTTCGCGCGTGGCGAAGGCCGTGCCGTAAATGCGGCTCAGCACCGGATTATTGCTGTCGCCGCGCCAATAGGCGCCGGCCACCTTGGTCAGCTTGAACGCAGCGCCGACATCCTTGACCGAGCGCATATGCGGGCCACGGCACAGATCGATCCACTGGCCCTGCTTATACATCTTGAGCGATTGGTCAGCCGGAATCGCATCGACCAGCTCCACCTTGAAATTCTCGCCACGCGCGGCAAAAAATTCCTTGGCCTGGTCGCGGCTCCAGATTTCCTTGGTGAAGGCGGCGCCACGATCGATGATCTCAGCCATCTTCTTTTCGATGGCGGGGAAATCTTCCTCGGAGAAGGGCTCGTCGCGCTTGAAGTCGTAATAAAAACCGTTCTCGATCACCGGACCGATAGTGACCTGCGTCGTCGGCCACAGTTCCTGCACCGCTTCGGCCAGCACGTGCGCCGCATCGTGGCGGATCAGCTCCAGCGCATCCTTGGAGCCGCTGTCGCGCGTCACGAATTCAATTTTGCCGTCGGTCTCCAGCGCATCGCTAAGATCGCTGAGCACACCGTTCCAGCGCATGGCCACGGTCTTCTTGGCCAGGCTCTTGGAGATGCCTTCGACGATGGTGGTCCCAGTGGTGCCACGCGCATAGTCGCGAGCTGCACCGTCGGGAAACGTCACCTTGATCGTCATTTTTTAGCACTCCAAAATCGGCCAGAAGCGGCCAAGCGGCTTGTCTAGCACGCTTTCCGCGCAATTCCAGCCGCTCTGGGCTGCAAAAAGGTGACGCCATAACGCGAAAGCCGCAGTCGACACCCTCCCCCTTGCGGGGAGGGATCAAGGGTGGGGGTAGTTTGGCCCCAATCATCGGGGCTCTCGCCCCCCCTCCTAGCCTCCCTCGTCAAGGGGGAGGTATCCTCCGGTGGGTGGGCCTACTTCCACCGCCCATAACGCCACGGCCGATACCACCGCGCCACCGCCGGCAGCGCCTCGGGCACCGGATCATAGCCATGCGTCCCGCCCGGTCGACAGCGCACAATCCGCGCCAATCCCATCCAACCGCCCGGCCAGAAGCCGAATTTCCAGATCGCGTTGCCGGTATATTCCGAGCAGCTCGGCGCATGCCGGCAGTTCCGCCCGATAAACGCCGAGATCGTATAGCGGTAGAGCGTGATCAGCCCCACCGCGACAAATTTGAACGGCAGATCCACCACCTGCCAGAACAGCGCAATGACTCGATCCATCAGCGAACCGCCGCAACCGATTCTGTGGATTCGATTTTTTCCAGCGCCTCAACCACCGCATCAAACACCAGCAGCGTCGACATATGCCGCGCCCGATAGTCGCGCACCGGCTCCAGAAACCGCAGATCGTCCCATTTTCCCGTCGGCGGCGGTCCATCCTGCTTGAGCATGGCGTGCATCTGCTCGCGCAGCTGGCGAAACTCGCCCACCGGTGTGCCGACAATCTCGCGCGCCACCACCGCCGCCGAGGTCTGCCCCAGCGCACAGGCCGACACTTCGTGGCCATAGGCAGCGATAATCCCGTCCCGCACCACCAGGTCGACATCGATGGCCGAACCGCAGACCCGGCTCACCTTGCGCGCACTGGCACCGGGCTCCGCCAGACGTCCCGGCGAACGGGCATTTCCGGCCAGATCGAGGATCTTCTGGGAATAGAGATCGCTTAGTTCCATAAAACGCACAATTCTGTTTCTTGTCGGCCTCGCCTCGGCCCCTTATATAGGGGCTCCAGAGCGGGCCGCCACGCACAGTAACACGGCCTTGAGGAACCAATCCACGCTTGGCGCATCCAATGCGCATGAGAGCGAAAAGGAACCGCCAATGGACGCCCGCGTCAACCCGCTGAACGGCTTGCCCGTCGAGACCACCACGCCCCGCCGGCCCAGCCAGGCCGAGGCCGAGGCCGCAGTGCGCACCTTGATCGCCTGGGCCGGTGACGATCCGAGTCGCGAGGGCCTGCTGGAGACCCCCGCCCGCGTCGCTCGCGCCTATGGCGAATTCTATGCCGGCTACGAGCAGGACGCCGAAACCGTGCTGTCCAAGACCTTCAAGGAAGTCGGCGGCTACGACGATATCGTGCTGATCAAGGACATCCCGTTCAGCTCGCATTGCGAGCATCACATGGTGCCCTTCGTCGGCAAGGCGCATATCGCCTATCTGCCCCATGATGGCGTGGTCGGTCTGTCCAAGCTGGCGCGGCTGGTGGAAGTCTTCGCCCGGCGCCTGCAGACCCAGGAAAACCTCACCGCGCAGATCGTCGACTCGATCAATGAGCATCTGGGTCCGCGCGGCGCGGCGGTGCTGCTCGAAGCCGAGCATATGTGCATGTCGATGCGCGGTGTGCATTCGCACGGCGCCTCCACCATCACCCATCGCTTCACCGGCGTCTTTGCCGAGGACCGGGTGGAACAGGATCGCTTCTTTGCCCTGATCGGCAAGCGCTGACTGGATCAACGCAGCGGCTGGGGCTAAAAGGCGGCATGACCCTGACCTTCACCGACCCAGCCGCCCTCACCCACGACCAGCTTGAAGAAGGCACTGCCTTCGCACCGCGCTTTGACGCGGCCGGCCTCGTCACCGTGGTGACCATTGAAGCCGGCAGCAATGACGTGCTGATGCTGGCGCATATGAACGCCGAAGCGCTATCGCTGACGCTGGAGACTGGCATCGCCCATTACTGGTCGCGCTCGCGCGGCAAGCTCTGGAAAAAGGGCGAAACTTCCGGCGAACTCCAGCAAGTGGTCGAACTCCGCACAGACTGCGACCAGGACGCCATCGTGATGCTGGTCAACCAGACCGGCCGCGGCGCCGCCTGCCATACCGGCCGCAAAACCTGCTTCTACCGCCGCACGGTGACCGTAGATGGGACCGTGATACTCGAAGATCGCGGCCTGCCGAAGCTGTTCGACCCGGCTGACGTTTACAAGAGCTGAGGCCCTCCTCAGCTCTCCCGCTCGAACAGCCCCACCATCATGATGCCGGCGAAAAACCCGCCCAGATGCGCCTGCCAGGCCACGGCCATCTCCACGCCGGTCACCAGCGGCAGCAGCGGCACGGCGGCATTCAGCACGATCCAGATCAGCGTAAAAAATCGCGCCCGGCTGTCGCGCCACAGCTCGCCAAACGAGGCCAGCCGGCGCCCGACCACCCTGCGCTCGCCGGTATCGGGATTCGTCGCCACGATCACCGGCTGGAAGATGAAGCGAATCGCCGCGCCGGTCAGCCCGGCCACGCCACCAGAGGCGCCGATCAGGTAAGAGCCTGAATACAGCGTTGTCGCCGCGAACAGGGCCGCCCCGGCCGCCGCCGAAATAAAGAAAATCGCCAGCATCGGCCCTGCCCCGTAACGCCGCGCCACCGGCGTCGCGAAAATCGCGAACCAGGCGACATTGACCAGCAGATGCTCCCACCCGCCATGCAGCAGGGCATGGGTGAACGGCGTCCAGATCAGCGGCACCGCCAGCGCCAGATCCTCCGCTGCCGCCAGGATGCGCAGCGGCTGGAAGGCGAACCAGAACACCAGCTGCAGCTGCCCGGCAGGGTTAAGAATCAGGGTTGCCGCCAGGTGAACAGCCACCAGCAGGCCAATCACCGCTGTTACCGCTCCCGGCAGCAGGAATACCGGCTCGCGCCCCGGCCCTTGGGGATTTGCTGGTACCCGGTCTTGTTCATTCATCACTTCGCTCCGACTCGCCGACGCCCTGCGCCTTACACTCTTCTTTTCCACACCGGCCCGCCGCCGTTAACCTTAACTATCCTTTAAGAGCGCTTTTGCCTTCCCGTTTTGCCAATGTCTGATTTGCGGCGGCCGCGTTCCAACCAGGAGCGACCGCGAGGGTTGGCGGGTCAGACACTATGCAAAAGACGAGCACCAGAACGCTCTACGATTACTGGAACTCCATTCGGGGCGCCCGCAGCGCACCCGACCGCAAGGATATCGACCCCACGCGCATCCGCGAGGCCCTGGCCAACACCTTCATTCTCGAACTCGACGAGAGCGAGAAATTCTCCTTCCGCCTCGCCGGCAGCCATCTGTGCACCAGCTATTGCCGCGAACTCAAGGGCCGTTCGTTCTCGGGACTGTGGCATGAGCGCGACAACGATGCGATGGAAACCCTGATCCGCGCCGTCACCGAGGATCATGCCGTCGCGCTGGTAACCTTCCAGGGCAGCACCGCCGTGCACACCAAGGTCACCTTCGAAACCATCCTGATGCCGCTGCGCCACAATGGCTCGACCCACACCCGCCTGCTCGGCGCCATGACCGCGCTGGACGAGCCCTATTGGCTCGGCGTGCAGCCCATCATGGAGCAGCGCATCACCGGCCTGCGCCTGATCTGGCCCGACGATGTCGCGTTTGAGGATTCGGTGCGCGAAGTCGCCACCAATGTCGGCAGCGACCTGGCGTTTTCCAGTGCCAACGCCCCGGCAGCGATTCCCGCCGTGGTCTATGGCCGTTCCGCCCGCCGCTATGCCCACCTCGCGGTGATCGATGGCGGCCGACAGTAAGTATTTCCTCTAGTTAATAGGCACAATTTGCGCCGCTTTGGTGTGCGCAAATCCACGGATGGCAATACTTTGCGTTAACCAAGACCGGTTAGCTTGTTGTGGAAACACAATAGGCTGCATTGGTCAGGCGAATGCTCAGCGACGACCTTCCTTCCCCGCAATTCATTGCCCCGATCCGCACCCGTGCCGAGTCGAGCAGGTATCAGCGCGTGCAGGTTTCTGTGCTCGGCCGCTACATGCTGGCCGACCGGCGCGAGTTTCCATGCCAGATTCTGGAGATGTCGCCCGGCGATGCCGTGGTGATCGCGCCGGTGGCCGGCGTGGCGGGCGAAAAGGTCATTGCCTATGTCGACCATATCGGTCGCATCGAAGGCACCCTGCTCAATCAGATGGAAGGCGGCTTCCTGATGGATATAGCCGCCTCGCCGCGCAAGCGCGACAAGATGGCGGCCCAGCTGACCTGGCTGGCCAATAAGGACATCCTCAACCTGCCCGAGGATCGCCGCCACGAACGCGTGGTGCCCGATATCCGCCATTCCACCGTCGTGCTCGACGATGGCCGGCGCTACAATTGCAAGATCATCGACATTTCCCTGTCCGGCGCCGCCATCGAACTCGATGTCCGCCCGGCCATGGGCACGCCGGTCACCCTGGGCCGCATGCGCGCCCGGGTCGTCCGCCATTTCCAGAATGGCGTGGCGGTCGAGTTCGCCTCCGCCCAGGAAATGCTGACCGTCATCCAGCAGAATCTGCGCATGAACTGACGCCACGCGCAGCCGTGAGTGGTGCGGTCGCGCCAACCTGTTTATGCTGCCATCATGACCGCAAGCCTGCTTCGCGCCTCGTCACTGGCGACCATCGCCGCCACCCTGCTTTCGTTTGGCTCCCCCCAGGGCGCCTTTGCCGACGGCCGTGGCGACTGGAACGGCTACGCCTGGCAGCAGATCAAGGTCGCCAGCTGCGCCGCCGTGGGGACCACGCTGGCTTGCCCGCCCTACCACCAGAAATGGGACTGGAAGCGCGACCAGTGGGTCGACATCGCCATCACGCTCGATCTCGCCACCGGCACGCTCCGCCTCACCCAGCAGCTCACCGATAATGATCCGCGTGACGATGACCATGTCTGCGTCACCGCGCTGGCGGTCGATGACGGTGGCCGGGACGTGGTTGCCCACCATCAGAACTGGCATATGAAATCGGGCACCACGCGCGAGGCCGCCTTCAGCTACGCCAGCGACCAACTGGCCAGCGTCACCGCCATCCATATCGGCTCCAAGCAATGCCGTGACGGCGCAAATCAGGACGACGCGCTCTATGCCCGTGTCCTCGCTGGAATCCCTTCCTGAGCCCCAGCAGCCAAGCCCTTGGCCTGCATGGTTAATTCTTCCAAAATACAATCGATAAAACACGCATAAAAACTGCGTGGTAGTTTTCGGACCGGCGCAAGTCGGCCCCCCTAACGTGGTCTCCATCAGGGAGATCACACAAATGCACACCAACAAAAAGGCACTGGGAGCCGCGCTTATCGGGGCCTTTATGGCACTCGCTGCGCTCACCGGTTCGGCACAGGCGCTCGACGTCACCAACATCGCCTTCGTGCAGACCGCTGGCGGCACCACCAGCATCCCCGTTGGCCATGCCGAATTCTGCGCCAGCCGTCCCGACGAATGCCGCGCCAATCCCAATCCGGTGACCGCCGTGTCGCTGAACGAGGGCCTCTGGCAGCAGCTGCTCAACGTCAATGCCGGCGTCAACCAGAGCGTTGTCCCGGTCACCGACCAGGACCTCTATCAGGTCGCCGAATTCTGGACCTATCCGAACGGCTATGGCGATTGTGAAGATTATGCCCTGGCCAAGCGCCGCGAGCTGATCAATGCCGGCTGGCCTGCCAGCACGCTGCTGATGGCCGTGGTCAAGCAGGCCAATGGCGAAGGTCATGCCGTACTGATGGTCCGCACCGATCGCGGTGACCTCGTGCTCGACAACCAGGTCGGCTCGATCGACCTGTGGCACAGCACGCCCTACCAGTACATCAAGCGCCAGTCGCAGGCCGATTCCGGCAAATGGGTCGACATGATCGACAACCGCGAGATCGTCGTGGCCACGGCAGCCATCAACTAGCGCCAACCGCGGAGCGAAGGAATCCAGGGCAGGCCGAGTCGAAAATGGCGGCCTTCGAGAACCGGAGCGGAGCGTATATCGGTACGTGAGCACCGGAAGCGCAGTAGGCCGGTATTTGCAGACCGGCCTCCCCTGGATACCGAGCTCTGAGAGTTTCCAGACCCCGCCCCAAGCCTATCCCTGATAGGGGTCTGATGAATGAGGCCAGCTTCGCAATCCGAAGCTGGCCTCATTGCTTTGGCCTTGCGCCATAGTCGGGTGACGTCCGACGGCGCATTGGGCCAGCAGCGTTCCTGGGAAACGGCCGCTTAGAAACGGATGGCGACGTAGGCGCCGACGAATAACAGCCCGGTGACGAAGGCCCAGCCAAAGGCCACTACCGCCGAAACCAGCGCCGAAGTCATGGAAATGGTGCCGTCCTCTTCATGCTGCCAGCCCAGCTGCAGCATGATGTAAGGGCCGCAGATGAAGCTCATCGCCAGATTGCCCATGGAGGTGACGAAACTCCGGCCATCATAGCGCAACATCGCCTGTTGCCTTGCGAGCCACTGGTAAAGATGGGTCCCCGCCCCCGCCACGCAGAGACCAACGCCAATCAGAAAACCCGCCAGCAGCAATTCCTTGGTCATGCCCATCATCCCCGCTGCCGATATCCAGACGCATTACGCGCCCTTATTAACCGTTCATTAAGCATATTGGCCGCTTGATAACCTGTCACGTCCCCTCGGCGAAACTGGTTAATGCTGGAGATGAGTTCGCAATCGGCCCTGGCCGACCGCCATCAGGCCCGCGCGTCGCTTGCCTATAACCTCGCCGGTATCGGCGTTCTGGTGCTACTGCTGGCGGTGGGATCGGCCTATCTGATCGACCAGCTCGGCCGCGCCAACGCCGCGACAGCCCCCTCGCTCACCGATCCAGATCCGATTGTGCAGACGCTGTCGGGGCATGAATTATCCATCCCTACCGCCTGGTTCCGCTATGGCGAACAATTGCGCGACGGCTTCACCAGCCAGATCGACCTGCGCATCCAGTTCGCCCCCGACGCGGCGCGCCCGGCGCTGCCGGTCGACATCACCCTGCTGCCGCGCAGCCGCGCCCGCACCAGCGCCAGCCTGCTCGACAGTGTCTATCTGCACCAGTTCGGCCCGGACATGCTCAGCGGCGTCCCCGGCCTCGTCGGCAAGCCGATGCAGTCCGGCAACGGCTATGCTGGCGAAAGCGTCTGGTATGACGCGATCGCTCCCAATCCGTTCGTGGCGAAATGTCTTGAGCCGGTTGCGACCGACGGCGCCGCGCAATGCGTCCGCACCGTCTATCTCTCCAGCGGCATCGCGGCGATCTACACCTTCGACGCCGCCATCCTGCAATCCTGGCGTCAGTTCGATAGTGAAATGGAACGCTGGCTGGCGCCCATCGGCGCCTGGTAGCCAGGGCGCTTAAGCACAAAAAACGCGGTGTCATCCCGGCCTTGAGCCGGGACCCATCCTGAGATGGCTTCAACGGCATGATCTGGGGATGGGCCCCGGCTCAAGGGCCGGGGTGACATCGTGGTGGTACCGCCAGATGATGGCGGCAAAATCTGGCTTACTCGACGTCTTCCAGATCGATATCGAGGATCGACATGTTGAAGATGTAGGACTTGTCGCCGTCCTCGTCGTCGGCATGGATCAGCCCGATCGATTCATCCCCAATGAACACCTCGACGGAATCGTTGAGCTTATGGCGCGGACGCACGTCGATATTCTTGTTGTTGAACTTCAGCTGCAGGAACTTCTGCAGTTTGATGATCTCGGGATGGTTCACTGTCGATATCCTGCTGATTTGCGTTGAGCCGGCAATCTAGTCACCCTCGCCCCGCATACAACCCCTGAACGATGGCATTTTAACGGTGACAACCGCCAGCCCGGGCTTGCCCGCTTGCGAAGCCAACCGGGTCAGGGCGAGCCGAAAATGAGCCTACTCTAAAGTACGTGAGCACCGAAAGCGCAGAAGCCGGCCATTTGCAGGCCGTCCTCACTCAGTTGGCGAAGCCACATCATACACCAGCACCATCTGGTCCATCACCAGTGCCGGCTGCGCACAGCCCGCTTCGCCGATGACCTTGGCCGGAACGCCGGCCACCGTCACCCGCGGCGGCACTTCCTTGAGCACCACCGAACCGGCCCCGATGCGCGAGCACTCGCCGATGATGATATTGCCCAGCACCTTGGCCCCGGCCCCGATCAGCACGCCATTGCCGATCTTGGGGTGGCGGTCCTGATCCGATTTGCCGGTGCCGCCCAGCGTCACATTCTGCAGCATCGACACATTGTCGCCGACCACCGCCGTCTCGCCGATCACCAGCCCGGTGCCGTGATCGAGCATGATGCCCCGACCGATCCGGACCGCCGGGTTGATATCGACCTGGAACACCTGGCTGGCGCGGCTCTGCAGATAGAGCGCGAAATCCCGCCGCCCGGCCTTGAACATGGCATGGGCAAAGCGATGCGTCTGGATCGCCTGATAGCCCTTGAAGAACAGCAGCGGCTCGATCGCCCGATGGCAGGCCGGGTCGCGTTCCAGCGTTGCCGCCAGATCCGCCCGCGCAAAATCCCCGATTTCGGGAGCGTCGATCAGCGTCTCGGCAAAGGCCTGCCGAATGAGGTCGGCGGAGACGTCGTCGTGATCGAGTCGCGCCGCCAGACGATGCGCCAGCGCCGCTTCGAAACTGTCGTGATTGAGAATCGCGGAAACCGCCATACCGGCCAGCGACGGTTCATCCGCCACGATCTGGCGCGCGCCAGCCCGCACCGCATCCCAGACGGGATCGAGCGACTTGATTTCCAGTGACTTCTTGACGCTCGTGGACATGGTGCGTCTCCGCTTCATCGACAAACACCGATATAAGCCATGTGATGCTCCAAGACAAAGCCTTGACGCATTATTTGCGTTATTTTTGCCTCTAGGCAGCGAATGTCCTGCTCAGAAACGCCAATGCGGCGGTCTTGAACGCCTTGTCGCCGGTGGCCCGCATATGGTCGCGCTTGGGAATGACGAAGGCTTCGGCCTGCGGCATGAGCTCGGCCAGCGGCTCGGGCGCTCCGGCCATCACGTCGGCCTCGCCGACCGCCACGAGCACCGGCACCGCGATGCGCCGCACATCCGCCCGCGCCATCGGCTGGCGCGAGGTTTCCATGCAGGCGGCCAGCGCCTCCCGGTCAGCGCCGGTATGGTCGGCAAAAATGCGGAACTGGCGGGCCGTGGGATGGGTCAGCCCCTCCAGCGACGGCGCCAGCAGCCCGGCGATAATGTCATTGCTGTCGCTCAGCCCGTTGAGCAGATTCATCCCCATGCCGCCGAAAATGGCGCAGGCAACCCGCTCCTCATGCTCGAACGCCATGAAGGCAGCGATTCGCGCGCCCATCGAATAGCCCAGCACCGCCGCCCGTTCGATTCCCAGATGATCGAGCAAGGCCACGGCGTCATTCGCCATGTCGCGGGGATAGTAGCGCTCCGGATCATAGGGCTTGTCCGATCCGCCATGTCCGCGATTGTCCAGCACGACGGCGCGGTAGCCGGCATCGACCAGCGTCTCGACCCAGCCGGTGTCGATCCAGTTGACCTTGCCGCTGGAGGCGAAGCCATGGATGCACAACACCGGCGTCCCCTCGCCAAACGATTCATAGGCCAGCGTCAAACCGTCGGACTGAAAAACGGGCAATTTCGAAAATCCTGTTGCTAGGCAGCAAACCACCAGAAAATCACAAGAAAGCTGACAGAAAACTGCCAGCCTGCTTGCAGCATGCTGCAAGTTCCCGATCGGGTTTTGAACCTTCCAATCGCCCCGTCCTTGGCATATGGTCCGGCAAAATCAAACAGGTCTTTTCTCCATGGCTCACGGCACCACGCCCCATTTCCACAACACCGAAGGTCTCCGTCAGATCGAGGTCGGGTCCAAGGAATTTAAGTGCGTCGGCGCCCTGCCCCCGTTTGACCATCCCCATATCTATATCGACATGGGCAAGGACAATGAGGCGGTTTGCCCTTATTGTTCAACGCATTACGTGTTCAATTCGCGTCTGGCCGCCGGCACCGCCAACCCGCTTTCCGCCCTGTTCCACGACGCCGCTTAAGTCCGGGCCATGCCCGGCAAAGGCCGCACTTGCTATATTGCCGGCGCTGGTATCGCCGGGCTGACGCTCGCCCTGACGCTCGCCAAATTCGGCGCGAAAGTCGTGGTACTGGAGCGCAGCGCAACTCTCTCCGAATTCGGCGCCGGCCTGCAGATCAGCCCCAATGCCCGCCGCATTCTCGACCGCCTCGGCCTCGAAAAAGCCCTTACCGCCCAAAGCCTTGAGCCGGTCGGCATCGACATCATCCCCTACCGCCGCCACACTCCGCTGGTGACGCTGGAACTGGGCGATATCATCCGCGAACGCTTCGGCGCCCCCTATGCCGTGATGCACCGCGCCGACCTCGCCGACATCCTCCACACAGCCTGCCGGCGCTTCGCCAATATCGACATCCTGTTCGGCGTTCGGTCCTGGGACGTGGTGTCGCATGCAAGCGGCGTCACCATCTCGATCAACGAAGCCAATGGCCAGACCCGCAATGGCCGCGGCCACGCTTTCATCGGTGCCGATGGTGTCCACTCCCACACCCGCATCGCCCTGCTCGGCGGCCCAGCGGCGCAGTACCGCCAGCGCGTCGCCTGGCGGACGCTGCTGCCCTTCGACTTCGTCGCCGGACAGCTCGCGCTGGACCGGGTTTCCGTGCTGTTCGGCCCCGCCTACCACATGGTCTGCTATCCCCTGCCGCACCGTCGGCAGGTCAATCTGGCGCTATTCGCCAAGGTCCCGCAGGCCACCGCCGACCTCGGCACCAGCCCCATGCTGCCGGGCGCACCCAACCACAGCCCACGCATCGACGTATTGCTCTCCGCCGCCGGAGACAGCTGGACTCCCTGGCCGCTCTACACCGTGGACGCTCCCAAATGGCATGAAGGCAATGTCGGCATCATTGGCGACGCGGCCCATGCCATGGTGCCATTCCAGGCCCAGGGCGCGGCCATGGGCATCGAAGATGCGGCCGTTCTGGCGCCCCTACTGGTGGCAGAGCCAAGCGCCGCGACAGCCTTCGAGAAATACGAGCAGATCCGCCGCCGCCGCGTCACCCGCGTGGCCCGGATCTCCGCCAGCAATGGCCGCATTTTCCACCTGCCCTGGCCCTTGAGCAGCGCCCGCAATCTGGTGATTGCGGCTGGGGGGCCCCGTGCTCATCTGCGCCGGCTGGCCTGGCTTTACGGTCACGACGCCCAGCCGCCGGCTGCGGCCAAACCCGGTTCGCATTGACCCCGTTCGAGCGCCTTTGGCGCATTCCGATGGAACCTTGCCCCACCCTCCGGCCTTGCGTTGGAAGGTCCGCCTGTGTCAACTGCCCGGCATCATTGAGCCCGGTCGAAACTTCAGAAGGTTAGCGCCCCAGTATGCAAGCAGCGACCCGCTCACGCCTGACTCTCACCTGCATTCTGGTGACGATCCTGCTTGATATGATCGGTGTCGGCATCATCGTGCCGGTACTCCCCGAACTGCTGGAAGATTTGACCGGCGGCAGCGTTGCCGACGCCGCCGTGATCGGCGGTTATCTGGTCTTCGCCTATGCCTTCATGCAGTTCGTGTTCTCGCCGGTGCTGGGCAATCTGTCCGACCGTTTCGGCCGTCGCCCGGTGCTGCTGTGCTCCCTGCTGGGCCTCACCTTCGATTACCTGATGATGTCGATTGCCCCGGTGGTCTGGTATCTGTTCATCGGCCGCATCATCGCCGGTATCGCTGGCGCTGCCGTGGCCACCGCCACCGCCTACATGGCCGACATCACCCCGCCGCATAAGCGCACCCACCGCTTCGGCCTGATCGGCGCCGCCTTCGGGCTCGGCTTCATCATCGGCCCGGTGATCGGGGGCGAACTCGGTGAGTTCGGCCCCCGCGTGCCGTTCTTTGCCGCAGCGGGCCTGGCCTTCGCCAATTTCCTGTTTGGCCTCTTGGTGCTGCCCGAGAGCCTGCCCAAGACCTCGCGCCGCAAATTCGACATCCGCCGCGCCAACCCCTTCGGCGCCGTCGCCGCCTTGCGCAAATATCCAGTGGTATTGTGGCTGCTGGCGATCCTGTTCGCCTTCTCGCTGGCCGCGCAGTCACTGCCGTCGGTTTACAGCTATTTCACGGTGGAAGTGTTCCAGTTCACCTCCTCCAATATCGGCCGTTCGCTGGGCGCCTTCGGCATCGGCTTTGCCATCTGTCAGGCCTTTCTGGTCGGTCCCATGGTCAAGCGTCTGGGCGAAACGCCGGTGGTTTTCATCGGCCTGCTGGCCGCCATCGTGGCCTTTGCCGGCGTCGCCTTCACCGATGAGGTGTTCTACCTCTATCTGTTCATCATGGTGGGCGCCGTCAGCGGCCTCGCCGCTCCTGCCATCAATGGCGTGCTGTCGCGCCAGGTGCCCGACAATGCCCAGGGCGAATTGCAGGGCGCCGTCAACGCCGCCAATTCGCTGGCGACCATTATCGGTCCGCTCGCCGCCACACAGATTTTTTCCTATTTCACCAGTTCACCCAGCTCGCCGGGCTACTTCCCCGGCGCGCCATTCCTCGCCGCCTCCATCTCGGTAGTGGTCGCCCTGGTGCTGTTCGCGGCGGCGGCGTGGCGGTTCGAACTCAGCCACCGCCCCTCCATCGCCAATAAGCCGATCGTGCCGGATATGGCACCACCCGGCCAGATCAGGGTTCCCCCGATAGATGACGACGAAGATGCAGATACGCCCAGCCGCTGACGCCGATCACCCTGCCATCCTCGCCATCGTCACCCCGGTGCTGGCGGCCGGCGACACCTACGCTATTGCCCGTGATCTCGACGCGGCTGGGGTCAGCGCCTACTGGTTCGCCCCCAGCCACGAGGTGTTTGTAGCCGAAGAAGACGGCGTCATCCTGGGCACCTATTATGTGATGGCCAACCAGCAGGGCGGCGGCGCCCATGTTGCCAATTGCGGCTACATGACCGCGCCGGCCGCGCAGGGCAAGGGCGTAGCCCGCGCCATGTGTGAACACTCGCTGGTCCGCGCCAAGGAACGTGGTTTCCGCGCCATGCAGTTCAATCACGTGGTGTCGAGCAACACCCGCGCCGTGGCGCTGTGGCAGAAGCTGGGCTTCGACATCGTCGGCACCCTGCCCTTGGCCTTCAATCATCCCGTCCACGGCTATGTGGACAGCTACGTGATGTTCCGCTCTCTCTAATTTCTTTACCTTGTGGCCAACAAACGCCACGCTGCCGATCAACTCGTGGAACCGTTCATCGCACTTTTACCAGCGGCGTCCGACACAGGGGCAATTGCTACGCCCCGAGTCCCACTGATGCAGACCGTCCTCGAAACCCTGTTTTACCAGCATAATCTTGGCCTGGTCGCGCTTGCCGCCCTGATCTGTGCTCTCTCTTCCTTCGCCGGCGTGAGCTTGCTCAGCCATGCCCGCAAATCCTCCGGTCCAACACAGAAGATCTGGCTCGCCGTTGCGGCCGTCTCGGTCGGGTTCGGCATCTGGGCTACCCATTTTGTTGCCATGTTGTCCTTCTCGGCCGGCATGCCGACCGGCTACGAAATCGGCAGGACGCTGCTGTCACTGCTGATCGCCATTGCCATCGTTGGCGGCGGCTTCTGGTGGGCTGTCCTGGGCACTCGGCGCTCCGACAGCGCCCTGGGCGGCGCCATCGCCGGCATCGGCATCGCGGCCATGCATTATGTCGGCATGTCTGCCCTGCAGATCGGTGGCGATATCGCCTGGGACAGTGCCCTCGTCTCGTCCTCGCTGGTGCTCGGTATTTCGCTGGGCGCACTGGCGCTCTATGTCGGCTCCCATCGCCCCGGCCTGCGCTGGCGTCTGGCCGGTGCCGGCATCCTGACCCTGGCGATCTGCTCGATGCACTTCACCGGCATGGGCGCCGCCGGCTTCGACAATTGCTACCCCATCGTCAGCGCCACCGACGCCACCCCGGAAAACCTCTCCATCGGTGTCGCCCTCGCCAGCATCCTGATCCTGGTGGCCGCCCTGGGCGGGCTCTATCTCGACCTGCGCGAGCAGCGCCGCAGCGTCCTTGAAGGCGACCGCATGCGGGGCCTGGCCGATGCCGCCGTCGAAGGCCTGCTGGTTTGTGACGACCAGGCCATCGTGACCGTCAATGCCAGCTTTCTCGAGCTGGTCGACCGTCACGGCTCCGACCTCAGCGGCGAGCCGCTATCGCGCTTTTTCGGCCTCAGCACCTGCGCCAATCTCGCGGCACGCCCCGGCGTTTCCATCGAAGCCGATCTCATGGTCGGTGACCACAAATCCATCCCGGTGGAAGTCATCCTGCGGCAGGTCGATTTCGGCGGCCGTCCGCATCACGCCATCGCCGTGCGCGATCTCAGCGCCCGTCGCCTGGCCGAGCAGCACATCCGCTTTCTGGCCCATCACGACGCACTGACCGGCCTGCCCAACCGCGCCAGCTTTGGTCGCCAACTCGATAGCGAGATTGCCCACGCCGCCCGCCAGGGCCAGAGCTTTGCCGTACTCTGCCTCGATCTCGACCGCTTCAAGGAGGTCAACGACCTGTTCGGCCATCCGGTCGGCGACGTGTTGCTGCAACGCGTGGCGCAGTCGCTGCAAAAATCCCTGGCCCCCGATTGCATCGCGGCTCGCCTCGGTGGCGATGAATTCGCCGTCATCATTCCCGACACCGGCAGCCCGGAACGGGCCGGTCGGGTCGCCGAAACCATCCTCGATGGCTTCCGCATTGCCAACAATGAGAGCCCCGAAAGCGCCGCCATCTCGGCCAGCATCGGCATCGCGCTCTATCCCGACGATGCGCTCGACGCCCAGCATTTGATGACCCATGCCGATACCGCGCTCTACCGCGCCAAGCATGACGGCCGCGGCATCTACCGCTTCTTCGAGGCCGAAATGGGCGTCAAGATCCGCGAGCGCCGCCTGCTGGAAAACGACCTGCGTCACGCCATTTCGCGCAACCAGTTGCGGCTGGTCTATCAGCCCCAGATCGACATCAAGAGCGGCGAAGTCAGCGGCTTCGAAGCCCTGGTGCGCTGGGAGCATCCGGTCAATGGCGACATCCCGCCCAGCGACTTCATTCCGATCGCCGAGGAAAGCGGGCTGATCCTGCAGATCGGCGAATGGGTCATGCGCAAGGCCTGTGCCGACGCAGCCCTATGGACGAACCCGCTCTCCATCGCCGTTAACGTCTCCGCCGTGCAGATGCAGAATGCCGGCCTGCCCGACATGATCATGCAGACGCTGCTTCAGACCGGCCTGTCGCCGGCGCGGCTCGAGATCGAGATCACCGAGACGGCCCTGGTGCGCGACATCAAGCGCGCCATCCATAGTCTGCGCCAGATCAAGGCGCTCGGCGTGCGGGTCGCCATGGATGATTTCGGCACCGGCTATTCGTCGCTGGCCAATCTGCGGGCGTTTGCGTTCGACAAGATCAAGATCGACCGTTCATTTATCAAGTCGGTCGACAGCAACGAACAATCGGCCGCTATCGTCCGCGCCGTGCTGGGTCTTGGCGCCGGGCTCAACCTGCCGGTGGTGGCCGAAGGCATTGAACGGATCGAGGAATTGGACTTCCTGCGCGGCGAAACCTGTGCCGAGGCCCAGGGCTTCCTGCTCAGCCGCCCGGCCGATATCGACACCTTCTTGGCCATCACCAGCGGCGAAATCAGGAGCCTGCCCAGCGGTGATCCGCTGCTGCTCGATTTCAAGCGCGTCAGCTGACCAACGAAAAAGGGCCCCGCGATTGCGGGGCCCTTTTCCGTTATTGATGCTTCAACGCTTACTTGCCCAGCGTGCTGGGCCAGGTGCCGTGCAAATCGGTGCCGCGACCGACGATCTCGAAGCCATGCGCGCCGAAGAAGTCGCGCTGGCCCTGAATCAGATTGGCCGTGCCCTGGGCCTGGCGGTAGCTGTCGAAATAGCTCAGCGCAGCGGACAGACAGATCATCGGGAATTCGCCGACGGCGGCGGCAGCCACCACCTTGCGCAAGCTCGGATGGGCATCCTTCATCAGCGTCACGAAGTCCGGCACCACCAGCAGGTTGACATTGCCGCCCTTGGCATAGGCGGCCGACATCTGGTCGAGGAAGCGCGAGCGGATGATGCAGCCGGCGCGCCAGATCTTGGCGATGGTCGCCAGCGGCAGCGCCCAGCCATTTTCTTCCGAAGCCTTGGCGATCACCGCAAAGCCCTGTGCGTAGGACACGATCTTGCCGGCCAGCAGGGCCTTCTCGAGATCGGCCAGCGTCACATCGGTCTTGGCGCGGTTGGGCTTGCCATAGATGGCCTCAGCCGCCACGCGCTCATCCTTGCGCGACGAGATCGACCGGGCAGCGACGGCCCCTTCGATGGCCGTTGCCGGCACGCCCATCTGCTGCGCCACGATGGCGGACCAGACGCCAGTGCCCTTTTGCCCGGCCTTGTCGAGGATCAGGTCGACCAGCGGCTTGCCGCTCTGGTCATCGACGGCGGCCAGCACGTGGCCGGTGATTTCGATCAGATAGGAATTGAGCGGACCCTTGTTCCACTCCTTGAACACTTCGGCGCAAGCCGTCGGGTTCATGCCCAGGCCGTCGCGCATCACGCCATAGACTTCGGCGATCATCTGCATGTCGCCATATTCGATGCCGTTATGAATGGTCTTGACGAAGTGGCCAGCGCCGCCCTCGCCCAGATAGGCGCAGCAGCTTTCGCCGTCGAATTTGGCGGCGATGGCGGTCAGCACCGCTTCGGCATTGTGCCACTGTTCCTTGGAGCCGCCGACCATGATCGACGGACCATGGCGCGCGCCCTCTTCACCACCGGACACGCCGGCACCGAGATAGCCGATGCCCTTGGGGGTGAGGTAGTCGAAGCGCCTCTGGGTATCGGTGAACAGCGAATTGCCGCACTCGATGATGGCGTCGCCCTGTTCCAGATGCGGCAGCAGCTGCTCGATCATGTCGTCGACCGGCTTGCCGGCCTTGACCATGATGATGATCGAGCGCGGTGCCTTCACCGCAGCAACGAAATCGGCCAGCTCGTATTTGGGGATGGTCTTGCCGTCGAGACCCTGGGCCTTGGCTTCGGCCACGAATTCATCGATGCGGCCGGCAGAGCGATTATGGACCGCGATAGTATAGCCTTTTTCGGCAATGTTCAGGGCCAGATTGGAACCCATCACCGCCAGGCCGATCAGGCCGATATCCGCAGTCGACATACAAACGTCCTTCCGAGAATTCTATCGTCTTGTCCATGTCCGCAGTGCATGGCTTACGGTGGCGAACTGACCACAAACCTGACCACTACGGAAGTCGTATTTCGGGAATTTTTGGCCCGATGCAGCGCCTTGTATGGTAGTATGACTTGTCTGGGCAAGCCCCGCTGCGTAGGGTCCCGCCCAAAGTGGAGACTCGCGTGACGCCCCCCAACCCTTTCGATCTCACCGGCAAGCGCGCCCTGGTCACCGGCTCCAGCCGTGGCCTCGGCTATGCAATGGCCGAAGCCCTCGCTGCCGCTGGCGCCGCCGTCATTCTCAATGCGCGTGACACCGAGGCTTTGGGCGCCGCGGCACAGCGTCTTGCCGCCACGGGCGCCACGGTCAATGCCGTCGCCTTTGACGTCACCAGCCGCGACAGTATCAACGAGGCTGTGACCTATATAGAAGACGCCATCGGCCCGATCGACATTCTGGTCAACAATGCGGGCATGCAGTTTCGCTCTAGCCTGGAAGGTTTTCCGCCGGAAAAATTCGACCAGATCATCACCACCAATCTGACCTCGGTGTTTAATGTCAGCCAACCGGTGGCGCGGCATATGATTTCGCGCGGCGCCGGCAAGATCATCAATATCTGCTCGCTGATGTCCGAACTTTCCCGCACATCCATCGCCCCCTATGCAGCGACCAAGGCGGCGGTGGCCAATCTCACGCGCGGCATGGCCGTCGACTGGGCCAAGCACGGTCTCAACATCAACGGCATCGCACCCGGCTTTTTCGCCACCGAACTCAACGAGGCCCTGTTCAAGGACGACAAGTTCAACGCCTGGATCGAAACCAGGACCCCAATGGGTCGCTGGGGCCAGCCCGAGGAACTCGGCGGCGCGGCAGTATTCCTGGCCTCAGAGGCCGCAAGATTTGTGAATGGACACATCCTCTATGTCGACGGCGCCTTCACCGCGACGGTTTGAAGCCGCGCGCATCATCATCGTGATGGGCGTCAGCTCATCGGGCAAATCCACTATCGGCCAGTCCGTGGCGCGGCGGCTGCATGTGCCGTTTCTCGATGGCGATGGCTATCACCCGCCAGCCAATGTCGAAAAAATGCGCGCCGGTACGCCGCTGACCGACGAGGACCGCTGGCCGTGGCTGGAGCGGCTGGCGCAAGCCCTACATGAAGCCGCCGACCGCAAGGGTGCGGCCGTGGGCGCCTGTTCGGCGCTGAAACGGGCTTATCGCGATTATCTCGTTGAACAGGCCGGCGAGCCGATCCTGTTCGTCTATCTGCATGGCGACAAGTCGGTGATCGCCGAGCGCATGGCCAAGCGCCACCACGAATATATGCCGGCCAGCCTGCTCGACAGCCAGTTTGCGACGCTGGAAGTGCCCGATCCCGAGAGCGAGAATGTGCTGGTGCTGCCGGTGACCGACAGCGTCGAAAAGCTGACCATGAGCGTGGTCAAGGGCCTCGACCACCTCAAGAGCTTCAAGCGCTGGCAGTAGACAACTATTCCGCCGGTTTGAGCCGCACGGCGCGCCGCCCCTGGCCATAGGTCACCACGGCGGCGGCGCCCACCACGACGAGCGCCCCGCTGACCGCCCAGGCATCGAGCACGATGCCCAATAGGGCAAAGTCGAACAGGAATGCCCAGATGATGCCGGTATATTCATAGCCGGCCAGCAGTGACACCGGAGCGCGGGCCACCGCTTCGGTGATCAGCACATGGCCAACACCACCGAACAGGCCGGCGCCAATCAGCAGCGCGTAGGTATATGTATCCAGTTGGGCCCAGCCGAACAGCGCCGTCACCAGTCCCACCAGGCTCGCCACCACCGCGAAGGACAGCGCGATGCTGGCGGGCGGGTCCGTGCGGGTCAGATCCTTGACCTGTACGCGCGACAGCGCATTGGTCGCCGCCATGGCGACGCCAGCGAGCACGCCGATCAACGTGCCGTCGCGCAATTCGGCCCCCACCAGCGCCGGGAACAGCATCAGCACGATACCGAGCAGGCCCACCACCACGCCCGTGACCACGGTGGCCCCCGGCCGTTCGCGCAGGAAGACCATCGCTGCGCCGATGGAGAGGATGGGCGTCAGATAGGTGATCGCGGTGGCAATGCCGACCGACAGATAGGCCAGCGAAATGAAGCTGCAGACCATTACGGTCGAGCCAAGAATGCCGCGAATAAGATGCTTGTGGGGGTATTTTGTCCGCATGGAAGTGCGCAACTCGCCGCGCACCCACAGGTAAATCAGGATCGGCCCGAGCGCGACGAAGCTGCGCCAGAATACCAATTGCCCCACCGGCGCGACCTTTGCCGCCTCGTGAATCGTGGCGCTCATCGCGGCCATGATGATGAGCGCGAAGGTGTAGAGCCACAGGGCGGTGACAGAGTTGCTGCGGCGAGTCGAGAGGTGCGGAGCGGTCATGCGCCAGCCATAGCGTTAGAGTGCCGGCCTGTCACGCCGGCGCCTAGCCTGGAATGGTCTCGGCCCGCGACAGGCTGGCGTTGTTGTAGCGGTCGTCGTAGGTGACCTCGGCGCCAACCCAGGCCGGCAGCGGCACCGACTGGTTCTCGTCGCTCAGTTCCACCTCGGCGATGATCAGGCCACGATGCCGGCCGGCAAATTCATCGACCTCCCAGATGAGCCCACCAAACGGCACCAGATAGCGCCGCTTCTCGATGACATGCGGCTCGGCCAGCATCAGCAGTTCGCGCGCCTCATCGATCGGGATTTCATACTCATATTCCGCCCGCGAAATCCCCTCCATGGCCCCTTTGAGGGTCAGCACCGCCCGCGCATCGTCCTTGCTGCGCACCCGCACAGTCGCCTTGGCGTTAGACGACAGATAGCCCTGCCGCAGCAAGGCGCTGCCGGTGGCGGCGGAGCGCCACGCATCCGAGGTCACCAGGAATTTGCGCTCAATCTCGAGACCCATGCCTAAAATCCGAAATTCATCTGGCCCGCCGGCGTGCCGACCGCAACGCCTTCGAGGGCCAGCATTTTCACCTTGGAGATAGCGCCACCCGGCGCCGAGAATCCGCCCGGCTTGCCATCGCCGGCCAGCACCCGATGGCAGGGAATGATCAGCGGAATGGGATTGGCACCCATCGCCGCCCCAACGGCCCGCGACAGCGTCACATCGCCCAGCTGCCGGGCCAGTGCGCCATAGCTGGTGGTCTGGCCCCAGCCGATGGTGCATAGCAAGGCATAAGCCCGCTGATGGAATGCCGGCAGTCCGGTGAGATCGAGCGCAACAGCCGTGAAATCCACCGCCTCACCCTCGGCATAGTCTTCGATGCTATTGATCACGGCTTCGATCACCCGGGTCGGTTCACCGGGTTGTGCCCCATCGCGATTGATCCGCTGCAGCAGCTCGGGGCGCTCCAGCCCCGGCAATTGGACGCGCGCGATCCCGACATCGGTCCAGCCGATGCCGAATTCGCCCAGCGCCGTATCGAAAATTGCCGTTTCCATTGCCTGACCCTGCCCCAATCCTGCTGACACGTCCTGTCATCATCGCGCTCTATTGCCGATGGCACCGCCAACACAGGAGCACCACCATGGCCAGAATCGTTGGCTATATTGCCACCAGTCTCGATGGCTTCATTGCCACGCCGGACGAGAATCTCGACTGGCTGACCCAGCAGCCGGACCTCAACCTTGGTGAGCATGACTATCACAATTTCATCAAGACCATTGCCACCGTGGTCATGGGCCGCGCGACCTATGACTGGCTCGCGCGTTATCCCGGCGCGTGGGAATATGACGGCAAGCGGGTGATCGTCGTCACCTCACGCCCCATCGACAACCCCAAGGGACCTTTGGAGACCC
Source organism: Devosia sp. A449 (assembly GCF_054489375.1). Classification (NCBI taxonomy): domain Bacteria; kingdom Pseudomonadati; phylum Pseudomonadota; class Alphaproteobacteria; order Hyphomicrobiales; family Devosiaceae; genus Devosia; species Devosia sp. A449. Next base: position 335,266 of record NZ_JBTMWU010000002.1, on the reverse strand, counting down.
GCACCGATATCGACAGTCTCATCACCGAATTGCGGGCGCTGGACGATGGCGACGTCTGGATGCTCGGCGGCGGCAAGTTGCAGATGGCGTTCATGGAACGCGGCGCGCTCGACGAAATCGAGATCTATGTCATGTCGGAAATCATCGGGAGCGGCATTCCGCTATTTCCCGCCACTGGCCTGCGCGCTTCGCCAAAGCTGATCTCGGCCAAGATGCTGCATCCGGTTTGTGCCCGCCTGCATTATCGCTTCTGAACAGGCAAAGGGCCGCCCGGCAGGACGGCCCTTTCGTTCAGCCGGAAGTGTTGGCTCAGCGCTTAAGCGCGTCGCGGCCGGCATCTTTGACTTCGCCGACCTTCTGCTGAATTTTGCCAGCAGCCTTGTCGAGCTTGCCCTCGGCCTGCAGCTTCTCATTGCCGGTCAGGCCGCCGACGGCATCCTTGACAGCGCCTTTAACCTGTTTGCCAACGCCTTTGACTTCATCTTTGTGCATGGGAAGTTCCTCTAAGTTGCAGACCAACAACGGACCCGCCGAGCAGTCGTTCCGCCAACCGCCGATCACATTGGCGCAACCGAGCTGTCCGCTTGCCGGTGTTGGTCAAATGGCTCCCGTCTGCTACACGGCGCGCCATGCCCGGTCCCATGCCCACATTGCTCGACTATTTCCCGCCGCTTGAGCCCTATCTGAACGTGCTGCACGTCGATGACGACATTCTGGTCGTCGACAAGCAGAGCGGTCTGTTGAGTGTTCCGGGCAAGGACCCGTCCCTGTGGGACTGCATCGAGCATCGCGCCCGCCAGCAATGGGCCACGGCCGGCATGTGCCACCGGCTCGACAAGGATACGTCGGGGGTTCTGGTGCTGGCGCTGAACAAGCGCGCCCATGGCCGCATCGGCAGCCAGTTCGAGCATCGCAAGACCACCAAATCCTATATTGCCCGCGTCGCCGGCATCATCGAGGCCGATACCGGCCTGGTCGATCTGCCATTGGCGACCGATTGGGAGAACAAGCCGCGTCAGCGTGTCGATCACGAGAATGGGCGGCCATCGCAGACCGAATGGACCGTGCTGGAGCGCGAGGCCAACGCTACTCGGGTGCGGCTGCATCCGCTCACTGGGCGCACGCATCAGCTCAGAGTTCACATGAAGGCTATCGGCCATGTGATTCTGGGAGATGCGTTTTATGCCGATGCAGAAACTTTTGCTGCGGCTGATCGGCTGCAACTGCACGCCGCCGAACTGGGCTTCACTCACCCCACCACCGACGAGTTCATGACCTTCGTGGCCCCGACGCCATTCTAAAGCGCCTGACGTTCTGATTGCATCAGAACGTGCGCTTTAGTTCTTTGTTTGCGCATCGGATTCGTCCGAAAACCGCTGCGCACTTTTCGGTCCGATGCTATTCGGGCAGCTCGCCGAGATAGCTGACTTCGATGCGCTGGAACAAATGCCCCGGCTTCATCGTGTCGAGCCATTTGCGGAAGTCGGCGACGTCGCGAAAGCCAGCACGCTGCGCCTCGGCGTCAGTCACATCGTCGGGGCTGATATCGTCAATCGCCCCGATCGACAGCAGGCCAACCTTGGTCTTGAGCGTGCCACCGGCTTTAACGCTCGGGCGGCTCCAGCGACGGAACACCAGATCGACCTTGCCGGCCTTGATGTCTTCGAGCAGGTCGCGCTTGAGCAGCATCAGTCCAACACCCCCTGCGCGGTGATCTCGATGCGCAGGCCCTTGGCCAGCAATTCCTTGACCACCACCGTCGCTCGCACCGGATAGGGCTGCTGGGTAAAGAACTCGCGATAGACCGTGTTCATGCCTTTGGCATCGGCGCTGTCGATGAGGAAAATCTGCAGCATCACCAGATTGGCCAGCGAACCACCGGCGGCCTTGATGCCGATCTCGAGATTCTGGATGCAGCGCCGTGCCTGCGCCTCGATGCCGCCTTCGACGATCTCGCCGGTCACCGGATCTTCGGCAATCGCCACCAGCCAGACCTGCTTGCCCGCCCGCACCGCATCATTGATGGGGGAGGATGAGGGGGCAATGCCGGTTTCGATTTTCTCGATCATCTGGTCTCCGGGGAAGAATTGCGGCGCGCAATTGTCTTGTCCGCCGCCTTGTGACAAACACGATCCGCAAGCGGGCGTGGTGGAATGGTAGACACAAGGGACTTAAAATCCCTCGGCGCTAGCCGTGCGGGTTCGAGTCCCGCCGCCCGCACCAGGACTTCTCCTCAGTCCGTGCCGCCGGAAATCGGGGCGGCATAGGCCACGTCGAGGTCCCACGGGAAGAAAATCCAGGTGTCCTGGCTAACTTCGGTGATGAAGGTGTCGACCATCTCGCGGCCCTTGGGTTTGGCATAGACGGTGGCGAAATGGGCGCCGGGCAGCATTTCGCGGACCACGCGGGCGGTCGAGCCGGTGTCGACCAGATCATCGACGATCAGCACCTTGCCACCATTCCGCGCCATATCGAGGATCGGCTGGCTGATGGTCTTGAGCACCTGAATGCCGCTCTGGCTCTGATGGTCATAGCTCTTGACCGCTACGGTTTCGACCGTGCGGATATTGAGTTCGCGGGCCACGATGGCCGCCGGCACCAGCCCGCCACGGGCAATGGCGATCACGGCATCGAAGGTGCCCATCCCGGCCAGGCGCCAGGCCAGGGCGCGGCTGTCGCGGTGAAACTGGTCCCAGGAGACCGGGAACGACTTCTGGTTCGGGTTGTTCAATTCATGTCTCCTGCGCCGGCGCTGTGCATTGCCGCGGAAAATTCAGAGGATCGTGCTTAGCAAACAAGGACGGCGGAGCCAACAACTCAGCGTGATTATGCCCAGCCTGCGCATGGCCTCAATAGACCTCCTGCTCGGGCATGGCGACTCCGGCCCGGTTGTGGACCTCCGTTACCATCGCCCGCACCTTGCCGGCGGCCTCCTGCAGCCGGTCGGCATCGGACGAGCGCAGCACCAGTTCGGTCATGATCCGGTCATTGCCCATCTGTGGGTAGCTGCCCATTTTCACGTCCGGAAATTGCTCCTGCAAGGCGCCGAGCGGGCCGCCAATGGTCCCCTCGCCCACCGCCGCCTTGATGGTGACCGACATGATCTTCTTGCCGCTCTTGAGCACCGGCACCAGCGCCTCGAGCATGGCCCGCATGATGAGCGGTACCCCGGCCATCACATGCACATTGCCGATGCGGAAGCCGGGCGCAGCGCTGACCGAGTTGACGATCAGCGTCGCGCCTTCGGGAATGCGCGCCATGCGCAGGCGGGCCTCGTTGACCTCGGTGCCGGTCTGCTTCCAGCGCGTCTCCAGCATGGCGCGGGCTTCCGGATTGATCGGCAGCTTTACGCCGAAGGCCTTGGCAATGGCGTCGGCGGTAATGTCGTCATGCGTCGGCCCGATGCCGCCGGTGGTGAACACATAGGTGTAGCGGGCGCGCAGCGCGTTGACGGCGGCGACGATATCGTCGGTTTCGTCGCTCACGACGCGGACTTCCTGCAGCTCGATCCCCAGATCGGTGCAGAAATCGGCGGTGGCGCCAATATTGACGTCCTTGGTCCGGCCCGAAAGGATTTCGTCGCCGATGACGAGGAGTGCGGCGGTGATGGTATCAGGGCTGGACATGAGGCGATTCCGTGGCTTGCTCTCTGCCAGCAATGCCCCCGCAGGATATCGGCGTCAAGCGAACCGCCTTGCCCTTCCAATCCCGGTCCCAAGCGACTAATTTGACTGTAGTTCTCCGGAGTCCTGCATGATTACCTTCGTCGATGCCCCCGCCAAAGCCCGCCGCACCCCCGGTGTCATCCCGCTGCATGGCAGCGAGGGTTTTGCCGGCATGCGCAAAGCCGGCGCGTTGACGGCCAAGGCGCTCGACATTCTCACCGAATATGTCGAGCCGGGCGTGCCCACCTCGACCCTCGACAAGATTGCCTATGAGTTCGCCCGTGATAATGGCGCGGTGCCGGCGACGATCTTCTACAAGGGCTATCGCCACTCGCTCTGCACCTCGATCAACCATGTCGTCTGCCACGGCATTCCCGATGAGCGCCCGATGCGCGAAGGCGATATCGTCAATATCGACCTGACGCTGGTGGTCGATGGCTGGCACGGCGATTCGAGCCGGATGTATCCGGTCGGCGAAATTTCCCGCAAGGCCGAGCGGCTGATCGAAGTGACCTATGCCAGCCTCGAAGCCGGCCTCGCCGTGGCCAAGCCCGGCAACACCACCGGCGATATCGGCGCTGCCATCCAGACGCTGGCCGAGAACGAGCGGATGAGCGTGGTGCGTGACTTCGTCGGGCATGGGCTGGGTCAATTGTTCCATGACGAACCCAATATTCTCCATTTCGGCACGGCCGGCACCGGCGTACCGCTGAAGCCGGGGATGATTTTCACCATCGAGCCGATGATCAATCTCGGCCGTCCGCATGTGAAAATCCTCTCCGATGGCTGGACCGCCGTCACCCGCGACCGGACGCTGTCGGCGCAGTGCGAGCATTCCATCGGCATCACCGAAACCGGCTGCGAAATCTTCACCCTCTCGCCCGGAGGCCTGTTCAATCCCATGGCCGCACGGGTTGCCTGATGGCGGACCAGCCCGAGGAATCACCGGGCAGCCTGGCAGAAGAGGCCTTCGCGCCGCTGCGGCCAGCCCCTGACGATCGGGCCGGACACCGCCAGCGGGTGCGCGAGCGCTTCCTCAAAATCGGCGGCGACGCGCTGGAAGACTACGAACTGCTCGAGCTGGCGTTGCAGTTGGCGATTCCCCGTCGCGACACCAAGGCGCTGGCGAAAACCCTGCTGCGCGAATTCGGCTCGTTCTCCGGCGTGTTCAACGCCAGCCAGGCGCGGCTGGAAAAAATCGACGGGCTGGGGCCAACCTCGGTCGCCCATATCAAGGTGATCCAATCGGTCGCCGCCCGCTTCGGGCGTGGCCGGATCGACCGGGAGAAGCCGATCCTCGGCTCGTGGAACCAGTTGATCGACTATTGCCGCAGCCAGATGGCGTTCGAATCGATCGAGCAGTTCCGCATTCTGTTTCTCGACAAAAAGAACCGGTTGATCGCCGACGAGGTGCAGCAGACCGGCACCGTCGACCATACGCCGGTCTATCCACGCGAAGTCATCCGGCGCACGCTTGAGCTGTCGGCCACGGCGCTGATCCTGGTGCATAACCATCCCTCGGGCGACCCTGCCCCGTCATCGGCAGACGTGCGGATGACCAAGGAAATATCGGACATCGCCAAGCCCCTGGGGATAACTTTGCACGATCACATCATTATCGGGAAATCCAGCCACGCCTCGCTGCGTGCCCTCAAGCTACTCTGAGCGCTCTGGCGCCGCCGGCTGCCCGACTCGAAGTGCCCGGTTCATAGCCTGCTGCAGGCCGCGCACCGCCGCCTTGAGCTGCTTGTTGCCCTTGATCGCTGCCCGCGTCTTCTGGAACGCCTGATGCGCTTTGACGATCACCGCGCCCCGCAGCGTCAGGGCGATATAGTGCTGGCGCAACGGCGTCTGCACATTGCACCAATGCCGCTTTTCGTCGGTGAAGCCGCTGCCCATGTCGAAAATGCGGATGCCGTCATCGAACACGGTCTGCATCACCCGCAGCAGGCACTGCTTGCCGGGCGAGCCCCCCTGGATCGCCGGATCGTCGCTCATCGAGGAAATCAGGCAGAACATGCGGTCGTGATGCACGATATTGTAGCGCACCGCGACGATGTCGCCATTGAGCCGCAGGATGTGGAGCCGTACATCGACGCCCGAACCGGCTTCGGCCATGCTTTGATAGAAGCCGACCAGCCGGTCGAGGATGAAGCTGTCGCGGATGCCCATCACCTTGAAGCGGGCGGAGCGCTGCCGAAACATGATCTCGATGGCGCAGCTGGTGTCGCCGCCATTGCGGATTTCTTCGAAGTCGACCGCGCCCAGCGCCGTCAGCCGGTCGCCTTGCTGGCGGTCATGCTTGCGCCGCGACTTGCTGCGTTGCAGCGTGTCACATTCGGCCCAACTGGAATATTGCGAGCGATGGATTGCCTCGACGGCTAGCGTGCTGCCCAAGCTATCGAACAGGCCGGCATGCCCCCCGACCTCGATGGGTATCGAGCGCAGATAGATCAGATCGGCGCCGCCCAGCTCTCGCGACATCGCCGCCCACAAGGCGTCGCGCTGTTCGGGACTGAGCGCGGCCAGCGCGTCATGATCGGCGATGGGAGCGTAGCAACCGGCGTTGGAGCCGGGAAACCAGGTGAGCACCGGCAAGCCATAGACGCGCTTGCGATGGAGCGGCAACAGGACGATGGCCCGGCCATCGACCCGCCCGACGACATAGCATTGCTGCGCCGGCGGGATTTTGCGGTCGGCGATCCACAGCCGGATGAAATCATAGCCCTGGCCGGGAGATTCGATGCTGGTGGCGGTCAGCGTCCGCCATAGCGCTTCGACATCTTCGATCCGACTGGTCACGGTTGCGCTGAGCTCGCCGTGTGTTCCGGCGAGCGCGCTGGACCGGTAAGGGCCTGTGTCCGCCGTGTCGAGTGTCAGCATCGTTCCCTCGTATCGCAGCCACACTGTGCCGCGGCGGGGTAAACCAGTGCTGAATTTCGGCGTGATGATGCTGGCAAACTCGATGCAGGGTTAAGTCCTGCTTACTTGTCAGCCGAAATTGGCCAGCACGGGGAAGGTTTCGAGGAACCAGTAGGACAGCCGGGTGAAATTGCCGGTGAGGAACAACACGCCGGTTACCACCAGCAGCCCGCCCATGACGCGCTCGACAGTCTGCAAATGCTTCTTGAAGCCCTGGAAGAAGGCGAGGAACGGCCCGATGGCAATGCCGGCGAGGAAGAACGGCACGCCCAGCCCCAGCGAATAAATGCCGAGCAGGCCAGCGCCTTCCCAGGCGGTATTCTTGCTGGCGGAGACCGAGAGCACGGCGGCCAGCACCGGCCCGATGCAGGGGGTCCAGCCAATGGCGAAGGCCAGGCCAAGCAGGAACCCGCCCAGCGGCCCACTGGCCATGCCCGGCCCCTGATGCCGCACCTGCCGGTCGAGCAGGCCGATGCGATAGACCCCAAGGAAATGCAGGCCCATGGCAATGATCATCACGCCGGCAATCGGCGTCAGGATCGGCAGCGCCTGCCGGAACGCCTGGCCGAACGCCGTGGCGGTGGCGCCCAGGGTGATGAACACCGCGGAAAAGCCGAGGATGAAGAACAGCGAGGTGACGGCCACGCGCCGCTGCAACGCCGCCGCGCCTTTGTCATCGGCCCGCAACTGTTCGAAACTCGCCCCGCTCATATAGGTGAGATAGGGCGGTACCAGCGGCAGCACGCAGGGTGACAGAAAACTGAGCACGCCCGCGCCGAACACCAATAGCCAAGAAAATTCCAACTGACTGACGCTCCTTGTTGGGTCCGGTTCTAGCCGCTCGGCCCGGCAAAGCAATGCGCAGGGTGTCGCATCGCCGGTTTGTGATGGGCGTGACCATGCGCCGCCGGGCGCGGTTTCGAAAGAACAGGCGGAAGCCCCGAGGCGACTGCCGCCTCTGAAGTAGAGTAGTAAAAAGTGAGGTGATAGTCGCCTCGGGGCGCCGGGATTTATTGGGAAGGCGAAACCTAAGCCATGAGATTTCAGCCGAAGCATCCCAACTCATGTTCTCCGCGCAGCCCGGAGGGGAGCGCGACCTCCCCTCCCTCCGACAGTCCCTCCGGACACTGGTCGCTGCAGCGCCGCCTGTATCCCGGAGAGATGGGGAGACAATACAGGAGGTTTTGGGGGCGGGGATAAGATGGATAAGTTTTGGCACTTTACCTCCTCCACTAAGCGTCACCCTCGGGCTTGACCCGAGGGTGACGCTTAGTGGAGGGTGAGATTGGTTTGAGCAGGAAGGTGGATCACCGGGACAAGCCCGGTGATGACGGTGGGGAGGGATCGGATACCCTCCAATCGTCATTGCCCGGCTTGTCCGGGCAATCCATCTGTCGCAGTGCTGGCGCTGAGCGCAAGCGCTTGCCCCACGGGCGCTCCCGCCCTATAGCAGCCTCACCCCCTCCGGCTGAGGTGCCTCATCCATGACCGCCCGTCCTATCCGCATCGCCCCATCGATCCTGTCGGCCGATTTTTCGCGCCTTGGCGCAGAAATCACCGCCATCGACGCGGCGGGCGCCGATTACATCCATGTCGACGTCATGGATGGCCATTTCGTGCCCAATATCAGTTTTGGCCCGCTGGTGATGGCCTCGGTGCGCAAGCTCACCACCAAGCTGTTTGATGTGCATCTGATGATCGCGCCGGTGGACCCCTATATTTCGGCCTTTGCCAAGGCCGGCGCCGATATCATCACCGTGCATGCCGAGGCCGGGCCGCATCTGCATCGCACGCTGCAGGCCATTCGCGCCGAGGGCAAGAAGGCCGGGGTGGCGCTCAATCCGGCGACGCCGGTGTCGGCGCTGGAACATGTGATCGGCGATATCGATCTGTTGCTGGTGATGTCGGTCAATCCCGGCTTTGGCGGCCAGAGTTTCATTCCCGAAGCGCTGGTCAAGCTGGCGCAGGCCAAGGCGCTGATCGGTGATCGCGATATCGACCTTGAGGTCGATGGTGGCGTCACCGCCGACAATATCGGCGCCATCGCCAAGGCCGGCTGCAATGTGTTCGTCGCCGGCTCCTCCGTCTATGGTGGCAATGATGCCGCCACCTATGCTCCCCGGATTGCGGCGCTGCGCGCTGCTGCATCCGCCTGAATCAAAATCTGAACCCGAAAGCCTAAACCCATGATCCCGCGTTATTCTCGCCCCGAAATGGTCTCCATCTGGTCGGCCGAGACCCGCTTCGCCATCTGGTTCGAGATCGAGGCGCACGCCACCACCAAGCTGGGTGAACTCGGTGTGGTGCCCAAGGAAGCCGCCCAGAATATTTGGGACGTGATGAATGCCCGCAAAGCCGCCACCGGCGACTATGGCTTCGACGTGGCGCGGATCGACGAAATCGAGCGCACCACCAAGCATGACGTCATCGCCTTCCTGACGCACCTCAGCGAAATCGTCGGCCCCGACGCCCGCTTCATGCATCAGGGCATGACCAGCTCGGACATTCTCGACACCACGCTGTCGGTGCAGATGGCCCGTGCCGCTGATTTGCTGATCGCCGATGTCGATGCCCTGCTCGCCGCGCTCAAGCGCCGCGCCTATGAGCACAAGGACACCATCACCATCGGCCGCAGCCATGGCATCCATGCCGAGCCGACCACCTTTGGCGTCAAGCTGGCCGAAGCCTATGCCGAGTTCACCCGCAACCGCGCGCGTCTTGTGGCAGCACGGGCCGAGATTACCACCGCCGCGATTTCCGGCGCCATTGGCAGCTTTGCCAATATCGACCCGCAGGTTGAAGAATATGTCGCCGAAAAGCTCGGCCTGGCCATCGAGCCGGTGTCGACGCAGGTGATCCCGCGCGACCGTCACGCCATGTTCTTCGCCACGCTGGGCGTCGTCGCCAGCTCGATCGAGCGGGTCGCCGTCGAAATCCGCCATTTGCAGCGCACCGAGGTTCTGGAAGCCGAGGAGTTCTTCTCCCCCGGCCAGAAGGGCTCTTCGGCCATGCCGCATAAGCGCAACCCGGTGCTCACCGAAAACCTCACCGGTCTGGCCCGGCTGGTGCGCGGCATGGTGGTGCCGGCGCTGGAAAACGTGGCGCTGTGGCATGAGCGCGATATTTCGCACTCGTCAGTGGAACGCATGATCGGCCCCGACGCCACCGTGACGCTGGACTTCGCTCTGGCGCGCCTCACCGGCGTCATCGACAAGCTGGTGGTCTATCCCGAGAACATGCGCAAGAATCTCGACCTGCTGGGCGGGCTGCATAATTCGCAGCGCGTGCTGCTGGCGCTGACCCAGGCCGGCTATAGCCGCGAGGACAGCTATGCCGCCGTGCAGCGCAATGCCATGAAGGTGTGGGAACATCGCGGCGACCGCGCCGGGCTGTTTGCCCAGAACCTCAAATCCGACCCCGAAGTGACTCTGTCGGATGAACAAATCGACGCCATGTTCGATGATGGCTATCATCTCAAGCATGTCGACACGATCTTCCAGCGCGTCTTCGACGCCTGACGCCATGATCACCTACGCACGCGAAACCAGCCTTAGTGCTGCTGACTATGTCGCCTGCGTCGGTGCCACCACGCTTGGCCAGGGACGCCCCCTGGCCAATCCAGAGCGGCTGCAGGCCATGCTGGATCACTCCGATCTGCTGGTGACCGCGCGCGACGAGACCGGCGCCCTGCTCGGCCTGTTCCGCGCCATCACCGACTGGCACTGGGTCTGCTATTGCATTGATCTGGCGGTTGTCGAAGGACAGCAGGGCAACCATATCGGCCAGACCCTGCTCGACACAGCGGCGGAACTGCTCGGCCCCAAGGTCAGCATCGTGCTGCTCTCCAAGCCCAACGCCGAGGGCTTTTATCGCCACATCGGCATGACGGAGCCGATGGCGGCCTTCATGCGCCCAAGGACGGACCGCACATGAAAATCTCGGAATGCGACCTGCTGATCCTGCCCGATCTGGGCGACTGCCTGCCCGGCCACTGGCAATTGCGCTGGGCTGACCGCATCGCCAGCGCTGCCATTGTCGACCAGGCCGATTGGCACGAGCCCGACCTCGATGACTGGGCCGAGACCATCAATCAGGCGGCAAGGCTGACCACGCGCCCGGTGGTGCTGGTGGCCCATTCGCTGGCGGTGATTGCGCTGGTGCATGCCGCGCCGCGCCTGCCCGACAATGTGCGCGGCGCCTTTCTCGTGGCGGCGCCCGATATCGAACTCAACCCGGATGCGCCCGAAGCCAGTTTCGGTTTCCGGCCGATTCCGCGCGATCCCCTGCCCTTCCCCTCCATGCTGGTGGCGTCGAGCAATGACCCGCTCTGTTCGCTCGACCGCGCGGTGGAATTTGCCACCTGCTGGGGTTCGGACTTCCATCAGGCCGGTGAGGCCGGGCGCATCGATCTCGCCTCGGGCCACGGTCCCTGGCCCGAGGGTCTGCTGATGTTTACCCGGCTGATGCAGCGACTGCAGGCTTAGTTGATCCGCCGCACGGTGAAGCGCGTCGGCGCTTCCGAACCGGCTACCGGTCGATAATTGCAGGTAAGGCTGGACAGGAATGGCCGCTCCGGATTGAGGATCAGGCCGAGCAGACCCAGCAGCAGATTGGGCCGGCAGGTCATGGTGTCGGCGCTCCAGGCGACGCCATTGCCGCAGGAGGTGCGTCGCAATTGCACGCTGACCTCGGCGCCGCGTCCGCTCCAGTCCAGTCGACCGGCGCAACGCACGCCGCCGCCGGAAACGGCATAGCTGCCGCGCTGCTGCAGGCAGAACTCGAAGCGATATTTGCCGTAGATGTGCCCGGTGCTGCGATAGCAGCCGGAAACGATGGCCCCGCCGGGCAGGTCGGGCACGATCACCCGCGTGTCATTGCCCTGGGCAAAGGCCGTGCCGCCTATCAACATGCCGCCCAGAATGGCGACGATCAGACCAAGATACCGAATAGCGCCGCGCATGTGTCCCCCCCTGCTGGCGCGATACTATGTACCCGGAACGGCACAAAGCAAAGGGGAGCCGATCATGCGATCAGCTCCCCCTGGCAAACTGGTTAGACTGGCTGCGCTTAGCCTTCGGCGGCGATCTGCTCGTTGGCGACCTGCACCAGCTGCGCCATCTTCTGGCGAATCACGTCTTCGCCAATGTCGATATTCTTGGCCTTGAGGTCGCCCGCGACCTTGCGGAACACGTCCTCGTCGCCGGCTTCCTCGAAATCGGCAGCCACCACTTCGGCGGCATAGGCATTGGCAGCATCGCCGGTGAGGCCCAGCAGCTCGGCGGCCCAGATGCCGACCAGCTTGTTGCGGCGGGCTTCCGCCTTGAACTTCTTTTCGGCGTCGAAGGCGAACTTGGCCTCCTGGCCCTTCTGCCGATCGTCGAAATTACTCATGTAACTCTCCCGCTGCGCATAGACATTACCGCCGCTCCGGCGCGTGTCCCTCGACATAAGTGGTTCGGCCTGCCAAATCAACTTGCGCGGATGCTGCGACCTTATGCAGGGGGCGCGCAGCCGCCATCCCCAGCCATAATGCAAAAGGGCTTGCCTTTGCGCCATGATCTGGCGCATGAAGCGGCCAAATCTCCCCCCTCCTGCCAATGGTTGGATTTGCCAATGAACCGTCGTCGCAAAATCTACGAGGGCAAGGCCAAGATCCTTTTTGAAGGTCCTGAGCCGGGCACTCTGGTGCAGTATTTCAAGGACGACACGACCGCCGGTGACGGCGCGCGCCACGAGATCATCGATGGCAAGGGCGTGCTGAACAACCGAATCTCGGAATTTGTGTTCACCAAGCTCAACGGCCTGGGTATCCCGACTCACTTCATCAAGCGCATCAACATGCGCGAGCAGCTGATCAAGGAAGTGGAAATCATCCCACTCGAGATCATCGTGCGCAATTATGCGGCCGGCTCGCTGGTCAAGCGCCTCGGGCTCGAGCCCGGCACCCAGCTGCCGCGTTCGATCATCGAATTCTGCTACAAGGACGATGCTTTGCATGACCCGATGGTCAGCGAAGAGCACATCACCGCTTTCGGCTGGGCAACCCCTGCCGAACTCGACGACATCATGAGCCTCGCCATCCGAGTCAACGACTTCCTGACCGGTCTGTTCATGGGCGTTGGCATCCAGCTCGTCGATTTCAAGATCGAATGCGGGCGCCTGTATGAAGGCGACCTGATGCGCATCGTGCTGGCTGACGAAATCAGCCCGGACAGCTGCCGTCTGTGGGACATCAAGACCCGCAACAAGATGGACAAGGACCGCTTCCGCGAAAACCTTGGCGGGCTGATCGAGAATTACCGCGAAGTCGCCCAGCGGCTTGGCATTCTGGTCGAAACGGACAATGCGCTGACCACTGGTCCGCGTCTGGTTCAATAGGCATAGCATTAGGGTATTGAGATGAAAGCGCGTGTCACCGTCACCCTCAAGGCCGGCGTCCTGGATCCCCAGGGCCAGGCCATTGAAGGCTCGCTGAAGAGCCTCGGCTTTGACGGAGTGTCCTCCGTGCGGCAGGGCAAGGTCTTCGATCTGGTGCTGGAGGGAACCGACGTGGAAGCGGCGCGTTCTGCGCTTACCAGCATGTGTGAAAAGCTGTTGGCCAACACCGTGATCGAAAACTACGCGGTCGAAATCTCAAATTAACGCCTTCAGGCGCTTACTCTTTCCGCGCCGCCTCTTGGCGCAGGACCATTTTGCCATGCTCAAAACCATTTCGCTGTCGGTCATGTTCGTCGCCACCATGGGCCTGCTATTCGCAGCCTATGCCTCGGTGCCGCTGTAAATTTAGCCGCCCTGCCGGATCGACTGACGGCATTTAGCTAAATGCTTACCAGTTCACCATTTGGCTTAATCCTGTCGGCAAGTCGTAACCTCTCAGCATCGCCCCTGGCCGTATAATGCGCCGCAATAATTGCGGAGGGCGGCAGATGGCCGAAACTGACAAGCGACTCGATTGGGTCGACATGGCTAAGGGCCTGTCGATTTTCCTCGTCGTCATGATGTATGCGGCGTCGAGCGTCGGCGAGGATACCGGCGGCGTCGGCGTGCTGCATTGGGCCATCGCCTTTGCCACCCCGTTCCGGATGCCGGAATTCTTCCTGATTTCCGGGCTGTTTCTGTCCCGAGTCATCGACCGCCCCTGGCGCGCCTATGCCGATCGCCGCGTGGTGCATTATCTGTATTTTTACGCGCTGTGGGCGCTGATCCACATCATCTTCAAGGTCGGCCTGCCGAGTACCGATCCGGTCGGCGCCGCCGAGCAGATCGCCTGGGCGGTGATCCAGCCCTATGGCGTGCTGTGGTTCATCTACATGCTGGCCGTGGTCAGCGCCGCCACCAAGCTGCTGCGCGATCTGCGCGCCCCGGTCTGGGCGGTGTTTGCCGTAACGGCGATCCTGCAGATGGCCAACATCCATACCGGCAGCTATCTGGTCGACCAGTTCGCCGAATATTTCGTGTTCTTCTATGCCGGCTTCGTGCTGGCGCCAAAACTGTTCGAGCTGGTCGGCCGCGCTGTGGAGCGTCCGCTGCTGGCGGTCGCGGGGCTGGTCGTCTGGGCCGTGCTCAATGCGGCACTGGTATTCTCGCCGGGCTTCGAGATGCACCCGATCCATCCGGTGATGGGGCTGGCCGGCCTTCCCGGCCTGCATCTGGCGCTGGCGCTGGTGGGCACGGCGGCGCTCTGCGTCTTGGCTGCCCTGTTGGCCCGCTTGCCCTTTATGGACTGGCTGCGCTGGATGGGTTCCAAATCGCTGGTGGTCTATGTGGCCTTCGTGCTGCCGATGGGGATTGCGCGCACCCTGCTGATCAAGCTGGGCGTCGATGACGCAAGTGTGTTGAGTGTGGCCATCATGGCGATTTCCATCGTCTCGCCGCTGGTGCTGCTGTGGATCGTCGAGCGGATCGGCTTTGGCAAGTTCCTGTTCGAGCGTCCCGCCTGGGCCCATCTGCCGGGCACGCAGGGCGCGCGCCGGGGCCGCGATGGCGCCGTGGTGACGCCCGCCGAGTAGCGCCAAAGCGCCATTCCCCCAACGGGGCCGGGATATGCAGTTCCGGCCCTTGCCTTTTCCTGCAAGACTCATCACAAGGGCCTCGCTACCCCCATTTTAGCGAGGACCAGCCGATGAAATCCGCAGTCATCGTCTTCCCCGGTCTCAATCGCGACCGCGACATGATCGCGGCGCTGACCAAGGTTTCCGGTACCGCCCCCCAGACGGTCTGGCATCAGGACGCCGAGCTTCCCGATGTCGATCTGATCGTCATTCCGGGCGGTTTTTCCTACGGCGATTACCTGCGCTGTGGCGCTATCGCCGCGCGCTCCCCGATCATGGACAAGGTGCGCGAACGCGCCGCCAAGGGCGTCAAGGTGCTTGGCGTCTGCAATGGCTTCCAGATCCTGATCGAAGCCGGGCTGCTGCCCGGTGCGCTGATGCGCAATATGAGCCTGAAATTCGTCTGCCGCGAGGTCAAGCTCGAGGTCGCCAATGCGAGCACCGAGTTCACTCGTGGCTATACGCAGGGCCAGATCATCCGCTGCCCGGTAGCCCATCACGACGGCAATTACTTTGCCGATGCCGAGACCGTGGCCCAGATCGAAGGCAATGGCCAGGTGGCGTTCCGCTATGCGGAAGGCACCAACCCCAATGGCTCGATCAACAACATCGCCGGCATTTTTAACGAGCAGAAGAACGTGCTCGGGCTGATGCCGCACCCGGAAAACCTCATCGAAGCCGCGCATGGCGGCAATGATGGACGGGCCCTGTTCTCGGGGCTGCTGGGTCAGGCCGCCTGATGAATGTGCGTGCGCCAATCGCCCCAGCCCGCTTGCTGCTGGGGCTTGGCCTGATATTTGGTGTGGGCGGGCTGGGGCTGCAATTCAGCCTGTCCATGTCGAACATGCTGAGCAGTGGCCGCGACCTGCCCGGCTCGCTCGGCAGCTTCTTTTCGTATTATACGATCCTCACCAACATCGCGCTGGTGCTGATCTATCTCTCCGAAATCCTGCCCGCCCGCTGGCTGGAGCTGTTCCGCAGCCCGCTGCTGCGCGGCTTGATGGCCGCCAATATCGCGCTGGTCAGTATTTTCGTATTCTTCGTGCTGCGGCATTTGTCGGTGCTGACCGACCTCTGGCTGCTGGCCGACAATCTGCTGCATTACCTCTGCCCTCTGCTCTATCTGCTGTGGTGGGGCGTGGCGCAGCGCCATGGCCGGCTGGTCTGGCGCAATCTGCCGCTGATGCTGGTGCCGACGCTGGTGTATTTCGTCTACGCCATGGCGCGCGGCGCCTGGGTGCAGGAATATCCCTATCCCATTCTGAACGCGATTAAGCTGGGCTATCCCCAGGTCGCGCTTAATGCCGTTTACATGACAGCGCTGCTCGCGGTGCTGTGCCTCATCATCATTGGTCTCGACCAATGGCTTGCCCGCCCCTCTCGGACAATTCGCTCATGACCCCCTATCAGAACGACATCACCATCACCCCCCAGCTCGTCGCCGACCATGGCCTCAAGCCGGACGAGTTCGACAAGATCGTGGCGCTGATCGGCCGGCAGCCGACCTATACCGAGCTGGGTATTTTCTCGGCGATGTGGAACGAGCACTGTTCCTACAAGTCGTCCAAGAAGTGGCTCAAGACGCTGCCGACCACCGGGCCGCGCGTCATCCAGGGCCCGGGCGAAAATGCCGGCGTGGTCGATATTGGCGACGGCCAGGCCATCGTCTTCAAGATGGAATCGCACAACCACCCCAGCTTCATCGAGCCCTATCAGGGCGCGGGCACCGGCATGGGCGGCATTCTGCGCGACGTCTTCACCATGGGCGCCCGCCCGGTGGCGGCGATGAACGCCCTGCGCTTTGGTTCGCCCGACCATGAAAAGACCCGCCATCTGGTGTCGGGCGTCGTCTCCGGCATCGGCGGCTATGCCAATGCGTTCGGCGTGCCCACCGTGGGCGGCGAGGTCGAATTCGACGAGCGCTATAACGGCAATATCCTGGTCAACGCCTTCGCGGCGGGCCTGGCCGATACCGACAAGATTTTCTATTCCAAGGCCGAAGGCGTCGGCCTGCCCGTCGTCTATCTCGGGGCCAAGACCGGCCGCGACGGCGTCGGTGGTGCCACCATGGCCTCGGCCGAATTTGGCGACGATATCGAGGAAAAGCGCCCCACCGTTCAGGTTGGCGACCCATTCACCGAAAAGCGCCTGCTCGAAGCCTGCCTCGAACTGATGGCCACCGGTGCGGTGATCGCCATTCAGGATATGGGCGCGGCGGGGCTGACCTGCTCGGCCGTCGAAATGGGCGCCAAGGGCGACCTCGGCATCGAGCTGAACCTCGACATGGTGCCGGTGCGCGAAACCCACATGACGCCTTACGAGATGATGCTGAGCGAAAGCCAGGAGCGCATGCTCATGGTGCTGCATCCGGCCAAGGAAGCCGAAGCCCGCGCCGTGTTCGTGAAGTGGGAACTCGATTTCGCCACGGTCGGCAAGACCACCGACGATCTGCGCTTCCGCGTGATGTGGCAGGGCGAAGAAGTCGCCAATCTGCCGATCAAGGATCTCGGTGACGAAGCCCCCGAATATGACCGCCCCTGGATCGCGCCGACCACGCCAGCCCCGCTGGCGGCCGATGACGTGCCGCAGATGGATGTGGCCGATGCGCTGCTCAAGCTGATGGGTGGCCATCAGGTGGCCTCGCGGCGTTGGGTCTATGAGCAATATGATACGCTGATCCAGGGCAATTCGCTGCAGCGCCCCGGTGGCGATGCCGGCGTGATCCGCGTCGAAGGCCATCCCACCAAGGGCCTGGCCTTCACCTCCGACGTGACGCCGCGCTATTGCGAAGCCGACCCCTATGAGGGCGGCAAGCAGGCCGTGGCCGAAGCCTGGCGCAATCTGACGGCAACCGGCGCCGAGCCGCTGGCCGCCACCGACAACCTCAATTTCGGCAATCCCGAACGCCCCGAAATCATGGGCCAGCTGGTCCATGCCATCAAGGGCATCGGCGAGGCCTGCACGGCACTGGAGTTCCCGATCGTTTCGGGCAACGTCTCGCTCTACAACGAAACCAATGGCCGCGGCATTCTGCCGACCCCGACCATTGGCGGCGTCGGCCTGCTGCCCGATTGGAGCCAGATGGCCCGCATCGGCTTTGCCGCCGAAAATCAGGTGATCCTGCTGGTCGGCGCGCCGCCGAGCCGCGGCACGCATCTGGGCCAGTCGATCTATCTGCGCGACCTGTTCGGCCGCAAGGATGGCCCCGCACCCCATGTCGACCTTGCCCATGAGAAGCGCACTGGCGATTTCGTCCGCAAGCTGATCCGCTCGGGCGTCGCCACCGCCTGCCACGATCTGTCGGATGGCGGGTTGGCGGTTGGCCTGGCCGAAATGGCGGTTGCCTCGGGCATTGGCGCCACCGTGACCGATCTCGAGGATCAGAACCCGGTGCTGCAGTATTTCGGCGAGGATCAGGGTCGCTATCTGCTGACGGTCAAGCTCGACCCGCAGGGCGACGAACTGGCGGCGCTGTGGAAAGAAGCCGAAGCCCTGGGCGAGTTCGCGCCCTGGATCGGCACCACCGGCGGCAGCGATCTGGTGCTTGGCGCCGCCAAGCCAGTCGCCGTGGCCGCACTCAAAGCGGCGCATGAAGGCTGGTTCCCCAGCTTCATGGACGGCGCGGCTGCATAATCAGCGCCTCTGCCTTATGATCGCCGCTCTTTGGAGTGCTTTGCTCCAGGGCGGCGTTCTTTTTTTTCTGGAGATTACGATGCGTTTAAGCCCGGCAATCGGCTGCCTTGCAGCCATTTTCGTTAGCCTCGTGCCGGTGTCCGCCTTTGCTCAGAATCTCACCGTCACCGGCTCGCCGCTGCCGGACCAGCCCTATACGCTGATCTATCCCGAGATGATGGTGGCGAGTGGCGAACCAGGCGGCCCGCTGACCATCAACCACCCCGGCGCGCCGCTGCAATGCGTGCTGACCGTGGTGCCCGTGGAAGACACCGGCTGGACCGCCGAAGGCGCCCTGGCGGCGCTGGACGAGGCCACCGTGACCGCCGGCTGGAGCGACACCTTCCCCGGCTTTGTGCTCGGCGCCCGCTCGATCACCAATTACCAGAGCAATGCCGCCCTGATGTATGAGGGCACCAGCACCGAGTCGCCGCAAGGCGGGCCGCTGACCCTGGTCCACACCGAAACCGTGGCCAACGATAACGGCTATACGCTGGACTGCATTTTCGCCACCGAGGTCGCCGGCGAGGCGCGCCCGATGGTCGATTCCATCATCGCCAACTTCTCCACCGAGCAGGACGCAACCCCGCTCGGCGCCCAATAGCCGCGCCGTATTGAAGGTGCCGCACCCCCATGCCATATCATGGGGGTCGCCGGCCCGTTTGCCGGCCTGTTTGCAGGAGCAAGAGCCATGGCCATGGATGCCAGCGAAATTGAACGCCGGATCAAGGCAGCTCTGCCCGATGCTCAAATCGAGATCCGTGACCTCGCCGGAGACGGCGATCACTATGCTGCCACGGTGATTTCCGAGCAGTTCCGCGGCAAGTCGCGGGTGCAGCAGCATCAACTCGTCTATGCCGCCCTGCAGGGCGACATGGGCGGCGCCCTGCACGCGCTGGCGTTGCAGACCAGCGTACCGGACTAAGCGAGCGTGTCGCTCCGCGATTCTCTCGATTTGATCCGCACCGTCCGGCCAGATGCCGGCACGGCGGCAATCGAGCATGAGATTCTCGCGGAGCGCGCCTCCTCGCTCAGCGCGGCGGAACGCAAGGTGATCGCCACCATTGCGGCTTTGGCCACGGCCGACACTGACCGCGCCGAACGGCTGACCCAAGCCCGCAGCGCCGTCTGGGCCTATTTCGTGCAGCGCGAACTGATCGGCTTTCGGCGGCACACTGATGTGATTCAGGAATTGAGTATTCCCGGCGAAGTCCTTGTCGGGCTTGGCGCAATGCCGGCGCGACGGTGACCCGCGCGGTATTTTTCGATGTCGACGGCGTGCTGGTGCATGGCTATCACGCGCGGCCCGAATTGCAGCGCCACTGGGATGCCAATTTGCTGGCCGACCTCGGGGTCGATCCCGAGCGGTTCCGCGCCGAATTCATCTTCGATATCTTCATCAAGAAGGTGGTGGTCGGCGAGATGTCGCTGATCGAGGCACTGGACCGCCGCCTGCCCGCGCTTGGCTATCGGGGCTCGACCATGGTCTTCGCCCAGTATTGGCTGAGCCGGGACAGCGTGTTGAACCAGCCGCTGCTCGATATCGTGCGCCAACTCAAGGCGCGTGATGATTTGCGGCTCTATATCGCCACCAACCAGGACCATATGCGGGCGCTCTGGCTGTGGCAGTCGCTGGGGCTGAGCGAATTGTTCGAGGACATTTTCTATTCGGCGCGTGCCGGCGTGCGGAAGCCCGAAAAGGGATTCTTTGATTTTATCGAGCACCGCATCGGCCCGCAGTCCGAACCGCCCTTGTTGTTTGACGATACGCCGAAGGTGATCGACGGCGCGCGGCGGCATGGCTGGGAGGCAGTGCAGTTCGACACAATCGAGGATTGCGTCGCTCACCCCTGGATCGCGCAGCGGCTACGCTGACCGGCGCATTTTTCTTGACCAATCCATAGCTGCGCAGCTATACATCAATTCATAGCCAACGAGGTATGGATCGTGATGTTGAACACCCATGATGTGATCTTTCGTTCGCTTGCCGATCCGACTCGCCGGGCGCTGTTCGAGCGGCTGTGCCGCGAAGGGGAGAAGACAGTCGGGGCGCTGACGGCACGCGCCGGGGTGTCGCAGCCCGTGGTGTCCCGCCATCTGGGCGTGCTGAAGCAGGCTGGGCTGGTGCGGGACCGGCAGGACGGCCGGCAGACGCATTACAGCGCCCAGCCCGACGCCCTCGCCCCACTGGTCGACTGGACCAGCCAGATGGCCGGGTTCTGGGAAACCCGGATCGACCACCTCGAAGACCTACTCAAAAGGATGGACCAATGAGCACCACCGCCACCGAGACCCGCACTATTATTGTCGAACGTGAGGTCGCCTTCCCGCCGGAGAAAATCTGGCGCGCTTTGACCCAGCCAGAGCTGATCGCAGAATGGCTGATGCAGAGCGATTTCAAGCCCGTCGCCGGCCACAGCTTCAAGTTCACTGCCGATTGGGGCGGGGTCGACTGCCAGGTCCAGGAGGTCGAGCCGAACAAGATGCTGTCATATAAATGGGACGCCTTTGGCCTTGAAAGCGTCGTCACCTGGACGCTCACCGCCACCAGCACCGGCACCCGCCTGCGTCTGGAACAGTCCGGCTTCCGCCCGGATCAGGAACAGGCCTACCAGGGCGCCATGCAGGCCTGGCCGGAATACTTCGCCGCGATGGAAAAGGTACTCGCCGGCCTCGCGTAAAATCTGCCGGCGCGACGCAGTAACGCGCCGGCGACCATCTCGACAGCGCCCTTTGGCTGTCCTATTTAAGGGGCAGCAGCAACCGGGCCTTGACCCCGGCTATCGAAAGGCTCTTCCCATGACCGACATCAACGCCTTCATCGACGACAAGGTAAAGAACAACGACATCTTCCTGTTCATGAAGGGCTCGCCGGATTTTCCGCAATGCGGCTTTTCCGGCCAGGTCGTGCAGATCCTGAGCTATCTCGGGGTCGAGTATGGCAGCGCCAATGTGCTGGAAAGCGAAGAGCTGCGTGACGGCATCAAGGCCTACAGCAACTGGCCGACCATTCCCCAGCTCTACATCAAGGGCGAATTCGTCGGCGGCGCCGACATCGTGCGCGAGATGTTCCAGGCGGGCGAATTGCAGACCCATCTGCAGACCGCCGGCATCGCGGTCAAGCAGACCGCCTGATCCAACGCCAGCAAAACGACAGCAGCGCCGGGCCTCGTGCCCGGCGTTGCTGTTACTGGGGTCATCACCAGCATTGATGGCGCCCATTCAGCAATATCGCTTTGCGTGATGGCGGCGCAGGGGTAGACAAGGCGTCCACTCTGGATGCGCCTCATGAACTCGTCCGCTCTCCGCCCTGCGGTTCCGCTGCTCGTACTGATCATCGCCGGCTGCGTCATTGCCGCCGTCGGCAATGGCATTCGCAGCAGTTTTGGCCTGTTCACCCTGCCGATGACCGCCGATCTGGGCCTCACGCGCGAACAGTGGGGCATGGCCATGGCCATCCAGAACCTCGCCTGGGGCATCGCCCAGCCCTTCGCCGGCGCCTATGCCGACCGTGTCGGCACCGGACGAACCGTGGCCTTGGGTGGCGTCATCTTTGCGCTCGGCATGCTGGGCATGGCTTTCTCGCCGGACGCCGGCTGGATGATCATCACTGCCGGCGTCATCACCGGTGTCGGTATCGCCATCTGCTCGTTCAGCGTGGTCATGGCGGCCTTTGGCCGCTCGGTGCCTCAGGAAAAGCGCCCGATGATCTTCGGCATCGCCACTGCCGCATCGTCTTTCGGCCAATTCGCCTTCGCCCCGATCAGCCAGGGCTTCATCAATGCCTTTGGCTGGCAGTCGGCATTGATCTATCTGGGCATGGCGCTGCTGCTGATCATTCCGCTGAGCTACGCCCTGCGTGGCCGCACCGAGAACCCGGTGGGCCATGCCGACCTGCCCTTCATGGAAGCGCTGTCGCGGGCCTGGGGCCACGGCTCCTATCGGCTGCTGGTGATCGGCTTTTTCGTCTGCGGCTTCCATCTGGCGTTCATCAACGTCCACATGCCGGCCTATCTGGTGCAATGCGGGTTGTCGCCGGAAGTGGGCAGCTGGACCATCGCCGTCATTGGCCTGTTCAACATCGTCGGCTCGCTACTGGCCGGCTATTTCGGCGGCCGCCTGCCCAAGCAGTTGCTGCTGGCGACCATCTATTTCCTGCGCGCGCTGGCCATCGGGCTGTTCATGCTGTTCCCGGTCACCGAACTGACCGCCTATACCTTCGCCGCTGTCATGGGCCTGCTCTGGCTGTCGACGGTGCCGCTGACCGCCGGCCTCGTTACCCTGTTCTTCGGCGCGCGCTATATGGGCATGCTCTATGGCGTGGCATTTTTCAGCCACCAGCTCGGCTCCTTCATGGGCGTCTGGCTGGGTGGTGCCGTGTTCGACCTGACCGGGCATTATGATCTGGTCTGGTATCTCGGCATCCTGCTCGGCCTGGCATCAGCCGCCATTCACCTGCCGATCAACGAGCGCTCGGTCAGCAATTTCGCCCTCAAGCCGGCCTGAATTCGATCCATCGGCTATTACCGATAAAGTCTTGCAAATGACGCTCTGCAGGTTCATGGTCCCGAGCCATATTGCTGGTGCCCGCCGCTGACGGCGCCCCTATTCCAGGTTCCACTGATGTCCGATCATTTCACGCGGGTGCTTTCGCGCCCCGAATTTATTGCTCTCATCGCCGCGTTAATGGCCCTCAACGCCCTGGCCATCGACGTCATGCTGCCCGCCCTGCCCTATATGGGCGAGGCGCTCGGCGTGGCGAGCGAGAACGAGCGGCAATTCGTCATTACCGCCTATATGCTGGGCATGGGCATCGCCGTGCTGGGCTTTGGCCCGCTGACCGACCGCTTCGGCCGCCGCGCGCCGCTGCTGGTAGGCATGGCTATCTATATCGTCGCCGCCATCGCCGCCATTTTTGCTCCCAATTTCGTCGTGCTGCTGCTGCTGCGCTTCATCCAGGGCATGGGCGCCGCCAGCGTGCGCGTCATCGCCACCGCCGTCGTGCGCGACCGGTATTCGGGCCGCGAGATGGCCGAAGTGATGTCGCTGACCTTCATGGTGTTCATGGCGATCCCGATCATCGCCCCGGGCATCGGCCAGATTCTGCTGCTGACCGGACCGTGGCAGACCATCTTCATCTTCATGGGCCTGCTGGCCGCCGCCTTCTGGCTGTGGACCTATTTCCGCCTGCCCGAGACGCTGCCGCTCAGCGCGCGGCGTCCATTGAGCTTCAGGGCCGTATTCAGCGGCTTCGCCATCGTCTTCACCAACCGCATGGCGATTTCCTATGGCCTGGCCGGCATGTTCCTGTTCGGCGCGCTTTTTGGTTTCATCAGCTCGTCGCAGCAGATCTTCGTCGATGTCTATGGCCTGGGCGTGTATTTTCCCGTTGCCTTCGCCACGATGGCCGGGCTGATGGCGGTCTCCTCCTTCACCAACTCGCAGATCGTGCGTCGCTTCGGCATGCGCCGGCTGTCGCATGGCGCCATGCTGGTATTCTCCAGCGTCAGCGGCATCTGGGTCATCTTCGCGCTGACCGGATTTTTGCCGCTGTGGCTGTTCTTCGTCCTGCTGTTGATCATCATGTTCAGCTTTGGCTGGGCCGCCTCCAACATGAACTCGCTGTCCATGGAGCCGCTCGGCGCTGTGGCCGGCACGGCCTCGGCGGTGTTCGGCTTCATCCAGACCGTGGGCGGCGCGCTGATCGGCAGCTATACCGGCCAGATGTTCAACGGCACCACGCTGCCGACAGCGGTCGGCTATTTCGCCATGGGCACGCTGGCGCTGATCTGCATTCTGGTGGCGGAAAAGGGCCGGCTATTCGGCGTCGGCGAGCAATATGCCCATGAGGGCGCAGTGGTAGAGGTCGGGCACTGAGGGCTCGCTTCATCCACGGATTCCCCTTCTCCCCTTGAGGGAGAAGGTGCCCGAAGGGCGGATGAGGGGTCTCTTTCTTTCAACTCAAAAGCATGGGCGAGCGCAGCACCCCTCACCCTGACCTGCCGCTGAACGCGTCAGGTCTGTCCCTCTCCCTCAAGGGGAGAGGGTGGGCCCGGTGGATGGGGCCATTTCTCTAAAACGTAAACACTTCCCGGCGTAGCTCGTCCCAGCTGGCGCGGTCGGTGGCGACCAGCAACCCGCCTGCGGTGTGGCTGGGCAGATAGGGTGAGCCATCGATACGGGCGGCGTAGGCGCCGGCTTCCTGGCTGATCAGCACACCGGCCAGATGGTCCCAGGGCATCAGCTTGTTGAAGCAGACGAACTGGGTGTGGCCGGAGGCGAAGCTGCGGTATTCGTGGCCGGCGACGCGGAAATTGGCGACCATGCGGGTCTTGTCGAAATTGGCCAGCACCTGAGCCCGCGACGCCTTCGGCATGAAGGCGACCGAGGCAGTACCCACCATCTCGGCCAGCGGCAGCGGCGCAGCGACATGCAGGCGCACGGATTCGCCATTGGGCCGGCGCAGCCAGGCGCCACCGCCCTTTTCCGCCATCACCCAATCATCGCCCATCGGATCATAGATGATGCCGGCAATGGTCTCGCCCTTGGAGACCACGGCAGCCATGGTGGCGAACAGCGGCAGGCCGGCAGCGTAATTGGCGGTGCCGTCGATGGGATCGACCACCACGGCCAGGTCAGCCGTCGCCAGACGCGTCAGCAGCGCCGGATCGGCCGCGACCGATTCCTCGCCGACGAACAGCGCCTCGGGCATCCAGGTGGCCATGCGCGCCTTGATGACGTTCTCGGTGGCGATATCGGCCTCGGTCACCAGATCGATCGCTTCGGTCTTGACGTGAACCATCGAACTGTCGAGCCGGCGAAAGCGCGGCAAGGCTTCGGCTCGCGCCGCATCGCGCAGAATATTGGCCAGTTCCATCACGTCGAAAGTCACGATTCAGTCCTCCTGTCGAACAAGCCGGCGAAGTCGAACAGCTTGGTATCCAGCATGTGGCTGGCGTTGATATTGCCCAAGGCGCGGATCATCACATCCTTGCGGCCGGGCATGCGCTTCTCGATATCGCTGAGCATCGCCTTCATGGCGTTGCGCTCCAGCCCATCCTGGCTGCCGCACAAATCGCAGGGGATGATCGGGAAAGCCATGGCGTCGGAGAATCGCTGCAGATCTTCCTCGGCGCAATAGATCAGCGGGCGCAGCACTTCCATGTCGCCCTCGTCATTGAGCAGGCGCGGTGGCATGGCGGCCAGCCGCCCGCCATGGAACATGTTCATGAAGAAGGTTTCGAGGCTGTCGTCGCGATGGTGGCCCAGCACCAGCGCGGTGCAGCCTTCTTCGCGGGCGATGCGATAGAGATTGCCCCGGCGCAGGCGCGAGCAGAGCGAGCAATAGGTCGCTCCGGCCGGCAGCTTGTCGGTGACGATAGAATAGGTGTCCTTGTATTCGATGCGATGGGGGATGCCGAGATTGCTGAGGAATTCGGGCAGGATGTGCTTGGGGAAATTGGGCTGGCCCTGATCGAGATTGCAGGCCAGCAGTTCCACCGGCAGCATGCCGCGCCATTTGAGGTCCAGCAGCAGCGCCAGCAGGCTATAGCTGTCCTTGCCGCCCGACAGCGCCACCAGCCACTTCTCGCCGGGTCGCACCATGTCGAATTTGTCGAGCGCTTCGCGGGTCTGGCGGATCAGCCGCTTGCGCAGCTTGTTGAACTCGCCACTGCGCGGGGCATTGGCATAGATCGAATGGCCGCCGCTCTCGGCGTCGGCCTGTTCGACATCGATGGGCAGGGCTTCGTTCATCATCGGCCTCAAATGGAAAAGGGGGCGTCGCCGCCCCCTCTTAACGCAGGTGCTCGCTTCGCGCCACTAAACCGGTAGCGGGCTGGTTTCCTGTGCCGTGGCGGCCACGTCATGGCCGATATCATAACGGTCCAGATTATCCTCGAACTCGTGCAGACGCTTCCAGATGGAGCGCAGCTCGGTCAGCGTGGTCCAGTTATTGAGCACCACCGAGAAGGCGCCATCGACCTGCCCATAGGCATTGCTGACCTGGAACAGCAGGCCGACCGAAACCGCCCCGGTAAACATCGCCGGTCCGATCATCAGCAGCGGCGTCATCGAGGTGATCTGGCCATAGGCGTTGGACCACAGGTTGAAATAGCCATAATGCAGGTAGAGGCGGAAATAATTGGTCCGCAGCCCCGTGAACAGGCTGAACAGGGTCTCCGGCTGGGCATGATGAATTTTGTCATCCTCGCCCAGCACCAATTCCTTGCGGAATGCCGCTTCGACCTTCTGGTTCTTGTATTCCAGCCCCGGCAGGAACCAGCCGACGAACCAGGAAATGGCCATGCCACCGACGCTGACCAGCAGGGCGGCCCAGACCAGCGAGCCGGGAATATCGCGAAGCACCGGCAGATCAACCTGCCCGCTCAGCGTCCACAGGATCGGCAGAAAAGCAATCAACGTCAGCAGCGCCCGCAGCAACTGCAGGCCGAGACTTTCCACGATACGGGCGAAGCGGTTCGCGTCTTCCTGAATACGCTGCGAAGCGCCTTCGATTTCGTGTTCAACATGGCGCCAGCGCGGAATGTAGTTTTCGGTAATGGCCTGGCGCCAGCGAAAGCCGTAATGCGAAACGAGGAACGAGCCAAGCGTGCCGGTCAATACGATCGGGACGGCAATCCAGATAAACGTGGTCGGGACCAGCATCGGCACCACGAAGAAGATGTGCCCCCATTGCCATTCCCAGCCAAAGAGCGAGTGCCAGAACTCGGCGACGTCGTGCTCGGACGCTGTCTGCAACAGGTCGTAGAAGCCGCGATACCAGGTATTGACCTGCACCGACAGGTCGACCTGCATCCAGATGATCAGGACAATCAATGTGCCCATGCCATAGGCCCATGGCGCCCAGCGGCGGCTCTTGAAGAAGGCGTGAATCATAACTGCACCCGTTGGGATCGTTCCCGTATGGAACCAGACCAGTCACGGAAACTTGGGCATCAACAAGTCCTAGTTTCGAACCTTAACAAGAATTAATTTCTACCGTGGACGCAAACAAAAAAGGGCCGCTCCAATGGAGCGGCCCTTTCTTAATTCTGGAATTCGGTTTCGCTTAGCGCGAGTAGAATTCGACGACCAGGTTCGGTTCCATCTGGACCGGATACGGCACGTCCGACAGCGTGGGAACGCGGATGAAGGTGGCGGTCATCTTGTTGTGGTCGACTTCGACGTAATCAGGAACGTCGCGCTCGGCCAGCTGGGTGGCTTCGATCAGCACGGTGAGCTGCTTGGAGCGGTCACGCACTTCGACCTTGTCGCCGACCTTGACCTGGTAGGACGGGATGTTGACCCGCTTGCCGTTGATCAGGATGTGGCCATGCGACACGAACTGGCGCGCAGCAAACACGGTGGCGACGAACTTGGCGCGGTAAACAATCGCGTCAAGACGGCTCTCGAGCAGGCCGATCAGGTTCTCGCCGGTGTCGCCCTTGACGCGAGCGGCTTCGCTATAGAGGCGCTTGAAGCTCTTCTCGGTGATCGAACCGTAATAGCCCTTGAGCTTCTGCTTGGCGCGGAGCTGCAGACCGTAGTCCGAGAGCTTGCCCTTGCGGCGCTGGCCATGCTGGCCGGGGCCATAGGCGCGGGCGTTGAGCGGGGACTTCGGACGACCCCAGATGTTTTCGCCGAGACGGCGATCAATTTTGTACTTGGCTGAATGACGCTTCGACATCGCGTATCCTTCTTAACAGTTGAATGGATCGCGCCCTCCTCTGCCATCCTTGCGGAAGGCCGACAGACTCCTAAAATTCAGGAAATCCCGGGTGCGCCTATAGGCCCAAAGGCCTGAATAGGTTCGCGGTTATTATCGGCGGCACGGAAATATGTCAAGCGCAGCGGGCGATCAGGCCATCTTCTTGTCGAGGCTGCGCTGGTCGCGCAGGCTGGGGAAGATGCGGCTCCACAGAATGGCAATGCCGATGGCGCCAATGCCGCCCACGGCCACGGCAGCGACCGGGCCGATAAAATGGGCCACCGTGCCAGCCCGGAACTCGCCCAGCTCGTTGGAGGCGCCAACAAACACGGAGTTGACGGCGTTGACGCGGCCACGGACCTCCTCGGGAGTCCACAGCTGCATGATGGTTTCGCGGATGGTGACGCTGACCATATCGGCCGCTCCCACCAGCGCCAGCGCCGGCACCGAAATCCACACCGTGGTGGAAAGGCCAAACACCAGGGTGAACAGGCCAAACAGCCCGACAAACAGGAACAGCAGCTTGCCGGCATGATCGCGAATCGGGAATCGGGTCAGATACAGCGCCATGCAGATGGCGCCGATGCCCGGCGCGGCGCGCAGCAGGCCCAGCTCCTGCGGCCCGGCATGCAGGATATCCTTGGCATAGACCGGCAACAGCGCCACCGCCCCGCCCATCAATACGGCGAACATGTCGAGCGAGATGGCGCCCAGCACCACCTTGTTGGAGAAAATATAGCGGAAGCCGCCGAAAATGGTCTCGATATTGGTCGCCTGATGCGACTGGCGCTGAGCCGGACGGGGAATCAGCAGCACGCTGACC
This sequence comes from Devosia sp. A449, assembly GCF_054489375.1. Classification (NCBI taxonomy): domain Bacteria; kingdom Pseudomonadati; phylum Pseudomonadota; class Alphaproteobacteria; order Hyphomicrobiales; family Devosiaceae; genus Devosia; species Devosia sp. A449. The sequence goes on along the minus strand of NZ_JBTMWU010000002.1, from coordinate 306,424 downwards.
ACGGCCAGCAGCAGCAATGCCGCGCCGGTGCCGAAGGCCACGGTCGGGGCCACCCCATAGAGCAAGCCACCGGCAGCCGGCCCCATGATCGAGGCGAACTGCCAGGCCGAGGCATTGACGGTGATGGCGTTGGACAGCGCCTCGGGCGGCACCAGATTGGGCGCCAGCGACTGTGCGGCCGGGCCCCAGAAGGCGCGAGCGGTGCCGAGCACCACCAGAATGCCAAAAATCGGCCAGACCTCATGCGCCTCGGCATTGACGAAGGCGAGGAAGCCCAGCGCACAGAACAGTTCCACCACCAGACAGATCGCCATGATGCCGCGCCGGTTGAAGCGGTCGGCGGCGAGGCCGGTGACCAGAATCAGCAGCAGCGCCGGCAGGAACAGGCTGAGCCCGACCAGACCGAGCAGGAACACATTGCCGGTCACGTCATAGATCTGCCAGGCGATCGACACCGACATGATCTGCACCGCGAAGCTGACCAGCAAGGTGGTCAGCCAGAAGAAGCGGAAACCGACATAGGTAAAGGCGAGGCGGGACTTGTCTGCTGGGGCCGAGGTGCTCATGCCGAGGAGGTTGCATGACGCCCGATGGCAGTCAAAGGCGGAATGGCGGCAAACCGTTCGGGCGGGATGAAATATGGGGTTTGACGGGCTCGCATTGCTTGGGCGCCCCGATCTGTCCCCTCCCCCTTGAGGGGAGGGTTAGGGTGGGGGTGTCGTGGCCACCAAATATGCCGAGCTGGGGGAGAGCACGACACCCCCACCCCGGCCCTCCCCTCAAGGGGGAGGGAGCGCATCCGGGCTCGCTGACTTCAGCGGCCTACGCCTCGTCCTGGTCCTGCTTTTTCTGCCGGTTGGGGTTGGGGCGCTGGTGGCGGCGGTCGATGGAGGAGATGACGCCGCGCAGGGTGCGGATTTCCTGGCTGGTGAACTTGCCGCGCTCCAGCATGGTGCGCAGATTATTGACCACCGTGGGGCGCTTGTCCTGCGAGGTGAAGAAGCCCGAGCCGTCCAGCGTGGTTTCCAGATGCCCGAACAACCCGACCAGTTCTTCGCGCGGCGCTACTGCGGCCATGGCATGATCAAACGGCAGCTGGGTGCCGAGTTCGCTGTGCCGGCGCCATTCATAGGCCATCAGCAGCACCGCCTGGGCGATGTTGAGCGAGGCGAAGGCCGGTTCTACCGGCAGGGTGACGATGCTATCGGCTAGCGCCACCTCCTCATTGAGCAGGCCCCACTTCTCGCGGCCGAACAACAGGCCGACGCCCTTGCCGGCACCGATCTGCGCCGCCATCTGTTCGGCGGCTTCGTCGGGACCGATCACCGGCTTTTGCAGATCGCGCGAGCGCGCCGTGGTGGCCAGTACCAGCGTCAGATCGGCAATGGCCTCGTCCAGCGTGTCGAACACCCGCACCCGATCAATGACGTGATCGGCGCGCGAGGCGGCGGCGACGGCCCGCTCATTGGGCCAGCCATCGCGCGGGCGCACCAGACGCAGATCCCACAGCCCGAAATTGGCCATGGCCCGGGCGGCGGTGCCGATATTCTCGCCGAGCTGCGGCTCGCACAGAATCACCGCCGGCGATGGCTTCAGCTCGATTTTGATAGAAGTGTCGGTTCCGGCCATGGCGCCCAATCCAGATAGATCAGGCGCTCATAGACCCATTTGCCGGCCCGAGGCAATTCATGCCACGCGATGGCGCGGCAGCAAATCCTTGACCTTGGCCGAACGCTGCCACTCGCGGTCGAGAATGGCGAAGTGCAATTCCTCGTCCCATTCGCCCTGAAACAGCGCGTGTTCGCGGTAATGCGCTTCCAGCCGCATGCCCAATTGCTGCATCAGCTTGATCGAATGGTGATTGCGGCCATCGCTGCGCGCAAAGACACGGTGAATGTGGAAATACTCGAAGGCCAGATCGAACATCGCGCTCACCGCCTCGGTGGCGTAGCCCTGCCCGGCATAGGTCGGATTGATGAGAAAGCGCAGCTCGCCCTGCCCCGCCGTCGCGTCGGCCCAAAGCAGCGAGACATGCCCCAGCAGCGCCCGGTCGCCCTTGCGGACCATAGCCAGCGTCAGCGTATCGCCCGGCCGCTGCAGGCTGACATGGCCACGCATGATATTGAGCGCATCAGCCACCTCGGCCGCATCGCGGGTCCGACTGAAGACATAGCGCTGCATCGAGGGCAGAGCATGATAGGCGCAAAGGCCCTCAACATCGCTGCGTTCAAAACTGCGCAGAATGAGCCGATCGGTCTCGATAGGCAAAGCGAGTGCTGACATAGAAAATTGCTCCCTGAACCGTGTGATGACCCGAAGGCACAACGCGACCGGATTCAGGGTAGTTCCTGCACTGCTCTGGAAAAATCTTCCTCATGAGCGCCAGCGGCCAAACGCTATTGCGGCGCGGTTTCCGCCCGCAAGGCCCGCCATTCCTGCCGCAGGATGGCGTAGACGAACTCCTCGTCCCAACGGCCCTTGAACAAAGCGTGTTCGCGGAAATGGGCTTCGCGCCGCATGCCGAGCCGCTCCATCAGCCGCCAGGAGGATTCGTTGCGGATGTCGCAACGGGCCGCAACCCGGTGGATGTCGCCTTGCCCGAAGGCCAGATCGAGTACCCCATTGGCCGCCTCGGTGGCGTAGCCATGGCCCTGATAATCGGGATCGAAAATCCAGCCGATCTCACCCTGCCGCGCATCGAGCTGGCGCAGGATCAGCGACACCTCGCCGATCAGCCGACCGGTCTGCTGCAGCTCGACGGCAAGGATGATCTTGTCGCCCTCGGCCGCCAGCGCCACCTGGCCGATGCGCTGCTGCACGGCCAAAGCACATTCCTCGCGGCTGAGCGCCACGTCGAACAAATAGCGCGCCACATCCTCGCGCTGCCGATAGCCATAGACGGCGTCGACATCGCCGCGCCGGAACGGGCGCAGCGACAGTCGTTCCGTTGCTATCGGATAGTTTGGATAGAGCGGCATGCCTCCCCCCGCTGCAGCGGCCGCACTTTCGCTAGTGGCGCGGCCGAAGGCAAGGGTGAGGTCGCGTTGCGCTATGCCGGAGCCCGCCCGAACACCAGCGCCGCATTGACGCCGCCGAAACCGAAGGAATTCGACAGGGCGTAATCGATGGCCTTGGGCTTGGCCGTATTGGCCACCAGATCGAACACATCGGCCGCCTCGACCGGATCATCGAGATTGATGGTCGGTGGCAGCAGGCCTTCGCGCAGCGCCTGGATGGAGATGATGGCTTCGAGCGCGCCGGCGGCGCCGAGCAGATGGCCGGTCGCCGACTTGGTGGACGACACCGCCAGATCCTTGCCGCGGCCGGGGAAGACGGCGGCGATGCCGGCGATTTCGGCGTTGTCGCCAACTTCGGTGGAGGTGGCGTGAGCATTGACATAGCCGATCTGGCTCTGGTCGACGCCGGCCATGGTCAGCGCATTGCGCATCGCTACCTGCGCACCGGCCCCATCAGGCGAACCGGCGGTCAGATGATAGGCATCGGCCGAGGTGCCATAGCCGGCCAGAACCGCCAGCGGCGTGGCGCCACGGGCATGGGCATGGCTGAGCTTTTCGATGACCAGCACCGCAGCGCCTTCGGACAGCACGAAGCCGTCATGGCCCTTGTCGAACGGGCGCGACGCCTTGTGCGGCGCATCATCATGGCTGGCGGTCAGCGCGCGCGACGCGCCAAACCCACCCAGCGAAATCGGATCGACCGAGCCTTCGGCCCCGCCAACCACCGCGACTTCAGCCTCGCCAGTCATGATCAGGCGCATGCCATCGCCAATGGCCTGGGCCGAAGCCGCGCAGGCGGTCACCGGCGTGCCGATCGGACCCCGGAAACTGTGCAGGATCGACAGCCAGCCGGCGGCCAGATTGGCGAGGAAGGACGGCACGGTGAAGGGCGAGAGCCGGCGCGGCCCCTTGGTCTGGATGATCTCGACGGCGCGCGCCATCACCGGCGAACCGCCGACGCCTGAGCCGATAATGGTGGCGGTGGCCAGTTGATCTTCCAGCGCGGTCGGGTGCCAGTTGGCCTGGTTCAGCGCTTCGGTGGCGGCACCGATGGCATACTGGATGAACAGGTCCATCTTCTTGATCTCTTTGCCGTCGATAAAATCGGCAGGATCAAAGCCATCGGGATTGGACGCCTTGGACGGCACCAGGCCGGCAATGTGGCTGACGAAGTCAGTGGTATCGAAGCGGTCATTCTGGACGATGCCGCTGCGGCCGGCGACGAGGCCGTTCCACAAGGCGGGCACGCCAACGCCGAGCGGGCTAACGGCGCCCATGCCGGTGACGACGATGGGATCGGCGGGATCTGGCTTCAGCATGGTGTTCCTGTGGGGTCGGCGCAAAGGGAGGGACTGCGCCAGAGGTAGGTGCGCCCATCCGCAGCGTCAACTGGCATGACCCCTTGCCGTTTGGTGCCTTTGCGCTTTTGCCCGCCAATGCTATAGGGCTCGGCGAAGCTGGCCAGAGGGCCAATATGCGGAATTCAGGGAGATTTTTCCGATGAGCAAGATCAAAGTCGCCAACCCGGTCGTCGATCTCGACGGCGACGAAATGACCCGGATTATCTGGCAGGCGATCAAGGACAAGCTCATCCATCCCTATCTCGACCTGCCGGTCGAGTATTACGACCTGAGCGTTGAAAGCCGCGACGCCACCAACGACCAGATCACGGTCGATGCTGCCCATGCCATCCAGAAATATGGCGTCGGCATCAAATGCGCCACCATCACCCCCGATGAGCAGCGCGTCGAGGAATTCGGCCTCAAGAAGATGTGGAAGTCGCCCAACGGCACCATCCGCAACATTCTGGGCGGCGTGATCTTCCGCGAACCCATCATCTGCAAGAACGTGCCGCGTCTGGTGCCCGGCTGGACCCAGCCGATCATCGTCGGCCGTCACGCTTTCGGCGACCAGTACCGCGCCACCGACTTCACCTTCCCCGGCAAGGGCACGCTGACGATCAAGTTCACCGGCGAAGATGGCAAGGTCATCGAGCACGAGGTGTACCAGGCGCCGGGCGCTGGCGTGGCCATGGCCATGTACAACCTCGACGATTCGATCCGCGACTTCGCCTATTCGAGCTTCAACTACGGCCTCGCCCGCGGCGTGCCGGTGTATCTCTCCACCAAGAACACCATCCTCAAGGTCTATGACGGCCGCTTCAAGGATATCTTCCAGGAGATCTACGAAGCCGAGTTCAAGGAAAAGTTCGAAGCTGCCAAGATCTGGTACGAGCACCGCCTGATCGACGACATGGTCGCTTCCGCCCTCAAGTGGTCCGGCGGCTACGTCTGGGCCTGCAAGAACTATGACGGCGACGTGCAGTCCGACATCGTGGCGCAGGGTTTTGGCTCGCTCGGCCTGATGACCTCGGTGCTGGCCACGCCCGATGGCAAGATCGTCGAATCCGAAGCCGCCCACGGCACGGTGACCCGTCACTACCGCCAGCATCAGCAGGGCAAGGAAACCTCCACCAACTCGACCGCGTCGATCTTCGCCTGGACGCGTGGCCTCGCCCACCGCGCCAAGCTGGACGACAACGAGGCGCTGGCCAAGTTTGCCCTGACTCTCGAGAAGGTCGTCGTCGACACCATCGAAGAAGGCAAGATGACCAAGGATCTGTCGCTGCTGGTCGGCCCGGATCAGCCGTGGCTGTCGACCATCGGCTTCCTCGACGCCATCGACCTGAACCTGCAGAAGGCCATGTCGGCCTAAGCCCGTCTGGCTGCCGAGAATTTAAAGGCCGGGTCCATGTGACCCGGCCTTTTTGTTTACTCCGCCCCACTCTTGCGCCAGCGCAGCAGGCCGACGAAGAACAGCCCGCCAATGACGCCGGTGAGCACGCCGATGGGCATGTCCTGCGGCGGCATCAGCGTGCGGGCGGCGATGTCGGCGAGGACGAGGAAGATGGCCCCAACCAGCGCCGAGAGCGGCAGCACCCGGCGATAGTCGCCGCCGACGCCCATGCGCACGATATGAGGGATCATCAGCCCGACAAAGGCGATGACGCCCGAGAAGGCCACGGCCGAGCCGGTCAGCAGGGCGCAGACGACAAAGACGATGAGCCGGAAGCGACCTGCCGCCAGGCCCAGCGTGGTGGCGCTTTCATCACCCAGCGTCATGGCATTGAGATCGCGGGCGCGGAACAGCAGATAGCCGCCGCACACTACCAGCGCCGCCAGCGGGAATGGCAATTGCGGCCATTGGGCGAGGCCTAGCCCGCCCAGCATCCAGAATACTACGGTATGGGCAGCGCGCGGGTCGCCGAGGAAGATGAACAGATTCCCCGCCGAGGTGATGATGAAGCTGACGGCGACCCCGGCCAGCACCAGCCGGCCGGCGCTTTGCGACCGGGTGAGATTGGACACGGCCAACACCAGGCCAGTGGCCACTAGCGCCCCGACAAAGGCGAAGAGCGGCACGGTGATCAGCCCGAGGAACATGCCGGTATGCAGCAGCACGATGATCGCCCCGAAGGCCGCGCCGGAGGAAATGCCGAGCAGATGCGGATCGGCCAGCGGATTGCGGGTCACCGATTGCAGCGCCGCACCGACCACGGCCAGACTCGCCCCGACAATGGCGCCGAGCACGATACGCGGCAGGCGCACCTCCCAGACGATATTCTCGCGGCCCGAAGTCCAGTCAGGGACGACGCTGCCCGGCATGATTTTCGAGGCGATGATGCGCCAGACGGTTTCGACGGGAATGGGCACCGCCCCTGCCCCGACCGCCACCGACATGGTGAGGATGAGCAGGAGGACCAGCCCCACGATGAGGGCTGGCATCCAGTGGATCGCCGCATGGCGGCGGCCGGTGACGAGATGGCGGTGCGACACGACCTACTCCCGGAACGCGGTGGCGAGCCGCTTGATGGCCGCGATATTGCGGGGGCCCGGCGTGGCCTCGACATATTCGAGCACCACGAAGCGGTTATTGGCGACCGCAGGAATGGCGGCGAAGGCCGGATTGGACTGCATGAAGGCGATCTTCTGCTCGGCACTCACCTCGCCATAATTGACGATGACGATGACTTCGGGATTGCGCTCGATCACCGGCTCCCAGCCGATCTCGACCCAGTTTGAGGCCACATCAGCCATGATATTGCTACCGCCCGCCGCTTCGATCAGCGCCGTGGGCATGCCATAGCGGCCAGCGGTGAAGGGCTTGTCCTCGCCCGAGTCATAGACGAACACCGATACCGGGGCCGCGAGCGCCGGCAGGCTGGCCTGGAAATCGACCAATTCCTGCTTGTAGCCGGTGACCAGCCCGGCAGCGCGATCGGCAACGTCGAAGATGGTGCCGAGATTGAGCAGGTCGGCGTAGAAATCATCCATCGACGCCTTGGGCTTCTCCATGATGTGGATGCAGCTCTCGGTGAGTTCGTAAACGGCGATACCGAACGGAGCCAAGGTCTCCGGGGTCACTTCGCCGCCGACCCGCATGCCGTAATTCCAGCCGGCGAAGAGGAAGTCGGTATCGGCGCCGAGCAGCACTTCCCGGCTCGGATATTCCGGCGCCAGTTCGGGCAATTCGGCCACGCCCTCGCGCAGGCTGGCGTCCAGCGTCTTCCAGCCGGACACGCCGGTATAGCCGACCATATGGTCGGTGAGGCCGAGCGCCAGCATCATCTCGGTGAGGTTGACGTCGTTGGAAACGGCGCGCTGCGGCGCGGCCTCAAAGGTCACGTCGCGATTGCAGCTTTGCACCGTCACGGGATAGCCGACAGCAAGGGCCGGCGTGCTGGCGGCGGCAAGCGCGGCGAAGGCAAGGACAAGACGCATCAGAGTCACTCCTGGAGCTGGTTGGGAAGGTAGAAGCTGAGCCGCGGCCGGCCGGTGGCCGGGTGGGCGTCGAGCAGGGTTTCGACGGCGAAGGCCGCGCGAATGGTGGATTGGCTGAGCACCTCGGTCGGCGCGCCGATGGCGGCGACTTGGCCGTGGTCGAGCAGCAGCACCCGATCGGCATGCGACGAGGCCAGCGCGAGATCATGCAGCGAGACGATAACGGTGCAGTCCAGCCGGCTCAGCAGCGCGAGCACTTCGAGCTGGTGGCGGATATCGAGGTGATTGGTCGGCTCGTCCAGAATCAGAAGATCAGGCTGTTGCAGTAAGGCACGGGCAATCATCACTCTTTGGCGTTCACCACCCGACAGCGTGGCCAGATCGCGCGGCGCGAGATGCGTCAGTTCCATCAGCGCCAGCACGGCCTCGACGGCTTCATAATCGCCGTGATCGGTGCCCCAACCGCCGCGATGCGGCGACAGGCCCAGCTCGACAATTTCCGCGACGGTCAGGCCAAAATCACTGGCCGGTTCCTGCAGCACGGTGGCGACACGACGCGCCACGCCCTTGGCCGGCAGCGACCAGATGTCGGCACCATCAAGCCGAACGATCCCGCTGCTTGGCCGGTGATAGCGATAGAGGCAGCGCAGCAGGCTCGATTTGCCGGCGCCATTGGGACCGACCAGCGCCAGCATTTCGCCGGCCCCGACCGTCAGCGACAGCGGGCCGATGATGGGCTGGCCATGGACCGCGCCCCAAATGAGATTATCGATGTCGAGACGGGCCGGCTGCTTGCCAGTGAAGCGCTCAGCCGAAATATCGCCGGATGCCATGGGCAACCTCCGCCAAACGGCAAAGGGGCACGGGCGATCCGAGCAGTGGGCAAGCAGCGATTTTGCAGCAACTGGTCATCATCATCTCCCGCGGCACACCCCGGCCGGGTTGAAAGGAAATGATGACGGCAGGTCTCCTGGCTCGCGGGTCACTGCGGCGCCGGACCTTCCCAGCCTTACGGCCAGTGGTATTCCCGGTGTCGCTATCCGCTCACAGTTGCGGGGGCAGCCACGGTCTTGCGCCCTAATGGGTACGTCGCACCGTGTTCCCTTTTAATCCCATTGCCGGTGAAGGCAGCGGGAACCATCGCGGCCAGTGATGCGGGATTCGCCGGGACGTGGCAAGGTGCCTCAATTCAACCCCAATAGCTGCCAAGGGTGCAGCGGGGCTTTCGAGGGACAGTTTGGATGGGTTGGTTGCGGCGTATTCTGCTGGCTTTGCTGGTGCTGGCAGCGGCGATCTATGTGTTCAACGCCAGTTGGCGCGTCGCCCCGCGCTGCTGACCTGATCGACGGGCTGGCGGTGTGGTCGCGCAAGGGGCTGGTCGATTGTCTGGCGCAATATGTCGGGCTGGGCTGGAGCGGCTATATGCCCCCTGCCTGCCGCGACACCAAGGTGATGGTGCCGCTCAACGCCGCGCCATTCCTCTGGGGCTGGCCCAATCTGTTCCTTGAGCGCATCCGCGATGCCGGCAGCGAGGTGATCCTGCTCGGGCCCTATGCGGCCGGCGATCCCGGCACGGCCGGCATCGACACGCTGGAGCAGCTGGCCCAGCTGCCCGCCAGCTTTGCCGGCTATGTGTGGACCAACCGTATCGAAACCATCGGCCCGGCCTTCGCCGCGCGTTAGTGCCGCTTGCCGCCTATCGTGCCCATCTAGATCAGCGAAATACACCGCCTGAAATATAGTTCAGCCAGAGGCTCCCACCGCGTCGACGGACTCGGAAATGCTTTGTATGGTAGAATGTACTGCCTGAATATTTTCTCTTATTTTGGATGTTGCGATGCCGACCGGCGTCCTGCTCGCCTTTCTGGCCTATGCCATTTTTTCGCTCGCCGACGCTTTGATCAAGGGCATAGGTCCCGGCATTTCGGTGTTCGAAATCGCGTTCTTCACCACATCGTTTTCGATGGTGCCGCTGGTGTTGATCAACCGCCACGAGCGCTGGCGCGAGATGTTTCATCTCAAGCACAAATACCTGTTGCAACTGCGCTGCGTCACCGCCATCTGCGGCACCGCCTGCGTGATGTATGCCTTCACCCACATCCCCTTCGCCGATACCTATGCCATCGCCTTCATGACCCCGATGCTGGTGACCGCCCTGTCGGTTCTGGTGCTCAAGGAGCATGTGCGCCGGCTGCGCTGGGCGCTGCTGCTTGTCGGGTTTCTCGGCGTGCTGCTGGTCATCCGGCCCGGGGTCCGGGCGCTCGAGCTGGGGCATCTGGCGGCGGCGGCCGGGGTCGTATTCGGCTCAATGACCACGATCATCCTGCGCCACATCGCGCCGACCGAGCGGCGGATCAGCATCATGGGAATTTTGGCGCTCTATTCGCTGGTGTTCAATTTCGTGCTGATGCTGCCCAGCTTCGTCTGGCCCAGCTGGGAACAGCTGGCCATCTTCCTGATCATCGGCATGTTTGGCGGCATTGGCGGCATGCTGATCATCCAGGCGACCAAGGTCACCCCGGCCAATCTGATCGCCCCGGTGCAATATAGCCAGCTGATCTGGGCAATCATTCTGGGCGCCGCCTTCTATGGCGAATTCCCCGACTGGGTGGCCGTGGTCGGCATGCTCATCGTGCTGGCGGCGGGGCTGGCGAACGTCCTGACCGACAAGATGAAGATCGTCTGGAAGCCGCGGCTGTTCTTCTTCCGCACCGGGCTTTAGACCCAGAAACGAAAATCCCCGCTTTCGCGGGGATTTTTTTGTTGTCTAGAGCGCGTCGCGCACGGCGGCGATGGCCTCGGCGGCCTTGGAGCCATCCGGTCCGCCGCCCTGGGCCATGTCTGGACGACCGCCGCCGCCCTGCCCACCCAAAGCTGCCGTCGCCAGTTTGATCAGCGTGCCGGCGGCGTAGCGCGACGTCAGATCATCGGTGACGCCGATAGCCACGGTGCCCTTGCCATCGTCGCCCTTGAGCACGACGGTGACGACGCCCGAGCCGATGCGCTGCTTTTCGCTATCGACCAGGCCCTTGACGTCCTTGGCCAGGATGCCTTCGACGGTGCGGCCCACATAGGTCACCCCGTTGACCGTCTCATCGGCTGCGGCCGAGGCGCCCGAACCGGTGCCGCCACCCAGCGCCAGCTTCTTGCGGGCATCGGTCAGTTCGCGCTCGATCTTCTTGATATTATCCTGCAGTGCCCCAATCCGGTCGAGCACTTCATGGCTGCCGGAGCGCAGCAGGCCCGCCGCCGCATTGACGATGGCCACATTGTTATTGCCGCGATGGCGCGCTGCCTTGCCGGTCAGCGCCTCGATGCGGCGCACGCCGGCGCCGACAGCGCTTTCGGCGACGATGGAGACCAGCCCGATATCGCCGGTGCGGCGCACATGGGTGCCGCCGCACAATTCCACCGACCAGCCCAACCCGTTGCCGGTGGGCAGGCCCATGGCGACAACGCGCACTTCATCGCCGTATTTTTCGCCGAACAGGGCGCGCGCGCCCGATTCCTTGGCTTCCTCGACGCCCATCAGGCGGGTTTCGACCGGGGTGTTCTGCAGCACGATGGCGTTGGCGATGTCTTCCACCTGCGCCATTTCCTGCTCGGTGACCGGCTTGGTGTGGACGAAGTCGAAGCGCAGGCGATCGGCCGAAACCATCGAGCCCTTCTGGGCGACGTGATCGCCCAGCACCAGGCGCAGCGCCTCATGCAGCAGATGGGTGGCCGAGTGATTGCTGCGGATGGCGCCGCGGCGCTCCGGATCGACCAGCAGCGTCAACGGCTGGCCCAGCTTGAGGCTGCCGGCGGTGACACGAACCTTATGGGCAAAGACGCCGTGGAATTTCTGCGTGTCGATGACGGTGGCGGTGACGCCCTCGCCCTGGATCACGCCGCTATCGCCGACCTGACCGCCGCTCTCGCCATAAAACGGCGTCTGATTGAGCACGACAAAGCCTTCCTCGCCGGTGGCGAGGGCATCGACTTCCTTGCCGTCCCTGAGCAGCGCCTTGACCTCGCCTTCGGCGGTCTCGGTCTCGTAGCCGAGGAATTCGGTGGGACCGAACTTGTCGGCCAGACCATACCAAACGGTGTCGGTGGCAGCTTCGCCCGAACCCGACCAGCTCTTGCGGGCTTCCGCCTTCTGGGCGGCCATGGCGGAATCAAAGCCCGGCTGATCGACGGTAATGCCGCGCAGGCGCAATGCATCCTCGGTCAGGTCGAGCGGGAAGCCATAGGTGTCGTAGAGCTTGAAGGCGCTGGCGCCGTCGAGCACTGCGCCCTCACCCATTTCCTTGGTCTCGTCGGCCAGGATCTGCAGGCCGCGCCCCAGCGTCTTGAGGAAGCGGCCTTCTTCGAGGCGCACGGTCTCGGCGATCAGGGCTTCGCCACGGCTGAGTTCGGGATAGGCCTGGCCCATCTCGCGCACCAGCGTCGGCACCAGCTTGTAGATCACCGGTTCGTCGCTGCCGAGCAGGGTGGCGTGGCGCATGGCACGGCGCATGATGCGGCGCAGCACATAGCCTCTTCCTTCATTGGAGGGCAGCACGCCTTCGGCAATGAGGAAGCTCATCGAGCGCAAATGGTCGGCAATGACGCGCAGGCTGCGATTGCCTTCGCCATCAATATCGACCCCGGTCGCCGAAGCGGCAGCGCCGATCAGCGACTTGAACAGGTCGATATCGTAATTGTTGTGGACGCCCTGCATCACCGCAGCGACGCGTTCGAGGCCCATGCCGGTATCAATGGACGGATGCGGCAAGGCGCTGCGCGACCCATCACCCTGCTGCTCATACTGCATGAACACCAGGTTCCAGATCTCGATCCAGCGGTCGCCGTCTTCCTCGGGCGAGCCCGGCGGGCCGCCCCAGACCTTGTCGCCATGGTCGTAGAAGATTTCCGAGCACGGACCGCAGGGGCCGGTATCGCCCATCTGCCAGAAATTTGACTTGGCGCCGAGCCGCACAATGCGATCCTCGGACAGGCCGGCAATCTTCTTCCACAGCTCCATCGCCTCGTCATCGTCCTCGTAGACGGTGACCATAAGCTTGTCCTTGGGCAGGCCCCAATCCTTGGTCAGCAGGTCCCAGGCCAGTTCGATGGCCCGATCCTTGAAATAATCGCCAAAGGAGAAATTGCCGAGCATCTCGAAAAAGGTGTGGTGCCGCGCGGTGAAGCCGACATTGTCGAGATCATTGTGTTTGCCGCCGGCGCGGACGCATTTCTGCGCCGTGGTGGCCCGCGAATAGGGGCGCTTCTCGACGCCGGTAAAGGTGTTCTTGAACTGCACCATGCCCGAATTGGTGAACATCAGCGTCGGATCGTTACGCGGCACCAGCGGACTCGACGCCACGGCCTCGTGACCATTGCGGGCAAAGTAGTCGACAAAGCTCGAACGGAGGGCGTTTACGCTGGTCATCTGGAGACTTTCACTCGGGAGTTGGCGCGATGGCGCCGCAGAAAAGGTCGGCAGCTTTCTATCGTGCGGCCAACAGGAATGTCCAGCATTGCTGCCCTATTAGGGCTTGCCGGCAACAAAAAGAGGCACCGCTTGCGCGATGCCTCGAAAAATCCCTGCATGGGAAGGTCGTCTTATTCGCCGTCATCCGCCGCGTCGTCACCACCGGATACCAGCAGCACTTCGCCCAGCAGACCCGAGCTTTCGCGCACGCCACGCTCAATGGTGGCCGCTGCTTCCGGATTATCCTTGAGGAACTGGCGCGCATTCTCGCGGCCCTGTCCCAGACGCTGGCTGTCCCAGGAGAACCAGGCGCCGGACTTTTCAATAATGCCCGCCTTGACGCCCAGATCGAGCAATTCGCCGGTCTTGGAAATGCCTTCGCCATACATGATGTCGAACTCGACCTGACGGAATGGCGGGGCCAGTTTGTTCTTGACCACTTTGACACGGGTCTGGTTGCCGACGATTTCCTCGCGGTCCTTGAGGGCGCCGATACGGCGGATATCAAGGCGTACCGAAGCGTAGAACTTGAGCGCGTTGCCGCCGGTCGTGGTTTCGGGCGAACCATACATCACGCCGATCTTCATGCGGATCTGGTTGATGAAGATGACCAGGCATTTCGACTTGGAGATCGACGAGGTCAGCTTGCGCATGGCCTGGCTCATCAGGCGAGCCTGCAGGCCCGGCAGCGAGTCGCCCATTTCGCCTTCGAGTTCGGCGCGCGGGGTGAGCGCAGCGACCGAATCGATCACCAGCACGTCGATGGCACCGGAGCGCACCAGCGTATCGGTGATTTCGAGCGCCTGCTCGCCGGTATCGGGCTGGGAGATCAGCAGATCATCGACGCTGACGCCGAGCTTGCGGGCATAAATCGGATCGAGCGCATGTTCGGCGTCGACAAAGGCGCAGATGCCGCCGGATTTCTGGGCTTCGGCGATGACATGCAGCGCCAGCGTGGTCTTGCCCGAGCTTTCCGGCCCGAAGATTTCCACGACTCGCCCCTTGGGCAGGCCGCCAATGCCCAGGGCGATGTCGAGACCGAGCGAGCCAGTGGAGATTGCCTCCACTTCGATCGCCGACGCCTCACCCAGGCGCATGATTGAGCCCTTGCCGAAATTGCGCTCAATCTGGCTGAGCGCCGCAGCAAGTGCCTTGTCCTTATCCATCGATCCACCTTCAACTACACGAAGCGACGCGTTCGCCATCTATTCTCTCCTTATTCCACGCTCTTGGAGGCTGCGCAACGCGCGGGCACCGCAGGTGGTCATGCATTGAATGTACGCTATTTGTTCTCATCTTGTTCTTGTGCTGTCAAGGGACAAAATGAGAACATCGGCATCTGGCCACAGAATCGCCCGGCCCTGGCGACAGTCTATGCCGGACCGCCCCGTCAGGCCCGCGCACAATAAGTATGATTTTTGACTTGCCTGACCGTTCCATGTTGCGCTTTATGCCAGCGATCGCGCCATAAGGGCCTAGCGAAGGAGCCGCGCCATGAATTTGATCCAGTTTTTTGATCCAAACGGCGAACGCGCCGTGGGCGCGGTGCAGGACGGGGTGGCCCGCGTCGTTACTGGCGCCACCAGTGTCTACGCGCTGGCCAGCGCAGCCCTCGCCCGCAATATCGGGCTGGGGGCGCTGGTCGCCGAACAGGGGCTTGGCGAGACCGTGGACCGCACCGCCATCCTGGCCGAAGGCCGCATGCTGGCGCCGGTCGACCATCCCGATCCAGCCCATCTCTATCTGACCGGCACCGGCCTCACCCATCTCGGCTCGGCCGCCACGCGCGACGCCATGCACCAGTCCAGCGGCGCCAAAGCCGAAGAGACCCTCACCGACTCGATGAAGATGTTCCGCATGGGCGTCGAAGGCGGCAAGCCGGCCAACGGCCTCAAGGGCGTACAGCCGGAGTGGTTCTACAAGGGCAATGGCTATTCGGTGGTCAATCCGGGCCATCCGATTCCCTCGCCCGGCTTTGCCCTCGACGCCGGCGAGGAGCCGGAAATCGCCGGCATCTATCTCATCGACCAGAACGGCCAGCCGCGCCGGCTGGGCTTTGCCCTGGCCAATGAGTTTTCCGATCACGTGACCGAGCGGATCAACTACCTGTTCCTGGCCCATTCCAAGCTGCGCGCCTGCGCCTTTGGGCCGGAATTGCGGGTCGGCGATCTGCCGGCGCATATCGAAGGCAAGTCGCGCATCTGGCGTGACGGCAAGCTGCTGTGGGAAAAGCCGTTCCTGTCGGGTGAGGATAATATGAGCCACACCATCGCCAATCTGGAATATCACCACTTCAAATATGAGCTGTTCCGCAATCCGGGCGATATTCACGTCCACATGTTCGGCACTGCCACGCTGAGCTTTGCCGACGGCATCAGTACCCAGCCCAACGACATCTTCGAGATCGAAGAGCCCCAGTTCGGCGCGCCGCTGCGCAATGCGGTGCGGGTGGAAACCGAGCATCCGGTAATCGTCGGCAACATCTATTGATCTTGCTGCCACGCCACTAACATGTCAGTTATCCCTCCGCTTGGCGGAGGGATAATATGGCGCGCTGTTTCGAGAAACGCCGGATCGGTCAGACCGATCTGGAGGTGACCACGCTAGGGCTGGGCGGCGCGTCGCTCGCCGGAAACTATACCTCCGTTCCTGCCGATCAGGCCCGTGCAACGATAGCGCACGCGCTGGATGCGGGGATAAATCATTTCGATACCTCCCCCCATTACGGCTTTGGCCGCTCCGAGCATTTATTTGGCGACGTGCTGCGCGAAAGACGCGCTGGCGCGGTGCTGTCCAGCAAGGTCGGCCGCTTGCTGCGGCCCGTGCATGGCACAGCCTGGTCGCGCGACGAATGGATCGATCCGCTGCCGTTCCGGGAGGTCTATGACTATTCCTATGACGGGGTGATGCGCTCCTTCGAGGACAGCCTGCAGCGGCTCGGCGTCGACGCCATCGACATTCTCTATGTGCATGACATTGGCGAAGCCACCCATGGCGTCGAGGGCAACAAGCCGCATTGGGCACAACTGGCCAATGGCGGTTATCGGGCACTGCGCGAATTGCGCGACAGTGGCCTGATCAAGGCCATCGGGCTGGGCGTCAATGAATGGCAAGTACTGATGGACGCCTTTGCGCTGGGCGACTGGGACGTGTTCCTGCTCGCCGGTCGCTATACGCTGCTGGAGCAGACCTCGCTCGAGCCGTTCATGAGCACCTGCCTGCAACGCGGCGCCTCGGTGGTGGTCGGCGGGCCGTTCAATTCGGGCATTCTGGTGGGCGGCGATACCTTCAACTATGCCAAGGCCCCCGACGAGATCGTTGCCAAGGTCAAAGCCATCACCGCGGTCTGCCAGGAGTTTGGTGTGCCGCTGCCCGCCGCGGCGCTGCAATTCCCGCTGACTCATCCGGCGGTGTGCAATGTGCTGCCCGGGCCGCGCTCGCCGGCCGAGCTGGATGGCATTTTGGCGTGGTGGGACGTCAAGGTGCCGAACGAGTTGTGGACCGCGCTGGCGGCCAAGGGCCTGCTGGCGTCCGGCACGCCGATCCCCGGCGGCAGTGCTTGACCATATCTTAGGTCGCGCCTACCATAACCGGACGGCTCTGAAACCTGAAAGTTATTGCCATGCCGACGCCTGCCAATCTTGATGCCACCTTCCAGGCGCTCGCCGATCCGACGCGGCGGGCCATTCTGGCGCGGCTGGCGCAGGGCGAGGCTTCGGTAATGGAACTGGCCGAACCCTTCGCCATGAGCCAGCCGGCGATTTCCAAGCATCTCAAGGTGCTGGAGCATGCCGGGCTGATTTCGCGCAGCCGCGACGCCCAGCGTCGTCCCTGCAAGCTGGAGGCCGCGCCACTGGCCGAGGCGACCGGCTGGCTGATCGAATATCGCAAATTCTGGGAGACGCGGTTCGAGAGCCTCGATAATTTGCTCGATGAGCTGAAGCAACTTGAGGCCATGGCCGGCAATAATAACTGAGGAGACGACGCGATGGGCTTTGCTGGACCCCTGACCGTAACCACGCCAAGCGATACGCAGATCGTCATCACCAGACAGTTTGATGCACCCCGCCATCTGGTGTTTGCCTGCTATACCCAGCCGGCGTTGATACGGCGCTGGCTCAATGGCGCCGAAGGCTGGATCATGACGGTGTGCGAGTTTGAGGCCAAAGTCGGCGGCAAATATCGCTACGAGTGGAAAGCCCCCAGCGACTATGTGATGGCCATGAGCGGCGTGGTCCGCGAGATCGAGCCAGTGTCCCGCGTGGTCAGCGCCGAACTGTTCGAGGATGACTGGACCGGCGGCGAGACGATATCGACACTGACCCTCGCCGAGGAGGGTGAGCGGACGGAACTGGTCAACACCATCACCTATTCGAGCAAGGCAGCGCGCGACGGGGCGCTGGCGACGCCGATGGCCGAGGGCATGGAGTTTGGGTATTCCAAGCTGGATGCGGTGTTGGCGGAACTGGTGGGCTAGGCACTTCTGCACCTATTTAAAACGCGGTGTCATCCCGGCCTTGAGCCGGGATCCATCTCGAGATCTCAGGATGGGCCCCGGCCCAAGGCCGGGGTGACATCGTGGATGGGTGATGGCGACGTTCCCACACACTGCACCAAGGCCCCCTCACCCGGCGCTGCGCGCCGACCTCTCCCCCAGAGGGAGAGGTGAAGGAGACTTAGTTCAAATCCAGAGCATAGGGCTTGAGCAGGTCGAGGGGGATAAGTCCGAGCACGGCTTGATTGGTGGCGCGGAGGAAGACGCGCGGGGCCTGGCTGGCCATATGGGCCTGCAACCAGCGCTGGGCCACGAGGCACCAGCGATTGCCCTCTACCAGCCCGGAGAAGGCGTATTGCGGCATCGGCGTCGACAGATCATTGCCGACCGATTTGGAATAGGCCAGGAACGCCGCGCTGGCCTCGATGCAGACCAGATGATTGGCGGCACCGTCCGGTCCGGCGGCGCAATAGCCGGTGCGGAAAAACCCGGTCAGCGGGTCGCTGGAACAGGGCTGCAGCGGCTCGCCGAGCACATTGAACTCGCCCGGCCCCTCAAAGCGCCCATGGACGTTCACTGGGGATCGCTCTTGCCGACCATCTGCAGCACTTCCTTGACCTTGGTGTTGATCTGGTCGAGCGAATACGGCTTGGGCAGGAATTCGACGCTCTGGTCGTCCTCGATGTCGCGGCGGACGCTTTCCTCGGCATAGCCGGAGACGAAGATCACCTTGAGATCGGGCATGGTCTGGCGCAGATGCTTGAGCAGCGTTGGGCCGTCCATTTCCGGCATCACCACGTCGGAGATCATCAGGTCGATCTTGTAGTCGAGCTCTTCCAGCACTTCGAGCGCTTCCTCGCCGCCATCGGCCTCGAACACCTCATAGCCGGTGGCGCGCAGCGCCTGGGCCGAGAAGGCGCGCACGCTTTCCTCGTCTTCGACCAAGAGGATCCGTTCGTGACCGGTGAGGTCGCGGGCCGGGGCCGCAGCGGCCTTGGCCTGCACTTCGCTGGCCAGTTGCACATGGCGCGGCAGGAAAATCTTGAAGGTGGTGCCGACGCCCACCACCGAGACCGGGTAGATATAGCCCTCGGTCTGCTTGACGATGCCATAGACCGTGGAGAGGCCGAGGCCGGTGCCCTTGCCCAATTCCTTGGTGGTGAAGAACGGCTCGAAAATCTTCTGGATCACCTCCTGGCTCATGCCGGTGCCGGTGTCCTGCACTTCGATCAGCACATAATCGGCCGGGGCCATGCCGTCAAAATTCAGCCGCTCGGTCTCGGAGCGCTCGACATTGGCGGTGCGCAGGGTGATGGAGCCGCCATTGTCCATGGCGTCGCGGGCGTTGACCACCAGATTGATGATCACCTGTTCGAGCTGCACCACGTCGGCGCGCACCGGCCAGATATTGCGGCCATGCTCGACGCTGAGCGTGTTCTTTTCGCCGATCATGCGCTTAAGCAGCACGGTCAAATCATCGACGATCAGCGGCAGTTCCAGCACTTGCGGGCGCAGGGTCTGGCGGCGCGAGAAGGCCAGCAGCTGGCGGGTGAGGCCGGCAGCGCGATTGGCGTTCTGCTTGATCTGCATCAGCTCGCTGAACGAGGGATCGCCCGGCTTGTGCTTGAGCAGCAGCAGGTCGGAAAAGCCGATAATGGCCGTCAGCAGATTGTTGAAGTCATGCGCCACCCCGCCGGCCAGCTGGCCCACGGCCTGCATTTTCTGGCTCTGGGCAAACTGCGCCTCAAGCTTGCGCTGATCGGTCATGTCGAGGGCATAGACATTGACCTGCTCGGGCGAGCCAGCGCTCATTTCGGAGGCCGACAGATAGAGCCGCACGGCATAATCGCCCTCGGCGCTGAGCAGCGCATCGACCGGCTCGACTTCGGAGCGATGCCCGGTGGCATCGGCAATGGCGCGAGCGAATTTCTCGCGGCTGCCTTCGCCGATCAGCTCGCTCAGCGGCTGCAATTCGAGGCTTTTCTCTTCGCCCGCCCATTTGAAGATACGGCCAAACGGGGCGTTGGTGCGGATGATGCGCCCTTCCGCATCCAGCGTGGCGATGGCGAAGGGGGTGTCGTTGAAGAAGCGCGAGAAGCGCACTTCGGCGGCGCGCAGCTCTTCTTCGGTGTCGGGCGCATTGGATTTATCGAGCACCAGCGTGCGCGTCTCGCCCAGTTCGCCATCGGCGAGGCGGGCGGCGCGGTGCAGCAGGCGCACCGGGAAGGTCGTGCCATTGCGGCGCACCAGATCGATATCGATGATCTCGGTGCGGATTTCGCCGTCGCTGCGCCCGCGCATCAGCAGCGTCGCGCCATCGCCGCGGATCAGCTCGGACAGGCTAAGATTGCCGGCATTGAACTCGGCCAGGTCATAGCCGAGCCAATCGGTCAGGGTGGAGTTCAGATACTGGATCTGCCCCTGCGCATCGGCCGAGAAGAAACCAGCCGGCGAATGATCGAGATAATCGATGGCGCGCTGCAGGTCGCGGAAGGCGCTTTCATTATTGTCGCGGTCGCGGGTGATATCCTCCACCGACCAGATCACCAGCGGCTTGGTGGTTTCATCGGATTCCGGCAGCGGGCGCACGCCGACGCGATACCAGAACGGCTTGGCGCTATCGGCCAGCGAGCCGCCCAGCCCGCCGACAATGCGAATATCCTCCACCGCCGCGCGGCCATCCTTGGCGGCGCGCGACAGGCGGTAAATGCCCTCACTGGCATCGGCCTGGCCGGCAAACAGCCGCGGCACGCCGACCGGCAACCCGCTGCTCACCGCGCCGGCAAAGCTGCCATAATGCGAATTGACGTAGGAAATCTTGCCATCGCGATCCGACACCACCGCGCCAAAGGGCAGGCTATCGACCACGGCATTGGAAATGGTGCGCCGCTCTTCGCCATTGGCGAAGCGGAACAAGCCCGCCGCCAGCCCGAACAGGCAGAACACGCCGACCACCGCCAGCACGCCGACAAAGGTCATGATCAGGTCGGCTGGAATATGGTCGCTGAAGAAGGAAACCGCGACCGCAATGCCCACCAGCACCAGGCCAAGCAGGACCACGCGCCACAGCCCGGCGCCGCCGCGCCCTGCGGCCACGAGCGGGTCGGGGTAATTGTCCTCGCCGAGCGGCGTCGTTGCCATGGGTCTAATTGCTCCGTAGCCGGTGAGTCGGGCCGAATCAGGCGCTACACCAAGGTCTAGCAAATGACCCGGCACAGCGGGAGGGCGAACACGCTTTTCAACACGGATGGCAGCAGACATGCCAAAGCGCCGCCTGTGTGCGGTTTTCGAGCGATGATGGCGAGGCGATTGCCTCGATGATTAGTTAGATAGTGAGACAGCCGCCTCGCCACCATGTCGGGATTTTCGCAGGTTGGTTCAGGTACGCCAATGTTGCAGGCGTAGCTGCCGGTTTCCTCTGCGTAGTGGGAGCGACCTCCCATCCCCGACCGTCTCCACGCTCATCACTCGTCATGATCGCGCTCTGGCGTGGGCGATGAGGGGAGTATGCGGGAGGAATGAGGGGCGGGGATAAGATGGATAAGTCTGGAGGCGACTAGATCGCGCCTGTGGCTCCACCCCCTCCTATCCTCCCCCATCAAGGGAGGTATCGATCCCGTATGTGGCACGGCCTTAGCCTAAGCACCGGGCGGCACCTCCCCCTTGATGGGGGAGGTTGGGAGGGGGTGGCGGCCGACCCCGCCTAACTCGACTTCCACCCTGCCCCGCGCTTCAACCGCATGACGAAGCCGATGACTTCGGCGACGGCCTGAAAATGCTCGCCGGGGATGCTGTCATTGATGTCGACGCTGGCGAACAGCGCCCGGGCCAAAGGCGGGTTTTCGACGATGGTGACATCGTGTTCCTCGGCCACGGCGCGGATGCGCAAGGCCACGGCGTCGACGCCCTTGGCCACGCAGAGCGGGGCTTTCATGCCCTTGTCGTATTTCAGCGCCACGGCAAAGTGGGTCGGGTTGGTGATGACCACCGTGGCGTCGGGCACCGCCGACATCATGCGCTGGCGCGCCCGCTCCTGACGCAGCTGGCGCAGCTTGCCCTTGATATGGGGATCGCCTTCCATCTGCTTGTATTCGTCGCGGGTTTCCTGAACCGTCATCATCTGTTTCTTCCACCATTTCTGGCGGACATAGAGAAAATCGGCCGCGGCAATGGCGGTGACAACGGCCAGCACGGCGATGAAAATCTTGATGCCGATATCCTGGAAGTTGATCAGGATCACCATCGGATCGGTCGTCATCATGGTGTCGAGCCGGTCGCGCTCGGGCCACACCACCATCACCACCACCACGCCGACAATGGTGATCTTGGCCAGGCCCTTGCCGAAATTGACCAGCGACTCGCTGGAAAACAGCCGCTTGGCGCCGGCCAACGGCGAAATCTTGGACAGCTTCGGCGTGATCGGCTCGACCGATAGCAGCGGCCGGTGCTGGATCAGATTGGCCAGGATGGCGCAGGTCGACAGCACCGCCAGCGGCACCAGAATGGTGCCGACCAGCGTCAGCGCCAGCCCGTTGAAGAAGGCGCCGAAGCCCGCGCCGCCCAATTCATACTGATCGGCATTCATGAGCAGCAGCTTGAGCGAGCCGGCCAGATTGGCCGCCGTGGCCGGTGCCATCATGGAGAAAATCACCGCGGAGCCGAGCAGCATGAACCAGGTGGTCACCTCCTGGCTCTTGGCGACATCGCCCTTCTTGTGGGCGTCCTCCAATTTTTTCTGGGACGGGTCTTCTGTTTTACTGGCTTGTTCCGGGGCTTCGTCTGACATGGCTCAGCCCCTCCACATCGCCAGATGGTTCTCGAACGAGGTGAGATACCAGCCCATCATCATGGTCAGCAGCAGCGCCATCAGCGTCAGCCCGATCATGATATTGGCCGGCATCAGCACGAAATACACCTGCATCGCCGGCATCAGCCGGGCCAAAATGCCGGCGCCCAGATTGAACACCAGCCCGAAAACGATGAACGGCGCCGACATCTGCACGCCGACGCTGAAGGCGCCGGCCACGGTGCGGATGGCCAATTGCGCCGCATCATCGAACATCAGCGGGGCATCGAGCGGGAACACCATATAGCTGTCATAGGTCGCTGCCAGCGCCACGTGATGCAGATCAGTGGCAAAGATCAGCACCATGCCGAGAAAGCTAAGAAAGCTGCCGAACACCGCGCCCTGCACCCCCGCCTGGGTCGGGTCGGCGGTCATGGCGGCCGACAAGCCGGCCTGAAAGGCAATGATCGCACCGGCCACCTGGGTTGCCATCACGGTGATGCGGACGATCGCCCCCAGAATGATGCCGATCGCCAATTCATGGAAGATCAGGCCGATAATGGCCATCATGTCTTGCGGCATGACCGGCATGGCGTCGCTCAGTAGCGGATAGACCACGAGGGTAAAGGCCAGCGCGAAGCTGAGCCGCATCCGCACCGGGATCATGTTCTCGCCCAGCGCCGGCATCAGCATGAGGATGGCGCCGATGCGCGAGAACAGCAGCAGATAGACGAAGGCGGTATTGGGCAGCCAGTCGAGCCCGATCGTCACCGTCAGCCGCCCACGATGATCATGTCGACCACGCGGTTCATATAGCCGCCCATGGTGGCGCCGAGAAACGGCAGGGTCAGCAGCATGGTGAGGAAAATGGCGATGATCTTGGGGACGAAGACCAGGGTCTGTTCCTGAATCTGGGTCAGTGCCTGGAACAAGGCGATGACGACGCCGACCACCAGCCCGACAATCATCATCGGCGCCGCGACGATGATCAACGTCCAGATGCCGTCACTGGCAATGTCGAGAACGTCCGCGCCGCTCATGATGCTTCCTGCCGGCCGAATCGCCGTGGGGTGATTGTACTCCCGGCCACGAGATTGCGAGAGGGCTGTATGCCCGACCAAACTCGGTGTCATCCCGGCCTTGAGCCGGGACCCAGCCTGAGATCTCGAGATGGGCCCCGGCTCAAGGCCGGGGTGACACCGTGGTTGGGGAGCGCCTTAGATCGGCATCCGCATGATTTCTTCATAGGCGGAGATCACCCGGTCGCGGACGGTGACCATGGATTCGATGGCCATTTCGGTCTCGCTGAGGGCGGTCACCATGTCGACCACATTGGCCTTGCCGTTGACCATGTCGATGGCCATGGCGTCACTGGCGCGGCCGGTGTCGACCACGCCCTGCACCTGCTGAGCCAGCATGTCGGCGAAATTATTGCCCCCGCTGCCGCCGCCCGCGAGCGCGGTCAGATCGGTCTGCGGCTTGGCGGCCTGGGTAACCAGCCGGCTGGCATTGCCATAGGCAGCAGCGGCGGCATTGAACGGGGTGTTGATAGCCACGACTAGCTCCTATCCGGTCAGCCGCGCAAAATGTCGAGCGTGCGCCCGAGCATCTGCCGCGTGACGGTGACGACGTTGAGATTGGCTTCGTAGGTGCGCTGGGCCTCGCGCATGTCCATCGCTTCAATCAGCGGATTGACGTTGGGATATTGCACATAGCCGGTCGGATCGGCGGCCGGGTGGCCAGGCTCGTAGCGCGAAGAAAAATCGCTCATGTCATAGGCCAACCGCCCGACCTCGACGATCTTGCCGCCCACTTCGGCATCGAAGGTGGTCTCGAAGGTCGGGATGCGCCGGCGATAGGGCTCGTCCCCCGGGGCTTTGCCGGCGGAATCGGCATTGGCCAGGTTTTCGGCGATGACGCGCATGCGGGCGGTCTGGGCGTGCAGCCCGGTGGCGGCGATGCGAAGCGAAGAATTGAAATCCATCTGACGCTACCTCTAACCCTGCTTGCCCATGGCGGTTCTCAGGATCTTGATCGACTTCTGGTAGAGGGTGGTGGCGGCCTGATAATCCATCATATTGGTGGTGACCTTCATCATCTCGTCTTCGAGGGTGACGCCATTGCCTTCCGGGGTGATTTCGAAATTGGCCATGCGCTGGGCGCCAAAGGCGCTGCCTTCGCTGCTCGACACCGAAAAATGCATCGGCTGGGTCGCCGAAGTGGTGACGCTGGCGCTGGACAGGCCGCTGACCTGCTTGGCAAAATCATACCGCGCCAGATCGCGGCCGCGATAACCGGGGGTCTCGGCATTGGCCACGTTCTCGGCCAACAGGCCTTGACGGGTCTGATGCCAGCGCATCTTGTCGGTAAGCGCGGTAAAGACCGGCATATTCATCAGGCCCATGGCCGAACTCCCCGCGAGTCTCTAATAAGTGCGCGATGGGCAATTCTTGCCGACCTATGGTTAATCAAGCGTTAACCGACGCGGGTTACGGCAGTTTCAGCCTCGCATTCTGCACATTCGCCAGATGTGATAGGCAAGATATGCCGCCCGGAGTCGGGCGAATCTGAATTTGGAGCCGATATGACGTTCATCACCAGCCTCTTCGGTGGTTCGGGCAATACTGTCCTGACTGCTGTCTTTGCCCTTGGCGCCGTCGTCGTCGCCATCGTGCTGGTGCTGTGGCTGCTCAAGCTGCTGGCCAAGGCCTCCGGCAATGTTACGCGCGGCCGCAACCGGCGGCTGGCGGTGGTGGATTCGCTGGCGCTCGATCCCAAGCGGCAATTGCTGATCATCCGGCGCGACAATGTGGAGCATCTCATTCTGACCGGCGGCGCGCAGGATCTGGTGGTGGAAACCGGCATTGCCGTGGCAGACGCCCCGGCAGCCCAGCCGACCCGCCGCCCGATCCCGATGGTGGCGACGCGCAAGCCGGTCAAGGCCAGCCCTGCCCCGGCGCCGACCGTTGTTGCGCCCGTCGAACCGACCGGCACGGTGGTCGATCAATTGCGTGAACGCGGTCAGCCGCTGAACCAGCGCGCCCACCTGTCGCTGCGCCATACCGGCCTGCTGCGCCCCGTCAGCGACACGGAAATGCCAGTATCCCCGGAAAACTCTGCGCCTCCCGTCATGCCAGCCGCCGACTCAGCTAAAGAGGACAAGGCGCGGCGTGACGTAGAAGGCACCGACCTTGTCGAAGACAATAACGAGGCTCACCGGAACTGAGGCGGCTCCGTCGCGATTGCGGCGGCTGGCACCCTATGCTGGTCTCGTTGCGCTGGCCCTGCTGGCGCTGACTCCAAGCCTTGCCTTGGGGCAGGATGTGTCGATCGATTTCGGTGACGACACCACGCTCACCGAGCGCGCCGTCCAGATCATCGGCCTGATCACCCTGCTGTCGCTGGCCCCATCCATCCTGGTGATGGTGACCAGCTTCACCCGTATCGTGGTGGTGCTCTCCCTCTTGCGCACCGCCATCGGCCTGCAGACCGCCCCGCCCAACTCGGTGATGGTGTCGCTCGCGCTGTTTCTCACCATCTTCGTCATGCAGCCAACGCTGCAGCAATCCTATGACCAGGGCATCGCCCCACTGCTGGCCGGCGAAATCGAAATCGCCGAGGCCTTCGAGCTGAGCAGCGCGCCGCTGCATGAATTCATGCGCAACAATGTGCGCGAGCAGGATCTGACGCTGTTCTACGACCTGACCGACGCCCCGGCGCCGGACGCCCCCGAGGCGGTGCCGCTGCAACTGCTGATTCCGGCCTTCATGATTTCCGAGCTGCGCCGCGCCTTCGAGATCGGCTTCCTGCTGTTCCTGCCCTTTGTGGTCATCGACATGGTGGTCGCCTCGGTGCTGATGAGCATGGGCATGATGATGCTGCCGCCAGTGGTGATTTCACTGCCGTTCAAGCTGATCTTTTTCGTGCTGGTCGATGGCTGGTATCTGGTCGCCGGCTCGCTGGTGCGCAGTTTCGTCAGCGGTTAGCCGGTACTCGCGAGACGAGCCTTTGGCTCGGCGGCATTGAGCGGCGCCAGCGCGCCCTCCCCGCCATAGCTGTCACGATACGAGGCGAGGAAGGCATTGATGCCGTCGACGCCCGCGACCTGATTGGCCACCGCCTTGAATTCGAGGCTGGTGATGGCGACCTGCCCGGTCACCAGATCGAACATCGGCCATTCCGGAGTGACGACCATGGCGTCGCCAAACTTGGCGCGCAGGCGCGACAGGCCAAAATTGTCGCCTGACAGGGCGAAACCAACCGCCGCCTTGATCAGCCCGAGCCGCACCGGCTGGGCCAGTGGCGTGCCGACCGGCTGGTCGGCAAACAGCGCTTCCAGCATTTCGCCGGCACGATCATAGCGCTTGGCCTTCCAATGCGCGTCGATACGCAGCAGCGCGGTATCGCGGCCATCCATATCGCGCAGCAGGTCGAGCGCCAGCTGATCGCGACCGCCATCGATCATGGCGCGGGCTTCTAGAATTTTGCGCTGGCGCTGCAGCGATTCCGGCAGGTCCGGCAGGCGCGTGGCATTGAGCACGCGCATCGCTTCATGCGGCCGGCGGTCGGCCAGATAGATGACGGCCAGATCGGCAGCGATCTGCGTACGGGCCACACCGCGCAGCCGGTTGTCGAGCTGATATTCGAGCAGTTCGGCGGCCTGCGCCAGCAAATCCACCCGCACCAGTCGGCGCGCCAGATTGCGGATCATCTCGTCACCGCGCGCGCCGGGCGGCGTCAGCTGGCGGAAATCATAATACAGGCCCAATGCATCGACCGGCCCCAGCGAGTCGGCGACGCCATCGAGGAACAATTCGCCGAACATACGCTGCGCTTCGTCGCGCAGGGCATTGACCGGCGTGCTTTCCGGGTAATTGGCCACCGCCTGCTGCACGGTTTCAAAGCCCTGCCGATAATCGCCATGGCGGAAATAGAAATCGGCCAGCATCGCCTGCATCTCCGCTTCTAGCGGATTGCCGCGCCACAACAGCGCCTCGGCCGAGAGCGTGCCGGTGGCCTTGGCCAGATCGAGCGTGCCCTGCTGGTCGAGCAGGCGCAGCGTGCGGAAAATGGCTTCGGCGCGGGTAGGCCTGATATCGGCGGCGATCACCTGCCCATAGGTGTCCAGCGCCTCGGCAACCCGCTCGCGCCCCTCATCAATCCGCCCGGAGAGCAGATGATAGAGGCTCACCTGCTCGGGATCGAGCGTGGCGAAATCGATCTGGTCGATGAAGCGCTCGGCCAGCGCCATGTCATTGGTCTCGACGGCGGCACGGGCACCGGCAAAGGAGAATTTGTTGCGCACCCAGAGCGGGTAGCTCTCGATGATGCTGTTAGCCTCGACCGCGTCGGCGCGCGCGCCCTTGAAATCATGGAAATCGGCGCGCGCCATGGTCCGCCACAACAGGGCATCGACCTCCTGGCCCAGCGTCCCATTGAGGATGCCCAGGGCGTCGGCGGGGCGTGAGGCCAGCGTGTCGGCAATCGCCCTGGTAAGGCGCAGCTTGCGGGTCAGTTCCTCGGCCTTGAGGCCGGATTCGAGCACATCCAGCACGCCGAGCGCCTCATGGGCAAAGCCATTGGCGACGTAGTATTGCGCCAGCTCGAGCCGGGCGACATCGCGGTCGCGCCCCTCGGCTTCGGCGGCCACCACCTGCAGCGCCCCGATATGGCTGGTGAGGACACCATAGTCCTTTTCTTCCAGCGCCCGCAGATCGACAAAGCTGGCCCGCAGGCTTTCGGTGACGCCACTGCCGATGCTGCGTGGCGTATCGATGGCCGAGACCGTCAGCCCGCCCGACTGCGAAATCACCGCCAGCTCGTTTTCGATGGCGATGTCGATATCCGGCGATTTCGGCTTGATCACGAGACCATGCACGCTCCGCAACGCCGAAAAATCGACATAGTCGAGCGAGCGGGTCACGCCACGCGCCGGCGGATAGGCCGTGACCACCTTGAGCAGGTCACCCACCACCGGGTCGCGGAAATCATGGATGCGCGCCGGGCGCATGATTTCCGCCGTGATCTCGAAATCGCCTTCCATGTCGCGGCGACGGCTCAGATTGATCGGCTCGGTCGGCGTCAGCATGATATCGCCGAGCGAGAGCACCCAGGCCATGCCTTCCGAACCCAGCGTCGCCAGCCGCTCCTGCGACAGCTCCACCCGAACCACCTGCGTATCGCCCGAAGCCAGCACGGCAAAATCACTGGCCAGTGCATTCAGCTCCTGGGAATCGGCCGGCTGCAGAATGCCGGACACGGTATCAAACATCATCCACACGGTGTCGCCCCGGCGGAACACGGCGGCGGGCGTATCCTGCTCGAAGGGGAACACCACACGCACGGTCGAGCCGAGCACGCTGACAAAGGGCTTGATCGGCTTGGCGGCGCTCCCGGGAAACAGCTTGTCGACCACGGCGCTTTCCGGCCCGCTGCTGGCGAGCACGGGCTCCTCCGCCAGCGCCTCGACCAGGCTGGCGGCGGTGAAGCTGGGCAGGCCGATGCCGGCAATGTCGATATCGAGCACGAATTGGCGCGGCGAATTCTCATAAAAGCGCGGCGTCACCCCTTCGGCCAGGCTCAGCGTGACCAGCGCGCCATCCTCGGTGATGGTGCTGCCCACCGCGGCGACTTCGGGCGGCAGATCCAGCGCCAGATCGCGCAGATCCACCCCGACCGGCCATTCAAAGGCGATCTGGCTGGTTTCGCCATTCTGGCTAAAACTGGCCTCGGTCGGCACCGTCCAGTCGAACTGCACGCGGATAAAGGTGGGGTTGCGCCCGATCCGCACATCGGCTTTTGGATCGAGCGCGATCACATCGGCGGCCTTGCGCTGGCGTTCGGCGGCAATGGCGGCGACACGGGCGCGTTCGGCCAGCTCGTCGATAATGTCCTGCGGCAGCGCCGGCGGCATGCCCTGCCAATCACTCGGCAGCAGATCGATGAACAGCTTTTCGCCGGCCTCGATGCGGTTGAAACTGAATGCCTTGCGCAGACCCATGCGCAGACCCTTCCCATCGGGGTCGATGCGCGCCACCGACAGATACGGCGCCATGGTGGTGCCGACATCGGGCAGGATGACCGCCACCTGCTCCTCGAACTCCAGCGACAGCACGCCGTTTTCGATCCGCATGGTATATTTGGGAAGATTGTCGCGTCCAGGAAAACTCAGGATCAGCCGAGCATAGCCGTCTTCCTGGGTGGCAAAGAGCTGGCCCTGCTGCTGGCCCATGGCCGGCACGACCAGACCCAGCGTTGCCAAGGCAACACCAATCAGCACGACCCGCTTCGCGCGCCGCAAACCAGCCTTGATCGCGGTCTTCACCGGCTTCTGCCCGCCCGACGCACTGACGCGTCTCATGGCGAAGCCTTCGGCTCCGGGGTCATAAAACGCGAGGGTTACACAATACTCTCGCGTCGACCCTAGCGTCCCCGGCTTAACGTCGCCTTACTCCGAAGGGGAAAGCCTTACTGACCCACGATCTGCGGCAGCGCCGCCAGATCATCCGTGGTCATCTCCGTGGCGGGACGGTCGGCGAGCGCCGCCATCTTGACCGTCAGGTCCTGGGCGCGGGCCGGCTCCATTGCCGCCAGGATCGGCGCCATCTTGCGCGGGGCTATGGTCTTGGCCACGCGCAGCAGCACGTCCATGTCGAGATTGTTGAAAATCTTGGCCGCGTCCTTGGGCTTCATCGCTTCATACATCGCCACGATGCCGGCGAACTGGCCCGCCTCCATCTCGGTGCGCTGATCGACCAAAGACGAAATCTGCGCTTCCAGCGCGGCCAGCGTGGCGGCCCGCTCCTCGATGCGCTTCTCGGCAGCATCGACAATGGACGAGCGCAGTGCCAGATCCTGCTCATAGCGCTGCAATTCGGTCCGGCGGGCGGCCAGCCGCTCCAGCACCTGCTGTTCGGTCGCGGTGGTGCCGGACGCGTTGCTCAGCGGCTCGGTGCCGCCATTGGCAGCGAGCTGCATCGGCACCACATCGCCCGATGGCAGGCAATCGGCTTCCATGGCGTTGGCAAAGCTGCCCTCGGGCACTACGGCCGGCTCGGCATGCTCCGCATCCTCGCCGGCCACCGGCTTGAGGATCAGTTCGCCGGTCTCGGTCAGGGTGGCATCGGCTTCGCGGCAATAAACGCCTGAAGCCTTCATCGCCCCCGCCGGCGGCACAGCCCCGGGCCCGGCGATGGCGGGCAGGTCTCCCAAAGCCGCGTCAATCTCCCCAGCCTCGGCCGGCGCGCCCAGCGTTGGCGCGTCATCGGCCAGCGTCGGGCTGGTGTCTTCCATGGTGGGCTCGCCCGCCGGGGTCACCGTCAGATCGGCCTCGGTGGTCGTCCCGGCGTCAGTGCTGGCCCCGGCCGCCTGCGCCACGCCAACACCCGTCAGCACATAGCCGCCATTGGTGACCAGACCCAGAGTCTTGAGCACCAGAAGCGCGGCGATGGCCATGACGACGACCGGCAGCAGGCGAATTTTGGTCACGCGGCAGCTCCACGGCTGCGAACGCGGGCCGACAGCGTCTCGAGGGCCGATTGCACCTTGTTGGGCGGCTCGACCGGCGCGATGGTCTGGCTATGGCGGGCGACGCTGGTGATCTTGGCAATGCGCTCCATCAATACCGTGCCGGCATTGACGTGGTGGGCCAGCTCGATGCCGAAACGCTCGGCCTCTTCCAGCCGCGAATTCAGCGACAGATCGGCCTCGACGGCGGTCTGCTTGAGTTCCTTGATCGCCTGATTGGCGAGATTGGTGGCGCCCACCAGATCGGCCACCATCTGGCGCATCACGTCCTTATCGGCATGCAGGCGTTTGAGGCGCTCATTGAGGATGACGCAATAGCCGATTGTCAGCGCCAGCAGAATGGCGACAGCGCCTTCCACAAACAGGCCTAGGGGCAAGCCGAACATCATCGTCCTTCCAGTTTCTCGTCGATCGCCTCAAAGGCCGCCATGGTGACCTTGGGCTGGTTGAGCGGCCGGGAAACCCGCACCGAAACATGATTTCCGATATGGCCCATAATGGCCTCGGTAAGATCGACATCGCCGCAACGCAGGCGCACCGGATCGGAGGGCGAACGCTCGAACATCACCGTGTCGCCGGGCTTCATCGCCAACACGCGCGACAGCGGCAGGTTCTGCTCATGCAACACGGCTTCGATTTCGACGTCGGCGGCATAGATTTCGGTGGCGAGATGACCTTCCCAGATCGGGTCACGGCCGAATTTTTCGCCCATGAACATCTGCAGCAATTGCTCGCGGATCGGCTCGATGGTGGCGTAGGGCAGCAGGATTTCGATCTTGCCGCCGCGATCATCCATCTCGATGCGCAGCTCGATCAGAATGGCGGCATTGCCGGGCCGGGAAATCGCGGCGAAACGCGGATTGGTCTCCATCCGCTCAAGCTTGAAATTGACATTGGTCACCGGCTCAAAAGCGCGATGGGTGTCCTCAAGAATGATCTCGATCATCTTGCGGGCCAACGCCATTTCGATGGTGGTGTAAGGCCGGCCCTCGACGCGGATATTGCCGCCGATCCGACGCCCGCCCAGCAGCACGTCGATCATCGAATAGATCAGGCTGGAATCGACCGTCAGCAGGCCATAATTCTCCCATTCCTCGGCCTTGATGACCGAGAGAATGGCGGGCAGCGGAATGGAATTGAGGTAATCGCCAAAGCGCACCGAGGAGATCGAATCCATGGTGACTTCGACGTTGTCGCTGGTGAAATTGCGCAACGACGTCGTCGCCAGCCGCACCAGGCGGTCGAAGACGATTTCGAGCATCGGCAGGCGTTCATAGCTCACCAGCGCCGAATTGATCAGCGCCTGGACGCCGGTCAGCTCGACATTGCTGCCGATGCTGGCGTCAAACCCCAGCAGGCTGTCGATTTCGTCCTGGTTGAGCACCCGGTCGGCACCGCCATCGCCATCGGCGTCGGTGCCTTCCAGCATGGCCGCCCATTCGGCAGTGGCCGCAGCGGCCTTCTGCTCGTCGGTCATCTCGTCTTCCGACAATGGCGCGGCCGCGACATCGTCGAGCCCCCAAGTGTCAGCAAGTTTGTCCTGATCGGTAGGGCCTGTCATTACTGCACCAGGATTTCCTTGAACAGGATGGATTCAACGCGGCTGGGATAGATCGCGACATTGACGCGGCGCAGCAGCTCTTCCTTGAGGCGATAGACCCCGGCCGAGCCTTCAAGGTCCGACTTGCGCAGCTCGCGCAGATAGACCTGAAACGCATCGACCACCTTGGCCATACGCGGCTGGATTTCGACCATCATCTCCTGATTGGCGACTTCCAGCGCCAGCTGCAGCTTCATGAAGGCGCTGCCGTCGCCGTCATTTTTGAGATTCACCATCATCGGCGGCAGGTTGAAGATGAAGGTATTGCCCGCAGCCGGCGCAGCGCCATGCCCGCCATCAGCCGCCGCCTGGGCAGCCTCTTCGGTGGGCGCGGCGGACGAACTCAGAAAGACATACAGCCCTGCTCCGGCCAGCAGCACCACGAGCGCCGCGGCACCAATGATGATGAAGAGCTTGGGAATCCCCTTTTTGGCTGGGGCGCTTTCGTCGACTTCTGCTTCAGCGGCCATGCCAACCCTGCCAGATTTGAGGCTTCCCGGGCGATTCCGGTACTGCGCCCAGCTAAGCGCCCGATGGTTAACGATTGGTTACAAACCGACCCAAAGCGGCAAAATTTGCCGGGCAGCTTTTGCCGCATCCGGCAGCATTGATCCGGCAGGCTTAACCAGTACGCACAGCTATCTATCTGATTTTATTAAATATTCCGGTCTGGCATGGTTTCTGCAATGTTAAGGGCGAGGCGGTTGGCTTGGGGAAGTCGGCGGTCTCGGGGACGTTAACTTTCCGGGGATCAGCAATGATCGAAAATGCGCAACTGATCAGCCTCAGCCGGCAGATGGCGCTGCAGCGGCAGATGGATGTGGTGGCCAATAATATGGCCAACATCAACACCACCGGCTTCAAGGGCGAACAGATTCTGTTCGAAGAATTTGTCATGCCGGTCGCCCGCGACCAGAATTTCCCCCGCCTCGACCAGCCCCTCTCTTATGTGCAGGACTGGGCCACCATCCACGATCTGTCCGGCGGCGCCATGGTTCAGACCGGCAGCGAATTCGATGTCGGCCTCAATGGCGACGGCTTCTTTGCCGTGCAGACTCCTGGCGGCGAACGCTTCACCCGCTCCGGCGCCTTCCAGCTCAACGCCAATGGCACGCTGGTCGACCTCAACGGCAATGCCGTGCTCGGCGAGGGTGGCCCGATCCAGTTCGGCCCCGAGGAAACCGATATCCTGATCGCGGCCGACGGCTCGGTCAGCTCCAGCGTCGGCATCAAGGGCCGTCTGCGCATCGTCGAATTCGACAACCCGCAGGCCCTCAGCCGCGAAGGCAATAATCTGTTTTCCGGCGGCGTCCCGGTGGCTGCCACCAATACCCGCGTCATGCAGGGCTTCATCGAGAAGTCCAACGTCTCCGGCGTGAGCGAAATGGCCGAGATGATCCGCGTCACCCGCGCCTATGAATCCGCCGCCAGCCTGGCCCAGAAGCAGGATGAGTTGCGCCGCAACGCCATCCAGCGTCTCGGCGACACGAACGCTTAAGCCTGAGGACCTGCCATGAAAGCTCTTTACATCGCATCGACCGGCATGAGCGCCCAGGAACGCAACGTCGAAGTTATCTCCAACAACATCGCCAACATGCGGACCACGGGCTACAAGCGCCAGCGCGCTGAGTTCGAGGACCTGTTGTATCAGCAGATCACCCGCGCCGGCTCCCCGACCTCCCAGCAGGGCACCATGGTGCCGGCGGGCCTGGAAATCGGTTCGGGCGTGCGCACCGTCTCCACCCCGCGCGTCATGAGCCAGGGTTCGGTCAACATCACCGAGCGCGAGCTCGACGTCGCCATTCGTGGCGAAGGCTTCTTCATGGTGCAGATGCCCGATGGCCGCACCGCCTATACCCGCGACGGCTCATTCGAGCGTTCGGCCGAGGGCGAGATTGTCACCTCGACCGGCTATCCGATCGAACCGGGCATCGTGGTGCCGGGCACCGCCACCTCGATCGCCATCTCGCAGGACGGTATCGTCAGCGCCTATCTCGACAACGAAACCATTCCCACCCAGCTCGGTCAGCTCCAGCTCGCCCGCTTCGTCAACAAGTCGGGCCTGGAAGCACTGGGCGACAATCTGTTTGTCGAAACCGCCGCCAGCGGCCCGGCCCAGGTCGGCGTGCCCCAGGCCGACGGCACCGGCAATCTGCTGCAGAATTACCTGGAAATGGCCAACGTCAATTCCGTCACCGAAATCGCCGACCTCATCGCCGCTCAGCGCGCCTACGAGATGAACGCTCGCGTCATCTCCGGCGCCGACGAGATGATGCAGGCGACGAGCCAGTTGCGCTAAGGGAGCGATGACCATGCTGCGTTTCACTCTCGCCGCCTTGACCAGCCTGCTGCTTGCCAGCGCCGCCTGCGCCGCCCCGGTGCTCAAGGCCGACATCGTCGTCTCGGCGTCGGTCGTCACCGTCGGCGACATGTTCGATGACGCCGGCCTCGCAGCCGAACAGCCGCTGTTCCGCGCCCCCAAGCCGGGCACCAGCGGCCTGGTCAGGCTCGCCGATATCGACACTGCTCTGGGCCGCATCGGCATCGAGCAATTCTCCGCCAATGGCCTAGCCAGCGTTCGCGTCAGCCGCACCGCTGCCATCGTCGATGAGGCCGTGCTCTCCAGCCTGATCGCCGCCGATCTGGCGTCGCGCGGCATCATCACCAGCGACATGACCGTCGACACCATGTTCAGCGGCAGCGTCGCCCCGATCTACGCTGAAGCCGTCGCCCAGCCGGCTAGCCTCATCAACCTGCGCTACCTGCCCGGCAACGGCGCCTTCACCGCCCGCTTCGCCATCGCCGGCCTGGCGCAGCCGCTCGACCTGTCGGGCAGCATTGAGCTGATGGTCGCGGTTCCCCACATCACTGCCAACCTGCCCGCCGGCACGCTGCTCACCGCCGACAATATCCAGTTGCGCCCGGTGCCGCTGAAATTCGTCGAAAGCACCGGCGTGGCCCGGGTGGAAGACCTGATCGGCAAGACCCTGCTGCGCCAGAGCCGCGACGGCATGCTGCTCAAGCCCTCCGATGTGGCGGTGCCGCTGCTGGTCGCCAAGAACGACCTCGTGACCATTTATTTCCGCAAGGGTCCGCTGACCCTGACCGTCAAGGGGCAAGCCATCACCGGCGCTGCCGCTGGCGGCCGGGTGCAGGTGCTCAATCTCATGTCCAAGCGCGTCATCAGCGCCGCCGTGCTCTCTGCCGGCGCCGTCGAAGTCAACGCCGATCCGCTCGCCCTGGCGGGCCTCTAGCAGTCTTCAGGAACCAGTCCCATGAACCTCTTCAAAATCGCCACGCTCCTGACGCTGACCGCCGCTCTCGCCGGCTGCAACACCATGGATCGGCTGGCTTCGGTCGGCAGCGCCCCGCCGCTGACCGCCATCACCAACCCCACCACCATGGCCGGCTACCAGCCGGTGAACATGCCGATGCCCGAGGCCATCGCCGACACCTATCAGGCCAATTCACTGTATCGCACCTCGGCCCGTGGCTTCTTCAAGGATGAGCGCGCCCACCGCATCGGCGACATCCTGACCGTCATGGTCACGGTCAATGACAGCGCCAAAATCGCCAACACCACCCAGTCGACGCGCTCCTCGAGCAACTCCGCCGGCATGGGCGGCATCCTGGGCGCCGCCATCAACGATGTCAGCGCCGGCAGCATCGACCCCTCGGCCGCCATCGAATTCGACTCGGGCATGTCCAATCGCGGCAATGGCTCGGTCAACCGCTCGGAAAGCCTGGCCACCTCGGTTGCCGCCGTGGTCACCCAGATCCTGCCCAATGGCAATCTGGTGATCGAAGGCCGCCAGGAAGTGCGGGTGAATTTCGAAGTCCGCGACCTGATCGTCGCCGGCATCGTCCGCCCCTCCGACATCCAGGCCAACAACACCATCCACTCGTCCAAGATCGCCGAAGCCCGCATCGCCTATGGCGGTCGCGGCCAGATCACCGATGTGCAGCAGCCCCGTTACGGCCAGCAGGCTCTGGACGCCATCCTCCCTTTCTAACCATCCCCGCATTCTCTGCCGCGCATTCCCCCAATGGCGCGGCAGGGCTCCCCGACAGGGCCAGAAGGCCCTGTCCCCAGAGGCGCAGTCCCCCCGGCTGCGCCTCGTCCCCTTTTCGGGTACGGCTCTCGGTGCGACCGCCGATGCAGCCGCACTCTTGATTGCGCTTGGGGCGGATCCCCCTGCGAATGCAGTGTTTGGTAGATGCAGCCTCACCCACGATGTCACCCCGGCCTTGAGCCGGGGCCCATCCCGAGATCGTGCCACAGCCGCAAGGTGGTCGGCCCACCCATCTCAGGATGGGTCCCGGCTCAAGGCCGGGATGACATTGCGTTTGTGGCGAGCCCGGAACACCCCAACTTATCCATCTTATCCCCGCCCCCAAAACCTCCCGCATACTCCCCCTCATCTTCCGGGATACAGGCGGCGCTGCAGCGACCGGTGTCCGGCAAGACGGTCGGGAGGGGGGAGGTCGCGCTCCGCCCTGGGCTGTGCGGATGGGGCTTTCTGGCATGGGGCTACGGGTCCATGCTGGGGCTTGCGGTCTGCCTTCCGAGAAAAACCCGACGCCCCGAGGCGATTGCCGTCTCACTATTTTACATTACATCGAGGCGGTCGCCGCCTCGGGGCTCCGCCTGTTTCCAAGCCGACCGGCTGTTGCCGGGCGGCGCTTCGGCACGCTTGCCCCCTGCGCCGCGCTGTGGAACATCACAGTTTCTATCTTCAGGAGTCTGCCATGTCCTTCCAGAAACTCGATGATCTCGGCCGCAAGCTCGAAGCGCTGGAGCATGCGCTGTCCATTCTGGGGGCCGATGAAGCCACCCATATGGCGGTCGGCGGCGGCGAGAAACGCGCCGAGGCCATGGCCAATCTGGCCGGCATGTATCACGCCCAGGCCACCGCCCCCGAAATCGCCGACTGGATCGACGCGGCCAAGCCCGA
This sequence comes from Devosia sp. A449, assembly GCF_054489375.1. NCBI lineage: Bacteria > Pseudomonadati > Pseudomonadota > Alphaproteobacteria > Hyphomicrobiales > Devosiaceae > Devosia > Devosia sp. A449. The sequence continues at coordinate 268,806 of NZ_JBTMWU010000002.1, read as the reverse complement.
AAGCGAAGACCAGACCCTCGCGCTGGCCGAGTTCAAGCGGCAATATATCAACGCCACCTGCCTGCCCACCGCGTTTGTCGAGCGCCGCACCGCCGCCACCATGCGCTCTGAACAGCTATGGCGCGAACTGCGCGCCAAGGGCGATTGGGACAGCTTTCTTCCCGCACTGGAAGGCGTTGTCAGCCTCGTCCGTGAGGAAGCCCAATTGCGCGCCGACGCACTGGGACTGGCGCCCTATGACGCGCTGATGGACCAGTATGATCCCGGCAACCGCACCGCCGAGCTGGATGGCGTGTTCGCCGATCTCAAGAGCTTCCTCAAAGGCTTCGTGCCTGCCGCCCTCACGGCGCAGGAGGCAAGGCTGGCCCGCCGGCCACGCAAGACGCTCAACGGCCCCTACCCGATCGAAAAGCAGCGCGAACTCGGGCTGGCCGCCATGCGCGCCGTCGGGTTTGATTTCACCCATGGCTCGCTCGCCGTCTCGCATCACCCCTTCTGCGGCGGCGTGCCCAGCGACGTGCGCATGACCACGCGCTATCGCACCGATGAATTCCTGTCGTCACTGATGGGCGTGCTGCACGAAACCGGCCACGCGCTTTACGAGCAGGGCCTGCCCAAGGAGTGGTCGCATTGGCCGCTCGGCAAGGCGCGCGGCATGGGCATCCATGAGAGCCAGAGCCTGTTCGTGGAAATGCAGCTCGCCCGCAGCCCCGAATTCTGGGAATTCGCCCTGCCGCTGGTGCATACCCATCTGGGCGATGACGCCATCCACGGCTGGGACATCACCGATATTCTGAGCGAAGTGAATTTCGTGCAGCGCGGCTATATCCGCGTCGATGCCGACGAGGTCACCTACCCGCTGCATGTCATCCTGCGCTACGAGCTGGAGCAGGATCTGGTCAATGGCAAGCTGGAAGCCAGCCAGATTCCCGAGGCATGGGACGCCAAGATGACCGAATATCTCGGCATTTCCACCATCAACGACCCCAAGGATGGCCCAATGCAGGACGTGCATTGGCCCGGCGGCGCCTTCGGCTATTTCCCCAGCTACACGCTGGGCGCCATGATTGCCGCCCAGCAATGGGCGGCGCTGGAAAAGGCGCAGCCCAATCTGCGCAACGACATCGCCGGCGGCGACTTCAGCGGCGTCAATCAGTGGCGCAGCGACAACATCTGGAGCCAGGGCTCGCGCTGGTCGACCCCCGACCTGATCACCCGCGCCACCGGCGAACCGCTGAACGCCGAGTTCTTCAAGACCCATTTGCAGCGGCGCTATCTGGCTTAGGCACCCTTCACCTCTCCCTTGGGGGAGAGGTCGACCCTCTTGGGTCGGGTGAGGGGGCCTTCGCAGAATACGGTATTTAGAAAAGGCCCCCTCACCCGGCGCTGCGCGCCGACCTCTCCCCCCAAAGGGAGAGGTGAGAGGCCAACCTTGACATCCCCGCCCCCTGCCCTATTTTCCCCTCACACGCAGCACTGACCGGACGGTACCCCATGGAATTCACGATGAACGACTGCCTCGCTTGCATCGCTCATCTGGAATCCGCCCATGTTCACCTCCGTTTCCCTGCACCAGCTCACCTATTCGACGCCCGCTAACCAGCCGCTCTTTTCCGGTCTCGACCTCGCCTTTGGCCATCAACGCACCGGGCTGATCGGCCGCAACGGCACGGGCAAATCCACCCTGCTCCGCCTCATTGCCGGACTTATCCAACCCACTGCCGGATCGGTTACAATCCAGGGCAGTATCGGGATGTTGGAACAATCTGTGCAGGTACTGCCCGACGATAGTGTCGCCGACCATCTGGGCGTCAGCGCTGCGCTGGCCCGGCTCGACCGCCTCGAACAGGGCGTTGGCAGCGTCGATGATGCCGGCGAGGCCGATTGGACCCTGCCGGGCCGCATCGAGGCGGCTTTGGCTGAAGTCGGCCTGCCCGCCTATGCGCCCGACCGCCTGCTGACCACGCTGAGTGGCGGCCAACGCACCAGGCTGGCTTTGGCCCGGCTGATCCTGAGCGCTCCGGCCATCATCCTGCTCGATGAGCCGACCAACAATCTCGATGCGGATGGACGGCAGGCGGTGGTCGATCTGCTGCATCGTTGGCGCGGCGCGGCCATTGTCGTCAGCCATGACCGCGCTTTGCTGCGCGAAATGGATGCCATTGTCGAGCTGACCACGCTGGGCGCAAAAACCTATGGCGGCAATTGGGACCACTATGCCGAGCGCAAGGCGCTCGAACTGGCCTCGGCCGAACACGACCTCAGCACCGCTGAACGCAAGGTCGCCGAGATCGACCGCAAAATCCAGGCGGTCGCCGAAAAGCAGGCGCGCAAGGACGGCGCCGGCAAGCGCAAGGCGGCCAAGGGCGATATCCCGAAGATCATGCTGGGCGGCATGAAGGAAAATGCCGAGAACACCAGCGGTGAAGGCGCTCGCCTCGCCAACCGCCTGCGCGGCGATGCTGTCAACGCGGCGAGAGACGCCCGCTCCAAGGTGGAAATCCTGACGCCTTTGTCGGTGACGCTGACCCCGACCGGCCTACCCGCCGGCCGCACTGTGCTGCAGGCCGATGGTCTGAGCGGCGGGCCCGGCACGATCATCCGCGACCTGTCGCTGACGCTGATCGGTCCTGAACGGGTGGCGATTACCGGTCCCAATGGCTCGGGCAAAACCACTTTGCTGCGGCTGCTGACCGGCGCCCTGCCGGCCACCGCCGGCGTGGCCCGCATTCTGGTGCCCCATGCCATGCTCGACCAGAGTGTGAGCCTGCTCGACCCAACGCTGAGCATCCGCGACAATTTCCGCGCGCTCAATCCCGATGCCGACGAAAACACCTGTCGCTCGGCGCTGGCCCGCTTCATGTTCCGCGCCGATGCGGCCTTGCAACTGGCCGGCACGCTGAGCGGCGGCGAAATGCTGCGCGCCGGGCTGGCCTGCACCATTGGCGGCAATCATCCGCCGCAATTGCTGATCCTCGACGAGCCCACCAACCACCTCGATATCCAGGCCATCGAGCAGGTCGAAGCCGGGCTGCGGGGCTATGACGGGGCGCTGCTGGTGGTGAGCCACGACGCCGATTTTCTCGAAGCCATCGGCATGACCCGGAGCATTGCCTTGCCGATGAACGCAAACTGAATTCGCCGCTCAGAAGCCGTTCCAAATCAATCGGCTAATCCTCGTGTCATCGGCAAGAAGCGCTCGGAGGGAGCGCAGCCAAACAGGAGAGACCAAATGATCCGCAAGCTCATCATCGCCACCGTCGCTGTCGTCGCCCTTGCTGGCGCTGCTGCCCCCACCATGGCCAACGACATTTTCATCGACCAGTTCGGCTTCGGCAACGCCGTCGGCGGCGCCCAGAGTGGCTGGAACAACAAGTTTGGCGTCAAGCAGACCGGCAATTGGAACACCGGCATTTCCAACCAGACCGGCGGCAACAATGTCAGCGCCATCGGCCAGCAGGGCAATAACAACTATGGCGATGTCTGGCAGAACGGCTGGAACAATGCCGGCGGCGTCGGCCAGTTCGGCAACAACCACACCGCCGTGATCACCCAGGACGGCAATGGCAACATCGCTGCCGGCGTGCAGGTGGGCAATGGCTGCAACGCCAATGTGGTTCAGCACGGCGCCGGCAACGTCACCGCCTTCGTCCAGGCCTGCCCCTGATCAGTGCTGACATGCATTGCCAATGGCCGGCAGGGCTTTGCCCTCCGGCGCGTTTGAGGAGGAAACCATGACCATCCCAACCCGGCGCAGCAGCGCCATCCTGCTCGGCCTGGCGCTCGCCACCATCGCCGCCGGCGCCGGCCTCGCCAACTCCACCGCCGCCGCCACAAAATGCGGCGTCACCAGCACCACCGAACACGGCATGCTGACCCTCGAAGGCAGCATTCTGAGCCCGGTGGCCGTGAGCGGCGACTACCGCTTCGCCATTCGCAGTTCCAGCAATGGCGGCTCGTCCAATATCAGCCAGGGCGGCCATTTCACCGCCGCCGCCAATGAAGTGACGGCGCTGGGCAAGGTGATGCTCAATGCCGGCGCCAACTATGATGTCAGTCTGGAAATCACCGCCGGCGGCCAAAAAATCATGTGCGATCAGGATGTTGCGAGTCTGACGTGAATCTACACCATCACACTAGCTGAAGGGGCTCCAGGCGACTGGGGCCTCTTTAGTTTGGCGCAAAGAAATCGGTGAACGAAATCTGAATAACCCACTCCAGATCGGTTCAGTCAGCCCCCTCTAAAGTCAAGTCATCGGCTGGAACACCCAGCAAAGCCAAGCACCTCAGGGAGAGAGACATGACCACCAAATTCACCAAAACCGCCGCCGCCGTTTTTGCCGCCATCGTCATCGGCGCTGCCAGCCTCACCGCCCCCGCCATGGCCGCCGGGCAGGTGTCGATCAGTTTCACCCCCAGCGATCCCGACCAGCAGCAGGCGCTGGGCATGGGGCTGCAGATGTTCTCGCTGTTCAAGGGCCTCTCGGCCAGCGGCGCCAATGTCAGCCAGAATGGCAGCTTCAATGCCGCGGGCTTCAACCAGTCCGGTTCCGGCAATCACGGGCTGATCGTGCAGGAGGGCAATGGCCACCAGGGCACCATCCAGCAGAACGGCAACAACAATAATTGTGGCCTGTTCCAGTTCGGCCAGAACACCAATGCCCAGTGCAACCAGAATGGCAATGGCCAGTCGAGCCTGACCACCGTGTTCGGATTTTAAGCGTTAGTTCAAAAACACCGTCACCGTGTCACCCCGCCCTTCGGCGTCGACCACCGATAGCGTCACATAGCCGGGCCCATCGGGCTCCCACAGGCTTTGCCGGGCGAAATCGGGGCGACCGAAGGGCGCACCATTGGCGAAGAAGGTGAAGGGCGGCACGCCGTTGCGCACCTTGATCATCAGCGGCGAGATATCGCCCGAAGCCAGCCCCAGATCGACATCGACGCCATCGCCGGGAAAGGCAATCTGCGGCGCGGCATGACGGGCAACCACCGATTCATTGGGGTGGCGAAAGCGGCGCAGCGGGGCCGGCAGCTCGGTGTTGGAGGCAAAGATGGCGCCGGCCGGGGCGCGCGGCAACGGGGCTTTGCGATTGCCCAGCCGGTCGAAGGCCTCGAACAGGATCGGCGCGGCGCCAAAAATGCCCGACAGGCCCGGCACTGGCGCACCATCGGGGCGGCCGACCCAGACACCGATCACCGTCTTGCCGTCAAAGCCGATCGACCAGGCATCGCGATAGCCATAGGAGGTGCCGGTCTTGTAGGCGATGCGCCCCGGCGAGCCATTGAGCGGCGGCGGCACGTCGGCCAGAATGTCGGCGACATACCAGGCCGAAAGCGGATCGAGCACCGGCGCAGCCAGTTCAGGCAGCGGCGCGGGCCGAATGCCATCATGCAGCTGGATCGGCACCCCGCCATTGCCGATGGCGCCATAGACGGCCACCAGATCGCGCAAGGTGATGCCAACGCCGCCCAAACCAACAGCAAGGCTGGGGGCAGTATCGACCGGCAGACGCGGATCGGCATGGGCCCGGCGCAGGCGCGACACCAATCGGGCCGGGCCGACCGCGTCGAGCACCACCACGGCGGGAATATTCAACGATTCCGTCAGCGCATCGTGAATGGAAACGGTGCCGCGACTAAAGCCGTCGAAATTAACCGGCACGTAGGCGCCAAAGGCGGTGGGGCGATCTTCGATCAGGCTTTGCGGATGGGCCAAGCCCAGTTCGAAGGCGAGGCCATAGATCAATGGTTTGAGCGTCGAGCCGGGCGAGCGGATGGCGTTGGTCATGTCGACATAGCCAGCGCTCTCGGCACTGAACAACCCGGCGGAACCCACCGAGGCGAGGATTTCGCCGCTAGCAATATCGGCGGCGACGATGGCCACCGACACTTTGGGATCGATCAGCCGCGCCCGGCCGGCGGCCAGCCGTTCGAGCGCATCCTGCAGGCGCTTGTCGATGGTGAGGGCCACGCTGCGCGCTGTCGGCTGAGCGCGAGTGGCCTGCTCCGCCATATGGGCGGCCAGCATGGGGAAGTCGCGGCGGGCACTGGGCACCGGCTCGCGCTTGGCGGCAATGGCTTCTTCCTCGGCCAAAGTGCCCAGAGCCACCAGCCGGTCGAGCACCATGTCTCGGCTGCGCTGGGCGGCCAGCGGATCGCGGTCGGGGCGGCGGGCCTCGGGCGATTGCGGCAGGGCCACCAGCAAGGCGGCTTCGGCGGTGGTGAGCCGGGTCGGCTCCTTGCCGAAATAGGCCAGACTCGCGGCGCGAATGCCCTCGATATTGCCGCCATAGGGGGCCAGCGTGAGATAGAGATCGAGGATTTGGTCCTTGTCGAGCGCACGCTCCAGCCGGTCGGCATGCACCATCTGGCGCAGTTTGCCCCAGGCGTCGCGCGTCGGCTGGCCTTCGATCAGTCGGGCCACCTGCATGGTCAGCGTCGAGCCGCCCGACACCACCCTGCCCCCGGCGCCAACGAACTGGCTGGCGGCGCGCAGCATGGACGACCAGGCGATACCGCCATGCTCGGCAAAGCCTCGATCCTCATAAGCGATCAGCATATCGAGAAAGCGCGGATCGACGGCCGTGCGATCCACCGGCAGCCGCCAGCGGCCATCGCGCGTGGTGAAGGGGCGCAGCAACAAGCCGTTGCGGTCCGTGACGGCGACCGACACCGGCATAGTGGCCAGCTCAGGCGTTGGCGGCAGGGTAGAGGCGATGTCCGAAATGACGGAATTAAGCTGGATCGCACTTGCCGCTGCAGCGACAAACAGCGCGAAGCCGGTCAGTGTCAGCCACCGCGCCAGCCCTTTGCGGGGCTGACGCGGCGTTGGTTCGAGCGAATTTACCGCCGTGTCACTCATGGCCCGGTCGGCGTGACCTCGATGCTGCCGGCGGCAGTGTTCGCCCGGAATTCGGGGCGATACATGTCTTCCACCGTGGCGCCGGGCAGCACGAATTGACCGGGCGACACCGCCCGCACCAGATAGGCGGTGGTAAAACTGCCGGAGTCATCAAAGTAGCGGAAGGCGGCAACATATTGGTCGGTGCGCGATTCCACATGGTTGGCGCCGTCGAGATCGAGCCAGCTGAAGTCGGAGACGCCACCGGCAGCCGACAGGTCGGGATTTTCGATCTCGAAGCCCGCCGGCAGCGGATCGGCCAGCAGATACTGGCCCGAGCCAAGATTCTGTGGCCGCACCGTCAGCACCACCACCAACCGCTCATTCTGCGCGATGGGAGCTGCCTCGGGATCAATCGGCGTGCCATCGGGCAGGAAATATTCGCGGATCAGGGTGAAGCCATTGCTGGATTCATCGGGTGGGGTGGCGGGATAGCCGGTCACCGACAGCTTGGCCTCGGTGGCATTGGCGCCCGTGTTGGCAATCTCCACCGGAGTGAAGCCAGCTTGCTCGTAGCGGCGATAGACCTGGCCGGTGAGCGCCTCGCCATCGAGCATGATCGAGCCATCGCTGGCCGCCGCGCCGAGTGCCGCTGCGGCCATAAGGGTCCAGCTATCCTCCTGGGTGGAGGTGTAAGTGGCCCGGTCGCGCAGCTTGGCCAGTTGATTGGCCAACGCGCCCACATCGACGCTTTGCGGCTTGAACTCGGCCGCCAGTGCCAGCACGCCAGCGGTGTCGCGCAAATGGCTGCCATAGTCGCGGCGATATTTGCGCGGGTTGTCGGCTGCGGCCAGCCCGTCCATCGCCGCCGCAAAGGCGGAGTTGGCGCGGGTGGTATCGCCATAAAGCGCCAGAGCGGCACCCAGTTGCGCCTGGGCGAGCGGCGAACCGAAGGCCTTGAGGCGGGCCTCGTGATAGTAGCGCAGATCGCCCATGGCGGCCCAGCCGGCGCGCGCCAGATCGTAGAGCGCATAGGCCACGTCTTCGCCGCCATTGTCGAAATCGGCAGCGTAGGACAGCTGGTTGGACAGGTTATCCAGCGCCATGGTCATGGCCTGTTCCGGCACCGTGTAGCCCCCTGCCTTGGCGCGTAGCAGGAAGTCGGTGACGAAGCCGTCGAGCCATAGATCGCCGCCATCGAATGGCGCCCACAGGCCAAACCCGCCGCCGGAACTCTGCTTGGACAGCAGCGTGGCAATGGCATCGGTGACGGTCTGGCGCAGACTGTCATCGGTTTCGGTACCGATCAGCTTGGCCACATCGTTGAGATAGAGCAGCGGCAGCGCACGGCTCGAAATCTGTTCGGAACAGCCATAGGGATAACGGTCGAGCGACAGCAGCAGGCCGGGCACGTCGAGCCGCGCCAGCGGACCAATCGCCAGCGTGATTGAGCCGGTATTGGCCATCAGGCTGTCAAAGACATCGCTGCCCACGGTGACACTGTCGCCGGCCGGAATCGGCAGCAGGCGGCTGGTGGTCATCGGCGCGCTGGTCGGCCGCACGCCGAGGAGGAGTTCCTTGGTCTGGGTGCTGCCATCGGGCGCGGTAATGGTGACGACGAGCGGCCAATCGCCGATCTGCATGCCGTTCAGCGCCAGATTGAAGGATGTGCGGTCGCCCTTGGCGAGTTCGACATCATTGCTCTCATCGGGGGTGGCAATGCCGTCCCCGGTGGCGAGCGCAACGCCGTAAGTCCCCGCGGCGCCGTCGAGATTATTGACCTCGACCAGCAGGCGCGATTCATCGCCCACGCGGAGGAAGCGCGGCGGGCTGAGGGTGACGACGACCGGATCGCGGACGATCACATCAGCCGAGGCATGGCCAACGGCGGTGTCGGTCCAGGCCATGGCCATGACCCGCACCGTGCCGGAGAAGTCAGGCATGTCGAAGGTGATGCTGGCCTTGCCGTCAGCGTCGACCTGAACGATGCCGGAATGCAGCGCCACCAGGACCGAGGTGGGCGGAGGCGTGCCGAGGCGCGCCCCGCCACCGCCACCGCCGGAGCGCATGGCCCCGGCCAAGCCCTGGGTCGGATCGATCAGCGAGCCATAGAGGTCGCGGATCTCCATGCCAAGCTGACGCTGGCCGAAATACCAGCCGTCAGGGTCCGGCACCTTGAAATTGGTGAGGTTGAGAATGCCCAGATCCACCGCCGCGACGGCGACATACGCCGTCTGGCCGGCGGCCAGATTGCCCAGTTCTACCGTTGTGGTGAAACTCTGGCGCGGCAGGGTGACGTCGGGCGTCGTCAGCTTGACGTCGAGCTGACGGTCGCCGGGGTCGACATCGGCAAAGGCCAGGCCCAAAGCCCGCGAGGGCATGCGCTTTTCGGTGGCGTCGGCGGGGCGATAGAGGATCGCCGTGACATAGGCGCCGAGGCCCCATTCGTCGGTGACCTCCAGCGGCACGGTGGTGCCACCAGCGGGGACTTCCACCGCCTGCATGGCGATGACGCGATTATCCATCACCATCACCAGCGCGGTGCCGGCGAATTGCGGATCGAGCTTGAGCTGTGCGGTTTCGCCGACCCGATAGGCCGGCTTATCGAGCGCCACCTGCAAGGTATCGGGCGTGTCGCTGCCGGCATCGGCGTAATAATAGCCGGCATAGAATTCATAGTTGGACGAGGTGGCGTCCTCACCGGTGCTGGCCACCTCGACGCGGTAGCGGCCCCAATCGACATTGGCGCCGATGGTGACCGGGCCGCCGTCGGGGGTGTCCACGGTGCCGCTGTCGACGTCGCGGCTGGTGGTGATGGCTTCCCACTGCCAAGAACTGCCATTGCGATACCACTGATAGCGGGTTTCGATGCGGGAGATGGTCCAGTTGAGGCCGGACTTGGCCACTGCGTCACCCTCGGGCGAGACGGCGACGATCTGGAACTGGGCCTCACTGCCCTCCTCCAACCCCGAAGGATCAGCGAAGACCGGCTTGATGCCAAGGCGGTCGCCTTCAGCCAGCACCGGCCGGCTGAGACTGCGCTCGATGGTGCGGCCATTGGTGTCGACCAGCCGCAGCAGCAATTGCGCCTGGAGCGGGCGGGTGGTGGCCTGCGGTTCGGGCAGGGTCAGTTCGGCCACGGCATTGCCGGATTCGTCGGTGGTACCGACCACGCCGAGCGGTTCGCGGCTGGTTTCGATGGTGTCGTCAGTCCGGCCGAAAGTGTAGCCGGGGAAGCCGGTCAGCGTCGTCACCGGGCGGATGATCGCGTCGGCCTCGATATCGAGGCCTGGCGCAGTGGCGCCGTAGAGATATTTTGCGGCGACATCGACTTCGGTGACGGCGCCGATTTCCAACGGCGCATCAGCGGCGGTGATATCGAAGGCCAGCCGCTCGGGCTCAAAATCTTCTACGAGGAAGCTGGTGCTCGACAGCGCTGCCGCCTTGGGATCGGCATAGAGCCAAGCGGTCCACGAGCCGCGCATCGCCTCTTCAACCATCGGCAGGGCGACGAAATAGCCGCCGGCGCCTTCATCGCTCAGCACCTGCCGGCTGGCGACCACGCCATCGGGGCGCTCCACCTCAAGGGTCAGCTTGAGGCCAGTGACGGCCTCGGCGCGTTCGTCGCGCAGCAGCGCCGTGAGATACACGGTTTCGCCGGGGCGATAGACGCCGCGTTCAGTGGTGGCGAACAGGTCCAGTGGACCGGGCGACGGTCGGCCCTCGACGCCGCGATCAGTCAGATCGAAGGCCGTACGGCTTAGATCGAGGAAGGCGTAATCGCCAGTGGCAGTTTCGGCCACCAGCAATTGCGGTGCCCTGCCCCCCTTGCCCCGGGCCAGACCGGGCGCGAAGACGGCACGGCCATCAGCATCGGTTGTGGTTTCGCCGAGGATTTCATTATTGACCGCTACCAGCCGAACGCTGGCGCCAGCAATGGGCTGAGCATCGGTGAGACCGCGCACAAAGGCATGCACGCCATCATCGCCGGCAATAGTGGTCAGGCCCAGATCGGTGACGATGAACCACTGCGTGGCCATGCTATCCCAATATTCGGAGACCTTGTCCTTGATCTTGGCCGTGATGACATAGGCGCCGGCCGGCATATCGCCCAGCGTCTCGGCCACCGGAATAGCGGTGGTGGTCAGGGCATTGGGTTCGCCCCGCGCCAGATCGACCTCGCCGGTCCACACCTGCTCGCCGACGCGGTCGGCAATGTCCTCGGCGTCATATTCGGTCAGGCTGCCCTGGAAAATGCCGTCGCGCACGGCGGTGGCAATCGAACGGTCGCCGACGCGATAGATCATGACTTCCGCAGTATCGGCATTGACCGAGGTGATCGGCAGACCGCCGCCGAGGCCGGCGGGCATCACATAGGCATTATTGGCAAAGCCGACAAAGGGCGAGCGGTCGGGAATATAGACGTCGAGCACCACGTCGCGGCCCAGCGTTTCGCCATCGGCAGACGGCAGGCCGGCGCGCAGCCGAATGGAATAGCGCCCGCCATGCTGCAGGCCCTCGACACAAATCTGCTGCTGCTCGGGCTCCACCGCCGCCTGCGGCGTATCGGCCACCACGACAAAAGCCGACAAATCGGTGTGGCCATAGGGCAGTGGATCGGAGAATTCGGCGCAGACGCGGGGCGCGGCGGCATCGGCATCAACCACATGATTGGTCACGCGGAAGCCGTGCTGGGCCACCACATCCTCAAGATGGGTGGCAACGGCCGCATTTGGCGCCAGACTAAGGCTCAGCCGATAGCTGGCGATGGCCTGCCGCCAGTACTCACGATATTCCAAGCCGTTGGCCAGCGCGGCCAGCGCATCGGCGCGATCCTGCTTGTCGCTGGAGCGCAGGAAGGCGTTCATGGCGGCAGAGGTGGCGACCTGTGCCAGGTCGCCGCTCGTCTCGCCCTGGGTCTGGCCGGCAACGGCCTCGGCCCGGCTCAGCGCAGCCTGCGCCAAGGACTGCCACACCGCGCGATCATTGGCATTGACCGCCAGCGCCTGGCGATAGGCCACCATGGCGCTGACCTGATCGCCAGCAGCGGCGGCCTCATCGCCAGCGGCAACAAGATTGACATAGACCCCTTTGGGCGGTGGCGCATCGGTGATGGGGAGGTTGGCAGCGAAACGCTGCGCATTCTCGATAACGGCCTGCGCCGGAAATGGCAGTTCAGCCTGGCGCACGGCCTCGGTGACGGCCGGCGAGGGTGCGCGACTGACGCGTCCAGAGGTGGCCCCGGCAAACTCGGTCTCTTCGCCGACCCTGCCCTTGAGGAAGCACCATTTGGATTGGGTATTGAAGGTGAAGGCCCGGCAGATCTCGTCCTCGGCACAAGCGGAGGTGCAGGCATCGAGATCGGTATCGCGGATAATGGCGTAATCGAAGCCCGGCAGGTCGGTGTGTTCGAGCAGGGTTATCTTCTGGTCGGCGGCCAGCGCGGCGGGGGTTCCGAGCCCCAGCAAGACAGCCAGACCCAGCCAACGCAGATTCGTGGCGAAACGACCCATTCCTACCCTCCCAAGCTCAAGGTGATAATATGGACGAGAAGCTGCGGCGGAAACAAGGCTGCAATACACTTCGAATTTTCACTGCAGCCAGCGCTTTAGCTTCGCCCCACCCATGCGGTGACCACGCATTTGGATACCTAAAGAAAAAGGCCCGCATCGCTGCGGGCCTTTGCCTAAATTTGTGGGCTTATTCGTCCCGATATACCTTTTCGCGACGCTCATGCATTTCCTGGGCTTCCAGGCTGAGCGTGGCGATGGGGCGGGCGTCGAGCCGGGCAATGCCGATGGGCTCGCCGGTTTCCTCGCAATAGCCATAGGTATTGTCGTCGATACGCTTGAGCGCGGCGTCGATCTTGGAGATCAGCTTGCGCTGACGATCGCGCGTCCGCAGTTCAAGCGAGCGATCGCTCTCCGAGCTGGCCCGGTCGGCCATGTCCGGGTGGTTCTGGCTTTCTTCCTGGAGGTTCTCGAGAGTTTCACGGCTCTCGCGGAGGATATCCTCTTTCCACGCGTTGAGCTTTGCCCGGAAATACTCGCGCTGGCGCGGGTTCATGAACGGCTCGTTCTCGTCGGGCCGGTATTCAATCATTTCTGCAACCGAAGACATTAGTAGACTCAACTCCAATGCACCTCTAAGGCGGCCTATATATGCGCGCCAGCCTCCTCCGGCAAGCACGCAAAGCGGCGGTCCTTAACACAGGAAAGCTCCGGCGCGTCAGACGCCTAGCGCGATATTGACAACTTTTTGATGACGGAGGCTCAAATCGCCGGAAATCGTCCGAATTTGGCGAGTTCAACTCTAACCCGCAGCTCGATGTCATCGAGCAGCGAATCAAGGCCCGGCAGCGAGCGATCCCTCATCTCGGAAAGCACTGAAACCATCTGGTCCAACTGGTCAGTGCTAACCCGGCCAATCAACAGGTCACTCTTGATCTCATCGAGCAGGTCGAGCAGCGACGCTCCCCGACGCACCACCTTCTTTTTGGCGGTCAGCGGCTCCTCCACCGCCTGCAGCGCCAGAATGGAGTCGATCCCGGCCATCGCCTGCATCGGCATATTGCCGGCCACGCGCGCCGGCGCCCCACCGCCGGCCGGCACGAAATCCACGCCCGAGCCAGAGCGGCCGGCGGCACTGCCGCGGCCAACGCCTGAGGTTCGGTTAGTGGTATCGATGCGCAAGCTTGGACTCGTTCAGTTAGCGGGTGTCACCGGCAAAATCTGCCGCCAGCAGTTAATAAGACATTAACGCACCCGGCAAGAATTGCTCACCCTACCACATCCGGGACCATTTCGCAGCACTCCCCCGACCAAAAACCCATACATCTCAATAGCCTGCACCCGAAAATCAAAACTGGCACGGTTTTCGCAATGCTGTCGTCGAATGCTGCGCCATGGGGATGGCACGGCCAGACGACGGGGATGCCGGATGACCAAATCACTGCTGCGCACGCTGCTTGCCGGAGCACTCACCATGACCATGGTGCTGCTGCCGACCATCCAGGCCCATGCTGCGGCCGCCCGCATCAAGGACATTGTCGACTTCGAAGGCGTCCGCGAAAACCAGCTGGTCGGCTACGGCCTGGTGGTCGGCCTTAACGGCACCGGCGACAGCCTCAACAACTCCCCCTTCACCAAGCAGTCGCTGCAGTCGATGCTGGAGCGCCTTGGCGTCAACACCGCCGGCGAAAACGTCCGCACCGCCAACGTCGCCGCAGTGATGGTCACGGCCAATCTGCCCCCCTTCGCCACCCAGGGCTCGCGCATGGATGTGTCGGTCGCCGCGCTTGGCGACTCCGACAGCCTGCAGGGCGGCACCCTGCTGGTGACGCCGCTGGTTGGCGCCGATGGTGAGGTCTATGCCATTGCCCAGGGGCCGGTCGCCATCAATGGCTTCAAGGCGCAGGGCGATGCGGCCACCATTATCTCGGGCGTGCCGACCACCGGCCGGATTTCCTCCGGCGCGATGATCGAGCGGGAAATCGACTTTCACCTCGGCAGCCAAACCTCACTGCGGCTGGCCCTGCGCAATCCCGACCTGACCACTGCCCGTCGCATCGCGCTGGCGGTCAATGACTTCATTGGCGCCCCCACGGCCACCCCCGAAGACCCGGCCACGGTGCGCGTCACCCTGCCCCCCGGCTTTAACGGCAATATCGTCGACCTGTTGACCGACATCGAACAGCTGATGGTGGAAACCGACCAGACTGCCAAGATCGTCATCGACGAGAACTCCGGCATCATCGTCATGGGCAAGGATGTGCGGGTCTCAAGCGTGGCCGTGGCGCAGTCCAACCTCACCGTCACCATCGCCGAGAACCCAACTGTGGTGCAGCCCAACCCGCTGAGCCTGGGCGTCACGGCGGTCGAGCCCAGTACCGATCTCAATGCCAACCTCTCCGAGACCGCCTTGGCGATGGTCAATGAGTCGGTGTCGCTACAGGAACTGGTCGACGGCCTCAACGCGCTGGGCATCTCGCCGCGCGACTTGATCGCCATCCTCCAGGCCATCAAGGCCACCGGCGCCCTGCAAGCCGAAATCGAGGTGCTGTGATGGACATCATCAAGCCGCTGCCCGGCTCCAGCCTGACGCCAGGCCAGATCGCCCGCGTGCGCCAGCAGGCCGAAGAATTCGAAGGCGTGTTCCTCAACACGCTGACCAAGGAAATGTTTGCCAGCCTCAAGACCGACGAGAGCGTCATGGGCGGCGGCTTCGGCGAAGAAACCTGGCGCTCGATGCAGTCCGAGCATCTGGCCGGAGCCATGGCCCAGAATGGCGGGTTGGGCATCGCCGAACAACTGCTTCCCGACCTGTTGGCCTTGCAGGAAGCCGCCAATAACCAGAACAAATTGCCCGGAGCCTATAAATGACCGCAGCTGCCCGCCTCGCCGCCCTCGATAGCCTCCCGGCCAACGAACTCTGCCAGATGGCCGAAATTGCCCTGGCCGCCCTGGTCGATGTGATGAACCAGGAAACCACCCTGCTGCGCGCCGGCCATATGCGCCAGGCCGGCATCCTGACCCCGGATAAAACCCGCTTGGCCCAGGACTATGTGGGCTTTGCCCGCTCGGTGCAGCGCCAGGGCGACCGCCTCAAGACTCAGGCGCCGGACGCCATTGAGCGCTTGCGGCTCGGCCATGAGCGACTGGCCACCCAGATGGCGGAAAATCTGCGCGTGCTCGCCACGGCCCGCATGGTCACCGAAGACCTGCTGACCGATGTCGCCAAGGTCGTCGGCCAGCAAAACCGGGCCAAGACCTATGGCCGCGCCGGCACCATCGCAGCAGACCCCGCCAATGCGGCGCGCGGCATCGCAGTCAACCGGGCGCTTTAATTTGGTATTAATTTAAGTCAATTCGTCGCCAACCCAGTAATCAGGGCACAACAACTGCAGCGTAGAGCGGATAGATAGTCTTTATCCATTTGCAGGGACGGTGCCATGATTCTGCCGATCACCACTGACCCGGCCATTGCTGGCGGCGCCCATATGGCCGACTACCGCCACCGCACGACGCCGGGCGCCCGCCCTCTGCTGCATAACAGCACGCCGATGGCCGCAAAAAATGCCGGCGCCGGCAATGACAGCCAATTCGCGCAACCCGATGACCGCAAACCCGCGCCCCAGCCGGAACCAACGCGCCCCGACACCGCCTCGATGTTTGCCGCCGCGGTGATCGCCGGCGCCCTGCCGCCCACGCCGCAGACCATGGAAGAGCTGATCCAGCGCATCGGCATCAGTACGATCCCCGAGGAGTCGCAAGCGCGGCTCAAGGATTTGCTGGCCTAGCCCGCGAGACCCCACCCTACCACTACCGCAGGAGTGGCCCGCGACCTGATCCCGTCAGGTCGCGCAAGGCGTTGGCGCGGCGGCAAAATGCCGGACCGCAATCAGCCCCTCTTTCTGCCGGCAGACCCGGTCAAACCGGGCTTTATGTCTCGTTAACCCAGCAGCGATATTGTTGATTTGAACAGCATCTGCGTCGCCCGTTTAACGAAAATTTATGACGTAACAGTCAAGCATCCAACCGTCTCAGGATGAGGCGTTTTAAAATCGAATCCTAGAAAAGGAAGCCATCATGGCCGATATCAATCTCTCCAAAGCCGTCCGCTCCAACCTTTCGTCGCTGCAGAATACCGCGACCCTGATGGCCAAGACCCAGGACCGCCTGTCGACCGGCAACAAGGTCAACTCGGCGCTGGACAATCCGACCAACTTCTTCACCGCCAGCTCGCTCAACAGCCGCGCCGGCGATCTGAACAATCTGATGGACTCGATGGCCAACGGCATCAAGACCATCGAAGCTGCCAACAATGGCTTGACCTCGATCACTAAAACCCTGGAGTCGATGCAGTCCACTCTGCGTCAGGCTCGTCAGGATAAGTCCTTCCAGACCGAGTCCTTCTCGGTAGCGCTCGGCAATACGCTGACCGGCAGCGAGAAGATGTCTATCTCTGGTGGTCAGTTCGATACCGCGGCCCAGAACATTGACCTCACCAAGGTTGAGTATCGCGCCACACGCACCGGCACGGCCTTCGGCACGGCCAACGCCCTCGCGGCCGATGCCGAGATCACCATCAACGGTAAGAACATCAAGCTTGCCAACGGCACGACCAGCGAAGAGGCAGTGAAGGCCATCAACGATGCCGGCGCCGGCGTTAAGGCAGAACTGGTCACCGACGTCGATGGCGCCACCGCCGGCGACCAGAACGGTATCAAGCTGACTTCGACCAGCACCGGAAGCAACATTCTCGTCGAAGGAGCAACGGCTGCCCTCGGTCTGACCAATGCAACCACATCCAAGGTGGCGGCCACTCAGACCGGCACCGAGTATACTGCGCCGGCCGCCGCCACCAGCCTTACCATCAACGACACTAAGATCGAGATCGCAGCTGGCGCGACGGCTCAGCAGGCTATGGAGGCCATCAACGCCGCCGGTGCCGGTGTCAAAGCCGAAGTGATTGCCGACGTCGACAGCGGGACCGCAGGTAACCAAGCAGGCCTCCGCCTAACTCAGATCGACACCAACTCCGCATTGCGGATTGGCACTTCCGCACTTGGCTTCACTGCCAGCTCAACTGACCCCACGGGCGCAGAGAGCACTCGCGTGACAAAAACTGTCAACGATCTCGTTTCTGAGATTTCCAACAACGCCGTGTTCGATGGCAAGGTTCGCGCCACCAACGACAACGGCAAACTCCGTATCGAGAATCTCTCGACCAAGGAAATGGATATCAAGGGCGTTAATACGAACGGCACGCTTGACGGGATTTCCAGCGCCTCCAAGAAGATCAACGGTAATGACGTGCGTACGGACCTTGCCACCCAGTACAATGAACTTCGCGATCAGCTCGATAAAATGTCGGATGACGCGTCTTTCAACGGTATCAACCTGCTGCGTGGCGACAATCTTAAGATCACGTTCAACGAAAACGGCACGTCTTCCGTCGATATTCAGACTAAGGGCGCCAAGTCGGTCAACGCATCAAATCTGAAGATCGAGACGTCGCTAGAATCCGCTGATTTGGATAGCGATGCTGGAATCGACAAGTTCCTCGACCAGATCAAGGGTGCTTTGAACGCAGTTCGTTCGCAGGCTTCCGCCTTCGGCTCGAACCTGTCGATCGTGCAGAACCGTCAGGACTTCACCAAAAACATGATCAACACGCTGGAAACCGGTGCTGGCAACCTGACCCTGGCCGACATGAACCAGGAAGCTGCCAACATGATGGCTCTCCAGACCCGTCAGTCGCTGGCCTCCTCGACCCTGTCGATGGCCAACCAGGCCGACCAGGGCGTGCTGCAGCTGCTCCGTTAATCGCGGCGGCATCAGCCAATCAGGAAGGCGGGCCCAGGCCCGCCTTCTTCTTTTTGCCCGCCCGGCAGCACTGGGCTACAACAAGCATCAGTTGATTCCGCTCGGAGGCAGGCAAAATGGCGCTCAAGGTTGAATTGCGGCCGGGCGAGAAGCTGCTGGTGGGCAATTGCATCATCACAAATTCCGACCAGCGCACGCGGCTGTTCATCGAGGGACAGGCGCCGATCCTGCGCGAGAAGGACATTCTCACCCCCACCACCGCCGACACCCCGGCCAAGCGGGTCTATCTGGCGGTGCAATTGATGTATATCGAGAACAATACCGAAATTTTGCGGCAGGAATACTTTTCGCTGATCAACGACATCGTCGCCGCGGCCCCCTCAAGTATGGCAATTGTCGACAGGATCAATAACGACATCTTAACTGGCGCCCTGTACAAAGCTCTGAAGTCAGCCAAGCAGCTCATTCAGTTCGAACAGGACCTCTTCCAAAATGCAGCATCACGGGGCGCTCGCCTACCAGCAGACGACCAAAACGGTTGAAACCCCGCGCGAACGTGAAGCCGCGCTGCTGATCAAAGCCGCAGCCGGACTGCAGGCGATCCGCGATGACTGGCCTGCCGATTTCGGGCAGATGAACCGCGCCCTGACCTTCAACCGCAAGCTCTGGACCATTTTCATGAGCGCGGCCAATGGCGAAAACAGCGCCCTGCCCCAGCAGACCCGCCAGAACATCGTCAATCTCGGCCTGTTCGTTCTCAACCAGACCCGCGACATGTTGGTCGAGCCCAATCCGCAGCCACAGTTCCTGGATGGCATGATCAACATCAACCGCCAGCTCGCAGCCGGCCTGCGCGGCAACTGATTAGTGCCGATATCGAGAATTTTCAGGCCTCGCAGCGATGCGGGGCCTTTGCTTTTGGGGAGCCTAACGGCACAGAAAAATCCCCGCTGACGCGGGGATTGGGACATCTGCGAAGGGCGAGTGGGCGCCTTAGAGGAAGTTCACCAGGCTCAGTTTGCTGACCATCGCGGTCGCCTGGTAGCTGGCCTGCAACCGGGTCTGCAGCGCCATGATTTCCATGGCAACGTCTTCCTTGCTCACCGTCTCGATGTCACTCAGCAAATTGTCGAGCTGCGCCTTGTAGTCGACATGCCGCTTGGAGGCGTTTTCCAACGTACCGCGCGCAACGCCCAGCTCCATGGTCAGGATTTCGATGGAGCCGCGCTCGGAATTGTGTCCCTCCGAGAGCGCGCTTTGCTGGCGCGTCGCCATCGCATCAAAGCGGTCGCGATTGCGCTGGTCCTGCGCCGGATCGATCTTGCTGGGGTCGGCGGGGCTGGGATAGCTGGTGGCCGACAAGGCGGCCATGGTGCGCACCAGCGCCAGAAAGCCCGATTCATTGGCCTCCATGCCATAATTCACCCGCGTCGACTCATCGACTTGCGCTGTGACGCTCTGGCGTGGGCTGCCCTCGGCGGCCATCGCCGCGGTCGTGAGCGCTCCGTCGAGCGCCTTGGCGAAATTGTCCGCGGTCTCGGCTGGATTGGCGCCAATGGTGAACTGCCCCGGCCCGGGCTTGCCATTGACCGCAGTCAGCGCCACCTTGCGCTCGACAGTGCTGGGCGCTGGCTCCTTGAGCGTGAACTCAATCATTTCGCCTGGCACCGTGGCCACGGTTGCCGAGAATGCGACCTTGACCGCATTGCCCGGACCACCCGGCGAGGTTGCGGTCATGCTGGCGGTGTTGGCAGGAATCCCGTCAATCTGGAAACCATGCGCCGTCGAGGTCGGCGCCTGTTGTGCCAACGTCACCTCATGGGTGAACACCTCAGGTACCGAGAGCGGCACCGGTACGGCCGTGCTGGTAATGTCCAGCCGGCCCATATTGTCTGCCGATACGGCTGGTGACTGCCCGCCATACCACATCACGGTGTCAGTGGCGGAAGCGACCTTCAGACCAGTCGCGCTTGCCGGATCGCCGTCAACCCGCATCACCGGCTCGCCGGGGCCATTGAAGAAATTCTTCGCCGCGGCAAAGGTTGAGGCAGCTTCCAACTCGCCATCCACGACTGACTTGAGCCTGATGTCGAGCGCTGCGCCGAAGCTGGCGGCATTGGCCTCGGGATCGTCGGTGACGATAAACTGGCCGGGCGCGGCCGGCCCATCCGCCGCCGCAATAGCGGTCATGACAATCTGGGTCGTCGAACCATCGGGCAGCGTGAAGCCCAGGCTGATCGTCTCACCCGGTCGCATCTGCTTGTCGGGGTCGGCGTTGAAGGACAGGGTCCGGGTGTTGCCGAGTTGTGGAGCAGCGGTTGCCGACGCTGCCACCTGGCCCAGATCGACGGCTGCACCAGCATTGCTGGTAACGTTCGACAGCTTGAGGCCGAACGGATGAATACCATCTTCGGTCAGGGTGACGGTGTTGGCGGGGGCCGCTCCGACCGCGCTTATGAGGCGCCCCATGCCCTGGGCACCGGCATCGGCGGCAATGCGCTCGCCCAGAACGGTGTTGTAGCCGACCTTGCCGCCCTGGCCATTGAGCAACACATCGGTGGTGGGGAGCGGCGCTTTATCAGTATTGGAACCGCCGAACAGATAGCGTCCCGCGACCTCGGAATTGAGCAGCGTCACCAGTTCGTCCAGCCGCGCATGGGACAGGCCCGGCAGCGTCGCCATGTTGATGTTGTTGGTGCCGTATTGGCCCTGAGTGGCCGAATTGCGCGCTTCGCCTTCCATCTTGTCGAAGCGCACCATGGTCTGGTCGAGGAAGCTGAGGCGCAGATTGACGGTGTCGATATTGGCGGAAAAGCCCTCGATCTTGGCCAGGCGCGCGCGCACCGACAGCGACATCGGCAGATCGCGGCCCATTTCGGATAGCTTGGATGCCTTGTCGCCGGTGCCGAGCTGCATCTGCAGCGTGGCAAAGCGGTCCTGCATCTTGGAAATGACACCGAACCCGGTCTGCAGCGGGAACATCGACTTGTTGACGATCATCTTACGCTACTCCTTCAAACCGCCGAGAACAGGGTATCGAGCAGTTCCTTGACCACTGACACCACCCGCGCATTGGCGGCATAGGCATTCTGCAATTCCATCAGCCGCGCCATTTCCTCGTCGACATTGACGCCGTATTCGCTTTCCATCTGGTCGATGATGGTGTCGAGCGTGAGCTGGCGGTCGTCTCGCTTGGTCAGCGCGGCATTGATCGTCGAGCCCTGAAAGCCGACCACCTGGGAGATGAACTCGCTCAGATTGCCGCTGAGCTGGAACCGGTTGGCATTTTCGCTCGGCGTGCCGCCCGAGACGAACTTCATCTTTTCCAGCTGGTCGATGACATAGTTGGCGCGGTCGGCATCGCCCAGCGTGCCGCCGACCTCGTGCTGCACGATCAGCCGGTTATCGGTCAGGATGGCGGTATTGACCGAGATGCGTGCGGCAAAACCCTGCCGCTGCGGCGGATTGCCATCGAGATTGTTGGTGAAGGCCGAATTGCCCTGGTCGACAAAGAGGTTGAAGCCCAGCCCAGCGCCCTGCAGGCCTTTTGAGGTTGTCCGCGCGACGGCAGTTTGGATGCTGCTCTTAACCCCGCCATCGTCCATGATGCGCAGATTGCCGGCGTTTTCGGTGACTGCCAGCCCCGGCAGCAGGGTCTTGAGCCGGTCGACGACAGCGGTGTTGCCGGCCGACATGTCGACACCGATAACCCGCTGGCCGGTGGCGTCGATATAGTCGGACGCCTCCTTGGTGTTGACGATGCGCACGCGCTTGTCGACGCCATTTTGCGTATAGTTCAGCAGCACGTCATTGCCGGGCTGCATGTTGGACAGATCAATGTCCATGCCCTTCGTCGCGCCGACCTCCACCGCCGTGCCGGGGGTCTGGATGGTGGAAAAGGCCTGCGCCAGATTGGCGGCGATCTCGTCGAGCTGGTCCTGCGCCTCGACCAGCGTCTTGTCGCGCAGCGTAACCAGCCCGCCCAGTTCCCCGCCCTGCAACACGCCCTGGGTCACCAGATCGATGGTCAGCCCTGACGGCGTCGTCAGCGTCAGTTTCCCCACCCTGGTCAATTCAGGATCGTAGTTGAATTTCGAGTTCGGCGACAGATTGCCGGCGCTCTCGAAGCTGAAGTGGGAAACGCCATTGTCGAGCAGGCCGACGCCCGAGCGCGTCATCAGCGCCACGGTGCCGTTGGGGCGATAATCGGCCTGCACGTCGATGATTTCAGCGACCGAGGACACCAGCCGGTCGCGCTGATCCTGCAGCGCCGCGCGGGCGCTGTCGGTCATGCCCAGATCGAGCAGGCGCTGATTGACCTCGGACAGCGAATTGAGCATGCCGTTGAGATTGTTGACGTTCGAGGCGATCTGCGCCTCGGTCTCCTGCCGCAACCCCTGAATGGTGCCGGACAGCCGGTTGAGGGTTTCGACCATGTTTTCAGCTGCCGACACTGCCTGCGAACGGGCGGTATAGTCGTCCGGGCTGGTGGCGATGCCCTGCAGGGCATTCTTCAAATTGCCGAAGATGGTATCGAGCGAGCCGGCGCTGCCGGGTTTGCCAAGGAAACCCTGCAAGCGATCGAGATAGCCGGCCTGCACGCCCGAATTGGCAGTGTCGGATACCTGGCGGGTATAATAGGTCTGCAGGCTGCTGTTGAACGCCCGATTGGCCCCGACCGTCCGCGCATAGGCGCTGTTCTGGGCGTTGTAATCGACGACGTTCAGCGACTGCTTGTGGTATCCCGGCGTGCCGGAATTGGCGATGTTGCGGCTCAGGATGTCGAGGCCATCCTGATTGACCCGCAAACCCGATACAGCATTGGTGAGAGACGTCGTCAGGCCCATTGTGTGGGACTCCTTACGGAGAAAGCCAAGTCCGGGGCGTCCTGCCCCGAACCCTAGTGTCTAGCCCCGCCTCAGCGGACCATGTTGAGCGCTTCCTGCAGCATCTCGTCGGCGGTGCTGACGATGCGGGTGCCGGCCGCATAGGCCTGCTGCGTCACGATCAGCTTGGTGAATTCGTCCGAAATATCGGTGTTGGAGGCTTCGAGCGCGCCCCCGATAATGCCCGAACCGGAGAGATCAAGAATGGCCTCGCCCGATTCCGAGGTGGAAGAGAACACGCCGCCGTCCAGACGCTTCAGTTTGTTGATGGCGTTGAACTCCGCCGTCACCACCTGTGCCATATCGATGCGCTCGCCATTGGAATAGGTCGCGGTGACGCGGCCATTGTCGTTGATGGCCACCGACACGAACTCGCCGGCGCCATAGCCGTTCTGGTTGAGCGTGGACACGTTGGCGGTGCCGTTGACGTCAGCAAACTGGCTGAGGCCGTTGGTTTCGAAGCGGAACTCGACAGTGCCCACGGCCACGCCGTTGATGGAGAGATTGGTCAACGGCACCGAGGGTTCTGTTGGCGATTTTAGCGAGCCATCCGGGCCGAAGGTGAAGTCATTCGGAACGCGCTTCCACATCTCCGCGCTGCCGGTCGCCCGGCTATCGGACATGTAATAGAGGTTCCAGGTGTCCGTCCCCCCGGCCTGCGAACTCGACACCTTGGCCCAGCGCAGTTGAACGTTGGCCGGGGCGCCGTTCTCGGCATAGACGGTCACGGCGCCGCCAGAGATCGAGTTAGCCAGGAACTGGGTGTTCTTGTCTTCAGCAATGCTATCGATGCTCAGCCGGCTCGGGCCGGTCACCGCCGCGCCAGCAGTCAACCCCGAAGCGGCGTGGGCACTCTCAATCGAGAGGTCGGCGTAGCTGTCTTTACCCAGCGTGATTTTCAGCGCACCACTGGCAATATCAACCGTTGCCGAAGCAGCCGAGGGACCGCCATTTGCGCGAATGGCAGCTTCAAGATTGGTCACTGCCGAATTCAGGTCGCCCGAGACATCCACCGGCTGGTTGGTGCCGGTATAAGGGACCGTCGTATTGAACTCGAAGACCGTGCTTGTGCCGTTAATCTTGAGCGTGACGGTTTCGCCCGGCACAAAAAACGAAGCGGCCGGCACCGTGCCGTCAGGCATAGGCACCGTACCGGTGACACTCGCCGGCGCCCACACCGATCCGGGATAATTGTGTGGCTGCATCAGCTCGCTATTGAAGGTGGCCTTGTCATAGCCGGTGGTCTTGGGCAGCTGCGGCAGGTTGGCCTGATAGTTGATGCGGTTGGACTGCTGCGCAGCCAGGAAGCTGTTGGATAGCTTGATCACCTCGGGCACCGAGCCCGAAATATTGCCGGTCCGGGTATCGATCGGCAGACCCTTGAGATAGTAGCCGGCGCCGTTGACCAGCATGCCGTCCTTGTCGATTTCGAAATCGCCACGGCGGGTGAAGAAGTTGGTATCGGCAAACACCGCCTTGCCGTCCGTCTGGCCGATCTTGGGCTCGACGACGAAGAAGCCGTTGGAGTTCAGCGCGATGAAGGTCTCGTTCGACACCGTCTTGATGTCGCCACCAATATCATTGGTGCCACGCGACTGGGCCAGCACGGCGCCGGGCACCTGGCGCGAAATCGGCGCATCGGCGATCAGATCGAGAAAATCGGTCTCGATGCGCTTATAGCCGGTGGTCTGCGAGTTCGCGATATTGCCCGAAATGTTTTCCAGCGCGTGCGCCTGGGCCCGAAGACCGGTCACTGCACTGGAAAGAGCGCCATAAATGCCCATGAGAAACTCCGTAAACCCAATTCGCGCCGTCAGACGCATTCGACAGGAACGATGCAAGCATGATGCCAACTCGTCCTGACATTGATTTTGCTGGGCTTTCTGCTTTTACCGAGGCCGAATGTGGCGACATCTCGGCAGAAGCGTCCTTGTCACCGGCAGAAATTGCCGCCCGCTTGTGAAGGCGGAGCGCTTGCAGTAAACGCAGGTGGAGTTTTCCCGCGGCGTCATTCCCGCTTGCGTGGGCACGACGTGGTGAGCAGCGATGTTGTTTTCGAGCGCCGATGAGTTTGTGAAATCCCCGCGCCGGGCGGTGACGGTGTTCGGCATGGCCGGCGTCGGCAAGACCCGGCTCAGCGCCATGCTGCGCGCCAGCAACTGGTTCCACTACTCGGCCGATTACCGCATCGGCACGCGCTATATGGGCGAGTACATCGTCGACAATTTCAAGCGCGAGGCGATGAAGGTGCCGTTCCTGGCCGAGCTGCTGCGCTCGGACTCGATCTACATCTCGTCCAACCTGACCTTCGACAATCTCGATCCGCTCTCGACCTATCTCGGCACGCCGGGCAATCCCGACAAGGGCGGGTTGCCGCTGGCCGAATATCAGCGCCGCCAGGAGCAGCATCGCATCGCCGAAGTCGCAGCCCTGCACGATGTGCCGCACTTCATCGAGCGCGCCAAGGCGCTCTATGGCTATGAGGACTTCATCGCCGACACTGGCGGCTCGCTGATCGAGGTTGCCGACCCCACCGATCCCGAAGACCCGGTGATCAAGACGCTCGCGGCCTCGACCATGCTGCTCTATATTCGCGGCACGGCGAAGGACACCGCCGAGCTGGTGCGCCGCTTCCGCCAGTCGCCCAAACCGATGTATTACCGCCCGCCCTTCCTCGTGGAGAAATGGGCCGAGTACAAGCTGATCAACGGCATCATCGAGGATTGCGACGTCGATCCGCTCGGCTTCGGCGCCTGGGGCTTTGAAGCCCTGCTGCATGACCGCCTGCCGCGCTATCAGCAATTGGCCGATAATTTCGGCTATGTGGTGGAGGCCTCCGACCTCGCCATGGTGCGCGACGGCGACGAATTCATCGATCTCATGGCCGCCGCGATCGAGCAGCGAATGCGATAGCGCGTTTCCCACGGGGAGACGCGCATTGTCTGCATCGCAATTCGATCAAACCTGCTCAAGAGGCTGATATGCCTATCAGAATTCCCGACAACCTGCCCGCCCGCAAGACCCTCGAAGACGAGGGCGTCTATGTGATGGATTCCACCCGCGCCGCGCGGCAGGATATCCGCCCGCTCGAAATCGGCCTGCTCAATCTGATGCCCAACAAGGAGCGGACCGAGACCCAGTTCACCCGCCTGATCGGCTCGACCCCGCTGCAGGTCGACCTGACGCTGGTGCGCATCACCGAGCACCAGTCCAAGCACACCTCCGAGGACTATCTCAATACCTTCTACAAGACCTGGGAAGAGGTGCGGGAGCAGAAGTTCGACGGCTTCATCGTCACCGGTGCTCCGATCGCCAACATGCCCTTCGAGGAAGTCCGCTACTGGCCCGAAATGCTCGAAATCATGGATTGGACACAGACCAATGTGCACCACACCATGTTCATCTGCTGGGGCGCCCAGGCGGCATTGCATCATTTCCACAGCGCCAAGCGCTACCGCATGGACGAGAAGGCTTTCGGCGTGTTCCGCCACCAGGTGATCAACCCACGCTCGCCCTTCCTGCGCGGTTTTTCGGACAGCCCGATGATCCCGGTGTCGCGCTATAACGACATCGACCGGACGACGCTGGGCCCCGAACTCGAAGTGCTGATCGACAATTCGGAGATCGGCGTCTCGATGCTGGGTGACCAGAAGCACCGGGCGGTGCATTTCCTCAATCACCTCGAATATGACAACCGTTCGCTGGCCGACGAATATGAGCGCGACGTCAATGCCGGGCTGGACATTCCGGCCCCGGCAAACGTCTATCCCGATGGCGACACCAGCAAGACACCAGAGAACCGCTGGCGCAGCCACGCTCATCTGCTGTTCCAGAACTGGATCAACGAAATCTACCAGACCACGCCCTACGACCGGAACAAGATCGGCCAGTAGGCTTCCCACCCTGTCATCCCAGCCTTGAGCTGGGATGACACAGAGGGCGCTAGCCGCCTACCCGCTTGAACACGCGCCACAAATCCCTATCTTCCGGTCTGATCGAGAGACCCGCGCGTGCCCCAGCTTCCTACGACCATTGTCGACGAATTGGGCATCGCCCTCTCCAATCTGGCCGACACCGCCACCGGCGCGTTCACGCCGACGCTGCGGCTGGGCGTCACCGGCCTCAGCCGTGCCGGCAAAACCATTTTCATCACCGCGCTGGTGCACAATCTGTTGACCGGCGGCCGCCTGCCCGGCTTCACGCCGATGGCCGAGGGCCGCTTTATTGGCGCCAAACTGGCCGAATATCCCGACGCCACCATTCCCCGCTTTGCCTATGAGCAGCATCTCGACGCGCTGACCGGAAAGACCCCGGTCTGGCCCGAAAGTACGCGGCGCATCTCTCAGCTGCGGGTGGTGCTGAAATATCAGTCGAAACGCTGGTATTCCGGCCTGAGTGGCCCCTCGACGCTGAACCTCGATATCGTCGACTATCCCGGTGAGTGGCTGCTCGACCTGCCGCTGCTCGGCCTGTCCTTTGCCGAGTGGAGCACCGAGGCGCTGGAGCGGGCGCACCGTCCCGGCTCGGGCAAGGAAGCCACGCCCTTTCTCGAAGAACTTGCCGGCATCGACCCGCTCAAGCCCGCCAATGACCCCGACGCCGAGCGGCTGGCCACCGCCTTCACCGACTATCTGCGCCGCAGCCGCGAACATGGCGCGCTGTCCACCCTGCCCCCAGGGCGGTTCCTGCTGCCCGGCGACCTGGAAGGCTCGCCCGCCCTCACCTTTGCGCCGCTGCCGCCACCGAGCCAGCGCGTCCGCAATGACAGCCTCTACGCCATGCTGGAGCACCGCTACGAGGCCTATAAGGATCGCATCGTGCGGCCCTTCTTCCGTGATCATTTCGCCCGCCTCGACCGCCAGATCGTGCTGGTCGATACGCTGCGCGCCCTCAATGCCGGCCCCACCGCCGTAGCCGATCTGGAAACCGCGCTGACCGCCGTGCTCGGCTGTTTCCGCCAGGGCGAAACCAATCCGCTGCTACGCCCCTTCGTGCGCAAAATTGATCGCATCCTGTTTGCCGCCACCAAGGCCGACCACGTCCATCACACCAGCCACGACCGGCTCGAGGCCATTCTCAATCGCCTCGTCGCCAATGCCGGCAAGCGCGCGCGCTTCGCCGGGGCCGAGGCCAAATCCATGGCGCTGGCCGGCATTCGCGCGACGCGTGAAGGCAGCATCACCGAAAGCGGCGAAACCCTGCCCACCATTATCGGCACGCCGATGGCAGGCGAGATGCTGGGCAACACCACCTATGACGGCAAAACCGAAATCGCCTTGTTTCCCGGAGACTTGCCGGCACGACCGGATTCATTGTTCGAGGACGGCACACCGGTCGCGCTGAACTTCTTGCGCTTCACCCCGCCGCAACAGCTCGACCGCAACGCCAATGGCGACATCATCCTGCCCCATATCCGCTTCGACCGGGCGCTCGACTATCTTGTGGGAGACTGGCTCGCATGAAACAGCCCATCGCTCGCCCCACCGCCACCGTGACCGACGAAACCATAGCGGTCCGCGCGCCCCGCGCCTTTGAGCCCTCGGCGGTGCAAATCGCCGAACCTAGTTTTGACGCCACGCAAGATGATGACCTGATCGCCCCGCCACCGCGCCGCCTCGGCTGGGTCGGCAAGCTGACCTGGACCACGGCGAGCATTCTGGTGTCGGCCGGCCTCGCCCTGGCCGCCGACCGACTGATCCGCGATCTGTTCGCTCGCTATGAAATTCTGGGCTGGGCCGGGCTGGTGGTCCTGGCGCTGCTGGTGCTGGCGCTCATCGTGCTGGCCGGGCGCGAAATGCTGTCGTTGCGCCGGCTGCGCGTGCTCGATGCGCTGCGCCGGCAAGCCGCCACAGCCACCGCCGACAATGATCAGAAGCTTGCCCACAAGGTCGCCGAGCAGTTGGAGGACATCTACGCCAGCCGCCCCGATCTGGCGCGAGCCCGCGAACACGTCAAACAGAACCTGCCGCATCTGTTCGACGGCCACGAAATCGTCGCCCTCGCCGAACGCAGCCTGATGGCCCCGCTCGACGCCAAGGCCAAGGCCCTCACCGCCTCTTCCGCCCGCCGCGTGGCACTGGTCACCGCCGTGTCGCCGCGCGCCTTGGTCGACATTGCCTTCGTCATCTATGAGAGCTTTCGCCTCTCGGGGGCCATTGCACGGCTCTACGGAGCCCGCCCAGGCTTTTTTGGCTCGTGGAGGCTTACCGGCGCCATCCTGACCCATTTAGCCGTCACCGGCGGCCTGGTGCTCACCGACGGGGTGGTGGAGCAATTGGTCGGCCAGGGTCTGGCAGCCAAGCTCTCCGCCCGGCTGGGCGAAGGCGTGGTCAATGGGCTGATGACTGTGCGCGTCGGCATCGCCGCCATGCGGGTGGTGCGCCCCCTGCCCTTTGAGACCCAGACCCAACCCACCGTGCGCGACTATATTCCCGAGCTGACCAAACTGGCCGGCGACGCGGGCAAAGCCTGAACGTGCTGCAATCTGCCGCGTTGAGCCTGGCCTCCGCCTCGCCGATAGCTTCGGCGCGTCTCCCAACAGTTAGAGTTTGTCCATGACTACCATTGCCGTGCTCATCGGCAGCCTGTCCGCGTCCTCGATCAACCTGAAATACGCCAAGGCGTTGGCCAAGCTGGCCTCTCCGCTGCTGGAGTTCGACTTTGTCGATCTCAGCGCCTTGCCGCACTACAACAATGATCTGTGGGCCAATCCGCCTGCCGCGGTGCTGGACCTCAAGCGCAAGATCGAAGCCGCCGATGGCGTGCTGATCGTGACGCCGGAATATAACCGCTCCTTCTCGGCCGTCATCAAGACCGCACTGGAATGGGGTTCGCGCCCATGGGGCAAAAGCTCCTGGGGCGGCAAGCCCGTGGCCGTCACCGGCACCTCGGGCGGCGCCATCGGCACCGCCGTAGCCCAGACCCAATTGCGCGTGATCCTGCCGCATCTTGACATGGTGCTGATGGGCCAGCCGGAGATTTTCCTGAAATCGTCGCCCGAGCTGATCGACGCGGAGTTCAACATCACCAGCCCCGAGACCAAGGCCCTGCTGCTCGGCTTCGTGCAGAAGTTTGCCGCCTTCGTCGAGCGCCACGGCGATCACGCCGTCAAACTCGCTGCCGAATAAGAAAAAGCCGGGCATTGCCCGGCTTTTTTGTCATTCCTTGGCGGCGCTTGGGGCCAATGTCACCTTGAGCCCGTCCAGCGCGTCGCTCATCAATATCTGGCAACAGAGGCGCGAATTGGCCCGGACATCGCCGACGCTGTCGAGCATGTCCTCTTCCTCGTCGCTGGGCAGGCCGACCACGTCGAGCCAGTCCTGATCGACATAGACATGGCAGGTGGCGCAGCTCAGCGCGCCGCCGCATTCGGCCTTGATGTTGAGGCCCCAGTCACGGATGACCTCCATCACGCGCCAGCCTTCGAGCCCTTCGAGCTCGTGATTTTCACCGGTTTGATCGGTGACCAGAATTTTCATGGTTCAGGCGACACCCAGCTTCTTCTGCAGCTTGGTGGAGCTGGTGGTGTATTGGAAAATCACCCGCTCGCCCGGCGACACAATCGCCTTGGCGGCCTGTGCCATCAGCGCGGCTTCGTGGAAACCGGAGAGGATCAGTTTGAGCTTGCCCGGGTATGAATTGATATCGCCGATGGCAAAAATTCCCGGCACCGAGGTCTGGAACTTCTCGGTATCGACGACGATGGTGTTGTCGTTCAGCTCAAGGCCCCAATCGGCGACCGGACCCAGCTTCATGGTCAGGCCGAAAAACGGCAGCAGCCGCGTCGCCGGCAAGGCCACATCACCGGCATCGGTGGCCAGATGGACGTGATCGATCTGGCCGTCCGCGCCATCAAGGCGGGCAATCTGGCCGGTGAGGAAATTGACTTTCCCCTCGCCCACCAACTCCTGCATCTTGTTGACCGAGGCCGGGGCCGCCTTGAACACGGCGCGACGGTGCACCAGGGTCAGCGAGCGAACGATGGGCTGCAAATTCAGCGTCCAGTCGAGCGCCGAGTCGCCGCCGCCGACGATCACCACGTCCTGGCCCTTGAAGTCGTCCATCTTGCGGACCGAATAGAAAACCGACTTGTTTTCAAAGGCTTCGATGCCATCAACCGGCGGGCGCTTGGGCTGGAACGAGCCACCGCCAGCCGCGATCACCACGACCTTGGCGTAGAAAATCTCGTCGGCGTCGGTTTCCAGCTTGAACGAGCCGTCGTCCAGCTTCTGGATCGAATTGACCATCCGGTTGAAATGAAATTCGGGCGCAAACGGCGCAATCTGGGCCATCAGATTGTCGGTCAGATGCTGGCCGGTGATCACAGGGAAGCCGGGGATATCGTAGATCGGCTTCTCGGGATACAGCTCGGCGCACTGCCCGCCGGGGCGGTCCAGAATGTCGATGAAATGGCATTTGAGATCGAGCAGCCCGAGTTCGAAGGCCGCGAACAGCCCGCAGGGGCCCGCGCCGATCACAACGACATCGGTGGTAATTTCAGTGCTCATAACAATCTCAATGTGTCCCGGCGCGCATGACAAATGCCGCCGTGAATAGTTGATAAACGCGTTCCACTTACCTCAGGAGACGCGACGAAGGAAGGGGCGCGTCCCGAGCGGAATTTCCGTGGTGCCGGCCGGCTGGTAGAAAATCGCCACCTCAGGCAGCCGGTTTTCGATCAGGGCCTGCCGCGTCGGCTCGTGAGTGACCACGAATGCGGTGATGCCGCAGCGGCGCATCAGCGGAATCTGATCCTGCAAAACGTCGCCAACGGCCCTGATTTCATTACCGTATTGGTAGCGTTCACGCAACAAACGGGCGGTGGAATAGCCGCGCCCATCGGTGAATGCAGGAAATTTGATCGCCACTGAGGCAAAGCGTCCCAGGTCCTGCTCGACACTCTCGACGGGGTCGCCCGGTGACACCAGCAGCCCGAGCGGATGCGGGTTGGCAAGAAACGCGGCGCGATTGGTCAGGAACACCGCCAGCGGCACATGCAGATAGCTGGCCGTGGCCGCATCGCTGTCCTCGGTCCAGTCATGGAACGGATCGGCGATGAAGCCGCCATCCTTCCACAAATTATGCCGGGCTGCCTGCATCGGCGAGGCGATAGCGCCGCTGAAATCGTAATGGATGCCGCATTCCTTCTTGTTGAGGCCGCGCCACCGTCCAGCGCGCGGGTCTTCGCCCTCGGCCACCACCGAGGTGCAGGGCGCGCAGCCAATCGACTTGTAGCCCTTGGCGAACAACGGATGCTCGGGCAGACCGTGCTCGATCTTGTACTGATTGACATCGGCATCATTGAAATAGGCCAGCGGATTGACCTTGATGCGCTCGTCGGTGGTCAGCTCGAAATGCGGCAGCACGCCGCGCTCCTTGGTCTGGAAGCGCTTCCGGCCCGTGACCCAGCCACCATACTGCTCGGTGATCGGCTCCAGCGGCTCGGTCTTGCGAATATGGCAGCAAGAATCGGGGTCAGTCTCCCAGAGGTCGCCCTTGGGATCGAAGCGCGCCACATCGGCGGGGCTGGGATGGATGGCGTGGACATTGATCAGGCCGAGATGCTGCTTGAGCGTTTCCACATAGGCCAGCGTCTCGGCAAAATGCTTGCCGGTTTCGAGGAAATACACCGGCATCGACGGATCGACCTGCGCCACCAGATGCAGCAGCACGGCTGAATCCGCGCCGAAGGACGAGACAATCGCCAGATCGCCCGGCAGCACCTCGCTGGTGGCATAGCGCAGCACCCCCACCGCATCCATTTCGTCAAACATGCCATTGAGCGCCACAATGCCAAGAGCACGCAGCTTGTCATGCGAGGGGGCGTGGGCGGGGTTAGGCAAGGCCATGAATAGTCTCCAAGAACACCGGACTTCCCCTCGCCCCTTGAGGGAGAGGGACTGCTGATCCGCGTTCAGCGGAGCAGCAGGGTGAGGGGTGCTGCGCTCCCCCATGCTTCAACGTCGCGGCGGCCGCAAAACCCCTCATCCGCCCCTTCGGGGCAGCTTCTCCCTCAAGGGGAGAAGGGAAGAGAGAAACCTCAAGCATTGCCATAAAGCGCCTGCTTGAACGGAGCTTCACCCAACCGGCGATACGCGGCGATGAAGGTTTCCTCTGGCCCACGGCGGTTGGCGATATAGGTGTCCACCAAAGTTTCGATCGCCGCCGGCACCTGCTCGGCTTCAAAGCCGGGGCCGATGATCTTGCCCACGGCAGCCTGCTCGGTGGCGTCGCCGCCCAGGGTGATCTGGTACAGCTCGCCGCCCTTTTTCTCGACGCCCAAAATCCCGATATGGCCGACGTGATGATGCCCGCAGGCATTGATGCAGCCGGAAATCTTGATCTTGAGCTCGCCGATTTCGGCCTGCCGCTCGGGCGACGCGAACTGGCGGGCGATGTCCTGCGCGATGGGGATCGAGCGGGCATTGGCCAGGGCGCAGAAATCGAGCCCGGGGCAGCAGATCATGTCGGTGATCAGCCCGGCATTGCCATCGGCAAAGCCGGTTGCGACCAGTGCATCAAACACGGCGCGCAGATCGGCGAGCGCCACATGCGGCAGCACCAGATTTTGCTCATGAGTGACGCGCAGCTCGCCGTAGGCATAGGCCTCGGCGATATCGGCGATGTCATCCATCTGCTTGTCGGTGGCATCGCCCGGTGCGCCGCCCACCGGCTTCAGCGAAATCGTCACCGAGGCATAGCCCGGTTCGCGGTGGGCATTGATGTTGCGGTCGAGCCAACGGCCATAGGCCGGGTCGATGATCGACTGGTAAGCCACCTCGATCTTGGTGACACTCTGCGGCTTGAGCGGCGGCGGCGCGAAATAGGTGGTGATGCGGTCGACTTCGTCTGCGGGCAGCGTCAGCACGCCGCCGCGCAATTCAGCGAATTCGGCTTCGACCTGCCCCTTGATGGTCTCGAGCCCTTCCTCATGCACCAGGATCTTGATGCGCGCCTTGAACTTGTTGTCGCGGCGTCCATAGCGGTTGTAAACGCGCATGATCGCTTCGAGATAGGCCAGCAGATTTTCGTTGGGCACATAGCTGTTGATCAGCTTGCCGATCATCGGCGTGCGCCCCAACCCGCCGCCAACCCATACTTCCCAGCCGATCTCGCCGGCCCCATTGGTGGCGGCCTGCAAGCCGATATCGTGGAAGCGGATGGCGGCGCGATCGCTGGTCGCGCCGGTGATGGCAATCTTGAACTTGCGCGGCAGATAGGAAAATTCGGGATGCAGGCTCGACCATTGCCGCAGGATTTCGGCGATGGGCCGCGGATCGATGATTTCATCGGCAGCGGCGCCGGCGAAATGATCAGCGGTGACGTTGCGAATGCAATTGCCCGAGGTCTGGATGGCGTGCATTTCTACGCTCGCCAGCTCCTCAAGGATCTTCGGCACATCACGCAGCTTGGGCCAGTTGAACTGGATATTCTGCCGCGTAGTGAAGTGGCCGTAGCTGCGATCATAGGTGCGGGCGATATGGGCAAATTTGCGCATCTGCCGCGAGGACAGCGTGCCATAGGGCACGGCGATGCGCAGCATATAGGCATGCAATTGCAGATAGAGCCCGTTCATCAGCCGCAGCGGCCGGAACTGCTCTTCGCTCATTTCGCCCGACAGGCGACGCTTCACTTGATCGGCAAATTGCGCGGTGCGCCCGGCCACGAAAGCCGAGTCGAATTCGTCATATCGATACATAACCGTCCTCATCCAGATGCTGGCGGTTGTGGCTTGCGCCGTTCAAACTATAGGGCGCGGTGGGTCCCGCGGCCCTGATCCGTTCGCGCAGGCGCTTAGGCACGATGGCTCCGGCCTCCACGGTCACATCTTCGATTTCCAGACTCACGATGCGGCCAGTCGCCTTGCTCGCTGCCAGTGCCGCATCACGCTCTTCCGTCTCGTCCTTGGAAAACAGCCGCGCTGCCTGCAGATCGACCGCCCATAGTCCGGTTTCGCTCAGATAAACCGTGGCGCCGGAGGTCAGTTCGTTGCCCGTCAGAATTTCCATGTCACGCGGCCTCGGATTTACTGGGAAGGGCAAAGGGGGTGGCAGCGGCCCAATCGCCTGCCGCCACGGCTTCACCGACAAAGATGATCGCCGGGCCGTCACTGAAGGCCAACTCGCCCGAGGCGAGGCTGGCCAGCGTGCCGGCATAGGTGGATTTGTCGGCCCGGCCGGCATTGACCACGACGCCCACCGGCAGGCTCGCCGCCGCACCATTGGCAATCAGACGTGCCGCGACGTCGTTGGCGATGGACTTGCCCATATAGAGCGCCAGCGTCAGCCCCGAGCGGGCTAGCGCCGCCCAATGGGTGAGGTCGCTATCGTCGGCGCCATGCGCCGTGGCCATGACAAAGCCGCTCGATACTTTGCGCAGCGTCACCGGGGTTGCCGTATCGGCAGCGGCGGCCAATGCGGCACTGATGCCGGGGACGATCTGGAAGGCGATATTGGCCTGGCGCAAGGCGGCGATTTCTTCGCCGGCCCGGCCAAAGATCATCGGATCGCCCGATTTGAGCCGCGCCACGCGCTTGCCCTGCAAGGCCAGCCGCACCAGCAGATTGTTGATCTGCGCCTGCGAAAAACTGTGATGGCCCTTGGCCTTGCCGACATCGATACGCTCGGCATCGCGGCGGCCCATATCGACCACCACGCCGGGCACCAGCTGATCATGCACGATCACATCGGCCTCCTGCAGCAGCCGCTGGGCGCGCAGGGTGAGCAAATCTTCCGAGCCGGGACCGGCCCCGATCAGCCAGACCATGCCGGCGCTATTGCCTTGCGCATGGCTGGCCAGCAGCGCTTCGCCGGCAGCCTGCCCCTGCCCCGCAAGCTCGGCAACTTCAATCGCCGGCGAGGTGACCAGCGCCTCATAGAAGCGTCGGCGGGCGGCGTTGTCGTCAATCAGGCGTTCGGCGGAATGCCGTAACCGCCCGGCCAGACTCGCAATTTTACCGAGGCGCGGCGACAGCATGGCCTCGATGCGCGCCCGCACCAGCCGCGCCAGCACCGGCGCATCGCCCTCGGTGGAGATGGCCACGGTCAGCGGCGCGCGGTCGACAATGGAGGGGGTATAGAAATCGCATTCACCCGGCACATCGACCACATTGAGGGGAATGTTTCTGGCCCGCGCAGTGGCTTTGGCCAGTTCGGCATCCGGCCCGGTGGCGGCGACAAAGACCAGCGCCACGCCATCGAGATCGGACGGCACGAAACCGCGCTCGACCAACTCGATATCAAACCCGCTGAAATCGGCTTCAAACTGAGGGGAGATAATCACGACCTGCGCGGTCGTCTTAATTACCAGGCGGGCTTTGTTGAGGGCTTCGTCGTTACCGCCGATGATGGCGATGCGCTGACCCTGTACCTTGTAGCTCAACGGAAATGTGTTGAGGTGACCCATTGGAACCCTTGCCTGACTAGGCAGGAAAATAATCCAAACCGGTCACTTGCAGCAAGGTGTTGAAATTCAATAGCTTTTTTATTTCCCTTCCGCGGTCGCGCGTGGAACGCCACTGATGGGAATGGGCAAACGCCGCTAAATGAATCTGTGGCGGGGAGCGCCCAAGCAAATTTTGCTTCGCTCGAAGGGGCGCTGCGCGCGATCCATCCGCCCCCAGGTGGCGTGGTTGGTGGGCCTAGCCCTGACGGCTCGGCACGTGGACGACAAGCCCTTCGAGCTCGTCCTTGACCTTGATCTGGCAGCTCAGCCGGCTACTCGTTTTCACGTCGAAGGCGAAATCGAGCATGTCTTCTTCCATCATCGAGGGGCCGCCGACCGTTTCGGTCCAGGCGTCATCGACATAGACATGGCAGGTGGCGCAGGTGCAGGCGCCGCCGCATTCGGCGACGATGCCGGGCACGCCATTCATAATAGCGGTCTCCATCACCGTGGCGCCGTTTTCACCCTCGGTTTCGATGCGTTCGCCGTCCGCTTGGACGAATGTAATCTTGGTCATGGGTCTCGGGCTTGCTGTTCGTAACCGATATAGGGGATGGGGCAGCGGTTTGGAACCACCGTGCGACAACACGCACCGCGTTCACAACCCCAGCAGCCCCTCCAGATAATGCCGCTCAATGCCGAACATCGCCTTGGTCTCGGCGATCTGCTTGAGCACCGCGTCACGGTCACGGCCGAAGCGGCCATCCTTTTCGGCGACGATCAGATTGTTCTTGGGCGTATGCGCGTCGGAGACGAACTCGAAAATCTTGGTGCGATAGCCGCTCAGCTCGAGCAGCAGCGCCCGCAGCGTATCGGTGACCATCTCGGCCTGCCGCTCCATGAAGATGCCGTGGCGCAACAGCACCGCAAGCTTGTCTTCGGGCTTGCCCGCTTCCATCTGGCGGCGGATCTGCTTGTGGCAGCAGGGCGCCACCGCGATCAAAGCCGCACCGGCGGCAATGCCCTTGAAGATGGCGTCGTCGGTGGCCGTGTCACACGCATGCAGCGCGATGACGGCGTCGGCGCCGCTGGCGTCAGAATCAAGAATGGAGCCAGAGACGAAGCTCAGCCCGCTAAAACCGGAGGCAGCGGCGGTGGCGTTGCCATCTTCCACCAGCTTCTCGCGCAGCTCGACGCCAATGATCTCGGCGGAGCGGTTGGCGACATTGGCCAGATAGTCATACAGCGCGAAATCGAGATAGCCCTTGCCGGCGCCCATATCGATAATGCGCGGATTCTCTGCTTTAAGCACCTGAATCAGTGGCGCGAAGATTTCGACCATCTTGTTGATTTGACGGAACTTGTCCTGCGCATCATTGCGCACCGCGCCATCCTTGCCGGTGATGCCCAGCGCATGCAGATACGGCTTGTCGGTGACGGTCAGCGGGCGGTTCTTGGCACGATCATGCCCGGTGGCAGGCGCTTCGCGGCCGCTCACTTGAGTGCGCTTGAGGCGAATCTTGTCGCCATTGCGCTCAAAGCTCAGATCGAACTCGGTGGTCGCCAGCTGGGCGCTGCGGAATTCTTGCCTGAGCCCGCTGCGCAGCAAAGCCAGCGCTTCGGGCTGGATGAAATTCTTGATGATGTCGCGTGTCTTGTAGCGATAGGTGAAGGAGAATTTGTCGCCCCCCTTCACACTGATCTTCTTGATCTCGACCGACTTCAGCTCCGGCTCGTCGCCGTGATAGCCGCCCAGCTTCATCCGGATCAGCGACCCATCCATGAAGGCGGCCTTGACCGCATTCAACAGCTCTTCGACGCGATCGGGGGCGCTCAATGTCGTTCCTTGGTGGTGAGGAAGCGGATTTTCGGGAAATCCTGCTTAGCGCGGTCGGCCCACCAGGCGTTCTGCGCCAGAAATACCGGCGCGCCGGTGCGGTCCTCGGCGATGTTCATTTTCTGCGCGGTGATGAAGCGGTTGAGTTCGGCCGGCTCGTCACTTTCGATCCAGCGGGCCACCTCATAATTGAGGCTCTCGAAGGTGATCGGCACGCCATATTCCTTGCCGACGCGCGAGCTGAGCACTTCGAGCTGCAGTTGACCCACCACGCCGACGATCCAGTCGGCGCCAACCATGCGGCGGAACACCTGGGTCACGCCCTCCTCGGAGAGGTCGGACAGCGCCTTGGCCATCTGCTTGGTCTTCATGTGATCAGTCAGACGGACGCGGCGGATGATTTCCGGCGCGAAATTGGGAATGCCCGTCACATTGATCGTCGCGCCTTCGGTCAGCGTATCGCCAACCGACAGCGTGCCGTGATTGGGAATGCCGACAATATCGCCGGCGACCGCGGAATCGGCCAGTTCGCGATCATGCCCGAAAAAGAACATCGGGTTGGAGACGGCCATATCCTTGCCCGAACGCACATTCTTGAGCCGCATGCCACGGACAAACGTCCCCGAGCACAGCCGCACAAAGGCGATGCGGTCGCGGTGGTTGGCGTCCATATTCGCCTGCACCTTGAACACGAAGCCGGTGACCTTCTTGTCCGATGGATCGATCGGCGCCGGAATCGCCGGTTGCGGGCGCGGCTCGGGGCCCCACTCGCCCAGCGTGCGCAGCAGCTCAGCCACGGAAATGCCCTTGAGCGCCGAACCGAACAGCACCGGGCTGAGATGGCCGGCATGAAAAGTCTTGAGATCGAACACCGGCAGCATGGCGCGCGCCATCTCCAGCGTCTCCAGCGCAATCATGAATATCGGATCGTCGACCAGCGCTTCATTGTCGAGCAGGTCTTCCAGCGCGTCATATTCGGCGATGATCTTGCCCTGCGGGCTGAGCACGCGCTTTTCCAGCAGGTCGAGATAACCCCGGAAATCGACGCCCTGCCCGATCGGCCACAGCACCGGCGTCAGATCGAGCGCCAGCTTGCTCTGGATTTCATCGATCAGGTCGAGCGGGCTCAGGCCCTCGCGGTCGATCTTGTTGATGAAGGTGATGATCGGGATGTCGCGCAGACGGCAGACTTCAAACAGCTTGAGCGTCTGCGCCTCGATGCCCTTGGCCGAGTCGATGACCATGATGGCCGCGTCGACAGCGGTCAGCGTGCGATAGGTGTCCTCGGAAAAGTCCGAGTGGCCCGGCGTATCGAGCAGGTTCAGCGTCAGCCCGTCATAGTCGAAGGTCATCACCGACGAGGTGATGGAAATGCCGCGCTGCTGCTCCATCTCCATCCAGTCCGACCGCGTGGCGCGCACGCCCGATTTGCCGCGCACCAGCCCGGCCGACTGGATCGCACCAGCGGCCGCGAGCAACCGTTCGGTCAGCGTGGTCTTGCCCGCGTCCGGGTGCGAAATGATGGCAAAGGTACGGCGGGTGCGGAACGGCTCGGCGGTCGAGCGGGCTGCGACCTCGGCGGCAGTGGATGGGGTCATGGGAACTGCTGGACGGTTAGGCCGCAACACAGGCGGCGCGTCGATATTGCGCGCTGTATAAGGGAAGCCAGGAAACGGGTCAAATGTGGCGGGGTGTCCGCCCCATTTGATTCCCTCGCATCACTCGGGCGCGTCGGCCAGCTTGCGGGCGATAAAGGCGCGCACCTCTTCAATGGCGACCGCCATGTCGGCAATGTGTTCAGGAGCCAGGGGGCGGCCGGCCTGGATTTCGACTTCGGCGGCCTTGGCCAGATCGGCAATGGTCCAGGCGCCGACGCCGCTGGCCGCACCCTTGATCGAATGCAGGTTCAGCGCCAGATCGTCATAGCTGCTCGCCAGTTCGAGCCGGGTGAAATAGGTGCTGATCGTGGTGTCGAACAGCCGCAGGATTTCATATTCGAGATATTCATCGCCAAGGCATTGCTTGGCCAGATGAACCATGTCGATGGGGCGCATGGCCCGCGCATGGGGGGCCTGATCGAGATCATCGATCGCTGCGGATTGCTGCGCCATTCTTGGCTCCTGTACTCGTGCGGCGACGCGTCCGAAACAGCCGGACAATACCACGCCTCCAACGTAAATCGGCCGGGTGAACAGGTGATTAAGCCACATCTTCGCCTTTGTTTGCGGTTTGTGATGGCGCCGACCTTCCCCAAAAAATTAACCTTTGGGTAAGTTTGCGCTCGGTTTGCGTAAAATTGAATGTATTAATGGGCTTTGAACCAGCGCGCGGCGGCGACGGTTGGGGAATGATGCGGGGCATTTGCATCGAATTGTTTCCAAATGACCACCAGCCCGGAAACGGGTGGAGAGTCATGACAACTTCCATCGTCCGCCTGATCGCTGTGAAGCCGACGCGAGAGTTGTAAAGAGTATGGCGAAGAATCTGACCCCCAGTAACGATCCCGCCGCGCTGGCCTTCTCAGCCGTCGAAGATGCCCTCAAGGAGTCGGTGTTCAACCTCGACAGCACTCCCCCGCAGGCTACGGAAAAGAAGCCGTCAGATAGCGCCCGCTCCGAGCGTCTGCGCGCCGCCGACAAGATCGCCCAGCAGGCCGGCAGCGTCGCCAATGACGACCGCTTCCCCACCTCCAAGCTGCTCTACAATCTGCAGAATCGCTCCTCGGCCGCCCCGGCCTGGATTGCGCTGGTGCTGTCGATTGTCTGGCTAGCCGTCGCCGGCGCCGTCGCCTGGCTGCGCTATGGCCCGCAAATGGGCAATTTCGGCCAGTTCATGGGCACCATCGACTTCATTGCTCTGGTCGCCATCCTGTTCCTGCCCGTGCTCGGCTTTTTTGCCGTCGCCACCCTGTTCCGCCGCGCGCAGGATCTGCGCAACGCCGCCTCTTCCATCACCCAGGCCGCCATTCGCCTGGCCGAGCCCGAAGTCACCGCCGCCGACAAGGTCGCTTCCGTCGGCCAAGCCGTGCGCCGCGAAGTCAATGCACTGGGCGATGGGCTGGAACGCGCGTTGTCGCGTGCCGGCGAACTCGAAGTGATGATCCACAACGAAGTCACCGCGCTCGAACGCACCTATTCGGACAATGAATCGCGCATGCGTGCGCTGATCGCCGAACTGGCCAGCCAGCGCGAAAGCGTGCTCACCAATACCGAGCGCGTGCGCGAAGCCATCACCGAGAGCCATACCGGTCTGGTGTTTGACCTCGACATGATCAGCCAGCGCATTTCTGGCACCATCGTTGAAAGCGGGGGCAATCTGACCCGCGCGCTTGAAACCGCCGGCAACACGCTGACCAATTCCTTTGGCGAGCGCACCGAGAGCTTTGTTGCGCTGGTCGACAATCGCACCACCGACTTCATCTCCTCGCTCGATGACAGCGCCAGCCGCCTGGCCCTGACCTTCGAGGACCAGACGGGCGCCATGGCCCGCACGCTCGACGCGCGCGCCGCCGACCTCAATGCCGGCGTTGAAAGCCGCATCGCCTCGCTGACCGACGCGCTGGACAGCCATTCGCACTCGATTGCCGATGCCATCGATTCGCGCACCCAGCAGATCGAAGCCCGCACCGCCGCCCTCACCGGCTCGTTCGAAGACCGCACCGGCGCGATTGCCGGGCTGATCGAACAGCGCACCGGCGAACTCTCGGCTGCTCTTGATGAGCGCACTCAATCGCTGTCGACGCTGCTGACCGATGGCGGCGCCTCGCTGCTCGACCAGTTGCGCGAACGCGGCCACGAAGTCACCGGCGGGCTGGACATGATCGGCCAGCGCATTGCCGACGACATTACCGGCCGCTCGCGCGAAGCCGAGGTCCTGCTCAGCGCCCTCACCCGTCAGCTCGACGAATCCGTTTCCATCCAGCTCAACGCCATGGATAGCCGCCTGCAATCGGCGGTCATCGAAATCAACGGCGCGCTGGACGACACTTCGGAACGCGCCCGCATCACGCTGGCCACCGCCGGCCAGGATTCGCTGGGCCAGTTCGACGCCCGCCTCAATGAAATCGCCGCCATTCTGGATACCCGCCTGCATTCGCTGGACGGCGTCATCGGCGACAAGGGCGACAATCTCATTGCCCGCCTCGAAGCGCAGGGCACCAGCTTTGCCGCCCGCGCCAATGTGCTCGAAATGGCACTCAACGAGGAATCGGGTCGCTTCAACGATGTCGTGGCCGACCGCACCCGCGAGCTGAGCGAAGTGCTCGGCGCCCGCACCAAGGCCATTACCGAAAGCCTGACCAATCGCAGCCGCGAAATCTCGGATTCGCTGGAAGGCCATGCCGGCATCATCGCCGAAGCCCTAGACGGTCGCACCAAGGCGATTGACGACATTCTGGCCACCCGCACCAGCGAACTGACCGGTGCGCTCGACGCCCGTACTGGCGAACTCGCCAGCACGCTTGAAACCCGCGCACTCGAACTCGACGAAACCCTGGGCGGCCGCAGCCGCGACATGAGCGAAGCCATCCGCCTGCGCAGCCAGGAACTCGGCGAAACCCTGTCGAGCAGCACCAGCGCCTTCGATCAGGCGATTGCCGGCCGCACCCAGCGCCTCGCCGATACGCTGAGCCAAAAGACCACCACGCTGTCGCTCGAACTCGAGCAGCGCACCGGCGCCCTGGCCAGCCAGCTCGACGAACGCACCACTTCGCTGGTCACTCAGCTTGATGACCGTACCGGCACCATGGTCACCCAGCTCGATGAGCGCACCACCACCATGGTCAGCCAGCTCGACGAGCGTACTGCCACCCTGGCCGATCAGCTCGATGGCCGCACGGCCTCGCTGGTCACCCAGCTCGACGACCGCACCGGCACCATGGCCAGCCAGCTCGATGAGCGCACGGCCTCCATGGTCAGCCAGCTGGAAGAACGCACCACCCTGCTCGCGTCGAAAATCGGCGAGCGCACCAGCACGCTGACCGGCGAACTCGACAGCCGCTCGGCCGAACTGCGTGCAACCCTTGATGGCGGCACCCAGCATCTGGCCCAGACCGTCGGCACCCGTACCCAGCAATTGTCCGAAGCCCTCGGCAACCGCACCCAGGCGCTCAGCGACACGCTGGCGACCCACACCGCCTCGATCGGCGAAACCATCGGCCTACGCACCAGCGAACTGGCCGACACCATTGCCCAGCAGGGCGAGGAAGCCCGCGCCAAGATCGACGGCTCGCTACGCACCGCCACCGACACTATGGGCGAGCGCGTCACCACCATGTCGTCGCTGATCACCGACAAGGTGGCCGAGCTGAACAGCAATCTCGGCCAGGGCCTCGACAGCGCCATCGCCCGCATTTCCGATGCCGAAAACGGCGTCACCGCGCGCATCGATGCCGCCAGCAACACAGTTGGCGAAAGCGCCCGCCGCGCCGCCGACCTCATCGAGACCGGCGTCAACTCGGCCCGCAAGGCGATCACCGACATGGTGGATTCGCGTCTGGGCACCCTCCCCGAGGCGATCACCGCTCGCGCCGACATCACCGCCGAGCGCCTCGCCGCCCTCAATGCCTCGATCAACACCTCCATCACCCAGTCGATGGCCGATCTCGAAGCCGGCGCCGACCGCATCGAAGAAACCATCGCCACCCGCATCACCGCGGCGACGCAGAATATCGCGTCCGACATCACCAACACGGCCAACCACATGGACTCGGCCGTCCGCATCGCGCTGGAGCAGATCCGCGTGGCCGCGACCGATATCGACCAGCTGCTGACGGTCAAGGCCGTCGACGCCGTCGACACCATCGAGACCCGCCTGACCACCATCAATCGCTCGGTCGAGCAGCACACCAATGCCTTTGCCGCACTGGTCAGCGAAAAGTCCGATCAGTTGCAGGGCGCCCTCAACAGCCATGGCAATCTGCTGCGTGACGCCCTGGGCGAAAACGCCAAGGAAGCCGAGGCCATCATGGCCGTGTCGACCTCCCGCATCCTCACCGATGTCACGGCGGCACTGGGCAAGCTCAACGACTCCAATCTGCTGCTGCAGCGCGTGCTCGACG
This sequence comes from Devosia sp. A449, assembly GCF_054489375.1. Taxonomy (NCBI): domain Bacteria; kingdom Pseudomonadati; phylum Pseudomonadota; class Alphaproteobacteria; order Hyphomicrobiales; family Devosiaceae; genus Devosia; species Devosia sp. A449. Next base: position 224,471 of record NZ_JBTMWU010000002.1, on the reverse strand, counting down.
CCTCCACGGCCAATCTTGCGAACCTGGAAACCAGCGTCGCCCAGCAGACCTCGACCTATTCCAGCACCGTGCGCGAGGCCATCGGCCAGACCGAACAGGCCGGCACCATGGTCAGCCAGCATGTGGAGGCCCTGCAGGCCACCATTCGCGGCATGGTCGGCGAATTCTCCAGCGTGCTGGGCCGTCTCGATGGCGAAGCCGCCAACATGGCCCAGGCCACCAATGCCCTGGCCCTCACCAGCGACGATGCCCTGCAGACGCTGGAAGACCGCCGTGGTGCCATGGATGCGCTGGCACAGAGCTTTGCCTCGCGCGCCGACGATATCGATGGCCGCATGCGCATGTTCGCCCAGTCGATTGCCGATACCGTCAACGATACCGAACGCCGCCTGATTGGTGCCCGCCGCGCCATGGACGAGGCGCTCACCGCCACCACCGGCACGGTTGTGGAAACCCTGGAGCAGACCACCGGCACCATCACCGAAGCCATCCAGGCCTCGACCAATAGCGTCACCGACGCGCTCTACTCCACCAATGAGCGCTTCACCTCGACCCTGTCGAGCAATGCCAGCCAGGTCGATGGCGCCGTGCAGCGCGCCGCCGATGCCGCTGCCACCGCCCTCAACCAGACCGCCTCCACGGTGCGCCTGGCCCTCAGCGACCAGACCAACCAGGTCAACAGCGCCCTCGAGGACAATGCTCACCGCGTCAGCGATGTGCTGGCCGCAACCGCTAGCAATGTCACCGATGTGCTCAACGCCACCACCGGCACGCTGGCCGACACCATCAACGACAGCTCGGCCTCGGTGCGCAGCGCCGTCACCGCCAATATCGGCCAGCTCCGCTCCGCCATCGACCAGACCACCGGCACCTTCCGCCAGGCGCTGGACGAGACTTCGGGCGAGGTCAGCGACCGTCTCGGCGAATTCCGCGGTGCTGCCGATGCAGAAGGCCGCCGCGCCAATGCTGCCCTGCAGCAGGCCCAGCAGCACATGGTCGCCGAAATGCAGCGCGCCATCGAAGAAGCCACCCTGCGCTTCAACGACACCGCCCGCGCCATGCGCGAGACGGCCAAGGAAGTGGGCAGCGAGCTGGAAGCCACCCGCGCCGAACTGGCGCGCGGCGTCAACGAACTGCCCGAGGAAACCCGCGCCAGCGCCGCTGCCATGCGCCGCGTCGTGGCCGAGCAGATCGAAGCGCTGAGCGAACTCAATGCCATCGTGCGCAGCCAGCCGGCGACGCATGATCTCAATGATCGTCGCCCCTCGCCGCGCCCTGCCCCGCGTGCCGAAGCCCCGGCCTATCAGCCGCCGCGTCAGCCCGAGCCGGCCCCCGCACGCGAGGCCTATCGCCCCGAGCCGGCCCGCCAGACGCTGGCCGACCCGATCCGCACCATGGAGCGTCCGCCCGAGCCCGTGCAGCAGCCGGCCCCCCAGCCCGTCGCCGAAGCCGAAGCAGCGCCTGCCGAGGCCGGTGGATGGCTGCGTGACGTGCTGCGCAACGCCACGGCCAAGCAGCAGAGCAGCCAGCCCCAGCAGCCGCAGAACGGCTTGTCGGGCCTGACCGAAGAGATCGCTCGCTCGATCGACGACGCGGCGCTGGGCGATGCCTGGGCCCGCTATCAGGCTGGCGAGTCCAATGTGTTCTCGCGCCGCATCTACACCCTGGCTGGCCAGGGCACTTATGATGACGTGCGCAAGAAGCTGCAGCGCGAGCCCGACTTCGCCCGCACCGCACAGGCCTATATGAGCGAATTCGAACAGTTGCTGAAGCGCGCCGCCGCGGGCGCCCACCCCGCTGCCGAGACCCGCGAATATCTGCTCAGCGATCGCGGCAAGGTCTACACCACCCTTGCCCACGCCAGCGGCCGCCTGAGCTAAGCTCAGCCTCCAGATCAAAAAACGGCCCCGGGAAACCGGGGCCGTTTTTGTTTGGGGAGATGAAAGGAGACCGGGGCGGGAGCAACGCTCCCCTCACCCGGTCTGGATCGTGTCATCCTTGGGCTGCACCATGCGGAGGGAAAGCCAGATGCAGAGCGCGCCGACGATGGCGGCCAGGGCCGAGAAGAAATAGGCGTGGGCGCCGAACAGGCCGACCGCCCAGCCAAAACCCACCAGCGCCGCCACCGACGCCACCTGTTGCGCCACCGTGAACAGGCTCTGCGTTTCGGCGGCAATGTCCTCGCTGGTCCAGTTGGCAATGAAATGCACGCAGCCGAGATAGCCCAGCGCGAAACTGAGGCCATGGGTGAGCTGCAGCAGTATCAGCACCGCGACCGGCGGCGAAAACGCCATCGCACCCCAGCGCAGCACCGAGGCCAGCGCCGCAATGAGAATCATATGCCTCGCCGAGACGCGCCCGCCAAAGCGCCGCCACGCAAACATCATCGCCGCCTCGGAAGCCGAGCCCAACGCGATCAGCGGACCGATAATGCTTTCGGAAATGCCCTGCTCCTTCCACAGCAGCGAGCCGAAGGCATTCAGAATATGGTGCGTGCCATAGATGAGGGAAAACCCGACCAGCGGCAGGAAGAACCAGGGCTTGACGATGATCTCGGTCAGCTTGCCCGCCACCGGCCGCACCCCGGCAATCGTCGGTTGCCCCGGCGGCGCGCGAAACGCCGGCAATTGCAGCGACACGACGGCGCGCAGCAAAGCCAGGCCGACAAAGAGCGGCACGAAAATATCCGAGCCGTACCACACCACCAGAAACCCGGTCAGCGCGTTGAACAGCATATAGCCCACCGTGCCCCAGGCGCGGATGGTACCGAAATCGCTGCCATTGCGACGCGTCATTCGCATGGTGGCGGCGTCGAGCACCGGCCCCACGGCGCCGCCCGGCAGGCTGGCCAGGGTCCAGAACAACAGGATGCCCCAGAATTCATTGACGAAAAACAGCCCGATCGGGACGATGCCGGCAATCAGCGCGCCGATGATGATGACCTGCCGCCAGTCCTTGGCCCGGTCAGCGACCCGGCCGACGATCAGGTTGAGCGCCAGAATGGCGAAGACCGGCACGGCATTAATCAGGCCAATCTGCTCGGGCGAGATGCCCTTTTCGCTCAGCCAGATCGGCAGGAACATCACGGCCGCGCCCGGCCCCATGAAATAGGTGAAATAGAACGCCGTGGTGCGCAATTCGGGCGTCATACGGGCAGGCGCCGCAGGCAGCGACATGGCTAATACTCGGAAAATGAGCGCGCTCAGCAGCGCCGGTGACAAATCAGGAGCTGGTCAGACCCCGACCAGCCATATCGATTTCAGCAAGGCAGTCAATGTGCGTCCTTGGGCGGGCGGATGCGCAGCGAAACCAGCACGCAAACCACGCCCAGAACCGCCACCACGGCCGAAGCCAAGAAGGCCGCGCTGCCAAAATGCACCACCAGCCAGCCAAAAGCGGCGAGCGACAGCACCGAGGCGCCCTGCTGCAGCATATTGGCAAAGCCCTGCGCCTCGGCAGCATTGGATTCGTCGGTCCAGTTGGCGATGAAATGCACCACGCCGAAATAGCCGACGCCAAAGCTGATGGCATGCAGCATCTGCACGAAGAACAGCAGCACCACCGGCGGATTGAACGCCATCACCATGAAGCGCAACAGCGAGGCGATGCAGGCGGCCAGGATCATGTTGCGCGCCGTGATGCGACCGCCAAAACGCCGCCACGCGAACATCACGATGGCCTCGGCAAAGGCCGCCACCGCCAGCAGCGGGCCGATGAAATAGTCGGGCACCCCGTTCTGCACCCACAACAACCCGCCAAAGCCGCCGATCAGCGCATGGCTGGAGTTGATCAGCGCAAAAGCCAGCAGCGGCAGCACGAACCACAGTTTCAGCGAGTCGCGCAGCTTTGGCCCGGGACCGGCCTGGCCCAGCGTTTTCTGATGATCCGGCGCGCGAAAGCGCGGCAGCAGCAGGCCAATCACCGCGCGCAGCAGCGACATGGCGACGAACAGCGGCACGAAGGCCTCGGCCCCGAACACCGCCAGCAGCGTGCCGATGCCGCCGGCGCCCACCACATAGCCCACCGTGGCCCAGGCGCGGATGGTACCGAAATCGCTGCCATTGCGCCGCGTCATCCGCACCGTCGCCGCATCGATGATCGGCGGGATCAGGCCGTTGCTCATGGTGCACAGCGCCCAGACCAGAACGATGCCCCAGAATTCATTGACGAAGAACAGCCCGATCGGGACCGCCGCGCCGATCAGCGACAGGATGATGATGACATTGCGCCAGTCCTTGGCGCGATCGGCCAAGCGCCCCACCAGCATATTGACGGCCAGCAGGCACAGCATGGGAACGGCATTGACGATGCCGATCTGGTCGGCCGGCAGCCCGCGCTGGCTCAGCCAGATGCCAAGAAACACCGAACTGACTGCGCCGGGCAGATAGACGGTGAACTGGTATAGCGAAGCGCGCAGCTCGGGGCTGGCCGAACGCGTAAGTGCCGCAGGCATGGGGAATAAACTCCGGGCAAATCAGCGCCCAGAACCCTTCGTGCCCCGCATTGTCCGACATTACAAGAGGGAGCAGGTCACGGCCGGCGGCCAACCGCGAACCTCGCCCCACCCACGGCATCACCCCGGCCTTGAGCCGAGGCCCATCCTGAGATCGTGCCGGTGAATAGATCTCAGGCTAGATCCCGGCTCAAGGCCAGGATGACAGCGCGTTTGGATACTATGACCGACCGCCGAACCTAACGTCGCCCTCAGCCCACAGCCTTGCGCAGGCGGAATTTCTTGGGTTCGCCGACCACCATCTCGGTCCATTTCACCAGCTCGAACGCACCATCGAAATTCTCGACAATGGCGGTGCAGCTTTCGACCCAGTCGCCGGTATTGATGTAGTGAATGCCCAGCCGGTCATGCATGTCGGCAAAGTGGATATGGCCGCAGATGACGCCATCGACGCCGGTTTCCTTGGCCTCATGCACCAGCGCTTCCTCGAAGCGCCCGATCACCGAGACGGCGTTCTTGACCTTCTGCTTGGCCCAGGCGCTCAGCGACCAATATTGCAGGCCCAACCGGCGCCGCACCCAGTTGATGGCGATATTGATGCGCAGGGCAGCGTTGTAGGCCCAGTCGCCGACATGGGCGAGCCATTTGGCATGCATCACCACCACGTCGAACTGGTCGCCATGGATCACCAGGTAGGTCTTGCCCGAGGCCGAGGTGTGGATGGTGCGGTCGACAAATTCGACCTCGCCGAAATAGGTGCCGAGATATTCGCGCAGAAACTCGTCGTGATTGCCCGGCAGGTAGATGATGCGCGTACCGGCATTGGCCTTGTCGAGCAGGATCTGCACCAGCACATTATACTCGGTCGGCCAGCGCCAGGTTTTGGCCAGCCGCCAACCATCGAGGATGTCGCCGACCAGATAAATGGTCTCGGCGTCATGCGCACGCAGGAATTCGATGAGTTGTCCGACCCGGATTGGCTTCATGCCCAGGTGTACGTCCGAAATGAATATCGCCCGGACCTGTCGGACTTCGCGGTCATCCGCCATCAAGCAAAAACTCCTGCTTCAAGGAGGCGCACTTTATCCGCGCTTGGCCCGGGAGGGAACCGCTGATGACGAGAAGGTGGGGAAAGCCTGGGGACTGGCGTTCCGGGCGCTTAGCGAATCCCTGTCTTCAGTGCCACGATCCGGTCGTAGCTGGCTTCGATGCGCGCAGCGAAAGCAGGATCGGCCTCGGCTTCGGCAACCAGAATGTCGAGAATTTCCTGCCCCAGGCTAGCGCGATATTTCGCTGTGTTGGAGAACAACAGCACATCCATGCCGGCCCGCACCGCCATGGTGACGGTCTGCTCCAGCGTGAAATGATCGCGGATCGCACCCATTTCCAGATCGTCGCTGATAACGACGCCATCAAAGCCGAGGTCCTTCCGCAGCACGCCGTCGATCCATTGCGGCGACAGCGATGACGGGGTCTTGGCCCCCGCATCGGCATAATCGGCATGATAGAGATGGCCCACCATCACCATATCGACCAGATCATCGGCCAGCAGCAGGCGATAGGGCTCGAGTTCGCTCTCCTGCCAGGTCTGGGTGATGTCGACAAAGCCTTCATGGCTGTCAGCAGTCGAGGAACCGTGGCCGGGAAAATGCTTGAGCGCCGTCAGCAGGCCCGCCGCGCGATGCGCCTTGATGAAGGCCGCATCATAGGCCGCCACGGTCGCGGCATCGCTGCCATAAGCCCGGCCGAATTTGGCGATCACCTGATTGTTGGGGTTGAGCTTGATATCGGCCACCGGGCCGAAATTGACGGTAAATCCCAGCTCGGCGATGGCCTCGGCCATGCCGGCATAGATGGCTTCGGCCTCGGCCGGCGTGTTATTGGCGGCGATACTGGCGGCAGTGGGGATTTCCTTGAACCCCACATCCTTGGTCAGCCGCTCGACCGCCCCGCCCTCCTGATCAAGGGTGATGAAGGGCGGCAACTCAGGCGATGCGTCGCGGAACGCCGCATTCATCGCCGCCACGGCCGGCAGGCTCTTCACATTGGTCTTGAGCATCATGATGCCGCCCAGTCGACCGGCGGCCAGTTCCTCGCGCAACGCCGCGACCGGCGCTGCATCGACGCTCGTGCCCTGAAAGCCCACCACGATCATCTGCCCGGCCATCTGTTCCAGGGTCGCGGCGCTGCTGGTGGCGACAGGCAGCACCAGCAGGGCAAAGGCAGCGGCAAGGCAGCGGAAATACAACATCACTTGGGGGGCCGTCCGGACTCGAATCACTATGTGACGATGACCGGCTAAAGCAGCCAAAACAATGGCAGCCCCCGCGACTCCCCCATTTGGGGGATGTGCCACGTTGAACTATGTGGCAATTTAAAGATTGGTGACTAGGGGCGTGGACCGTTTTTCAACCTTTCGGTCCACAACGTCGTTACCTCGGGCGGGGAACTTGGGAGCCCCGCCCTACTCATTTTCCAGCACCAGAAATTTTTGAGCGTTGTCGCGCTAAGCGCCTCACTGGCTGCGTGCTGCATGGCATGGGCGCATCTTGAGATATCGCCCCAACCACGGTGTGGTGGGCCCATCCTGAGATCGCGCCGATGGCCCCATCTCACCGCACTCGCCCTATCACCACGCCACAAAAAAAGGCCGCCCGCCCGGAGCACGTCCGGGCGGGCGACCTATATCAGTCCGTAAAACCCCTAGCGGTTCTGCCGATTCTCGATCAGTTCATTGACCACGCCGGGGTCAGCCAGCGTCGACGTATCGCCGAGCGAGCCGAACTCGTTCTCGGCAACCTTGCGCAGGATGCGGCGCATGATTTTGCCGGAGCGGGTCTTGGGCAGGCCCGGCGCCCACTGCAGCAGGTCCGGCGTGGCGATCGGCCCGATCTGCTTGCGCACCCAGGCCTTGAGCTCGGCCTTGAGCGTATCGTCGCCCACTTCGCCTTCCATCAGGCTGACATAGCAATAAATGCCCTGCCCCTTGATGTCGTGCGGATAGCCGACCACAGCCGCTTCGCTGACCTTGGGATGGCTGACCAGCGCGCTTTCGACTTCGGCGGTGCCCATGCGGTGGCCGGATACGTTGATCACGTCATCGACGCGACCGGTGATCCACAGATAGCCATCCTCATCCCGGCGGCAGCCGTCGCCGCTGAAATAATAGCCCTTATAGGTCTCGAAATAGGTCGAGACAAACCGGTCATGATCGCCCCAGATGGTGCGCGCCTGCCCCGGCCAGCTATCCTTGATCGCCAGCACGCCTTCGGCCACCGTCTCGGTTTGCAGCACGCCCTCGGGCGACAGCACCACCGGCTGGACGCCGAAGAATGGCAGGGTTGCCGAACCCGGCTTGGTGGCGGTCGCGCCGGGCAGCGGGGTGATCATCACGCCGCCGGTCTCGGTCTGCCACCAGGTATCGACGATGCCGCAGCGGCCGCGTCCGACATTCTTGTGATACCACATCCAGGCTTCCGGATTGATCGGCTCGCCCACCGTGCCCAACAGGCGCAGCGAGCTGAGATCGGCCTTTTCCAGATATTCGGTGCCAGCGCCCATCAGGGCACGGATCGCCGTGGGGGCGGTGTGGAAGATATTGACCTTGTGCTTGTCGACCACATCCCAGAACCGGCCCACATTGGGATAGTTCGGAATGCCTTCGAACATCAGCGTGGTCGCGCCATTGGCCAGCGGGCCATAGACGATATAGGTGTGCCCGGTGACCCAGCCGACGTCGGCCGTGCACCAGAACACCTCGCCCGGGCGATAGTCGAAATTCAGCTCATGGGTGAGCGAAGCCCACACAATATAGCCGCCGGTGGTGTGCAGCACGCCCTTGGGCTTGCCGGTCGAACCGGAGGTGTAGAGCACGAACAGCGGATCTTCCGCATTCATCGGCTCGGGCGCGCAATCGGCAGAGACATTGGTCTCCGCTTCATGCAGCCAGACGTCGCGGCCTGCAGTCATCGGCACATCGGCGCCGGTGCTGCGCACCACGATGACCGATTCAGCCGTCGAATGGCCTTCCAGGGCCTTGTCGACATTGGTCTTGAGCGGAATCGTCTTGCCACCGCGACGACCTTCGTCGGCGGTGATGACCACCTTGGACTGGCAGTCATCTATGCGGCCGGCCAGGGCTTCAGGCGAGAAGCCACCAAACACCACCGAATGCACCGCGCCGATCCGGGCGCAGGCCAGCATGGCGTAGCTCGCAGCCGGAATCATCGGCATGTAGATGGTGACGCGGTCGCCCTTCTTGACGCCCTGGGCCTTGAGCACGTTGGCGAAGCGGCAGACCCGCTCATGCAGCTGCTTATAGGTGATCTTCTCATCGGTGCCGGGCGTGTCACCCTCCCAGATGATCGCCACCTCATCGCCCCGCGTCGCCAGATGCCGGTCGATGCAGTTGGCGGAAATGTTGAGCACCCCGTCCTCGAACCATTTGATCGAGACATCGGGATAGGCAAAACTGGTGTTCTTCACTTTGGTGAAGGGCGTGATCCAGTCGATGCGCTGCGCCTGCTCGGCCCAGAACCCGTTGGGGTCGCTGATCGAACGCGCATACATCGCGTCATACTGGCTCTTGGTAACATGGGTGCGTGCGATCGCAGCCGCACTCGGCTGAAATACGAGCTGCTCGCTCATACTGTCCTCCTTGGTCTCTCCCGGACCCGTTCTACTGGTCAGGTCCGCGCCGGGCAAGGCCTTGGGCTCGCGACTTAATGCGTAGTTCCCCCCTATTTGCCGCTAGGCAGCATTAACTGCACCTGGGATCGATGCTTCGGCCGCTCCGGTCGCTCTGCTATGGTCTAGCTTCACTGGATAAAACCTCGGCAATGAGCGTCACCACCTTCCATTCTGCAACCGCCAGCGCCCCCATTGCCGCGCCGCGCCCGCGCATTCTGCGCCCGGCCAGCTATGCCGATATTCCGCTGGTGCATGCCCGGCTGCACGAAGCCATCCTGACTTCGCCTTTTTACAACGACCAGTTCAAGGCCTATGAAACCGCGCGCCTCACCAGGAGCTATCTGGCAAGCCTTATCGACGCCGATCCGCACCACGTCATGCTGCTGCTCCGCGAGGGCGAGATTGGCGGCTTCATGATCTCGGGACCGGAACTGGGGACGCTGTGGCTCTACTGGTCCTATATTTTCCCTGAAAACCGGCGCTCGACCCTGGCCGTCACCGCCTTGCGTGCCTTTATCGCCCATTGGGACAATGGCCGCTTCCACAAGATCGCCACCTATACCAAGCCCGCCAATATCGCCTCGACCACCATTCTGAGCCGCATGGGATTCCAGCACCTCATCACGCTGCCACAGCATATTTTCGGCGAAGATTATCAACTGTTGGAGCGCCCGCTGACCAAGCTGGAGCCGGGCTATGACCATGGCACCAGCGGCGGCCTGCTGAACCGGCTCGCGCGCGCGCTGAAGCTGGCCGTCCTGCGCTAGCTATTCCGCCGGCACCGCATCGGCACGGCGATTACGGAACCATTGCAGGATGGACACATCCATCTGGGCGGTGCGCAGGGCAATCCACCACAAGCCCACCGACCACACCGAAATGGCGATGATGGCCGCCAGGGCCGCTCCCATCAGGCCTAGCGGCGGTACCAGCAGCCAGTTGCCCAGCACCAGCGCGCCGATGCCCACGCCAACCGTCGGCAGGCTGGCATAGGGCCGGTCGTGGATCGACAGCACCAGCGAGGCCGGCCCCATCACCGAACGGACCACCAGCGCCAGGCACAACACCGCCAGCGGCGCGGCGCCGACCGAAAAGCTCGGCCCGAACAGCATCAGCGCAAAGGGGCCCACCAGCGCCACCAGCCCGAACAGCACAATCGAAATAATGCTGGCAACGAAATTGGCGTCACCCACCTTGCGCTTGAAGGCCTGCCGGTCGGCCTTGGCCTCGCTCTCGAACATGTCGGGCATGGTCACCGCATAGACCGCCGCCACGCCGAATGAGATCAGCGAAAAAATGCGGGTGCAGACGCCAAAGATCGCCAGTTCTTCGCGGCTGAGCGTATGGCTGAGCAACAGCAGATCGATATCGAAGAAAAAATCGGTGGCCAGCGAGATCAGGACCCAGGGCAGCGCGAAGCGCCACCACCGCCGCTGCTCCAGTGGCTGGGTGGGCATGGTGTCGGATATGCGGTCGAACGAGGTGACGACGAAGCCGAAATGCACCAGCGCGATAACGACGTAGCCGATGGCGATCAGCCACAGCATCGCCGAAAAGCCCTCCACCGGCGTGGCAAAGCCCAGGGTGACGAGAAACGCCCCCATCACGATCATCGGCCGGAACATGGTATCGGCAAAAAACCCGGCGAAGGGCCGCTTGAGCCCGACCAGCAGCGCGCCGTTGACATAGACCAGCGCCGTGCCGAAGGCGAGCAGCACCACCGGCACGAAATGATCGGCCAGCACGCTGCTCCCCTGCCCGATCCAGCCCAGCACCGGCCGCCCGAGCAGCAGTAGCAGCGCCAACGCCCCCACCACATGCCCATAAGAGTGGCTCAGAAACACAATGAACTGGCGGCGCTGCCCCCGCGCCCGGTACTCGGCGGCGAAATAGGTGCCCACCGTATGAAAGCCCAGCGGCATCGCCACCGCGATCAGATTGACCGCCGCGATAACGATCAGATATTCGCCGAGCAGTTCCGGCCCCCATAGCCGCGCAATCAGCGCCTGCACCAGGAAGATCAGCCCCGCCCCGGCCAGCCGCGCGCCGAAGATGATGCCGGACTGCGATGCCAGGCGGCGGTGCAGGCTCATTCGCCCGCCTCGTCACTGCTGGCTTTGGTCTGGGTCGGCCTGGTCTTGGGGTTGCGCCAGCCATCAATGGCCCGTTGCAGCGCATGCACGGCGTCGCGGGCGGCAAAGGCACCGGCACCCATCAGATAGGCCAGCTTCCGGCTGGCATAATTGGCCACCGGCGGCACGGGCTGGATCACCCCCGCCGTCCCCACCATGCCCTTCTTGAACTGGTGCAGCCCCTGAAAACCATCGGTGCCGCCGAGATCGTACCAACCGGCCGTGGTGTTGTCGCGTAGCCAGCGGATGATGTGCCAATGCATGAAATAGCCGGCCCGCAGCGGCAGCGCCTTGTCATTGGTGGCGCCATAGAGATAGACGGCCCGGTCGCCCGCCTTGAAAATCAGCGCGCCGGCCACCAGCTCGCCCTCGTGGCGCACGAAAAACAGTTCGGGCCGCAATGCGGGCACCTCGATATTCATCAGGTCCGATAGCGTTTCATAGGCCGAATGATCGGAGAACTGCTTGCGGTCGGTCATCGCCGTATAGAGCGTGGTGAACGCTTCGATCTGTTCGGGGCCGGCATGCTCGAAACTGAGCCCGGATTTTTCCGATTTATTGAGTTGCCGCCGCCAGGTCTGCTGCAGGCTCTTGCGCTGCTCGTCGTCGCTAAGGCGCAGATTGACGATATAGCGACTGGGAAAGCCCAGCACCGAGCCGCGCTTGAAGCCGCGCGCCACCAGCCGCTCATATTCCCCATTGACCGGTGTGATTGAAGCCCTGGGCAGCACCGACAGCATCTGCCCGCGCCGCTCGGCATATTCGGCCACCATGGCCTCGACCATGCCGGCATGGATGGCCGCGGCTTCGGGATGGGCCGCATCGGCCAGCATCGGCGCCCATTTGGCAACGGCGATATGGCCTAGCCCCAGCGGCAGCCGCTGCACCATCACCAGCGCGCCGCCAACCACCGCTCCATCGAGCAGAAACAGCATCGGCTCCTGCTTGGCCGAGGGCCAGCGCGTCACCGCGAAGGCATGCAGCTGTTCCTGGCAGACCTCGTCGAAACCGGCGATAATCCGGTCCCACTCGCCGCCATCCACCAGGCGCGTTTCCAGCCGGGCAAACCGGCCGACGGCACCGAGCGTCGCGCTGGCATCGTCGGCATGGGTCAGTCTATCGGCAATCAGGGACATCGAACCAGTTCCCGCTCAGATCAATTGAGCGGGACGCTAGTCCCATGAAGTGAGCAAATCCCTATTGCTGCTCGGCAAATGCCGCAAAGTTCAAGCCGTGGTTACCAAAGGCTATTGCGCGACAACCGCAGCTTCACTCACCACCGCATGCGGCGTGTAGATGAACGGGATTTCCGGGATCGCAACGAAAGCGCCAAGGCCTTCGAGGGTCATGCGGATCGCCACAAACAGGATGATCACCAGGCCGACCCAGGCAATCCAGCGATGCTTGTGCAACAGGCCGGCGATAAAGGTCGCCGCCACGCCCATCATCACCACCGACAGCGCCAGACCGAAAATCAGCGCTTCGATGTGATGTGCAGCCGCACCGGCCACAGCCAGCACGTTGTCGAGCGACATCGAGACGTCGGCAATGATGATCTGGATGACCGCCTGGCGCAGCGTCTTGCGCGGCTTGCCGGCGACAGTACCATCGGCATTGAGATCAGCGTCCTGCAGCGCTTCCTGCGCGTCGTGCTCTTCCTCCTGCGAGGTGCTCAGCTCGCGGAACATCTTCCAGCACACATAGAGCAGCAGCAGGCCACCGGCGATCAGCAGGCCGCCACCAAGCGCCAGCAATTCCGTGGTGATCAGCGCGAAGAAAATACGCAGCAGCGTCGCTGCCAGAATACCGATCAGAATCGCCTTGCGCCGCACATCGGTCGCCAGGCCGGCAGCCGCCAGCCCGATTACCACCGCATTGTCGCCGGCGAGGACGAGGTCAATCAGGATAACCTGAACTAGCGAGCTTAGAAAACTCGGGTCGATGCCGAACATGGGTGGAGCGTCCTTGTGAAAGGCTGGGGGAGTTTTGCCCTATAGACCTCCACCCGCAGGCTGAAAAGTCCGCTTCGTGCGAAATAAACGAAAGTCTGAGGATTTGTGATGGTTTGAGCACGATTTGACAGCTTGGTGACAGACTGGACCACCAAACGCGCAATGCTGCGCTTCCATTGCCATCTGGTCACGGACCGGAGCCGCAATACCCGGAAAAGCAAAAGGCCCCGCGTTGCGGGGCCTTATTGGAGCTTTGGTGGGCGAGCACGGATTCGAACCGTGGACCCGACGATTAAGAGTCGTCTGCTCTACCAGCTGAGCTACTCGCCCCTACTGGAGCTTCCAAAGTAGGCGCTGTCTAGCAAAGGCTTTTCGCGCTGGCAAGCGCTCCCTTTCACTTTCCTCATCGCAATGCTTTGCTAGAATGTCGCAGGCGCGTCGAGCGCCAGCAAAACCAGGGGTTACGACCATTCCAGATTTTTTGAGCATCCCCCTCGCCTGGCTTGCCAGCAACGCCATCAGCCTGCTGGTCGCCCTCGCCGTGCTTGTTGCCGGCTGGTATCTGGCCCGCCTTGCGGCTCGCGCGATCCGGCAATTGCTGCCGCGCGCGTCCGGCGTCGACAACAATTTCGCCCCGCTGCTGTCGCAGGTGGCGCGCTACGGCATCATTATTTTCGCATTGATGACTGCGCTGAACCTGCTCGGCGTTTCCAATGCCTCGATTCTCACCGTGCTTGGCGCCGCCGGACTGGCCATCGCCCTGGCGCTGCAAGGCACGCTGGCCAATATCGCGGCGGGAATCATGCTGATCTGGCTGCGCCCCATCGCCATCGGCGAATTCATTCAGGGCGACGGCGTGGCCGGGGTCGTGGTGGAAATCGGCCTGTTCGGCACGCGGCTGCGCTCCTCGAGCGGGCTCTACATCTTCACGCCCAACCAGAAGCTATGGTCCTCGGCCATCACCAATCACAGCCGCGAGCCGCACCGGCGCATCGACGTCAATATCAGCGTGCCCGACAGCATCGACATCGCCAAATCGCGCAACATCCTGCTGCGCATCGCCAATGCCGATAAGCGGGTGCAGGCCAAGCCCGAGCCCAATGTGCATGTGGAAAGCTTTTCCGGCGCCGCAGTGAACCTGCAATTGCGCGCCTGGGTCGCCACCCCCAATTATCTGGCAACGCTCTATGCGCTGACCGAAGAAGCCAAGATCGCGCTGAACCGCGAACTGGTTGGCAGCAAGGCCGATAAGGCCGGCATCACCGTAACCCCTAACCCCGCCAATCCGAGCCCCGAAACCCAGGCGGGAAACTAGCCGATACGAAGACGCTGGCGGGCTTGGCCGGCCAGCGTCTTGGTTAGCTTATTCGTAGTTGGCGCGACGCTCGCGGAAGGCCGACAGGCTGAACACATTATCGGCCATCGAGATCGGCTCCTGCTGCACTTCGTCCATCAGGGTGATGGTCCGTTCGATGATGTAACGAAACTGGCGCGAGCGGCTATCCGCGCCCTGCAGAATCGTCACGGCACGTTGCAAATGGTCACGGGCAAGGACGTAAGTCGGGGGCATGGGAGGCTCCTAGGGAATCGTTTTGGGAGGTTGTGACGCGAGCCACAAGGTGCCCGGACATGCCTTCTTCAAACTTGCTGGGGCCGGTTGCATTTAGTTCAAATGCGACCGATCTGGCGGTTTTGCCGGAGACCCCCCGAAATCCAGCCTCCTCGCCGCGTCGATGATTTTATTGACCTGTGCAAAAACCATGTACGTGAAATTTCGCGTCGCCGCGCGACCCCACCCCAGCCACCGCGACACCCCTCCGGGCTAATTTTCCGGCCCCGGCGATTCGTTTCCAGCCGCTTTGCCGATGCGCTTTTCGGCCCGGGGTGGCTAGGATCGGCCTGTCCAACAGTGAGTCGCTTTGCCGTGTCCGCTCCCCAGCTCTCCCCCATCGCCGCCGCCCTGTCCGAAACCGTGCCCTTTGTCGGCCCCGAGACCATTGTCCGCCGCAGCGGCGTGCCGTTGCGGGCGCGAATCGGCGCCAATGAAAGCCCGTTCGGCCCGGCGCCATCGGTGCTCGCGGCCATGACGGCGGCAGCAGCGGAGAGCTGGCATTATGGCGACCCGGAAAATCACGATCTGCGCGCCGCCATTGCCGAGCATCTGGGCATCGACTTTGCCAATGTGATGCCGGGCGAAGGGGTGGACGCGATCCTCGGCATGGCCGTGCGGCTGTTTGCAGCCCCCGGCAGCACGGTGGTCACCTCGCTGGGCGGCTACCCCACCTTCAACTACCACATCCTCGGCTACGGGGCGCAGATGCACACCGTGTCCTATATCGGCGACCGCGAAGACATCGACGCCCTGGCCCGCGCCGCCCGCGACACCAATGCGTCGATGGTTTACCTCGCCAACCCGGACAATCCGATGGGCAGCTGGTGGGATGCCGCCTCCGTGGAACGCTTCATCGCCGCCGTTCCCGACACCACCATGATCATTCTCGACGAGGCCTATGGCGAATTCGCCCCGCCGGGCACGCTGCCGCCGCTCGACATGACGCGGCGCAATCTGCTGCGCATGCGCACCTTCTCCAAGGCCTATGGCCTGGCCGGTGCCCGCGTCGGCTATGTCATCGGCGAAGCCCGCAACATTTCGGCCTTCAACCGCATCCGCAATCATTTCGGCATTTCCAACGTCGCCCAGGCCGCCGGCATCGCCGCCTTGGCCGATACGGCGCACCTGGCGCAGTCACTGGCGGCCGTTCGGGCCTCGCTGGGGGACACGGCCGCCATCGTACTGCGCCACGGCCTCACCCCGCTTCCCACCGCCACCAATTTCCTGGCTGTCGATTGCAACCGCGACGCCGCCCATGCCCAGGCGATTCTCGACGGCCTGGCCCAACACGGAATCTTCGTCCGCAAACCGGCGGTAGCCGGCCTCAACCGCTGCATCCGCATCAGCGCCGGCACGGCGGCCGATCGGGCGCTGCTGGATGAAGCGCTGGGAACGGTGCTGGCGGAACTGCGGTAAGCGACACCCGATCGCGCAGGTCTGCGGCACCTGCACCAGCCCCTCCCCACCCACGGTGTCACCCCGGCCTTGAGCCGGGGCCCATCCCCCGATCAGGCCAGCACACCCATCTCAGGATGGGTCCCGGCTCAAGGCCGGGATGACACTGCGTTTAGATATTGGAATGGTGTATTGGCCCGCGTCGGGCGAGGTGGGTTGGAGCTCATTTGCATAGCGGTGCTCATCACCAATCGCAGTGGCAGTCCCCTGCCCGCCCCCATGCGTCCCCTCGCCCCTCCGGGGAGAGGGCCAGGGGTGCGGTGCTACCACCACACCCCATTGCATAACGAAACGCCCAGCCTCAATCAGCCAGCCATCGCCCCCTGCGCCGAAGCGCCACGATCAATCAGCAGCCGATTATACGCATTGAGATACGCCCGCGCCGACGCCACCAGCGTATCCGGCTCCGCCGCATTGCCCGAGACGATCCGGCCATTCATTTCCAGCCGCACATGGGCGCTGGCCTGCGCGTCGGTGCCGCCGGTCACGCCGTCCACGGCATAGAGCACCAGATGCGGCTCCTGCCCCACGGCCTGCTTGATGGCGTTGAAAATGGCGTCGACCGAGCCGGTGCCTTCATAGCTGACGCTGGTTTCCTCGCCGTCGATGGAGAGCGTCATATTGGCCTTGTGCACGCCACCGGTCTTGGACACGACTTCCATATCGACCAGCTTGATGCGGTCGCCGACCGAGCCGACTTCGTCATCGACCAGCGCCACGATATCGGCGTCATAGACATGCTTCTTGCGGTCGGCCAGATCCTTGAAGCGCACAAAGGCCTCCTGGAACGAGTTGTCGCCCAGTTCATAGCCCAGCTCGCGCAGCTTGTCCTTGAACGCGGCGCGGCCCGAATGCTTGCCCATCACCAGCGTCGTCGCCTTGATGCCAACGCTGGCCGGGGTCATGATTTCATAGGTTTCGGCATTCTTGAGCATGCCGTCCTGATGGATGCCGCTCTCATGCGCGAACGCATTCTTGCCGACGATGGCCTTGTTATACTGCACCGGGAAATTGGCCGCCGCCGAGACGATCTTGCTGGCGCGGGCCAGATGGGTGCTGTCGATTTCGGTGTGGTAGGGCAGAATATCGCCGCGCGTGCGCAGCGCCATGACGATCTCTTCCAGCGCGGCATTGCCGGCGCGTTCGCCCAGCCCGTTAATGGTGCATTCCACCTGCCGCGCGCCGCCGCGCACGGCGGCCAGCGAATTGGCGACGGCGAGGCCCAGATCATTGTGGCAATGCGCCGAGAAGATCGCCTTGTCGGCGCCCGGCACCGAAGTGATGATGGTACGGAACATCGCCTCGTGCTCGTCGGGCACGGCATAGCCGACCGTATCGGGCAGGTTGATGGTGGTGGCGCCGGCCTTGATGGCGGTTTCGACGCAGCGCTTGAGGAATTCCAGCGGCGTGCGGGTGGCGTCCATTGCCGACCATTCCACATCGTCGATCAGGTTGCGCGCATGCGCCACCGTCTTGGCGATGATCTCGATCACCTCGTCCTCGGTCTTCTTCATCTGGTGAGCCAGATGGATCGGCGAGGTGGAAACGAAGGTATGGATGCGGCCGCGCTGCGCGTGGCGCACCGCTTCGCCGGCCCGCTCGATATCGGCGGTGATGGCGCGGGCCAGCCCGGCCACGGTGGCGCGCTTGACCTGCTTGGCCACGGCCACCACCGAGTCGAAATCGCCCACCGAGGCAATCGGGAAACCGGCTTCGATGATATCGACGCCCATGTCGTCGAGCGCTTCGGCGACCTGCAGCTTTTCTTCCAGCGTCATGGTGGCGCCGGGCGATTGCTCACCATCGCGCAGCGTGGTGTCGAAGATGAAAACGCGGTCTTTATTGGTGTCGGTTACGGCGGACATTATCGGTCATTCCTATCGGGCGGCCCAGAGGTCGTGCCTCTGCAGGCCGGACATTTACTGTTCGGCTGATGGCGATATCCCCTGACGACCCGCTCGGTTACGAGCTGCCGGTGATCAGGGGCTGATAAGAAGGAGGAGCAGTGCAGCGGGCAGCAATAGCAGGCCAGCAGCAATCGTCAGGACGCGGGCGCGTTCCTGGCGTTGTGTCATGGCGATGGCAATTGCGCGCTTGCGCTGCATGGATTTAGTCCCGAGTTCGATGTGAGCATGCGCGAAACCAACGGAAGGTGCAAGCCCAAGGCACAGTTTTTTGGCGCACTCGATCAATTCACCACCCAAGGTGAACCAGAGCCTCAATCCCCTAGATCGAGCACGCCCTCACCCACGATCACCGCATGCCCGCCAATGCCGCCATGCACCAGCACGTCATTTTCTTTTTTGAGCTGGATGGTGATGCGGCAGGGCCGCCCCATTTCATGGCCTTGCCGCAGCACGAAATCGGCCTGCCCGCTGGCCAGATTGGCGTGCTCGGACAGCAGCCCGATCAGCGCCGCCGCGGCCGAGCCGGTGCCGGGGTCTTCACCGACATCCATGCCGAACATGCGGGCGGCCAGATCGTTGTCGGCTTCCTCGGGCGTCTGGGTGAACACATAGGCCGAGTGGTGGTCATGCGCGAAGACGCTGTTCCAGATGCCGGCATTGACCTTGATCCGGCGCAGCACCGCCGCATTGCGCACCGGCACCAGATGAAAGGTGACACCGGCGGAAAACACCGCCGGCTGATACAGCTCACAGCCGATATCTTCGACCTCGATGCCCAGCGCCTGCGCCAGGCCGAGCCGGTCATTCAGCGGCGCCAGACGCACCGGCAGGCGTGGCAGCGCAAACCGCGCCTCGCCCGAGCGCTTGTCGGCCTTCTCGAACAAAGCGGTGATCAGCCCGACTTTTTCTTCCAGCCGGACGGCGCTGACCTTGTTGTGCAGCCCCAGCACCACCGCCGCACCCACCGTGGGATGGCCGGCAAAGGGCAGCTCGGTATGCGGCGTGAAAATCCGGATCGCCGCCGTGTTGCGCTCGGCCTGCGGCTTGAGGATGAACACCGTCTCGCTGAGGTTGAACTCGCGCGCAATGGCCTGCATTTCGCCATCGAGCAACCCATTGGCGTTGGTCACCACCGCCAGCTGGTTGCCCTTGAGCCGCTCGCGGGTGAACACGTCGAGCAACAGATAATTGAGCTTCACGCCACACCCTCAAATATAGCCGGACCGGATCGTCCGCATCCCATCTACCGCCCTGGCGTTTGCCCGCAGGGACTATTCTTTCGGCAGGGCAAACAAAACCTTGTCGAGCCCGAGATGATCGCACAGCGCATCGACGGCCACGCCATGATCGCTGCGCCCCGGCAAGCCCGAAATCGTCAGGCAGCCGATAATCCCGGCGCCCTGGACCCGGATCGGAAAGCCGCCCCCGGCAATCACATAATCGGCCGGATCGGCACCGGCCTGCGGCGCGAACGGCGCTTCGCCCCGCTCCAGCACCAGCCGATAGCTGGCGCGCTGAAACCGGCGCACGCTGTTGATCTTGCGCCGCACCCATTCGGCATTGTCGGCGCTGGTGCCGGCGGTGGCGGCAAAAAACATCTGCCGGTCCCAGCTGCGGATATCCACCACCAGCCCCAGCCCCTCGGCCAGCGCCCGCGCGCGAATGGCCGAGCCCAGCTCAAACGCCACATTCTCATCGAACTGGCTCAGCACCAATTGCTGTTCCTGGTGCTTCACCAGCGCGATGTCGGTATCTGTGGCCATATCGGCTCCCCCCTGCGACTCGAATATGCGCCGCGAGCCTAGAGCAGCCGCGCCGGGCTGAGTAGAGCCAGCCCACAAAAGAAAACGGGGGCCGAAGCCCCCGTTTGGACGGGACTAGTTCTCCGGCGCGGCTCGGAGAACAGGCGGCCTGCGCCAAATGTCCGCTTAAGTAACGTAGAAATTGTCTTCGTTCTCTGGACACTCTTCTCTAAGCAGGACAGCGCATCTCATGACGGAACTATCCGACGTGCCGCCACTTTCCGTTGAATGCCCACAGCGGTCACAGGTGACACGCACACCGTCTACGGGACCGTAGTCACCATCGACTTCGGTGTAGTCTGTGGAGGTCGAAACTCTCATAACCAGCCCCGATAAAGTTGCTTGTAATGCAAGCCTATCCTTAAAGGTACGCAGGTCAACTAAGTAAAAGCGGGGGCCCAAGGCCCCCCACAAAAGAAAACGGGGGCCGAAGCCCCCGTCCTAATTCTTAGTTCTTTGCCTTGTCGACCAGCGCGCCGGCCTTGATCCAGGGCATCATGTCGCGCAGCTTGGCGCCGACTTCCTCGATCGGATGCTCGTCGGCCAGGCGACGGGTCGCCTTGAAGCGGGCGCCGCCAGCCTTGATTTCCTGCATCCACTCGGAGGTGAACTTGCCGGTCTGGATGTCGGTCAGGATGCGCTTCATCTCGGCCTTGGTTTCCGAGGTGATGACGCGCGGGCCCGAGACATACTCGCCCCACTCGGCGGTGTTCGAGATCGAGTAGTTCATGTTGGCGATGCCGCCCTGGTAGATCAGGTCGACGATCAGCTTCACTTCATGCAGGCACTCGAAATAGGCCATTTCAGGCGCATAGCCGGCTTCCACCAGCGTCTCGAAGCCAGCACGGATCAGCTCGACCACGCCACCGCAGAGCACAGCCTGCTCGCCGAACAGATCGGTTTCGCATTCTTCGCGGAAATTGGTCTCGATGACGCCCGAACGGCCGCCGCCAACACCCGAAGCATAGGCCAGCGCGATGTCATGGGCATTGCCCGACGCGTCCTGATGCACAGCGATCAGGCACGGCACGCCGCCACCCTTCTGGTATTCGCCACGCACGGTGTGGCCCGGGCCCTTCGGCGCGATCATGATCACGTCGACGGTCGACTTGGGCTCGATCAGGTTGAAGTGGACGTTGAGGCCATGCGCGAAAGCCAGCGCCGCGCCGTCACGGATGTTGGGCTCGATATGCTCTTTGTAGATATCGGCCTGCAGCTCGTCCGGGGTCAGCATCATGATGACGTCGGCCCACTTGGAGGCGTCGGCAACCGACATGACCTTGAGGCCTTCGCCCTCGGCCTTCTTGGCCGACGGGGAACCGGGGCGCAGCGCCACGACGACGTCGGTGACGCCCGAGTCGCGCAGGTTCAGCACATGGGCGTGGCCCTGCGAACCGTAGCCGACAATGGCCACTTTCCGGGATTTGATGATGTTGAGATCGGCATCACGATCATAATAAACGCGCATGGGGTTCTCCTGAATATGCAGATTTATAGGTTGGCTTTCGCCCCGTAGAGGGCGAGGAACTGATCCGTCGCGGCCTTTACATCGGCCTCGATATTGGATTCGATATTGCTCTGGGTGAGCGATTTATCGCCCAGCAACAGGCGGATTTGCACGTCGCGCACCACCAGGCCGAAAAAGGTCCGATAGGCGTCTTCGCTGGAGTCGAAGCGCAGCAGCCGCGCATCGCGCCCCGCTTCGAGGATCGGCTTGAGCCGCCGGCGAATGGCCAGCGGACCATTTTCCAGCACGATGGCGCCGAGCCGGTCTTTTTCCTGCGCCGCATGGGTCACGGCGGTGCGGTTCAGCGTCACCGACACCTCGCCCACGATCACCGTCAGCAGGTCGCGCGCGAACTGCTCGATGCTCAGGCGCAGGGCCTTGGCATTGAGATGGCTGCGATCCACCAGCGGCATCCGCACCTTGGCCGCCTGCCACTGCACGGTCGCCGTCAGCAGACCGTCACGGTCGCCGAACCACTTATAGAGCGTTTCCTTGGAGCACGAGGCGCGGCGCGCCACCGCCGTCATGGTCAGCCCATCGCCATTTTCCACGAGCAGATCCAGCGCCGCGGTCAGCACAGCCTGCTGACGCGGAGTGAAAATCTCTTCGTTGACCTTGATGGTCAGTGGCACGGGTGTATCCTGACGCTTCCAGCCGAACGGTTTCGGCCATTTCCGTCCGCAGGCGTACCGTACGGTACGGTTCTGTGCAAGCCCCTATTTGCACTCTCCGCAGGGATTCGTAGCGTCCGCGGCACCCATCCTGAGCCCCGCTTTGGCGCTGCTCCGCCGGCCCCCACCCCATAGGCGCCCTGCCCGCCGACGCCGGCAGCGCTGTCGCCGCCTGCCGCAGGCACAGATCTGATTGTCGGTATCGTTCATGTAACCTGAACAATTGCGAATTTGTTACCAAATTATACAGCACATTTCCGTCACTGTTCGCGATTGACGCACAATGCGTCGCCCATTCAGGGGGGCGTCGAACGCCACCTCATACCCTACATGTTGGTCACCCCAACGGGTTCGACGCCGCATGCATCCCGCTTCTGAGGATGTGAGCGCAAAACCCAAATGTGCCTGACCGCACTGAATGCGCCGCTGCCGAAAAGCAGATTCGCTTCCCGTCAGACGCAGCATGATCGGAGTATATAGATTGTCTCGTAAGTCCTATTTGAGTGCCAGCCTCGCCGCCCTTGTTACCGGTCTGATGCTGTCTGCCGGTAGCGCCGCTGCCCAGCAGTCGCCTGCCGATGTCATCGAAGCGGCGTTCCCCTTCGAAAAGTCCGTATTGGTGGAAGGCCTCAGCGCGCCCCACGAAATCAAGCTTGGCACTGATGGCCAGCTCTGGGTCACCGAGCGCATCGGCAAGCGCCTGATCCGGGTGAACCCCGAGACCGGCGCCACCAAGTCCGCCTTTGAATTCGCTATTCCCGACGTGCTCGATGGCGCCCAGACCGGCGTAATGGGCTTTGCCTTCCACCCCGATTTCGGCAAGGGCAGCGACCAGATTTTCGTCGTCCATACCTATGAAGACGCCGACCGCACCGATCCGACCCACCCCGATGCGAGCGATCCGTATCACAAGCTGTTCCAGAAGGTCGTCGCCCTCGATTGGGATGCCGCCACTGAAACCGTGACCGGCTCGACCGACGTGCTGACCGGCATTCCGGCCAATAACGATCACAATTCGGGCCGCATTGTCTTCGGCCAGGATGGCAAGCTGTATCTGACCGTGGGTGACCAGGGTCACAACCAGCTGGTCAACTACACCCGTCCGATCGAATCCCAGCGCCTGCCGACCGCCGCCGAACTGGCTGAAGGCGATCACTTCGCCTATCAGGGCAAGGTCTTGCGCTTCAACGTCGACGGTTCGGTTCCCTCCGACAACCCGACGCTCGATGGCGTGCAGAGCCACATTTTCACGCTCGGCCACCGCAACGCCCAGGGCATCACCGTGGCGCCCGATGGCACCATCTATGCCAATGAGCACGGCCCCAGCAGCGACGACGAAATCAACGTTCTGGTTTCCGGCGGCAATTACGGCTGGCCCAACGTCTCGGGTCTCGTCGATGACAGCCACTATGCCTATGGCAACTGGTCCGCTGCCAGCGTCGATCCGTCGACCCTGACCTTCAACCAGCCAGAAGACGGCTTCCCGGCTGAAGTCAGCGTCGAAAAGGAAAGCGACTGGGCCGGCGCGGCAGACATGAAGCTTCCGCTCGCCACCCTGTTCACCGTAGCCGCCGATGAAGAAATCAATTTCGGCTATTTCGAGCGCCCGACCGTCGGCCCGTCCTCCATCGCTTACTATGAAGGCGATGCGGTTCCCGAGCTGGCCAATCGCCTGCTCTCCACCGCGATGAAGCACGGCGCCATCTACACCATCGACCCGGTGGCCACTGGCGACGACGCCAAGTTCACCAAGTACTATCTTGGCCAGAACCGCCTGCGTGACCTCGACATCGCCGATGGCGGCAAGACCATCTACCTCGTCACCGACTCGGGCGGCGGCGTGCTGAATGCGGCAGGCGAAGCCGCCTCCGAGCTGGAGAACCCCGGCGCGATCCTGGTCTACACGGCCAAGTAACACCACAAATCCTGCGGGTCAGGGCGGCAACGCTCTGGCCCGTTTTTTATTGCCTGATCGCTACCCCAGATGCTCGGCAAAAAACGCCAGCGTCGCTGTGCGCATCCGCGCCGTTTCCTGGTGGCCGATGCCCGGCTCGCTCACCAGTTCCAACATATCGGGCGTGTCCGCATAGGCGGCCTGCAGCTCCTCCCACGCCACCGCGAAGGCGGCCGGCGGGGTCAGGCTGTCGTCTTCGCCAATGGTCACCAATTGCGGGCGCGGCGCGACCAGAGCAGCAATACTGCCGCCATCGGCCTCGTTCAGCAGCCCCGGCACGGTGAGATAAATGCCGTGGCCGTCATGCGCGCCCAGCGCGATCATGGTGCGGAAATCGGCGAAACAGCAGAGCTGCGCCACCGCAGCGATCCGCCCATCCATCGCCGCCAGCCAATAGCTCAGCGTACAACCCATCGAAATGCCGAAGGCGCCAATGCGCGCCGGATCGACATCGTCGCGCCCCGCCAGATAGGTCAGCGCCGCCGCGTGATCGGACAGCATTTCTCCGAATAGCGACTTGCCGTGCCAGAGCAGCGCCTTGGCCGCGAAATTCTCGCTGACCGTCGCCCGTTCACCGAAGGTCGGCATATCGATGCACAGCGTCACATAGCCGGCCCGGGCAAAAGCCGGTCCCGGCGGATCGAGCAGGCAGGGCCGGCCATCGAGCAATTCACTGGCGCCGATATCGTAGCGCCCGCCATGCGCATGGCCGTAAAGAATCGCCGGCCGGCGCTGGCCATTGTCGATGGGCCGGGTCAGCAGGCCCCGCACCTCGGTCTCGCCGAGCCGCAGCACCAGATGCTCGACCACATAATTATCCACCGCCTCTTCGCGGCGCGACACCAGCTCCACCGCCGGCTCGGCCAGGCCGATCAATTCCCGCAATCTCGTCCGGCTGATCGCCAAATCCTAGTCCTCCCTGACGCTGCGTCGCGTCCCGACCCAGCTGTTGAACCGCGCCAGCGCCAGGCCAAAACCGATCAGCAGCAGCCCCCCGCCCAAAATCGACAACGGCTGCGCGCCCAGCACCATGAACCATTGGGTGAAGAAGTGAATAGCGCCGAAGATCGCCACGATATTGACCACCCAGCGCCGATTGGCGAACACCGCCCAGCTGCCGAAGGCCAAGAGCGCCAGCGCCCAGGCGACGGCAAAGCCGGTGCTCGACCAGCCCAGCGCCTCATCGCCGGCGAGCGAGCCGATAAAGAAGGCAACATTGACCAGGATGATCGCCGTCCGCATGGCGATGATGGCCAGCCGCTCATAGGCGGCCGGCAGTCGCAGCGACAGCAGATAGAGCCCCAGCACCAGCGCCGACAGCGCCACGATGGCCAAGGTGAGAAAATGCGTCGGCGCCATCATCTCCATATCGAGGGTGATGGTGGCCGCAAAGGCCAGCACCGCCAGCGCGGTCAGCAGTCCCGACAGCGCAAACACCGCGGCCACCGCCAGTCCCAGCGTCAGTGCCGCCCGCACCCAGACCAGTTCGCCCCACAGCGCAAAAATGCCGCTGACCAGCGCCAGCGCGCCGATCACCATGACGATCTGCGCAAACACCGCCCAGCGCTCGATGCGCAGCAGCAGCAGGCAGAAGCCGGCCACGAACAGCATCGCCCCCAGCGCAATGGCCGTCCCGACCGTCGGCACCAGCACGCCAACGCCGGTGGCCACCGCCGCCGCCCCCAGCGCCAGCAGCACATTGGTGCCAAGCAGCCCGGTATCGGCCGCCGCGAAGCCTTTCAGCCGCTCGGCCTCCGCCGCCGAGAGCTTGCCATCGGCAACCAGGGTGTCCAGATCGAGCGTAATCTTCATGCCAGTCTCCCTATCCGGCGCGGACCCTAGAGCAAGCTGCCCGACCGGAACAGCACATCGGGGCAAAACTTTGCGCCATCAACATCCTGCGCAACACACTGTTTTGTCCATCGGCACTTGCCGATGGAGTACAAAGAGATCATCTATGCGGCGCCACCCCCGGTCGAGCCAACAAAGAGCCGTTCATGTCCCAGCTGTTTTCCCCCACCACCCTGCGCGACCTTCCCCTGCGCAACCGCACGGTCGTCGCGCCGATGTGCCAGTATTCGGCGCAGGATGGTTTCGCCAATGACTGGCATTTCGCCCATCTCGGACGCTTTGCCATTGGCGGCTTCGGGCTGGTGATTCTGGAAGCCTCGGCCGTCACCCCCGAAGGCCGCATCAGCTATGGCGATCTGGGCCTGTGGAAGGACGAGCACATCGCCCCCCTCGCCCGCATCGTTGATTTCCTGCACAGCCAGGGCGCCGCCGCCGGCATCCAGCTCGCCCATGCCGGGCGCAAGGCCTCGACGCCCGTGCCGTGGCGCAAGGGCTTTAACGAGACCGAGCAGGAAAAGATCGACCTGCATTTCGAAGCCTGGACCCCAGTCGCCCCCAGCGCCGAGATCCACGCGGAAAACAAGAATTTCACCACCCCCACGGCGCTGGACGAAGCCGGCATTCGCCACGTCATCGACTCCTTCGTCGCCGCCGCACGCCGCGCCGACCGGGCCGGCTTCGACACCATCGAAATCCACGCCGCCCACGGCTACCTGCTCAACGAGTTCCTCTCTCCCCTCGCCAACAAGCGCACCGACCGCTATGGCGGCTCCCGCGAAAACCGCATGCGCCTGCTGCTCGAAGTCACCGAAGCGGTGCGCTCCGTCTGGCCGGCGGGCAAGCCGCTGCTGGTGCGCCTCTCGGTCAGCGACTGGCATCCCGATGGCTGGCAAGTCGAAGACAGCATCGCCCTGACCCGCGAACTCAAGGCCCTGGGCGTCGACGCCATCCACGCCTCCAGCGGCGGCTTTGAAGGCGCGCAAATTGCCGTGGCCGCCGAATACCAGGTGCCCTTCGCCACCGCCCTCCGCAATGAAGGCGGCCTGCCCACCATCGCCGTGGGCCTGCTCGGCGACGCAGCCCGCGCCGAAGAAATTCTGACCAGCGGCGAAGCCGATTTCATCGCTTTAGCCCGCGGCGCGCTCGATGATCCCAACTGGCCGCTGCATGCGCAGCACGCATTGGGCGCCACCGATTATGCGCTGTGGCCCAAACAGACCGACCGCGTGCGCGAGCGCGACCGCGTGCTGGGCCGGGGCGGCTACACCGCCTCCTGATCCCCCAGCTATTGATCGCGGCAACGCAAAATTGCCGCGATTGGTCTTGCACTGTAGGCCACCGCCGAACCGGGAGACGTGCAATGGATACCAAAGCCGCAATCCTCGCCCTGATGAGCATGTGGGGGGTCGGCGCCTGCGCCACCCTGCCCGCCGCAGCGCAGGACATGGACGCTGCCGCCGAGGCCGAGCCGGGTGAGGATAATCCGCTGCTCAACAAGGTCTGGGTCCGCAGCGACGCCGATGCGGCCCTGCCCGGCCCGATGCAGATCTTTCTCGGCGACGGGACGCTGGTCAGCGACAGCTGCTGGGAAACCTACCGCCTGTCGAAATGGCAGCAGGTCTCCGACAGCGCCATTTCCTGGGAAGAGGACGGCATGACCATCAATGCCGATATTGCCAGCCTTACCGCCGACGAATTGGTGCTCAGCCTCAAGCTGGGCAGCGACGTGCAGGAGCAGCGCTTCGTCCTGGCCACCGTCCCCTATGTGTGCCCGGATATGGTGAAGTAGGGCCCGCGCCCTACAGCACCACCTGCGTCCCGATCTCCACCACGCGTCCGGTGGGAATATGGAAATATTCCGTCGCGTCGCTGGCATTGCGCGCCAGCCGCACGAATAGCCGGTCCTGCCAGAAGCGCAGCAGATTGCCGCGATTTTCGCCCAGCTTCAGCGAGCGCCGCGACAGGAAAAACGAGGTCGACATGATGTCGAACTTCCAGCCCAGCTTGCGGCCCAGCGCCAGGGCCTTCGGAATATTGGGGCTTTCCATATAGCCGAAGGTGACGATCACCCGGCTGAACAGCTCGTTATAAGCGTCGATGGTCACCTTCTCGTCGTCCGGCACGCGCGGCGACACTGAGGTGCGCACGGTCAGGATCACATTCTGCTCATGCAGCACCTTGTAGTGCTTGAGACTATGCAGCAATGCCGTCGGCGCGCCTTCGATATCGCTGGTCAAAAACACCGCCGTGCCCGGCACCAGAGTCGGCTTTTTCTTGGCCAGATTATCGACCAGGAACTGCAGTGGCACCTCGTCGCGGCGCGTCTTCTCCGACAGCCGCCGCCGACCCGCCATCCAGCTCCACATCACCACGCCTACCAGCATCGCCACCACCGCCGGCACCCAGCCGCCCTGGAACAGCTTGGTGGCATTGGCGACGAAAAACCCGCCATCGATCAGCGCGAAGACAATACCGAAACTGATCACCGCCAGCGGGTGCCATTTCCAGTTGCGCCACATCACCACCACCAGCAGCGTCAGCGTCATCACCATGACGCCCGACACCGCAATGCCATAGGCATGCGACAGCGCGCTTGAGCTGCCAAACGCCAGCACCAGCAGCAACACCCCGAACATCAGCAAGGTGTTGATCTGCGGCATATAAATCTGCCCGCTTTGCGTCGCCGAAGTGTGCTGCACCAGCATGCGCGGCATCATGTTCAGCGCAATGGCCTGCTGCGCCAGGCTGAACGTGCCCGAAATCACCGCCTGGCTGGCAATGATCGTCGCCGCCGTCGCCAGAATAACGAAGGGCCCGATGGCCCATTCGGGCTGCATTTCAAAAATCGGGCTGCCGACATGATCGGCCCCGACCTGCAGCACAAACGCCCCCTGCCCGAAATAATTCAGCAGCAGGCAGGGAAACACCAGCGCGAACCAGACAATGACAATCGGCTTGCGGCCGAAATGGCCCAGATCGACATAAAGCGCTTCCGCCCCGGTCACCGCCAGAAAAGTAGCGCCCAGCACCACAAAGGCCAATTCGGGATGCATGGCCACGAACTGCGCGCCGAGTAGCGGATTGAGCGCCCACAGCACTTCGGGATTCTGCACGATATGGCTCAGCCCGGACACGCCCAGCACCAGGAACCACAGCCCGGTCACCGGCCCGAACACCACCGACACTTTTGCCGTGCCGAAGCGCTGCACCGCAAACAGCCCGACAATGATCACCAGCGTCATCGGCACGATGAAGCGTTCGAGATGCGGCGCCACCAGCTTGACGCCTTCCACGGCCGACAGCACCGACATCGCCGGCGTAATGATGGCATCGCCGAAGAACATCGCCGCGCCCATCACCCCGAGCACGGTGATCCACACCGGCGGCTTGGTGAACGTCTTGCGCGCCAGCGCCATCAGCGACAGCGTGCCGCCTTCGCCGTTGTTATCGGCGCGGGTGACGAAGAACACATATTTGAGCGTCACCGTCAGGGTGAGCCCCCAGACGATCAGCGACAGCAGACCCAACACTTCTGCGGCCGTGGAGGTCTGCCCCGCCCGGATATTGATGGCCTCGCGAAAGGCATAGATCGGGCTGGTGCCAATATCGCCGAACACGACGCCCAAAGCGCCCATCAGCAAAAGTGGCAGGTCTTTTCGGGCGGGAGTTTCGCTCGTGAGCGGCTTGGCCTCGACACCGGCGCCGGTGGCGCCAGTCGAATTCGTCTGCGTCATGAACCTTGTGCTCTCCGCTCATAGGCGGGCGCCGCTATACACCCCGCCATCGTCACACACAACACTCGGCTATCACAATGGTTCAAACCAACAAGGGCCGCCCTTGCGGACGACCCTTGTGGTGAATGACGATTTTGGAGATCGTATAGCGCGTTTCATCGCTTCGCCGAGGCGCCGGCTCCTTCGCCTCCCTCCCCCTTGAGGGGAGGGACCGAGGGTGGGGGTCCATCATGGGTCCACCAAACCACCCCCTCCCCGACCCTCCCCTCAAGGGGGAGGGCGCGACGAAGGCTAGTTCGGTGAAACTTTGAAGACCTCTAAATCTTACTCAGCAGCCTGGGCGATGTCGGCATCGTCGGCACGCGCGGCCTTGGTGGCGTTGCCCCACCAGGTCAGCTGGTCCAGCATGTCCTTGGTCGAATTGCCGATCGAGGCTTCCAGCTCGTTCAGCGTCTTGGTGCCGCCGAAACCAGGGTGGACCGCCGCGAAGTCAGCACCGCCGATATGCACGGCCGAACGGGTCGAAACCATCTGCAACTCGATGCCGATGGTGCGCAGGTGTTCAGCAGCACGCGTGCCGCCAACACTGCCATAGGCAACCATGCCAAATGGCTTCTTGGTCCACTCGGTATAAGCCTGATCAAGGGCATTCTTCAGGGCGCCGGTGATCGAGCGGTTGTACTCGGCAACGACGAAGACATAGCCGTCGAATTCGCCGATCTTGTTCTGCCACTTGACGGCGTTCTGGTTGGCCGACGGCATCCAGGCATTGGAGGCCATTTCGTCGAAGAACGGCAGGTCGAAGTCGCGCAGGTCAACGATCTCTGCGCTCAGCTCGGCGCGCTCGTTGATCTTTTCGGCGATCCACTTGGCCGGAACGTCGCCAAAGCGGGTCGGGCGGGTGGACGAGATAATGACGGCAATCTTGAGTTTGGACATTTGAGCCCTCCTTGGTAACAAATCGTAACTGAGGCGATATATGTGCCTGCACCGAAAACCCGCAAGGAGGCACCAAATTGTGGTGCGGCGACAGATCCATGCCTAGGGCACATTTCTGTAAGTATAGGGAAAGTCTGGGTTTTATGGTCATTCTCGACCAAATGAGTAGGGTGTCAGCACGAATGGGCACGAGCCGCTGACGCACTGTTCACCGGAGCCACTGCAATCGCCACGCCCCGTCTGCGCCCGCATAAGAATCCATCTTGCGGGCCGCCTCTACTAGGGATTTACTCTGTCGCGAGGCCGTTTCAAATAACGAGGGACATGATGAAGACTCTTTCGACCGCCTTGGCGCTGTCGATACTTGGGTTCGGCACCATAGAGGCGCTGGCGCTGGACCGCAGGGTACAAATCAACAACAAATCATCCTATGATATCGTCGAGTTCTACGCCTCGAACACCGACAGCAAGTCATGGGAAGAAGATATCCTCGGCCGCAACATCCTGCCGGCCGGCAATAGCGTCGTGATCAATATCGACGATGGCACCGGCTACTGCAAATACGACTTCCTCGCCGTCTTCGCCGATGGTGACGAGGTGACCTCGTCCGACAACAATGTCTGCGAACTCAGCCAGTTCAATTTTACCAATTGAGCTATGCCGGCGGGCGCGGGGTGAGGGGTAACTGGTCAGAGCAAGCACCCAGCTTCAACTTGCCGGCTTGGCTAAATCCAACCCACCCACGGTGTCACCCCGGCCCTGAGCCGGGGCCCATCCTGAGATCGCGTATCGACAACCATGTCAGGATGGATCCCGGCTCAGGGCCGGGATGACACCGAGTTAATAGGTCGGTTCTGCTCAATTGCGCCCGGTTCCAGCACCGCCCGATACTGCTGCACCGCCTCGGCAAAGCCCAACAGCAGCGCATCCGCCGTCAACCCATGGCCGATCGACACTTCCGCCACCCCAGGCACCGCCGATTGAAACGCCGGCAGATTGGCCAGCGTCAGATCATGCCCGGCATTGACGCCCAGCCCGGCCCGCGCCGCTGCCTGCGCGGTATGCGCCAGCGCCGCCAGCTCACGCACCGCCCGGTCGGGATCGTCATAGCAGCCACCATAGGGGCCGGTATAAAGCTCGATCCGATCAGCGCCGGTCGCCTTGGCCGCCGCCACGCCTTCAACGCCCGCATCGGGATCGCAAAACAGCGAAATCCGCCGGTTGGGCGCCTTGAGCCGCTGCACCACCGAGGTTAGAAAATTGCCCTTGCCGCGAAAGTCCCAGCCATGGTCCGAGGTCGCCTGCGCCGGATCGTCCGGCACCAGCGTTACCTGCTGCGGCTTGACCGCATCGACCAGCGCAAAGAAATCCTCGCTCGGATAGCCTTCGATATTGAACTCGGCCGTCGGGTATTCTTCCGCCAGCAACTCGGCCAGATCGAACACGTCGGTCTTGCGAATATGCCGCTCATCGGGGCGCGGATGCACCGTCACCCCGCTGGCCCCGGCATCGAGCACCACCCGCGCCAGCCCGACCACGCTCGGCCATGGCAGATTGCGACGATTGCGCAACTGCGCCACGGCATTGAGATTGACGGAAAGCAAAGTCATGGTCGCGCCTTCAAACGATAATGGGCCAGCCATACACCACGCCAGCCGACCCGCCCACAGCAACCTTGGGCGGAGATCGGCCGGTTTTGGTTACATGCTCTGCGGACCGCGCGAGATGGCAGCAAGCCCCGTGCGCACCACTTCGACCAGCCCGAGCGGCTGCATCAGCGCGATGAAGCTGTCGATCTTGGCCGGCTTGCCGGTCACTTCAAAGACAAAGCTTTCGACGCTGGCATCGACGATCTGCGCGCGGAAGGCATCAGCCAGCCGCAGCGTTTCCGCCCGATGCTCGCCCGAGCCGGCCACCTTGATCAGCGCCAGCTCACGCTCGAGCGACGCGCCCTCGGCGGTCAGGTCATGCACCTTGTGCACCGGCACCAGCCGCTCCAGCTGCAGCTTGATCTGGATCAGCGTGCGCGGCGTGGCAATGACGACAACGGTGATGCGACTAAGTCGACGGCCGTGTTCGGTCTCACTGACGGTCAGGCTTTCAATATTGTAGCCGCGCGCCGAAAACAGCCCGACCACCCGCGCCAGAATCCCCGGCTCGTTATCGACCAGCACCGACAGCGTGTGGCGCTCGATCTCCTGGGTTTCCTTGGTCAGGAAATACGCCGACCCCGTCGGCTGCAAATGTGCGTTCATGGTTTTGTTCCTCAAAGCTTGGTTGACCCCAGACATCCCCCACACTCGGTGTCATCCCGGCCTTGAGCCGGGACCCATCTTGAGATCTCAGGATGGGCCCCGGGTCGAGCCCGGGGTGACACGGTGGGTGTGGCTGCAATCAGACCAAAGCCCGTCCCTTCTCGTCGATGATGTCCCCGATATTGGCCGTATCGGGCAAAATGATCTCGTTATGCGGCTTGCCGGATGGGATCATCGGCAGGCAGTTCTCGTCCTTCTCGACCAGCACGTCGAACAGCACCGGACCGTCATAATC
The DNA here is from genome assembly GCF_054489375.1 of Devosia sp. A449. NCBI lineage: Bacteria > Pseudomonadati > Pseudomonadota > Alphaproteobacteria > Hyphomicrobiales > Devosiaceae > Devosia > Devosia sp. A449. The sequence goes on along the minus strand of NZ_JBTMWU010000002.1, from coordinate 191,263 downwards.
CAGCATCTCGGCAATCGCCGCATCCAGCTCGGCCGGATTGCTGCAACGAATGCCCTTGCCGCCATAGGCTTCCGCCAGCTTGACGAAGTCGGGCAGCGATTCCGAATAGGAATGCGCATAACGCGAACCATGCAGCAGGTCCTGCCACTGCCGGACCATGCCCATGCGCTCGTTGTTGAGAATGAAGATCTTGATCGGCAGGCGATATTGCACCGCCGTCGACATTTCCTGCATCGTCATCTGCACCGAGGCTTCGCCGGCAATGTCGATCACCAGTGCATCGGGATGCGCCACCTGCACGCCGACAGCGGCCGGCAGGCCATAGCCCATGGTGCCGAGCCCGCCCGAGGTCATCCAGCGGTTCGGCTGATCAAAATGGAAATGCTGCGCCGCCCACATCTGATGCTGGCCGACTTCGGTGGTGATATACACCTCCTTGGCCTGCTTCTTGGTCGCTGCATACAGCCGCTCGATGGCGTATTGCGGCTTGATCACCGTGTCCGAGTTTTTATACCCGAGCGAATCCACCGCGCGCCAGGTCTCGATCTGCTTCCACCACGGCGCCAGCGCCTCGCTGCGCGGCTGATTGGTCTTGCTGCGCCAGACGCGCACCATCTCGCTGAGCACCCGCGCACAGTCGCCGATGATCGGCACGTCGACATTGACCACCTTGTTGATCGAGCTGGGATCGATATCGACATGGATCTTGCGGCTGTTGGGCGAGAACGCGTCGATCCGCCCGGTGATGCGGTCGTCAAACCGCGCCCCGATATTGATCATCACGTCGCAATCATGCATCGCCAGATTGGCTTCATACGTGCCGTGCATGCCCAGCATGCCCATCCACTGCTTGTTGGATGCCGGAAACGCGCCCAGGCCCATCAGCGTGGAAGTCACCGGAAAACCGGTGAGCTCGGCCAGCTCGCGCAGCTGCTCGGACGCTTCCGGCCCGGCATTGATCACGCCGCCGCCGGTGTAGAAGATCGGCCGCTCGGCCTTGAGCATCAGCTCCACCGCCGCCTCGATGGCCGCCGCATCGCCATCCATCTGCGGACGATAGCTCTGGTGGCGCAGCGTATCGTGGTCGGGCTGGTAATAATCGCCAACCGCAAACTGCACGTCCTTGGGAATATCGATCACCACCGGGCCGGGGCGACCGGTCGTGGCGATGCGGAAGGCTTCATGCATGATGCGCGGCAGGTCTTCGACGCGCTTCACCAGGTAATTATACTTGGTGCAGCTGCGGGTGATGCCGACCGTATCGCATTCCTGGAACGCGTCGGTGCCGATCAGCGTCGTCGGCACCTGGGCGGTGATGCAGACCAGCGGGATCGAGTCCATCAACGCGTCGGTGAGGCCGGTGACCGCATTGGTCGCGCCGGGGCCGGAGGTGACCAGCACCACGCCGGGCTTGCCGGTCGAGCGCGCATAGCCTTCGGCCATATGGGTCGCGCCCTGCTCGTGCCGCACCAGAATATGCTGCAAGGCGTCCTGCTGGAACATCGCGTCATAGATCGGCAGGGCCGCGCCGCCCGGATAGCCGAAAATATGCTCGACCCCCTGATCAATCAGCGCCTGGATCACCATTTCGGCGCCGGTCATTTTCTCGCCCATTATAAAGTCCTTCCTCGATCCCACTTGGCCCAGTCTCACAGCGGCGAAAACCGGGCAATAAAAAAGGCCCCATTCGGGACCTGTTTTCGGCGCACCAGCTTACGCGCGGGGTTTCACCCCACGTTGCCGATGCGCCTGCCTACTACGAGAATGAGTGCCCGCACGGGACCTCTCCAAATTAAAATTCTGCGGCATTGATAGGTTCATTGCCGCGAAGCTGTCAAGGCCGGATCGCAGCCCCTGCCGCCCCACCAATGACGAAAAGCCGGGGGAGTGCGGCAATTGCGGCACGCAAAACACGTGGCCAATGGCCCAGACAATGCTATGGCCCCGGAGACAGTTTTATGACGGTTTGAATAGACATGGCCAAAAGCGCCCTCGATCAGGACTTGCAGCGGGTTTCCGGGCTGGAAGACGCCACCCACGATCTGGCCCGCTCCATCGCGGCGCCGGGCCTTGCCCTGGTCTTCCTGCTGCTGGCAGCGGTCTGGGCCAGCTTCGTCGTCACCGATGGCCCGATGAGCTATCTGGTGGTCATCGCCGCCGCCATCGCCGGCTATATGGCGCTCAATGTCGGCGCCAATGACGTTGCCAACAATATGGGCCCCGCCGTCGGCTCCAAGGCCCTCACCATGGGCGGCGCACTGGCCATCGCTGTGATCTTCGAGGCCTCGGGCGCCCTGCTCGCCGGCGGCGACGTGGTCAATACCGTGGCCCGCGACCTGCTGACCAGCGACTCCATTCCCGCCGAACAATTCGTGCTGCTGATGATGGCGGCGCTGCTCGCCTCGGCCCTCTGGGTCAATCTGGCCACCTATATCGGCGCCCCGGTCTCCACCACCCATGCCGTGGTTGGCGGCGTGGTCGGCGCCGGCGTTGCGGCGGCCGGCTTTAGCGCCGTCGCCTGGCCCACCATCGGCACCATCGCCGCCAGCTGGGTGATTTCGCCCGTGCTCGGCGGCATCGCTGCGGCAATGCTGCTGTCGCTGATCAACTACACCATCACCGACCGCATCGACAAAGTGTCCGCCGCCCGCGTCTGGGTGCCGATCCTGGTCGCCGGCATGACCGGCATTTTCGCCATGTATATCGCCACCAAGGGCCTGAGCCGGGTGTGGACGCCGAGCATGCCCGCCGTGATCGCGCTGGGCATCGCCTTCGCCGCGCTCGGCTGGATCGGCGCCATGCCGCTGGTGCGTTACCAGTCCATGGGCCTGGAAAACCGCAAGAAGCATGTCGCGACCCTGTTCCGCCTGCCGCTGGTCGCTGCCGCCGCCGTGCTGTCCTTTGCCCATGGCGCCAATGACGTAGCCAATGCGGTCGGCCCGTTCGCGGCCATCGTCACGACGCTACAGTCGGGTCATATGGAATCCGCCGGCGTCGCCCTGCCGCTCTGGGTGCTGGCCATCGGCGCCATCGGCATCTCGCTGGGGCTGGCTTTGTTCGGCCCCCGCCTGATCCGCACCGTCGGCGAGCAGATCACCAAGCTCAATGAAATCCGCGCCTTCTGCGTGGCGCTCTCGGCGGCGGTGACGGTGCTGGTCGCCTCGGCACTGGGCCTGCCGGTCTCGTCCACCCACATCGCCGTGGGCGGCATTTTCGGTGTCGGGTTCCTGCGCGAATATTATTCCCGCCGCGACCTCGACTACGCCGCCGTGCCGATCCACGCCAAGCATATCGACCCGGCCGCCCTCAACGCCACGCCCGAAGCCGCCCTCTCCAAGGAACGCAAGAGCGAGCGCCGCAAGCTGGTCCGCCGCCAGCACGTCACCGGCATCGCCGCCGCCTGGATCGTCACCGTCCCCGCCTCGGCGGTGCTGGCTGCACTGTTGTTCTGGGGCCTCGACATGCTCATCGGCGCCTGAGGCAGCGCGCTGCCAACAACCCTCCCCCCCCCCCGATGTCACCCCGGCCTTGAGCCGGGGCCCATCCCGAGATTGAGCCGCTACCGCTCGGGCCCGGTCGCCACATCAGGCAAACCCCAGCATCGCACCCCTCACCCTAACCCTCTCCCCTGAGGGGCGAGGGGACTGATCGAGTGTGGTGCCAGATTTGTGCCTAACCACCAGGCAAAATCCCCTCGCCCCTCAGGGGAGAGGGTTAGGGTGAGGGGTGAACAAGCCTCCGCGCACGCTCACTTCCAGCATGCGCAAAAGCCAAAACCACTGCCCTGTGCCAACAAATTACAGACGCCCCGCCCGCAACCGCGCCTTCAGCGCCGCCGCCAGTCGCGACAGGGCCGGATCATTCAGCAGCCGCCGCGCTTCGGGCAGCACGGCCCAATGGCGCAGGCGCTGGTCCATTTCCTTCCACACATCGAGCTGGGTCTCCACATGCAGCGGATAGAGATCGACATCCACCAGGCTCGAGCCATCGGTGTTGGCGCTGGTGCGGTAGCTGCCGATCGGCGTGGTGTCGATCTGACCGGTCACCCCCGCCTCTTCCAGCGCTTCCGCCGCGGCGCTTTCCCAGGCCGTCATGCCAAGCTCGATATCGCCCTTGGGAAAAATCCAGCGCCCGGTGCGCCGTGAGGTGATCAGCAGAAACACCGTCCGCCCCTCGACCATGGCGTAGGGCAGCGCCCCGGCCTGTCGCTGGCCCGGCGTGGTTTCGACCTTCGGACTCCAGTTGCTGAGAAATTCGCGCAGCATCGGCTGGCCTCCGTCTATGGGAGTTTTCTAATCGCACGGTCAGCGCCTGCGAGTCGATGCGGCTCCGCGCCTCTGCCCAGCAAAAAGGGCCCCGTAGGGCCCTTCGATGTCTGCTGGCGCTGCTTTAGTCGAGCAGGGTCAGGTTGACCGCCGATTCCTTGCCGTCGCGGCCGGTCTCGAGCTCATAGGTCACCTTGTCGTTCTCATAGAGCCCCTGCAGGCCCGAGCGCTGGACAGCGGAAATATGCACGAAGGCATCCTTGCCGCCACCCTCGGGCGAGATAAAGCCGAAGCCCTTGGTGGTATTGAAGAATTTAACAGTACCGGTGATGACAGCCATAGCATGTCCTCTTGCGTAGTCGCCGCCGAGACGGCTGAGGTTGAAAACGGACCGTGAAGTCCGGTCTAAACGATTCACCGATCAGACGTAGCCAAGGTTCCGACTTTATGCCGGTCGTTCAGATAGCGCGCGATAGTGACGTCGAAGTCAAAATTATGGCTGCCATCTTTGGGCAATTCAAGGCGATTTCGCTGGTCGATGACTGGTCATAGAGAAGCCCTCGATCCAGGAGGGACTCCGGATCGAGGGCCAGGGCGCCCGAAGGCGCGTGCAGCATGGGGCGATGCTGCAACGTCGTTAGCCGCGCGGGCAGGTGTCGCGGTAGGTCCTGCCATTGCGGCCCTGATAGATACACATGTTGCTCGAGTTATCGACACGGCCGATCACGTCGCCAACAGCTGCGCCGGCGACAGCGCCAACGCCCGCGCCGACCAACGTCCCTACAGCACTCCCGCCCGTCACGCCGGCACCGATAACGGCACCGCCCAGCCCGCCAACCACAGCACCTTGCTGGGTGGTGGTGCAGGCAGCCAGCGACAGGCAGGTCGCGGCGATGATCAAAATCTTATGCATGTGGTAACCCTCCAAAACTCATCGAGGGCAAGAACTCGCGGCCAGGCTTTTGGTTCCGCGATGAGTTTGACAAAATTTGAAAATAAATCAGCCGCGTCGCCAGACTAGCGCCGCTGCAGCCACCGTCAACCAGCCGGTGATCATGCCCAGCCCACCCAGCGGCGCCGCACCGGCAAACAGTCCATGCCCCTGCCATTCCCGCATCCCCAGGTCGCCGATAAACACCAGCGTGCCCAGCGCCAGCAGCGCCGCCGCCGCGCTCAGCACCCGGCCGCGCCCCGCCAGCCCCAGCGCCAGCAGCGCCGGCCCATGCGCCAGCCCGATAGCGGCAATCGCCGCCAGATTGCGCGACAGCTCGCCATGGGAAGCGCCTGCTGCCGCCACCACGCCGATGGCGCCAATGATTCCGGCCGCCGCCAGGGTCAGGCGCGGTAAAACTATATTGGGGTCAGTCATTTGTCTGGTCTCCGGCCAGCCCTCTTTCGTTAGCTTGCCGTTTCATCTACGAGGGAGAGTGAGATTTGGTGGATACCGGGACTGTAGCTGACGCAGGCTGCACCTCAACCTATTCCGGAGCAATCCCCACAAGCAGGATATTTGAGATGAACGAGCCAGCCACGGCTGCGCCCGGCGCAGTCGCCGTCAGCCATTCCCCCGCCGGCACCTGGGGCGCCGAGCTGCGCGCCACCTTTGCGCTGGCCTGGCCGCTGGTCGTTGCCCAGCTGGCGCAGAACGCGCTGACCGCCACCGACGTCATCATGCTGGGCTGGCTCGGCCCGACCTATCTGGCCGGCGGCACGCTGGCCACCACCTTCATCATGCCGTTCCTGGTGTGCGGCATCGGCATTGTCGGGGCCGTCGCCCCGCTGGTGGCGCAGGCGCGCGGCGCCCGTGACATCAAGGCGGTGCGCCGTGTCGTCCGGCAGGGCCTGTGGGCGGCGATTGCGCTGGCCATCCTGTTCATCCCCATCCTCTGGCAGATCCGCCATATCTATGCCGCGCTCGGCCAGGACCCGGTCACCACGCTGATGGCCGAGCAATATATTCACGCCGGCGTCTGGATGCTGTTTCCGGCGCTCGCCATCATCGCCCTGCGCTCACTGCTCTCGGCCTTCGACGCCACCCGCATCATCCTGCTGATCACCGTCGGCGGCGTGCTGTTCAACGCCTTCGTCAATTATGCGCTGATCTTCGGCAATTTCGGCTTTCCGCGCCTCGAACTGCGCGGCGCCGCCATCGCCACCGTGCTGGCCAATATCGTCATGTTTGTCCTGATGCTGGCCTATGTGCTGCGCCAGCGCCGCTTCAAGCGCTTCTATGTGCTGATGCGCTTCTGGAAGCCCGATTGGCCGCGCTTCCGCGAAATCTTCCGCATCGGCACCCCCATCGGGCTCACCGTGCTGGCCGAAGTCGGCCTGTTCACCGCCGCGGCCCTGCTGATGGGCCTGCTCGGCACCGACGAAGTCGCCGCCCACGCCATCGCCCTGCAATGCGCCTCCATGGCCTTCATGGTGCCGCTGGGGCTCGGCATTGCCGCCACGGTGCGGGTGGGCATGGCCTATGGTCGCGGCGATCCCGAGGGCGTCCGCAAGGCCGGCTGGACCGCCTTTGCCCTGGGCACCTCCTTCATGGTGGTGTCCTGCACCCTGTTCCTGACGCTGGGCCCGTCCATCGTCTCGCTGTTCCTTGATCCGCGCGTCCCCGAAAACGCCAACGCCCTGATGCTGGCCGGCACCTTCCTCGTCGTTGCCGGCCTGTTCCAGCTCGTCGATGGCGCACAGGTCGTCGCCGCCCACGCGCTACGCGGGCTCAGCGACACCAAGATCCCGATGGTCTTCGCCATTCTGGGCTATTGGGCCGTCGGCTTCCCCCTGGCCTGGGTTCTCGGCTTTGTCGTCGGCTGGCGCGGCGTCGGCATCTGGCTCGGCCTCGCCGCCGGCCTCGCCGCTGTCGCCATCGTCCTCGTCGCCCGCTTCGCCATGCGCGAACGCCTCGGCCTCCTCCGCCCGCACTGAGAAGTCCTCGCTGCTAGCGAGCCCCAATGCCATCCCCTCCCCCTTGAGGGGAGGGTTAGGGTGGGGGTGTCGTGGGATCCACACACCCCGTGTCAGTGAAAGCGACACCCACCCACCAACGGCGAGATTAGACGAACCCGCGTTTCAGCTCCCCCGCCGCGGCCAATCCGCAAACCGATTGCGAAACCACGTCCGCTGCCTTTTCGCATATTGCTGGGTGGCAATCGTCGCCAACCCAATCGCCTCGTCCCGGCGCAAAACCCCATCGAGCCAGTCGCCGATTTCGCGCACCCCAATCGCTTTCATCACCGGTAATGCCGGGTCGAGATCGAGCGCGCGAAGCGCTTCCACCTCCGCCACCGCCCCACCGTCAAACATCTGCTCAAACCGCATCGCGATGCGCTGCCGCAGTACATCCCGCTCCGGGTCCAAAATCAGCTTTTCCAGCAAGAAATCTGCCAGCATGCTGGCAGCGCTTGCTTGCTGGAAATCCGACAGTTTTCGACCCGTATGGCGCTTGACCGCCAGCGCCCGGATCAGCCGCTGCGGGTCCACCACCTTGAGCCGCGCCGCCGCCGCCGGGTCCTCCCGCTCCAGCAGCGCCAGCCGTTGCTCGGCATCAAGCGCTTGAATCTCTTGTTGAACTTGCAGCGTCACCGCTGCCGGAACCGCCGGCACATCGGCAAAGCCATTGAGCAACGCATCGAAATACAGCCCGGTCCCACCCACGAAAATCAAGGGCCGCGCCGGATCAACCTGCTCGATAACGGCCCCAACCGCCTGCAGCCATTGTCCAGTCGAAAACCGCTGTGCTGCTGGTACGCTGCCATAGAGGCGATGCTCCGCCTGCGCCGTCTCCGCATCACTCGGCCGCGCCGTAACCACTTGCAACGTATCGTAAATCTGCATCGAGTCGGCATTGACGATCACGCCATCCCGCTCCCGCGCCATGGCCAACGCCAGCGCCGACTTGCCGCTGGCAGTCGGACCCGCTATCAAAACGGCGCGCCTGCGGGCTGTCAATTTTTCCTCCTATGAAAAGACCCCATGCCCGTCCTTTGCCTCATCGCCAACCCCACCGATTCCGAACTTGATCCGGCTCTGGCCGCCGCCGTCATACAGCAGACGGGCGGTGAGCTGAACTGGCTAAACCACTCTATTGCCTGCGAGATCATCGACCCGAAGTCAACCGACGCCCTCGCCATCGCGCGCGAAGTCATCGGCACGCAGCGGGTCGACGCCGCCCTGGTGCCGAGCGAAAACCGCCGCAAGCAGATCCTCGTCGCCGACATGGATTCCACCATGATCAACGAGGAATGCATCGACGAACTCGCCGCCGCCCTCGGCATCAAGGACCAGGTCGCCGAAATCACCGACCGCGCCATGCGCGGCGAGCTCGATTTCGGCCAGGCCCTCGACACCCGCGTCGCCCTGCTTAAAGGCTTGGAAAGACACGTCATTGAGGAAGTCCGCCGGGAGCATATCACGCTGGCGCCGGGTGGCCGCGCTTTGATCCAGACCATGAAGGAATATGGCGCCTATACCTCGCTGGTTTCGGGCGGCTTCACCTTCTTTGCCGACTATTTCGCCAAGCGTATCGGCTTCCACGAAGCCATTGCCAACACTCTCGAATTTGACGGCGACCGCCTCACTGGCACGGTCAGCAAGCCCATCGTCGACAAGGCCACCAAGCGCGACCGCCTGACCGCCCTGGCAGCCGAGCGCAACCTGCCGCTGAGCCAGACCATCGCCGTTGGCGACGGCGCCAACGACCTCGACATGATCGCCATCGCTGGCTTCGGCGTCGCCCTGCATGCCAAGCCCGCCGTTGCCGCCCAGGCCGGCATCCGCATCGACCACGGCGATTTGACCGCCCTGCTCTATCTGCAGGGTTTCAACGAGGACGATATCGTCCGCTAAAGCTCGACAGCGACAACAAAAAAGGCCGGCGCTCAGCGCCGGCCTTTTCATTTGCGAGCCTAAAACCTACTGCGCTACGGCAGCGGGTGCCTCGGCAGGCGCCGGAACTTCGGTGCCAATCGTCGGGGTCAGCTCCGAGCCATCTTCCAGCGTGATGCTAGGGATGGTGCTCTCCTCGATGCCCAAGCCATCCAGTGCCGGCCCGCTGCTGGCTGGTGCCGTGATCGGCGCGGCCGTGGGCTGGATCGGCGTCGCCAGATTAGTGTTGGCGGCCGGCATTTCGCCATTAGAACCGAAATAGCGGAAGAACTCGCTTTCGGGCGATAGCAGCATGGTCGTGCCGGTATTCACCAGCGCGGTACGATAGGCTTCCATCGAGCGATAGAACTCGAAGAATTCCTGATCCTGACCATAGGCGGCAGCAAACAGCCGGTTGCGTTCCGCATCGCCCGTACCACGGATAATTTCCGCGTCACGGGTGGCAGCGGCGACGATTTCGACGGCCTGACGGTCGGCGATGGCGCGCAGGCTCTGGGCCTGTTCCTGGCCACGAGCACGCAGCAGCGCGGCTTCGGCAAGGCGTTCGGCCCTCATCCGCTCAAAGGTGGTCGCCGACACGTCGGCTTCCAGATCGGTGCGCAGGATACGCACGTCAACGACAGTGATGCCAAGCTCTTCCAGATCCGGGCGGATCAGGTCGCGGGCTTCAGCCATCATCTGCGGGCGCTGTTCGGACAAAGCGGCATTGAACTCGCGCAGACCATAGACCTGACGCAGGGCCGAATCGAAACGAGTGCCGATACGATCCTCGGCCACCGACAGCTGACCCAGAGCGCGTTCACGGAACAGGCGCGGGTTGGAGATGCGGTAGGTGAGGAAAGCGTCCACCTGATAGAAGGCGTTGCCGGAGACCTGCACGCGCATATTGGCGATGTCGTAGCGCAGCAGGCGATCTTCGACGATCTGCACGCTGTCGACGATATCGGTCGGGATCTTGAAGTAGATCCCCGGCTCGGTGCGCACATCGGTAATCTGGCCGAAGCGCATGACGATAGCCTGCTCGCGCTCGTTGACCACGTAGATGGTGGAGAAGAAGACGTAGAGGGCGCCCAGAATGACAACGCCAAGAATGATCAGACGATTGTTCATGACTTAGTTCCCCGTCGTGCTGGTATTGGCGCCGGGGCGCAGTTCAGGCAGTGGCAGATAGGGGATCACCCCCTGCCCGCCGGCTCCGGTCTCGACCAGCACTTTTTCCGAGTTGCCGATAACCTGTTCCATGGTTTCAAGGAACAGGCGCTTGCGGGTCACTTCGGGGGCGTTGACATATTCGGCATAGATGGCGTTGAAGCGCTCGGATTCACCGGTTGCTTCCTGCACCACGCGGTTGGTGTAGGCGGCCCCTTCTTCGCGCAGTGCCGCTGCCCGGCCACGGGCATCGCCGAGCAGGGTGTTGGCATAGGAACGCGCTTCTTCCTGCAGGCGGGTCTCGTCCTGACGGGCACGCTGCACTTCGTTAAAGGCGTCGATAACTTCGGCCGGCGGGCCGGCATTTTCGATCAGCAACTGGCTGACCTGCACGCCCATGCCGTAGCTTTCCAAAATCCCCTGCGTGATGGTGAACACCTCGCCGGCAATGCCCTGGCGGTCATCGCTATAGATGTCCTGTGCCGGGCGGCGGCCAACCACTTCGCGCATCGCGCTTTCGGCGGCATAACGCACCATGGATTCGGGATCGCGCACGTTGAACAGATAGGCCACGGCGTCATTGACCGACCACAGCACCGAGAACTGCACGTTGACGATGTTCTGGTCGCCCGACAGCATCAGGCCTTCAGCGCGTGAATTCGACGACGCGCTGGTATTGGCAACACCGATCTGGGTCTGGTTTTCGGTAACGGCAACCTTTTCCACAGTCTCGATGGGCCAGAGATGGAAATGCAGGCCCGGCATGGACAGGTCTGGCTTGGGCGCGCCGAAGCGCAACTCGACGCCGACTTCCTGCGGATCGACGGTGTAGATCGCGTTGAGGCCCCAAAAGGCGACCAGCGCGAGGAGCCCACCGACCAAAGCCCACCGGCCACCCGGAATGCCGCCGCTGAACTGATCGCGACCGCGATTGAGAATATCCTCGAGGTTGGGCGTATTGCCGCCACCTGGGCGGCGCGGACCACCGCTACCACCGCCACCGGGCGCTTGCCCCCAGGGGCCGCCATTATTATTGCGGCCACCTCCGCCTCCGTTATTCTCCCACGGCATCATGTCTCTTTCAGTTATACGCTGCGTTGAGGACTTATATAGGCAAGGGGCTCACGCGATCAATGCGCAGTGGCCGTCCGGCGATCATACACTTTGACCCGGTAGGTGGCTTCATCCTTGGGGGACGGCGTCACCTCGGGCAGATCCACTACCACCCATTGCTCGGGCGCAATGGTCGGGAACACCACATCGCCGGCCGGAGCCAGGTCGATATGGCTGATATAGAGCCGGTCGGCCCGGTCCATCAGCTGGGCATATAGCTCGCCACCACCGATAACCATGATCTCATCAACACCATCGACCTCGGCGATCTGGCGCGCCTGCTCGATGGCTGCATCGATGCTGTGCACCACCAGAACGCCTTCGGGCTGATAGTCCTGCTGGCGGGTGATGACGATATTGGCCCGGCCCGGCAGCGGGCGGCCCACCGTCTCAAATTGCTTGCGCCCCATGACGATCGGCTTGCCCATCGTCGCACTCTTGAAGAAGGCCATGTCGGACGGCACGCGCCAGGGAATGGTCTGGTCACTGCCGATGACCCCGTTTTCCGCCACGCCGGCGATCATGGCGATGCGGATCATCACGCGGCTCCCAGCTGCAGCAACTCAGCGCCTTCGACGCGCACCTTGGTCCATTCGTCCTGCATGATTCCGCCCTGTGATTTGTAGAACTCGATGGAGGGCTCGTTCCAGTCGAGCACCCACCATTCAAAGCGCCCCAGCCCTTCGGCCACGCAGCGTTGGGCCAGATTGACCAGCAGCGCCTTGCCGATACCCTTGCCGCGCAACTCCGGACTGACGAACAGATCTTCCAGCCAGATGCCATGCCGCCCCTGAAAGGTGGAATAGGTATAGAACCAGAGCGTGAAGCCGACCGGCTCACCCTCCCATTCGGCGATCTCACAAAACACCTTAGGCGCGGCGCCGAACAGGTCGCGGACGATATCGGCCTCGCTCGCCTTGGCCTCGTGGCTGAGTTTTTCATATTCAGCCAGCGCGGCTATGAAGCGGATAATCAGCCCGGCATCGGCTTCGGTGGCGGGGCGAATAGAAAGTTGGTCGGTCAAATCGCGCCCTTTCACGGCGTCTCAGTTCGGCGGCTGCCGTTCGAGGATCAGAATATCCAGCTCCTTGTCGGGCCAGAAATCGGTCTTGACCATTTCGAAGCTGGTCGGGCCGATCTTCTTGATGCCATCGCCGCAGAACGACACCAGATTGTCGGTGCTGCCCTTGTCGATGACCAGGCGGAAGGTGCCGATGCTGCCACCGCTCCAATTGCCGCCGGTGGTCAGGATGTAGGAAATCCAGTGTTCGTAAAACGGCGCACCCCAGGGTTCATCTGGATTGGGCAGCGTCTTGCGCACCGCTGCGACAAAGGCATCATCGGTACAGTATTTGGTCCGGTATTCCGACGCCGGGTCGTATCCCTCAAATGGCTCGCTGAGGAAGGTGACGCCCACCGTGCCGCCGACGCTGGGCTTGTAGCGGTGTTCCACCGTGACCGTTTTACCGGCCGGAAAGTGGCCTTCCCAAGTGTAGGTCGCCTTATAGGTCCAGGCCGGATAATAGTGCTTTTCCCAGCCCTGCCCGGCATCATATGCATCCGGCACCAGCAGTCCCAGATGCAGCAGGCGGTCGCGGGTTTCGGCGTCGAGCGCATCGGTCGCGTCGCTCGCCCGTTCGGAGATCGGCACCAGCGGCAGGCCGAGTTGCTTGATGGTCTTGGTCCGGTCGACGCCATGCGCATAGGCATATTCATGCAGCGTCGCCTCGACCGGCGTGCCGTTGAAGGTGGTTTTGAACTCGAACAGATTGTCGTCGGGCCCGCTGGGAAAGGCCACCGGCGAAAAGAAATTCGGCACGATATCGGGCATCGGGAAGGCGACCAGGATGTCCTGGTCGGTCTCGCCGCTATTGCGGAACTGATAGACCACGCGGATTTCGTCCTGCGAGATGAAAAGGTCTTCCCGCTCCATCACGATGTCCTGGCTGCTGATAAACTCCAGCCCGCCGGTGGTCAAAACGGCCGAGGTATCGTTGGCAAGCGCCGGCGCGCTGACCAGCAGCGACAGCCCCAAAACTGCTATGGACTTCATCGCCCGCCTCCAGATCATCAAGTCGTTTCAATAACTTGCTAGGTGCCGCAGACTCTCCTCCGATACCTGAGCTTACACCGCCACCGCTGCCTTGATATGGGGATGCGGATCGTAGCCCTCGAAGGTGAAATCCTCGAACACGAAATCCTCCAGCCGCATCACCGCCGGATTGATCTTGAGGGTCGGCAGCGGCCGAGGCTCGCGCGATAGTTGCAGCTGGGCCTGCTCGAAATGGTTCGAGTAGAGATGCACGTCGCCGAAGGTATGGACGAAATCGCCGACCTCTAGCCCGGTCACCTGCGCCACCATATGGGTCAGCAGCGCATAGGAGGCGATGTTGAACGGCACGCCGAGAAACGTATCGGCCGAGCGCTGGTAAAGCTGGCAGCTCAATTTGCCATTGGCCACATAGAACTGGAACAGGCAGTGGCAGGGCGGCAGCGCCATCTCGTCGACTTCGGCGGGATTCCACGCCGACACGATATGACGCCGAGAATCCGGCTTGGTTTTGATGGATTCAATGACATTGGCGATCTGGTCGATCTCGCGGCCATTCGGCGCCGGCCAGCTGCGCCACTGGCTGCCATAGACCGGCCCAAGATCGCCGTTTTCGTCGGCCCACTCGTCCCAGATCTTGACGCCATGCTCCTGCAGCCAGCGCACATTGGTCTCGCCGCGGATGAACCACAGCAATTCATAGACGATGGATTTGAGGTGCAGTTTCTTGGTCGTCAGCAGGGGAAAACCCTGGCTGAGATCAAAGCGCATCTGGTAGCCGAATAGCGAGCGCGTGCCGGTGCCGGTACGGTCGGACTTGTCGGTCCCGGTTTCGAGAATGTCGGCGAGAAGTTTCAGATAGGGCTGCATGGCCTCACCCTAGTGCGATTCGCCCGGCGCTGCCCCCGTGCCGAGCCGAGTTTCCACGATCCGCAATAGCAGGTCGATCTGCTCCTGCTGTTTGGCGATCAGCTGCTTGAGATCGTCATTGCGCATCTGGTCGACCTTGTCATGCAGCGCCATGATCTCGATTTCGGCCTTCAGATTGCACTCATAATCATGGCCGGTCACCAGCCGGTCCTTCGCCGCCTGCCGGTTCTGGCTCATCATGATCACCGGGGCCTGCACCGCCGCCAGCATCGACAGCAGCAGATTGAGAAAGATAAACGGATAGGGGTCAGGCGCCGTCTGGGTCAGCAGCAGGTTGAACCCCACCCAGGCCAGCAGCACCACGCCAAAGCTGATGAGAAAGGTCCACGACCCGCCAAAGGCGGCGACCCCATCGGCCAGGCGCTGGCCAAAGGTCGATTTCTCATCGAATACCGCACTGGTATCGAGCGCCAGCGCCTTCTTGCTGAGCGCCTGCTGCAGCACCTGCCGCTCTGTCTTCGACAGCGCTGTCTCGCCCTTGCCCAGAAACCGCTCGGCGGCGTGGATCAATCTGTCAGTCGAATTGTCGGTCATAGTGCTTCTCTTGGCTTGTCATCGTCAGCCTACACCGATTTTCTGTTTGCAGCGGAAAACGGAAAGCGCCCCGCCGCCTCAGGTAATAGAATACCCCATCGCGTCCTGACAGGCGGTGTCAGCAGGACGGTCTAGCATCGCCCCGAAACCAAGGAGAGACGAGCATGAGCATTGAACATCTCAATCCTGCCGGAATGTACCGCAGCCCGGTGTTCTCGCAGGGCATCATCCTGCCGGCGGGTGCGCGGCTGTTGCTGATCGGCGGGCAGAACGCTGTCGACGCCAATGGGCAGATTGTCGGCAAGGGTGACGTGGCCGCGCAAGCCCAAAAGGCGCTGAGCAATATGCAGCTGGTGCTGGCCGCCGCCGGGGCGGGGCTGGAGGATCTGGTGAAGGTGACTGTCATCATCCATCAGGATGCGGATCTGCAGGCCGCGTTTCGCAGCTGGATGGCGGTGTGGGGCCAGCGCACCAACCCGCCGACCGTGACCGGCATGCGCGTCGCCGGCCTCGCCAACCCCGATTTCCTTATCGAGATCGAGGCGCAGGCCGTCTTGCCATGAGCCCGGTGCTGCGCCCGTTGCGGCCGCGCCAGGACATGCCCGATTTCGTCCGTGAGGCGCTGGAAGCGCGCGGCCTGCGCGAGCAATATGATGCGAGGCCGCCCTATCAGCGCAACGATTATCTGCTGTGGATCAACAAGGTCAGACGCGACGACACCAAGCAAAAACACCTGGCGCAGATGCTCGATGAGCTGGAGGCCGGTGGCGTCTATATGTGCATGGCCTGGAACGGCTGAGCATTCAGCACCAGTTTTGCTGGCGCCCACCCCAGCGATGCGCCAGTCCCTCGGCTACCAGGGTATCGCCCAGCGACCGCCCTTGGCGCTCGACGATCCGCAGCTTGCGGCCATAGCGGTCTTCATCGCGATCGGCCGCCTGCAAGTCGAACGGCCCGGCATTCAACAGTTCCTGCAGCCGTGTCGTAGCCCGTTGTCCGAGCGCCTTCTCGGCCGCGCAGCTCGGCTGGCCCACTTCGGGCGTATCGATATCGGCGATGCGGATCTTGGTGCCATCGAGCCAGAAGGTATCGCCGTCGACCACGCAATTGATGCGGCCGCCGCCCGAGCAAATCGGGAAGCTCCGGGACGGCACGTTCGCCACCAACGCCCTAGGTGCGGGCGCCTCGAGCAACCAATCGGACAGATTGAGGCCAGGCAGCGCCCCCAAAGCGATTCCGCCCACCCCGCCGCCGATGGCAAAGGCCAGCAGCAGCAGCGGCCAGCCGGCCGTAGCGCCACGCCGCGTGCCGTTGCGCCAACGCCTGACTGTTCTCGATATCGCCATGCCCCGGCCCTCCTGTCAGTTGGGTGACAGCATGGCGAGCAGGCGTTAAGCCCGGTTGAACACCTGTGGGAAAAGCGCCAATCGCATCAGCGCGTAGCGGCAGCCGGCACAAAAATGCCCATACCCTCTTTCAGCCCCGCCCGGTCCGGCCTATATAGGGAGTGCTCGCAAGAGCTATGGCGATAAATTGTCATCGTAATAAACCTTTCGGACCCGGGGGCAGTACCCGGCGCCTCCACCATCTTCCCCGGAAACGGGGCAGCCAATGGGGGCGAAACAGGATCGACGAGGGCGTAAAGGGTGTGCTTTTGCTCGGTGAGGTACCACCGTTATCGGTCCGAAACTTATAGTTGCAAATGACAACCATAAGGCTCCAGTCGCTCTCGCTGCGTAAGCAGTGCTAGCATTGGGAAATTAAGTCCTCCGCTCCTAGCCGGGCGACAGGCGGGGTCCGCAGGCACCTGGCAACAGAAGCCTGCACCTAACCTCCCTTTCGATGCCTTTATCCTTGAATTCTCGCGGAACGTGAGGCTGATATGGATCGTTCGGGATTCGATGCCCAAGACTAACCTACGACCTGGAAGATTGCTCATGGCCGAAGATCACATGCGATACGACATTCTCGCCCAGGAAGCCCTGCGCGGCGTCGTGCGCAAGGTGCTGGCCGAGGTTGCCAAAACCGGACTGCCCGGTGAACATCACTTCTTCATTTCCTTCGTCACTCGCGCCCCTGGCGTGCGCCTGAGCGAGAAACTGCTCGGCCAGTATGACAAGGAAATGACCATCGTCATCCAGAACCAGTATTGGGACCTGAGGGTTTCCGAAACCGGCTTTGAAGTCGGCCTGTCGTTTGACGGCATCCCCGAAACGCTGGTGATCCCCTTCTCAGCCGTCAAAGGCTTCTTCGATCCGTCCGTGCAGTTCGGCCTGCAGTTCGATCCCGCAACCGCGCCCGGCGCTGCTGCGGTTGAAGCCGGCGCCGACGCCGAGCTGGAAGCCACCGCCAGCGCGCCCAGCGGTACCGAAGAAAACGCCGGCGAAAAAGTCGTCAGCCTCGACGCTTTCCGCAAGAAGCCCTGACCTGCACCGATGGACAAGCGCTCCCTGTCCATCGCCGGCCACCGCACCTCCATCGCGCTTGAGCCTGAATTCTGGGCCGCGCTCGACGCCATGGCGGCCGAGCAGGCCCAGACCATGGCCGGCCTGATCCGCCACATCGACGAAAACCGGCAGACCAATAATCTGTCGTCGGCCGCGCGGCTGGCGGTGTTAAGTTGGTATCAGAGCAAGATTGAAGCGGGCGGGCTTTAGCCTGATCGCCGACCAACCCTCTCCCCCCTAAAACAGCGGCTGCCCCATTCCCGAGGATGGGCCCATCGGCTGGAGTCCAAGGTCCAGCGGGCGCTGGACCGACAGATTGAACGGCGTCGGAGGCGGCGGGCGCTGCAGTTGCAATTGTTCCTACTCCAGCCGCCTTGCCTCTTCCTCGGCGGCCAATCTTGCGGCTTCCTCTGCGGCCAGTTTTGCGGCGGCCTCAGCTGCCTTGCGCCGCTGTTCCTCGATCAGCCGATTGCGCTCCTCGGCGGCGGCGCGTTGCCGCTCGGCATCCTCGGCGCGCAGGATTTCGAGGCGATCAACCTCAAGCTCGTTGGCGCGGACCAGAATAGCCCCGATCATCTCGCCCAGATCCAGCGTCACCTCCGGTGCCGGCAACGTGCCGCCCAGCCGGGTGATAATGCGCGAGGTGTCCGGCCCGACCAGGCCATTTTCGTCCTCAAAACCGCGCGGCGTCATGACGAAACTGCCATTGAGGCCGAGCGAATTCAGCGCCAGATTGACACTTCCGGCCAGCCCGGCACCATCGCCCTCGACAATGAAATTGGCCAGCCGGACCACGCCGCCGGCAATGGTGAAGGCCCCGGTGGCAGCGGGCGCATTGAACGGCCCCTGCCCCAGCGCCAGCCCCATGATTGCCGCCATGGCGTCGGCGTCCATATTGAGCACGTCGGTCAATCGGGCGACGGTAGGGAACACATTGGGCGACAATTGCGTGGCCGAAAAATCGCTCAGGGTGAAATTGCCCTCGCCCGAGGCCACTGCCAACACCTCGCCAATGCTGGCGCCGGTGCCCTCAAAGCGCATGCCACCGGCCAGCACTCCATCGAGCATCGTGCCGACCGGTGCAGGCGCCAGCGCGTCGACGGGCATGCCTGTGATCGTCATCCGGCCGCTGACCGTCTTGTCCACCAACGGCCCAGCGCAGCACACCACCATATCGAGGCCCAACTGCCCCGCGCCGGCCACCGCCTCAAACCGCGCCAGCCGCAGCCTGGTTTCGTCCCAACTCAATTCAAAACTGGTCTTGCCCAGCCGCTCGATGCCGCCAGCCGAAACGGCCCCTGCCGTCACCGCCACGGTGCCACGCGTCTGGCGCGCCTGATCGCCCAGCGCAATCGGGCCTTCCGGCCATATCCCGCCACCGCTCACCAGCGCCGCCCGACCAAACAACGTCGCCGCCAGCCCCTCTACAGAGACGGTATCAATCGCCACATCGCCCGCCACCGCGGCTGTGGTGCCAGTGCGCGACAGTGACAATTCGCCGGCAAAGCCGGTGTCGCCCGAAGTTCCGGTGATGTCGGTCAGCCGCGCCAACCGGCTGCCTTCAAAATGCAACTGCGCCGTGCCCGTGGCCATCGGCAGGCTCAGCCCGCGCGCGCCAACAATCCGCGCCAGACCGCCGGCATCGGCCAGCGCGATATCCAGCCGACCGGTGCCCTGAATTTCGCCATTGCCGGCCGCCAGCAGCGTGCCGGCATAGCTGACGCTCTCATCGCCCAGGCTGGCGGTCAGGCTGGTTTGGAGGCTGTCGCGAGGCGTGCCCTCGAAGCCGAGACTGACCAGCATCGAGCCATCGCCGCCAAACAGCGCTGTATCGCCAAAGCCGATCTGCCGGGTCAGCCCGGCAATGTCGGTCGATTCCAGCGCCCCGATGATGCTGAGCGGCGCCGTGATCAGGCCGCCAATGCCCCCGCCGAGTTCAGCCCGCAGATTGAGATCGCTGGCGCCGAGCTTGCCGCCCAAGGTCACCGTTTGCGCGCGGTCGAATATGCCGCCGATATCGACGGTCAAATCCGCCGGCGCCGACAGCGCCAGAAAATCGCGCCAGCTTTGCGGCATGTCCAGCAGATCATACAGCCCCAGCAGCGCCGGCGCATCAGCGACGGCAATGCGCAGCGTGCCCGAACCCGAGAGGTCCGGCGCCACCGCGGTGCCACCGGCGGTCAGCTTTGCATCAAGACCGATGCCGCCCCATGCCTCGGCCGCCAGCCGCGAAAAGCTGACCATGTTGTTGCGCCACTGGCCCTCAGCCACCAATTCCCTGCCGTCGAAGCCCAGCACGCGCGCTTCCTTGCCGGTCAGCGAAAAGCTGCCAAAGGGAAAACTGATGCCAAAGGATGGCTCGGCCGCAACATTGGGCAGCAGCGCCGCCAGCATGGCGCTGCCCGGCCGGCCCAGCGCGTCGAAATGCGCCACCAGATCGAGGCGCTTTTCCTCGCCAAACCCCAGCCGGATTTCGACGCCATGGCTGCGCTCGGCCAGCGTCACCACGCCGCCGACAAGCCCCAGCGCGTCCCCGGCCAGCATCACCTTGCCATCCAGCCTGCCCGGCTGGTTGAACAGTGGATTGTCATCGGACGGCTTGCGCCACAGCGCCGCCAGCCCGTCGAGCCGGGCACTGTTCAGCGAGACCTGACCCTGGAAGGCCGGGCGCTCCTTCTCGCTGGTCAATTGGCCACTGGCGCGCAGCTCTGTATCGCCGGGCAACTGGCCGATAAACTGCTCGATCTGCCAGACCCGGCCATCGGTCCTGGCGTCCATCCGCACATTGCGCAGCGCGAAGCCGCGCAGGGTCACTTCAGCCAGATCGATACCCACCCGCCCCGCCATCGGCGGGATGATCGGCGCCGGCAGTTCCGCCAGCAGCCGCACCGCCTCATAGGGCAATGTCGATGCATCTTCCTTGGCGTCGCGCGGCGGCAGCGAGAAGACGCCGCCCGAAATCACCGCATCGAAACTATGGGCTGCACCCAGCTGAATGCTCGCCGCCCCGGTCAGCCGCGTGCCGGCGCGGTTCTCGTCGGGGCGCAGCGTATAGCCGGACAGCACGATGCGGTCGGTCGAGCCGGTGACCTTGCTTTCCAGCACCAGATCGCCGCGAATATCGGTGGCCACCGTGGTAGCCGGCGGCTTCTGGCGATAGGTGACGGCGCCGTCAAATTTGGGCGCCATGCCGGGCGCCAGCGTGCCTTCGGCAGACAGCGAAAACGCCGCCGAAACCGGCTGCACGAACATCGACACCTGCGCCTTGCCACTCGCATCTGCCGCCGCCGAGTTGAAGCGCAGGCCATAGCTTTGGCCGCGAAAGGCGCCTGTGCCCTGAAATGCGAACGGGCCGTTCAAATTGCCAAGCTTGAATTCGCCGCTGACCTTGTCGGCCACAAAAGTCTCGCCGGAGCGGCGATCCATCAGCCGAATGGTGGCCCCGACGACGCTGGCCTGCCCCAACCCGACGCTGCCATTGCCGCCAACCACCGAAACGCCGCTGCCGAAAAAGCCGCTTTCATCAATGGTGAAATCGATCACCGGCTGGCGCAGCACCAGACGGGTGACGTTGTAATTATCGCGCAGGAAATCCATCAGCGAGAATTCGGCTTCGACGCTGTCGACGGTCGCCGCCGGCTCCTCGGGCGAGCCCACCAGCACATTGGAAAACAGCAGGCGCGGCTGCGGCAGCAGGGTGAACTCAATATCGCCGCGCACCGTCACCGGCGTGCCCAGCACGCTGGTCGCCAGTTCCTCCATCCGGGTGCGATAATCGCTCCATTGGATGAAGTACGGCACGATGAAAGCCCCGGCGAGCACGATGATCGCCAGCGTTCCGACAATGATGTAGATGCGGTTCAGCACTGCACGCGGCCACCCGATTTCCCGCGGCAGAGTGTAGGCAAGCACGCGCCCCGCGCAACCCCGCCATTGCCTTGAATACACGACACGAAATGGCGGCGGCGATTAAATAGCGATGACCGGGCGTCGCCGCCCGGCCATCCATGGCAATTCGGCAGGATCAGAGCGCGCCGATCGACCAGAAGAAGGTCTCGCCCGAGGAGTCGTCCACGCCATCATTGTCGGTGATGACATAGCCATGGCCGGCGGCGTCGACAGCGAAACTCTCCACCTTGTCGACCACATAGCCATTATTGGCCTTGAGGTCGGGAACCAGGTCTCGCACCAGTTCCTTGCTGACGGTCGGCAACTCGCCGCCCAGCGGGGCCGCGACCAGTTCGCTTACCGGCACGCGGTAGATTGCCTTGAGGGCTGCATTGTCGGCGATCTGGTTGTCGCGCTCGATGATGTAGGCGTAGTCGCCCTGCACGGTGATTTCGCTGAGCCCGACCCAGGTGCCTTCGGCGGCCGCCTCGAGCGGATAATGCACCGCGCCCCATTCTTTGGCTTCGGTGTTGTAGGAAACCAGCTTCACCAGACCCTTGGGATCATCCTTCCATTCGCGCTGAATGGCGATCCACAGCGTGTCGCCAATTTTGGCAATGCCTTCCGAACCCGAACGGGTCTCGCCGGCCAGTAGCGCTGCCGGGAAAGCGACCTCATCCTCGATCTCGCCATCCGCATTGACGTGGAACAGCGCATGCGGCGTCAACTTGGCGGTGTCGCCTTCCGAAGCCAGCCAGAAACCGCCTTCGCCGTCCAGCGTGATGCCTTCCAGGTCGAGCTTCTGGGCCGGCACGCCATTGCGGGTAACCACGGTCTTCTTGACGATGCGGGCCGGCTTGGCCGTCGCGTCAATGGTGTAGACCGCCGCTTCGCTGAACGCGCTGTCGCTGACGGCATAGAGAATGCCCGACTGTTCGGCATCACCCACGGCGCCGGACAACGCGGCCCAGCCGATCGGTTTACCGTCGGCATCGAGATCCGACATGATCTGGGGATAGGCCGGCTCGCCTTCAGCGAGTTCAAAGATCATCACATGCGAACCAGCCAGCCCGTCGGGCGACAGATCGGTCTCGTTGGCCGTGACATAGAGATTGCGCGACGGAATGGCCAAGGCGCCTTCCGGGCCAATGCCCGAGGGCACGGACTGCCAATATTCGGGCTCGCCACCGGTGTCCTTGTAGATCGCCACCAGCGAGGAACGCTCCTGGTTGACGAAGATGAAGTTGGTGTCGCCGAACTTGCCCACTTCCATGCCTTCGGGCTCGACACCTTTGGCGTCCGAGCGGCCTTCCGGATAGTGGCCGAGCTGGGCGGCGATATATTCCATCGACGACCCGCTCTCATAGAGTTCGGTGCCGTCCTTGTGGAAGATGGTGAAACCGCGCGAGCCGCCTTCGTAGTCGCCTTCATTGGCGATGACGACGCGGTCACTATCGAGCCACTGGATTGCGTCGGGCTCGCGCTTGCGGCCATGCTGGCTCTCGGTGAAGCTCAGACGACCATCTTCGGTGGCGTCGATGCCGTCCAGGTCAACACTGCCGGCGCTGAAATCGCTGATGATTTTGCCGGTTTCGCCATTGAGGATGACGATGTGGTTGTTTTCCTGCAGCGTCACCGCCAATTCGTTGAGGCTGTTGAAGTCGGTATATTCCGGTTCGGCATCATCGCCGGCGAAATCAGCAACACCGGCCAGTTCGGTGACCCGCATGGTGCCGCAATCGACGCTGCCGCCGGCCACGTCGAAGAAGGTGATATTGCCGCTGGGCAGTTGCGGGATCACGCCGTCATTGAGGTCTTCGTCGCGCTGGTTTTCCATCGAAATGGCAATCAGCGAAGCGTCGAAATTCTTGGCAATGGCGTCGGGCTGGCCGCCCAGATCGCAGGTCGCCTCGATGGTCTTGGTGGCAATGTCGATGATCGCCAGATAACCCGTAGGGGCGGTGAAGTCTGTCGTGGTGTCCGAGGTCACCAGCGCCTTGCCGCCGATCACCGCCACCGAGGTAGGGCCGCCATCCAGCGCCACGAAGCCGGCCGGCTTGGGCGCGGTCGGGTCGGTGATATCGATGAAGCCAATGCCACCCAGCAGCGCATTGGAATAAACCAGCGTCATGCCGTCTTCGGTTGCGGTGATGATTTCGGCCGAGTTCTCGGCCCCCTCTTCGGCATCGGGCGTATTCAGTGCGACCGGGAAGCTGGCAATGCGGTTGAAATACTCGGCAGCGGCGACCGTACCGGTCGTGGCCAGCAACGCCGCCGTGATGGCGGCCAGGTATTTTGGCTTGAACATGATGGAGCCTCGGTTGGAATAGGCTCCGCATAGGGTGGGCACGAGACAGTCCCATGACGCCACCATGACGGATCGGTGACAGCGCCCGCGTTCTATACACCGCACCCGCCAATCCCTATATTGCCCAACGAGAACAAAATAAGATTCGTCAATGCCCGCGCAGTGCGTCCTGCCCCGGACGCCGCGATGGAAAGGCCCTCAATGTCCGGTGATGCTCACCCACTCGATCGCCCCGCTGCCGGGTCGATTACCAGCCAGTTCAAACGGAACCAGGCGCCCGACTATCTGAGCGGCCTCAATGAGGAACAGCGCGATGCCGTGGAGTCCATCGAAGGCCCGTTGCTTGTGCTGGCCGGCGCCGGCACCGGCAAAACACGGGTACTGACCACCCGCATCGCCCACATCATCAATACCAACCGCGCCTGGCCAGGCCAGATCCTATCGGTGACCTTTACCAACAAGGCCGCCCGGGAAATGAAGGAGCGCATCGAAAAGCTCGTGCCGCGGCTCGATGCCATGCCCTGGATGGGCACCTTCCACTCGATCGGCGCCCGCATCCTGCGTCAGCACGCCGGGCTGGTGGGCCTGACCAGCTCCTTCACCATCGTGGATACCGACGATCAAATCCGGCTGATCAAGCAGTTGCTCGTCGCCGACAATATCGATGAGAAGCGTTGGCCCGCCAAGCAGTTCGCCGGAATGATGGATGGATGGAAGAACAAGGGCCTGCTGCCAAAGGATGTGTCGCCGGCCGATAGCGGCAGCTATGCCAATGGTCGTGGCGGCAAGCTCTACGCCGCCTACCAGGCCCGGCTTAAAGCGCTGAACGCCGCCGATTTTGGCGACCTGCTGCTGGAGTGTATCCGGCTGTTCAAGGAAAATCCGGACGTGCTGGCGGAGTACCATCGCAAGTTCAAATACATGCTGGTGGACGAATATCAGGACAGCAACGTCGCCCAATATCTCTGGCTGCGCCTGCTGGCTCAGGGGAAACCAGCCAGCGAAGCCAATATCTGCGTCGTGGGCGACGACGATCAGTCGATCTATGGCTGGCGTGGCGCCGAGGTCGACAACATCCTGCGCTTCGAAAAGGACTTTCCGGGCGCCAAGGTCATAAAGCTCGAGCGCAACTACCGCTCGACCTCGAACATCCTCAAGGCCGCCTCCAACATCATCGCCTTCAACGAAAGCCGCCTCGGCAAGACGCTGCAGACCGATGTGGGCGAAACTGGCGAGCCAGTCTCTGTCACCCAAGTCTGGGACAGCGAGGAAGAGGCGCGCACGGTCGGCGAAGAGATCGAACAATATCAGCGCGGGGGCGAGAGCCTCAACTCCATGGCAATTCTGGTCCGTGCCTCCTTTCAGATGCGCGAGTTCGAAGAGCGCTTCATTACCCTCGGCCTCAATTACCGCGTCATCGGCGGCCCGCGCTTTTACGAGCGCAAGGAAATCCGGGACGCTCTGGCCTATCTGCGTCTCGTCGCCCAACCTGCCGACGATCTTGCCTTCGAACGCATCATCAATGTTCCCAAGCGCGGCATAGGCGACGCCACGCTAAAAATGCTGATGGAGACGGCGCGGCACCAGAACATGCCGCTGCTGGCAGCCACCCGCCTGCTGCTCGAAACCGAGGAACTCAAGTCCAAGCAGCGCACGACCTTGGGTAGCCTGGTAGGCCAGTTCGAAGACTGGGCGTTCCGCACCGCGACGTTGCAGCCTTTCGAACTCGTTGAGCAGATCCTCGAAGAGAGCGGCTACACCGACATGCTCAGCGCCGACAAATCCGTTGAGTCCGAGGGCCGCAAGGAAAACCTCAAGGAACTGAGCCGCGCCATGGGAGAATTCGACACCCTTGGTGGCTTCCTCGAACACATCGCCCTGGTCATGGACCGCGATAACGCCGATGCCGCCGACGCCGTCACCATCATGACCCTGCATGGCGCCAAGGGGCTTGAGTTCAACACTGTCTTCCTGCCCGGCTGGGAAGAAGGCACCTTCCCCAGCCAGCGGTCGATGGATGAAAGCGGCCGAGCTGGGCTCGAGGAGGAACGTCGTCTCGCCTATGTCGGCATCACCCGTGGCCGCAAGCGCGTGCGCATCTCCGCCGCGCAAAACCGCCGCATCCACGGCCTTTGGCAATCGGCCATTCCTTCCCGCTTTCTCGATGAACTCCCCGCCGATGCGGTGGAAGTCACCGATACCGGCTCATCCTATGGCGGCTATGGCTATGGCGGCTATGGCTATGGCGGCGGCGCCAGCAGCCGCTTCAACAAGGCCGACCCATTCGAGAGTGTCTACGAAACCCCCGGCTGGGCTCGCGCCCGCGCCCAACAGGCCAGCCGCAAGGGCGGCGGCCCGCTGACCATCGATGGCGATCTCGTAGCCCGCTCGGTTGACCTGGGCAATGACCGCTCGGCCTTCGGCATGGGCGAGCGGGTGTTCCACCTCAAATTTGGCTACGGCGCCATTGCCGATATCGAGGGCAACAAGCTGACCATCGATTTTGAAAAGGCCGGCCGCAAGAAGGTGCTGGAGAGTTTTATCAAGAAGGCATAAGCCCGATTCCGCCCAGCGGCTCGGTTTCGATCTGCTGGTCAAAGCCGGCAATGAGCGGCCGCGCCTTGGCGATAGTGGCCTGCACCTGCGGCAGCTTGAGCGATGCGGCGTGGCTGTCCTTGCTGTCCCAAACTTCGGTGATCCAGATGCCCTCAGCGCTGACCAGATCGCGAGCGATGACATAGCTACGGCAGCCCGGCATGGGCGCGTTGCCCTCAAGCATGATCGCGAGCAATTCCTCGCGCTTGCCCGGCGGTGCCAGCATCCTGCCCATCAATCCAAACATTGCCTGCCTCCATCAAATCTGGCGCATCCCGGCCGATGCGGGGATAAGTCAGATTGACCTAGCGATGGACTTATCGCAACTAGGCGCTGAACAGAGGATTTCCCCATGGCCGTCGACCAGCTCTCCGCCCCGCTCACCAAGGATCAGGCCTATGCCCTGGTCGATGCCGTCATGGAGCGGGACGATCTGGCGCTGACCGCCTCGGCGCATGAGAATGAAGAGACCGGGGAATGGTTTTTCGAAGCAACCTGCGAGAGCCCGCCCAATGTAGATGCCTTTGTTGAGCTGGCGCGGCAGACCCTGGGCGGCGTGGTGGAATTTTCCGTCGCCCCCATCGATCCCGACATCAACTGGGTCGCCAAGTCGCTGGAAGGCCTGGCACCGGTCATCGCGGGTGGCTTTTACGTTTATGGCAGCCATGAAACCGGGCCAATTCCCGAAGGGCTGACCCCGATGAAAATCGATGCGGCACAAGCCTTTGGCACCGGTCACCACGAAACCACCACCGGGTGCCTCGAAGCCATCGACAAAGTGCTCAAGCGCCGCTCGCCGCAGCGCATGATCGACGTCGGCACCGGCACCGGCGTGCTCGCCATCGCGCTGGCCAAGCGGACCCAGCTGACGGTGATCGCCAGCGATATCGACCCAATTTCGGTGACCACCACCATCGACAATGCCGTCCACAACGGTGTCGGTCCGCAGATCGTCGCGCTGGAAGCGACCGGCGTCGACCACCCCGAAATCCAGAAAAATGCGCCTTATGATCTGCTCGTGGCCAATATTCTGGCCGGCCCGCTAATGGCGCTGGCCCCGGCCATGGCCGCTGTGGCCCAGCCCGGCGCGACGGTAATCCTGTCCGGTATCTTGGAGCATCAGGCCCCCGGCGTCATCGATGCCTATACGCGCGAAGGGCTGGTGCTGAACGAGCAGTTGCAGCGCAAGGAATGGTCGACGCTGATCCTCGAACGGCCCTGACGCCTTTCCACCCACAGTGTCACCCCGGCCTTGAGCCGGGGCCCATCCCCAGATCACCCTGCCTAAAAAGCAAAATCCCCGAAGCGGGCTCCGGGGATCGACAGTGTCGTCAGCAATTCCTGCGGCATCCTTACGGACGCTTGGTGAACGCGCCGATCAGCTGGTGCTGCATGCGATAGCTGACCTGGCGGTTCGATTCACGACCACGGGCGTCGAGGACGGAGCCCAGGGCCTTGCGGAAATCGTTCTTGCTCTCGGTCATTTTCTGTCTCCATGCACGCGATGACGGAAGTCTGTTGCCGCCGTCATGCTCTGTTTAGGCTGGCGGGTAGGATTTGGTTAGGTCCTTTGTCTCAGACCAGCCCTGCGTCCCCCGCAAGTCCCGTTACTATTTGGTAAATTTGTTGTTCAGGCGCGGGTAGCTGCGCTCGAAGCGCTCGACATAGAGGCGTGCTTCGCGCTCGCGGCCGGCGATCAGCGCGTCAAATGCCCGCGCTACGAAATTCTTGTCCTTGCCCATCTTCGTTCTCCTTGGTTCTGCGACTAAGGTAGGCGGTAGTGGGCGATATGCCATGCCCAAAGCCGCACAACAGCCATGTCCGGGGCGCAGCCCGGCGCAAGGAACCGATCCGTTCATGACCGCAAAGAGCTTTCCAGCCACCATTTTCCAGAGCTTTGAGGAAAAAACCGACAGCAAGACAGTCGCTCCGCGTCTTGCCGCATTGCGCGAAGCGATGAGTCAGGCCGGGGTGGATGGCTTCCTCATCCCCCGCGCTGACGCGCATCGTGGCGAATCGGTGCCGGCCAGCGAAGCACGACTGGCCTGGCTTACCGGCTTTACCGGTTCGGCCGGGCTGGCCATGGTGGGCGCCAAGAAGGCCGGCTTGTTCGTCGATAGCCGCTATACGCTGCAGGCTCCGGCCCAGACCGATACCGCTAAATTCACCGTTCATGAGTGGCTGCTGGGCGGGTTGTCGCCCCAGGTGGCCGACTATGTGCCCAAGCTCGGCACCATTGCCTATGATCCCTGGCTGCATACGCCCGGCGAAATCCGCGACCTGGCCGCCAAGCTCGAGGGCCGGGCGAAACTAGTGCCCGGCCCCAATTTGGTTGACACCGTCTGGCCCGACCGCCCGGCCCCCCCAGTCTCGACCATCGAATTTCTCGGCCACAACCGGGCCGGCCAGGCTGCCCCCGACAAGATTTCCGAAATCCAGGCGGCACTGGCCGCCGACCATGCCGACGCAACCGTGCTGACGCTGCCGGAATCGATCTGCTGGCTGTTCAACATGCGCGGCCGCGACGTGCCTAACACCCCCTTCGTGCTCGGCTTTGCCATCGTGCCGCAAAAGGGCCAGCCGACGCTTTATCTCGACCCGGCCAAGATCACCGATGCGGTGCATACCGCACTGGACGGCGTGGCCAAGCTGGCCAGCAGCCCGTCCCTGCCAGCCGCGCTGGCCAAGCTGGGCAAGGCCGGCAAGACCGTGCTGATCGACCCTGCCAGCGCGCCCGAGGCCATCGTAGCAGCGCTGAGCGAGGCCGGCGCAACGCTGGTCGAAAAGCGCGACCCGGTCTTGCTGCCGAAATCGCGCAAGAACCCGGCCGAGCTGGCCGGCATGCGCGAAGCGCATGTTTTGGACGGGGTGGCCATGGCCAAATTCCTCGCCTGGTTCGATGCGACGGCGCCGGGCGGCGAATTGACTGAAATCGGCATCGTCACCGCCCTGGAGGCCTTCCGCCGCGAGGACGAGAGCTGCGTCGACGCCAGCTTCGATACGATTTCCGGCGCCGGCCCCAATGGCGCCATCGTCCACTACCGGGTGACCACCAAGACCGACCGCCGGCTCAACCCCGGCGAACTCATGCTGGTGGATAGCGGCGCACAATATCTGGCCGGCACCACCGACATTACCCGCACCCTATCCACCGGCACCCCGACCGCGGAACAGCGCGACCGCTACACCCGGGTGCTCAAGGGCATGATCGCCATTTCCATGGCGCGCTTCCCCAAGGCCACCACCGGCGCCCAGCTCGATATTCTGGCGCGCCAGTTTCTCTGGCAGGCGGGCGTCACCTATAATCACGGCACCGGCCACGGCGTCGGCGCCTATCTCGGCGTACATGAAGGCCCGGTGGGGATTTCGCCGCGTTACACCATCCCGTTCGAAGCGGGCAACGTCATCTCCAACGAGCCGGGCTACTACAAGACCGGCGAATACGGCATCCGCGTCGAAAACCTGATCACCGTGATCGAGAGCACCGAATTCCCCGGCTATTTCGAGTTTGAAACCCTGACCCTGGCCCCGATCGACAAGCGCCTGATCGACACCGCACTGCTGACGAATGATGAGCGGGCGTGGCTGGATGATTATCACCAGCGGGTGTGGGCCGAGATCGGGCCCAAGGTCACGGGCAATGTGCGGGACTGGCTGAAGGGCGCGACGGCGGCGGTTTAGGACGGCTGCCCACCCACCGGCGTCACCCTCCCCTTGCGGGAAGGGACAGCGAGATAGGGACTTAGCCCAGCGCTAAGTCCTTGATCGAGCTGGGTGGGGGTTTGGCTCCGCAAGCTCAGCGCCCGCGCCCCCACCCTTGATCCCTCCCCGCAAGGGGGAGGGTGTCGACTGAAAGGATGCCGCCTAATACGCCGCTGCCGCCTCGGCAAAAATCTCGCTCAGACGATAGAGATTATCCGGGCTGGTCGATACCACATCGTCGATCTTCCAGCCGTCTTCCAGCACCAGCTCATAGACGAGGCGGCGGCGCTGGCCGAAATTCTTGAAGCTGACCTCCACCGTGGCCGCATCGCCATCCATGGCGGGCGTGCCGATCACCAGATCGGTGACCTCATAGTCCTGACCATCGATATAGGGATCAAAGCTGATGGCGCCCATTTCGCCTTCGGGGGTGATTTCGGCGTCATTGTCGTAGAGCGCCTGCAGCGCCTCGGAACGGAACTGGGTCTCGTCCTCGTAAAAATCGCCACTGAAATAGGGCTCGTAAAAGGCTTCGAGCAGCGCTTCTGGCGATTCATAGGGTTGGGCGGCAGCGAACCCGGTCAGGGTCAAGAACAGGCCGGCGGCGAGTGCGGCTAGGCGCATGGTGATTCTCCAGGTGACGCTAATTGAACCAGAAGGCGTAGTTGAGCCAGTCAGCCCCAAAACTGCGATTGGCGGCAGCAAAGCTCTGCGCATCGGCCACCGGCCCATCCCGCAGGAAGGGCAGTGCGCCGGACCCGGTGAGCAGTAGCACCAGATCGGTTTCCGTCGCCGTCTCGAAATAGGCTTTCAGATCAAAGCCCTGCTTGAAGCGCCAATGCGGCACCAGCAGCTCGCCGGCGAACACCTGATCAAGCGTATCCAGCGTGGCGAGCCAGGCGTCGACGATCTCCTGCGTCACCGCCATGTCGGGCACGATGGAGGTCTGGCGTGGGGACGGCACCAGCTCGCGATTGTCATCTGTTTCGGCGAGGATGGCTTCCCAGTTGCGGCGGGAAAAGCCGGTGATGGCTTTCAGCCGCTCCAGCACTCCGGCCAGCCGCGCGCTGTCGGTCACCGAGAAATCCAGCGTGTGGATGGCGGCGATCAAATCGGCAATGTCGCCATCGCTCTGCGCATCCATGAACAGCGAGCCGCCAACGGCAAAATCCTGCATCGGCAGTCCGGCCTTGGGAAATATCCGGTGCAGATAGGCATTGAACAAGCCGGAGAAATCATGCGCCAGCAGCAGGTCGATCGGCGCCGCGACAATCTGGGTATAGCCGGCAAACCATAGCGCGTCGGCGCGATCGAAACCGATGCTGGTATCCGCGACCGCTTGCGATGGGGCATCGGCAAAGGGGATATCGGCGAAATAACCGACTGAAACAAGCAAGGCGCCCAGCGTTTCATGCGCGTCCGCCGTGCCATTACCATCGAGATCAATGCGCACCCTGAGCGGATCGATGCTGATGACGTAATCGCCCGCCGCGCCGGCATTTTCGAAATGTCCGCATGCCGTATCCAGCGCCGTCACGAAATCGGCGAGGATGGCGTATAGCTGCTCATAACTGAGCGGCTTCGGATCAGGATTGGCGGGGCCGCCGGGCGTATCGTCAGGCCCCACCCCCAGCAATCTGGCCGCAATGGGCATGCCGGGCGTAGCGGCGCCATGACGGTGAAACGCCTGCGCCGCCGCTTCCACGCCATCCACCAAACTCAGCAGCCCGGCGGCGAAACAGGCGTCAGAATGGCGTTCGCCACATTGTCGGAGGACGGTGTCGCGCGCCTCCCCCAGCGTGCCGTCATAGAGGCGCTGGGCGAGTTGATCGCCGGACTCGCTGGCCTGCGCCGCCACGGGCAGCAGCAGGGC
The DNA here is from genome assembly GCF_054489375.1 of Devosia sp. A449. Lineage (NCBI taxonomy): Bacteria > Pseudomonadati > Pseudomonadota > Alphaproteobacteria > Hyphomicrobiales > Devosiaceae > Devosia > Devosia sp. A449. Next base: position 159,522 of record NZ_JBTMWU010000002.1, on the reverse strand, counting down.
GGCGACGGCCGCAGTTCTCAATCCTCGCACGGCCTAATCCCCGTGTGGCTATTTGCCGACGCGCACGAACCACTCATCCTCGCTGATCACCTCGACGCCCAGCGCCTCGGCAGTTTTCAGCTTGGACCCGGCGCCCGGCCCGGCAATCAGAATGTCGGTCTTGGCCGACACCGACCCGGCCACCTTGGCGCCCAGCCGTTCAGCCATAGCCTTGGCCTCCGATCGTGTCATTTTTTCGAGGGAACCGGTGAACACCACCGTCTTTCCCGCCACTACGCTATCGGCCGAAACCTGCACCACATAAGGCTTGGGCTGCACCTGGGCGAGTAGCGCCTCCACCACATCGTCATTGCGCTGATTGCCGAAGAAATCGACCAGCGCCTTGATCACCGTGCCACCAATGCCATCGACCGAAGGGAACACCGTCAGCGGGTCCTCGGCGGCAGCGGTTGCCTTCCCGACGCGCATCAATTCTTCCATGGTCGAGAAGGTCCGCGCCAGCATCGCCGCCGTGGTTTCCCCGATATGGCGGATGCCCAGCGCGAAGATGAACCGGTCCAGCTCCGGATTGCGCCGCGCATCAATGGCAGCGAACAGCTTGTCGAGCCCCTCATAATTGCGGTCCTCAACGCTACGGACATTTTTGCGCGTCTTGCCCGAAGCGGCTTCGCGCGCGAGCGCCTGCTCTTCGCGCCGCGTCGCCATGGCATGGGTGACCTCGGCCCGGCGATCCTTGAGGGTGAAGATATCGGCGGCGGTCTTGATCAGGCCGGCATTGAAGAACAGGTCGATGTTTTCCGCGCCCAGGCCTTCGATATCCAGCGCCCCGCGCGACACAAAATGGCGCAGCCGTTCGATGGCCTGCGCCGGGCAGATCAATTCGCCGGTGCAGCGGCGGCGGGAATCTTCCTTGCCGGTCTTCTCGTTCAGCTCGCGCGTGGCCGGCGAGCCGCAAACTGGGCAGGTCTGGGGAAATTCATAGGGCACCGCGTCAGCTGGGCGCTTCTCCAGCACCACGCTGACGATCTGGGGAATGACGTCGCCGGCCCGCTGAATGACCACGGTATCGCCGAGGCGAATATCAATGCCCTCGCGGATCGGCAGGCCAAAGCTGTCGAAACCCTTGATATAGTCCTCATTGTGCAGCGTGACGTTTTCCACCACCACGCCGCCGACAGTAACCGGCTCCAGCCGCGCTACCGGTGCCAGCGTTCCGGTGCGACCGACCTGAATGTCGATCTTCTTGATGACAGTGGTCGCCTGTTCGGCCGGGAATTTATGCGCCACGGCCCAGCGCGGCTCACCGGTAACGAAGCCCCAGCGGCGCTGCAATTCGAGCTGGTCGACCTTGTAGACCACACCGTCAATATCGTAGCCGAGCGAGGAGCGCTGCTCTTCGATGAGCCGATATTGCGCGATCAGTTCGTCCACCGAATTGGCCCGCACCATCAGCGGGCTGACCTGAAAGCCCCATTCGGCAAATTTCTGCACCGCCTCATATTGCGTCGGCGCCGGGTCTGCCGTGATGGCGCCCCAGGCATAGGCGAAAAAGCGCAGATTGCGGCTGGCGGTGACCGAGGCGTCCTTCTGGCGCAGCGAGCCGGCTGCGGTATTGCGCGGATTGACATAATCCTGACCGCCAGCGGCAGCGGAACGGGCTTTCAATGCCTGGAATTCGGCATAGGTCATATAGACCTCGCCGCGAATTTCGATGTTCTCGGGCCAGCCCGAGCCGGCGAGCCGTTCGGGAATATCCTTGATAGTGCGCAGATTGGCGGTGATATCCTCGCCTACCGCACCGTCGCCGCGCGTCGCGCCCTGCACGAAGACGCCATTTTCATAGCGCAGCGAAGCGGAGAGCCCGTCGATCTTGGGCTCGGCGGTGAAAGCGATTTCGAGGTCCTTGTCGCGCTCGAAAAAGCGCCGGCCACGGGTGATGAAATCGACCACGTCTTCGTCGCTATAGGCCTTGGCGAGGCTGAGCATCGGCACGGCGTGGCGCACCTTGGCAAAGCCTTCCGCGGGCGGCGCGCCGACGGAGTTGGACGGACTGTCATCGCGCACCAGCGCCGGAAAGGCTTCCTCGATAGCGTCATTGCGCCGGCGCATCCCATCATAGGCAGCGTCGGTGATCTCGGGGGCGTCGTTCTGGTGATAGGCGACATCGGCGGCGGCAACGGCCTCGGCCAGCCGCGCCAGCTCAGCCTGCGCCTCGGCTTCGGTCAGCTCATCAACGGGTTTTTGCGACAGGTCGGTCATGAAATACTCGGCGGCCAGTACTGTTGGTTGTGAAGAGGATACCCCCTCCTAACCTCCCCCTGATAGGGGGCGGTACACATCGAGGATCGGGCTCCATCGTGCCACGCCCACCGCGCGGCGCCTCCCCCTTGTCAGGGGGAGGTTGGGAGGGGGTATGTTGAGCTATCCCCTAACCCACTTCGCTCAGCAGCTTGCTGGCGGCGGCGCGGGCTTCGTCGGTCACCTGGGCGCCGGCCAGCATGCGGGCGACTTCTTCCTGGCGGGCGGCATTGTCCAGCGGCTTGACGTGGGTGCGCATGAACGCGCCTTCCTTGACCGCCTGCTTTTCGATCAGCAGATGGCGCTGGGCCCGTGCCGCCACCTGGGGGGCATGGGTTACCGCCAGCACCTGCACCTTGCCGGCAAGGCGCGCCAGCCGGCGGCCGATAGCGTCGGCGACCGCGCCACCGACGCCGGTGTCGATTTCGTCAAAAATCAGCACCGGAGCCGAGCCCCGGTCGGCCAGCACCACTTTGAGCGCCAGCAGGAACCGGCTGAGTTCGCCGCCCGAAGCCACCTTGAGCAACGGGCCGGCGGCGGTGCCGGGATTGGTCTGGACGTGAAAGGCGATCTGGTCAAAGCCGGAAGCGGCGATGCGGGCGGTGTCGATCTGGTGGTCGACGATGAATTTGGCTGCGCCCAGCTTGAGGTCGGGCAGCTCAAGGCCCACCGCCTTGCCCAGCGCCGCAGCGGCCTTGGCGCGCCCGGCGCTCAGCGTCGTGGCGAGCTTGCGATAGGTGTCCATCGCTTTGGCTTCAGCGGCTTGGAGGGCCGTCAGCCGCGTCTCGCCGCTTTGCAGGGTTTCGAGATCGTCGCGATATTTGGCAAGCACGTCGGCCAACCCGTCGCAGCTGGTCTGGTGCTTGCGGGCGGCGGCGCGCAGAGCGAACAGGCGTTCCTCGACGCTTTCCAGCTCGGCCGGATCATAGGCCATTTCACGCTTGAGGTCTTCGAGGGCGTCGCCGGTGTGGTCGAGGGCGGCGAGCGAGGCGTCGAGGGAATCAACGATGGGCTGGAACAGGCTGGAGCCACCATCGATCTTGCGCATCAGCCGGCGCATCAGGCTGGCCAGGGCCGGCGCGGGCGCCGACGGGCCGTTGAGCATGCCGTCGATTTCGATGACATCGGCGGCGGACCGCTCGACCTGCTGCAAATGCTGGCGGCGCTCGGCCAGTTCGTCCTCTTCCCCGGTCGCTGGCTTGAGCTTGCCCAGTTCTTCCACCGTATGGCGGGCATAGTCCTCGGCGGCCAGCGCCTGGGCCACCAGCGCCTGCTGCGCCACCACGGCGTCCTGAGCGTCGGCCAGATCCTGCCAGGCGTCGCGCAGCTTGCCGACCTGGCCTTCCAGCTCGCCAAAAGCGTCGAGAGTGGCGCGGTGAGTGGCACCATCGACCAATGCCCGGTCGTCATGCTGGCCGTGGATTTCCACGATCTGCCCGCCGACCTTTTGCAGCAAGGCGGCGGAAACCGGCTGATCATTGATGAAGGCGCGGGTGCGGCCATCGGCAAACTGTACCCGGCGCAGGATCACGTCTTCGTCGTCGGGAATGGCATTGTCACGCAGCGCCGCGCGGGCCGGATGATCGGCGGCCAGTTGCAGCACGGCAACCACCTGCCCGCTCTCCTGCCCGCTGCGCACCAGCGAGGCGTCGCCGCGCCCGCCCAGCGCCAGGGTCAGGGCGTCGAGCAGAATGGATTTTCCGGCACCGGTCTCGCCGGTGAGGACGGTCATGCCACCATCGAGCGCCAGATCGAGCTGGTCGATAAGAACAATGTTGCGAACCGAGAGCGCGTTCAGCATGCGCGGGTTATTCCCAAACTTCGGCCGCCAAGCGGCGCAGATCTTGTCTTAGTCTTACCATCAGGGCGTCATGCCTGCGAAAGCGGGAATCCCCCTTTCGCACAGGGAGATTCCCGCCGCTGCGGGACTGACGTCGAGGATTCGGCCAGATCACGCCAAGCAATCCACACAAACGAACCGGGGCGCATCTTAGCGCCCCGGAACAAACTAGCAACAAATTACTTCAACGACGTTATTTCTTCAGCCCGGCCATCCAGCTGCCATTGTTGACAGCGGGGGCGAGGCCCTGCTTGCCCAGCAGTTCGAAGGCCTGCTTGTACCAGGTGCTGGACGGATAATTGTGGCCCAGCACGGCGGCAGCAGTCGCGGCTTCGTTGGTCAGGCCCAGCGACAGATAGGCTTCGGTCAGGCGGAACAGGGCTTCCTCGATGTGAGTCGAAGTCTGCCAGGTTTCCACCACCACGCGGAAGCGGTTGATGGCCGCGGTGTACTGGCCCTGCCCCAGATAGTAACGGCCAACCGACATTTCCTTGCCCGCCAGCTGGTCAAACGCCACCAGCAGCTTTTCCTTGGCGTCGTTGGCGTATTCGGACTTGGGATAGTTGGAAATCACCAAGCTGTAGGTGTCGATGGCATCACGCGACAATTGCTGGTCGCGGGTGATGTCCTTGATCTGGGCGAAATAGGAATTGGCTTTGAGATACAGCACATAGGCTGCGTCCTTGCCATTCGGATACAGCGCCATAAAGCGGTCGGCGGCGAGAATCGCCTCGTTCAGCTTGCCGCTGCGGTAATTGGCATAGACCTGCATCAGCTTGGACTTTTCCACCATCGGATCGCGCGGGTGCTGGCGATCCAGCTGCTCCAGCGATTTGATCGCGGTGGCGAAATACTGGCGATCCATATCGTCCAGCGCCTTCTGATACAGCGTGGCGGCCGGAATGATCGGCTCTTCCTTGTTCTTGACTGGCCCGAACAGGCTGCAGCCGGCGAGCACCGCCACCATCACGGCAACGGTGAGGAACCGGGCGGCCCGGCTGGTGAAACCACCAATTGCGTCAACTGTCACGAACTGCCCCGTCCTTATAACGAAAACCGCATTGCGGCGGCGTAGTTAGTAAATGGATCAAAACTGTGGCGCTACGCCTCGCCCCCCTTCGGGGGTCAGCGCACGGACCGCAGGTAATGATTGACCTCCAACCCATCCGGCTGGTCTTCGAAGGCTTCGAATTCCAGTGGCAGGTCCTCTGCGCCGACTATCTCATAGTTGGCTTCGCTGGAAAAGAGACCGGTCAGCACATGGGCATTAAGCGCATGCCCACCCTTATAGGAGCGGAAGCGCCCCCAGATCGGCAGCCCACCCAGCGACAGATCGCCAATGGCGTCGAGCAACTTGTGGCGGACGAACTCGTCCTCATAGCGCAGCCCGCCCGGATTGAGGATACGATCCTCGTGTACCGTGATGGAATTGTCGAGGCTGGAGCCCAGCGCATAGCCGGCCTGGCGCAGAATCTTGGCATCGCGCACGAAACCGAAAGTGCGGGCGCGCGACACGTCTTCATAATAGCGGCGCGGCGTCCAGTCGAAGATCATGCGCTGGCGGCCGATGACCTTGCTGTCAAAATCGATCTCGAGATCAAGCGCCCGCCCATTATAGGGCTCGAGGGCAGCGAAAGCGTCATTGTTGCGCACGGTGACGGCGCGGATGACCTTGAGGAATTTTCGCTGCGCCGGCTGGATGTCGAGACCGACCTGCAGGATAGCTTCGGCAAAGGGGCGCGCGCTGCCGTCCAGAATGGGGCATTCGCCGCCATCGAGGGTAATGAGAGCATTATCGACGCCCATTCCGCTAAGGGCCGAGGTGACATGCTCGATGGTGGCGACGCTGATGCTGCCACCCAGATCGAGCGTGGTGCAGAGCGTCGTGCGGGTCACGCGCGAAAAATGCACCTGTACGGGTACGGTGGTGGTGCCATCGCCCAGCTCGCGGCAGATGGTGATGCCAGAATCAGCCGGGCCCGGCTTGATCGTCATGGTCACCGGCTGCCCGCTATGGACACCATAGCCAGAAAAGCTGATCGCAGCCGAAAGGGTACGCTGGCGCGTGGACAGTTTGTGCATACGCAATATTACTCCGACCCCAGGCCCTGAACGTCCGGCACTGTGTTAGCCAAAAAAAACTCGGTGCGAAAGTCGCACCGAGTAATGTTTTCTCGAATTGGCGGCGCGCCGTTAACCGTGCTTGCGCAGGAAAGCCGGGATTTCGAGGCTCTCCTTCTGCGGCGCCGGGGCCGGCTGGCGACCATGAGCATCAAGGTTGCCACGGGCACCGTCCAGCGGCGCACCGGCACGCGAAGCCCTTGCGCCGCCTGCCTCTATGGCACTGCGGGCAGCGGCGTCGTCAGCGGCGGCGTAGGAAATTTCTTCGCGCGGAGCCGGCTGGGGCTGACCCAGATTAAGACCGACATTGGAGGCCAGCTTCTTGAACAGAGCGCGCGCATTGCGCGGTTCTGCCTCAGGACGTTCCTGCGCTTCCTGTGTCCGCCTCGCAACAATCGGCAGCTCCTCGGTGCGCGGCATGCGGCGCTGACCCTCGGGGCGCGCCGCGTGCGACGGCACATAGACGCTTGGCACCGGCTGTTCTTCCATGGCGACCGGCTCGTCGGCCTCATGCAGGCTCTCAGTGGCGGAAGGCGTATAGGGCTCGACGAAGACGCCATCGTCTTCATGACCATAATGGGCCGGCGCGGAGTCGGCGTGGAACGCCTCGGCCACGGCCGCTTCGACCTGATGCTCGATCGCCTGCGACATGGCCGGCGTGGTCACGGACGCCCGTTCGACCTGCACGCGAGTCGGCTCGACCGGCACATGACGACGCACTTCCAGCGGAGTGCGCGACGCATGCGGCTTAGCCGGCTCGAGGGCCTGCACCATGGTGGCGTCGGTACCGGTGGCCACGACGGACACGCGCAGCGTGCCGGTGAGGCTCGGATCGTAGGTCGCGCCCAGGATGATATTGCAATCGGGGTCGACTTCCTCGCGGATGCGGCTGGCCGCTTCATCGACTTCATACAGTGTCAGGTCCGGACCGCCGGTGATGGAGATCAGCAGACCGCGCGCGCCCTGCATCGACACATCGTCAAGCAGCGGATTGGCAATGGCGGCTTCGGCGGCGTGACGGGCACGATCTTCGCCCGAGGCTTCGCCGGTCCCCATCATCGCCTTGCCCATGCCGCGCATCACGGCGCGCACGTCGGCGAAGTCGAGGTTGATCAGGCCTTCCTTGACCATCAAATCGGTGATGCAGGCGACGCCGGAGAACAGCACCTGATCGGCCATCGCAAACGCGTCGGCAAAGGTGGTCTTCTCGTTGGCAACGCGGAACAGGTTCTGGTTGGGGATGACGATCAGCGTATCGACATGGCGATGCAGCTCATCGATGCCATCGTCAGCCAGACGGGTGCGACGATTGCCTTCGAAGTTGAAGGGCTTGGTGACCACGCCAACGGTCAGAATGCCTTGCTCGCGCGCTGCCCGAGCCACAACGGGCGCAGCGCCGGTACCGGTACCACCGCCCATGCCGCAGGTGATGAACACCATGTGCGAGCCACTGAGATGGTCGTTGATCTCGTCCCAGCTCTCTTCGGCGGCCGCACGACCCACTTCGGGATGCGAGCCAGCGCCGAGGCCTTCGGTAACACCGACGCCGAGCTGGATGATGCGCTGGGCCTTGGACAGGGCCAGAGCCTGGGCGTCGGTATTGGCGACGACAAAGTCGACCCCATCGAGCCCGGACTCGATCATATTGTTAACGGCGTTACCGCCGCCACCGCCAACACCGAAGACGGTGATGCGTGGCTTGAGTTCCTGAATATCCGGGATGGTGAGGTTGATGGTCATGAATGGCCTCATAGTGGCGTGGTTGGTAAAGATTTACCCTCCCAAACGTTAACCGGCCCCTAACAATTGTCTCACGGGTGTTAACGTGAACGCAATTTGCGACACAGGGGCGTTACGGATTGACCCAATGTTAACCACGCCGCCCCCGGATCGGCTTGACAGGCTTCATATAACCATTTAGCAATATAACATATTGGTTCTGGATAAAGTTCCGGACGTTAAGAGGAGAACGATCATGACCAAGCTCATGCCCTGCCTGTGGTTCGATGACCGCATCGACGACGCCATCAAATTTTACACCGAGACCTTCAAGAGCGCCAAGGTGCTCGAGGTGACCCACCAGGACCCGAACGGGCCGGCCTTCACCGCCATTATCGAGCTGGAGGGACACAAATTCATGCTGCTCAATGGCGGGCCGCAATTCAAATTCACCGAAGCGGTCAGCTTCATGATTGAATGCGCCGATCAGGCCGAAGTCGACTATTTCTGGAACGCCTTCGTCAGCAATGGCGGCGCGGAAAGCATGTGCGGCTGGTGTAAGGACCGCTTCGGCCTGTCCTGGCAGGTGGTGCCCAAGCAGATGTACACCACAGTCCTCGGGCACGACAAAGCCGCCGCCGGCCGCGCCACTCAGGCGATGCTGAAGATGAAGAAGCTCGTCATCGCCGACCTGGAAAAGGCCTATGCCGGAGGGTAACGCCTCTCCGATGCCAGCGCGTCTTGAGTCATTGCCCCAACCACGGTGTCACCCCGGCCTTGCGCCGGGGCCCATCTTGAGTGCTCGCCGCTACAGCCAGCCGCGGCGCTTGAAATACAGGAACGGCAGCACTGCTGAGGCCACCATCAGCCCCAGCGAGAAGGGATAGCCAAAATCCCAATGCAGTTCGGGCATGATGTCGAAGTTCATGCCATAGACCGAACCGATCAGCGTCGGCGGCAGCAGCACCACCGCCACGACCGAGAAAATCTTGATGATCTGGTTCTGCTCAAGATTGATCAGCCCCAGCGTCGCATCGAGCAGGAAATTGATCTTGTTGGACAGCGTCCGCGCATGCTCGCCCAGCGACAGCGCATCGCGCTGGATCAGCTTGGACAGCTGGCGGGCCTCGCGGGCCGCCTTGGTCGCGCCCTCGTTGGAGGCACCGTGATAGGCGGTCAGCCGCGACACGCTGACCAGGCTTTCCTGCACCATGGTCAGCAATTCGGCCTTGCCGCCGATCTGCTCGATGATCGAGCGCAGATCCTGCTGGAATTTTTCAGCGGTGGAATTCTTCTTGCGGAACACATCGCGGGAAATCTGGTCGATCTCATTGCCCAGCCGCTCCAGCGCATCGGCCGTGCGGTCGGTCATCGCCTCCAGCAGCCCCAGGAACACGTCGGCGCCGGTCTTGCAGGCGACGCTTTTGGGCTTCTGCGCCCGAGACGTATAGGCGAGGAACGGCTTGGGATCGGCGAAGCGCACGCTGACCAGCGTGGTGCCCTTGAGAATGAAGGTGATCGCCGTCTTGACCGGATCGTCGGTATCGAGGCCCGACAGCGCCGTCATGGTCATGAACTCGGCGCCGTCCTCGGTATAGAGCCGGGCCGACAGCTCGATCTCTTCCATCTCGGCCTGGGTCGGAATCTCGATGCCCAACAGGCCGTTGACCAGCGCTTCTTCCTCTGGCGTGGGATGAAGCAGGTCCAGCCACACCAGATTGGTGGCCGTGCTCAGTTCGGCAGTGGGGACTTCAACCAGCCGGGCAAGGTTATTCTGATAGCTGCGCAACATAGGCTAACTCCTGGGCAATGACCGCACCCGGCCCGCCCAGCAGCAATGCCGTCAGCAGCGGGAGGCGATAAGCAGAGGCGACGTCGAACTTCGACTGTCGGGGTTCATGAGTGTTTCTCGATAATGCAATGGCGAGGCCATCAAGACGGCCTCTGTTGCGCCGACCACGACCCCATGTCAACCGCGCCTAGAAACTGCTGCGCAGCCAATTGCCGACGCGGGAGAAATAGCCATCGGTACCGATCAGCTTGCGGCTGCCGCGCGGCTCGGCATATTCCTTGGCGCAGACCTGCGGATAGATCAGCATGCCGGCGACGGTGGCGAAGGCCGCGCCCTTGGCCATTTCCGGCAGGCCGGCAATGCCCATCGGCCGGCCGGTGCGCACATTGCGGGCCAGGGTGCGACGCGCCACTTCGGGCAGGCCGGTCATTTCGCTGGCGCCACCGGTGAGCACGAAACGGCGGCCGCAGACATCCATCATGCCGGTGGCCTGCATCCGGTCACGGATGGCGGTGAGGATTTCCTCGATACGCGGGCGCATGATGCGGGTGAGCACCGAACGGGCCACCTGCCCCGGCGCTTCGTCATGGCTGGCGCCAACCGGCTGGATGGCGATGAGGTCGCGCTCATCGGCCTGACCGGGCAGCACCGAACCGTAAAATGTCTTGAGCCGCTCGGCATCGGCCACACTGACCGAGAGCTGGCGGGCAATATCGAGGGTCAGATGATGGCCGCCAATGGCAATGGCATCGGCGTAAACCAGATGGCCGTCATTGAACACTGAGACAGTGGTGGTCGCACCACCAAAGTCGATGCAGGCCACGCCGAGCTGGGCTTCGTCATCGACCAGTGTGGCGAGGCCGGAAGCGTAGGGCGTGGCGATCAGCGCTTCGATCTGCAAATGGCAGCGATGCAGCACCAGTTCGAGATTGCGCATCGCCAGCGTTTCCGAACTGACCACGGCGACATCGACGCCGAGCTTGTCGCCGACCATGCCCTTGGGGTCACGGATGCCCTTCTGCCCGTCGAGGGAATAGCCTATCGGCAGCGCATGAATGATCGACCGCTCGGGGCGGACGCTGCGCTCGTTGACAGCGCGCAGCACGCGATGGATGTCGCCCTTTTCCACTTCCTGGCCATCGAGCGAGACGGCGGCAGAGAAGGTTTCCGAGCCGAGCCGGCCGGCGGTGACGTTGACGATGACGGTTTCCAGCGTCAGCCCAGCCGCCCGTTCGGCCATGCCGACGACCGAGCGGATGGCCTGTTCGGCCTTTTCGATATCGGTGACCACGCCGCTCTTGACCCCCGAGGACGGGCCATAGCCAAAGCCGATCACTTCGGCCTGATGGGTCCGGCCACGCAGCGCCTTGCCTTCGGCGCGCGGGGTGAGCCGGGCGATCACGCAGCAAATCTTGGTCGACCCGATATCGAGCACGGCGACCAGCGAGGTCTTGCCGGGCTGAACGGGGCGAAGCCGGGAGGTCATGGCATCGGTCATCATTGCTGGGTGGTCGCTTGGCCAAGAGTGAGGGAGGGAAGCGTGCGGGGTGGCATCGGATAGGGCTGACCCGACCGCGCACGCTCGATGATGGCGGCCTTGCGGGCCTTTTCATCGGCGGCCAGTTCGGCATCGGTTTTGGTCGGGCGCACCGCCACCAAACTGTCCACGCGCATGTCGATGACCGTCAGGTCGCGGTCGAGCAACTGAAAATTGGCCTGGTAGGCTTCGAGGTTGCGCAGCGCGCGCGCCACGCCCAGCTCGGGCAGCTGCACCCGCAGCCCGGTGTCGTAGATCAGGTCCCAGCGTCGGTCGGCAATGCGCGACAGCGCCACCAGATCGGCCTTGAGCGCCGGATGCTGGTCGAGCGCGCGGATCATCACCATGGCATCGTCATTGGCACCGTCGCCCACGACCAGCGGCAGATCGTGATAGGCGCCACGATCCTCACCAATCTGCTCGCCGGTCGCATCAACCACAAAGGTGATGCCATCGACGCGCCAGCGCGCCACCGGCAGCTTTTCGGTGACGGAGACAATGACGTCACCCGGATAGGTTTTGCGCACGGTGACGCTGGCGATGGCCGGCAGGTCGCCCACCCGCTGGCGCGCCGCTTCGACATCGAAGGCGACCGTGGAGGTATAGGGCTCGATGCCAAGCGCGTCGAAAATGGCCTGTTCGCTGGTCAGCGTCTGGCCGGAAATGGAGATTTCGCCGATGGCGAGGCCCGAGGCGGCAAAGCGCCCCTGCGCCACATCGCCCAGCGTGGCGGCGGCCATGCCGATGGGCGCGCGCAATTCATAAAGGCCGACAGCGGTCACCAGCAGCGCCGCGATGGCAGCGCCGCGCAACATGGCCTTGCGGTGCAACACCCAGGCACGGCCGAGATTATTGGCGAGCTTGCGCCGGGGCGAACGGACAGGAACAGGCAATGCACGAGGATCGATCATCCGCGCGCCAGCGAGAAAGGTCTCGCTTTTTACCTGTTGCAACTCGCGTCCTCCACCATCCAGGCGACTAGATCTTCATAGGAGTGCCCGGCATGCAAAGCCTGTTCGGGCACCAGCGACGTCTCGGTCATGCCCGGCTGGGTATTGATCTCAAGGCAGACCAGTTCCCCATCGGGACCGGCAGCGTCGTTGTAGCGGAAGTCCGCCCGCGTCACGCCCCGGCAACCAAGAGCCGCATGCGCGGCTAGACTCAGCTTTTGCACTTTGTCGTAAATTTTCGGTTGCAGCTGGGCCGGAATAATGTGGACTGAACCGCCTTTAGCGTATTTGGCCTCATAATTGTAAAAGCCCAGATCGGTAACGATCTCGGTGACGCCCAGCGCCACGTCGCCCATCACCGCGCAGGTTAGCTCACGCCCGGGGATATAACGCTCCACCATCACCATCTCGCCCGAGTTCCAGTCCTCGCGCAGGATCTCCTGCGGCGGGTGGCTGGTGCCGGTCTTGACGATGAACACGCCAAAGCTCGACCCGTCGGCAATCGGCTTGATGACGTAAGGTGGCGGCATGACATGGGCCCGCGCCGCTTCGGCCCGCGACACGATGACGTGGTCGGTCACCGGGATGCCGGCGGCCTTGAACATGATCTTGGACTGGTGCTTGTCCATCGCCAGCGCCGAGGCCAGCACGCCTGAATGGGTATAAGGGATCTGCAGCAGCTCCAGCACGCCCTGGATCATGCCGCTTTCGCCGAAGGTGCCATGCAGCGAATTGAACGCCACATCGGGCTTAAGTGCTGTCAGCACATTGAAAATATCGCGATTAACATCGACTTCGCTGACCTGATAGCCGGCATTACGCAGCGCGGCGGCACAGCCGGCGCCCGAGGCGAGCGATACCGGGCGTTCATTGGACCAGCCGCCCATGAGGACGGCGACGTGTTTGGTCATGGCTGGGTCCGATCTTGATTATGGGTATGAAGCAAGGCGGTCACACCGCCCCCGTGAACACATCGCCATCGAGGAATTCGCGAACTTCCTGGCCGGGCAGGAAATGGCCCATGCGGCGAATTTCCCATTGTAATTCAATGCCCGAATTGGCGCGGACCTTGTTGCGCACCGTCTCGCCCAGCGTTTCGATATCGAGCGCGGTGGCGTTGTCGACGTTGAGCAGGAAGTTGGCGTGGAGTTCGCTCATCTGCGCGCCGCCGACCTTGAGGCCCCTGCCCCCGGCGGCGTCGACCAGTTTCCAGCTCGAATGGCCTTCGGGATTTTTGAAAGTGGAGCCGCCAGTCTTGGCTTTTGTCGGCTGACTGCTCTCTCTTTTCTCGGTGATTTCTCGCATATTCTGCAAGATTTCTTCCGGTTTTCCTGCAAATCCCCGGTACACTGCCGAGGTGAACACCGCCCCGCGCGGACCGTTCGACTTGCGGTAGTGGTAGCCCATCTCGGCATTGCTCAGGGTGACGATGTCGCCCTGCCTAGTCACGGCGCGCAGCTCGACCATGCGGTCGCGGGTTTCGGTGCCGTAGCAGCCGGCATTCATATAGAGCGCCCCGCCAATGCCGCCGGGAATGCCGCGATAAAAACTCAGCCCGTCAACGCCGGCCTCGGCGGCAGCCGTGGCGACCTTGACGTCGGGCAGCGCGACGCCGACGCGGATCTGGTGATCGTCCAGCACTTCGACCTGGCCAAAGCCCTTGGCCGAGAGGCGGATCACCACGCCGTCGAGCCCGCCATCGCGGATCAGCAGGTTTGAGCCCAGCCCGATCACCGTAGTACAGATTTCGGCGGGCAGGTTCTTGAGGAAAAACGCCAGATCGGCTTCATCGGCCGGAGTGAAGAACAATTGCGCCGGACCGCCGACGCGGAACCAGGTGACTTCGCTCAGCAGCTGATTGGGGATCAGCCGACCGCGGACTTCGGCAATCCAGGGCTGCAGCTGCGGGATCAGATCGGGATAGCTCATTTTGCCTCCTGGCCCAGCAGCGCGCCGAGTTCGCCCGGCAGCGCGGCGGCCCATTGAGTGATATTGCCGGCGCCCAGACAGACGACATAGTCGCCATCCTCGGCGCGGCTGGCGATCAGCCTGGCGAGGTCTTCGGAGCGGTCGAGCACACGGGCGTCGCGGTGGCCCAGGGCGATGATGCGATGCACCAGTTCCTCATGGGTCACGCCCTCGATCGGCTGTTCGCCGGCGGCATAGACCGGAGCGACCAGCACGGTATCGGCATCGTTGAAGCAGGCGGCGAAATCGTCGAACAGATCATGCAGGCGCGAATAGCGATGCGGCTGCACCACGGCGATGACATCGCGGCGGGTCGACTGCCGCGCCGCGCGCAGGGCCGAGGCGATTTCGACCGGGTGATGGCCGTAATCATCGATGATGGTGATGCCGCCGACTTCGCCAGTCTTGGTGAAGCGGCGCTTGACGCCCGAGAAGCCTTTGAGCCCCCTACGGATGGCATCGGCCGGCACGCGCAGTTGATCGGCCACGGCGATGGCAGCGGTGGCGTTGAGCGCATTGTGCTCGCCCGGCATCGGCAGTTCGAGCCCATCGATGCGCAATTGCGTCTGGCGGATGCGGTCACGGATTTCGATGGCGAAATGGCTGACGCCATTGATGGTCTGCAGATCGACCAGCCGCACGTCGGCCTGCGGGTTGGTGCCATAGGTGATGACGCGGCGGTCCTGAATTTCGCCGACCAGCACCTGCACCACCGGATGGTCGAGGCACATCACGGCAAAGCCGTAGAAGGGTACGTTCTCGACAAACTGGCGGAAGGCGCGTTTGACGCCGTCGAAATCCTTGTAGTGGTCGAGATGCTCGGGATCGATATTGGTGACCACAGCCACGTCGGCGGGCAGCTTGACGAAAGTGCCGTCGCTTTCGTCGGCCTCCACCACCATCCAGTCGCCGCCGCCCAGCCGGGCATTGGTGCCATAGGCGTTGATGATGCCGCCATTGATGACGGTCGGATCGAGTTCGCCGGCATCGAGCAGGGTCGCCACCAGCGTCGTCGTGGTGGTCTTGCCATGGGTGCCGCCAATGGCGATGGCGTTCTTGAAGCGCATGATCTCGGCGAGCATCTCGGCGCGACGCACCACCGGCAGCGCCCGGGCGCGCGCGGCCATCAGCTCGGGATTGTCCTTCTTGATCGCCGAGGAAATCACCACGACTTCGGCTTCACCCAGATTATCGCCTGACTGGCCGATATGGATAGTGATGCCCATGTCGCGCAGCCGCTGCACATTGGGGTTGAGCGAGGCGTCCGAGCCCTGCACGATATAGCCCTGATTGTGCAGAATTTCGGCGATGCCGCTCATGCCGATGCCGCCAATGCCGACAAAGTGCACTGGGCCTAGAGTTTCCGGCATATTCATGAGCGCGTATCCACTTCGAGGTTTCGGCCGGAAAGCATTTCGGCGAGGTCCGCCAGCTTCTCGACGGCGCGCGGCTGGCCCAGCGAACGGGCGGCGGCGGCGGCATTAATCAGGCTGGCAGGGTCGGTTAACAGGTCCGTGAGGCGAGTGCCTAGCGATTGAGGCGACAGCGTGGCCTGCTCTTCCACCCACCCGCCCCCGGCGGCTTCCACCACCAGCGCATTATTCTTCTGGTCGGCATCGATGGCGCCGGGCAGCGGCACCAGAATGGCCGGTCGGCCCAGCACTGTCAGCTCGGCAATGGTCGAGGCGCCGGAGCGGCCAATCACCAGATGGCTGCGCGAAATCCGCTCCGGCAGATCGGCGAAGAACGATGCCAGCTCCACATTGACCTTGGCCCGCCGATACATCTCGGCCACCCGGTCAAGGTCCTCGGCGCGGCATTGCTGCACGATCTGCAGCCGTTGGCGCAGCGCCTCGGGGATCAGTGCGATGGCAGCCGGCACGATGTCGGACAGCGCCTTGGCGCCCTGGCTGCCGCCGAAGATCACCAGACGAATGGGGCTGGTGACGGTGAGCTCGGGAGAGGGCGTGATCGATACGGCGCGCACCCGGTCGCGCACCGGATTGCCGGTGACGATTTTTTCCAGATTCAGCGTCTCGGAAAACTTGGTCTGGGCAAAGCTCATGGCGAGCAGGTCGGCAAACCGCCCCAGCGCCCGATTGGCCCGGCCCATCACCGCATTCTGCTCATGCAGAATGCCGGGAATGCCGAGGAAATGGGCGGCAATGAAGGGCGGAAAGGTAGGATAGCCACCAAAGCCGATCACGCAGTCGGGCTTGCTCCGGCGCAGCTTGCCAAAGGCCACGGCAATGCCGCCGACAATGGTCAGGCCCCCGGTGATGAATTTGATCGGGTTGCGCAGCGACGGCGTGGCCGAGGGTACTATATGGATGGCACTGGCCGGGAAATCGGCGCCGTAGCTTTCGACGCGATGATCGGTCATCAGCTCGACCAGATGGCCGCGTCGCCCCAGCTCCTGCGCCAGCGCCATGGCCGGGAAGAGATGTCCACCCGTGCCGCCTGCCATCAAAACAAATTTCTTCATTCTGCGGGCGCCAGCGGCGCGATGGCGCTCTTGTAGCTGGGGATGCCGGTGGCCATGCGTTCCTCGGGTTTGGTGCGGGTAAAAGCGAGCATCAGCCCCATGCCGAAGGCGATGGCGATCATCGAGGTGCCGCCATAGGAAACGAAGGGCAAGGTCATGCCCTTGGGCGGCATGAGATTGAGATTCACGGCTAGGTTGATACCCGATTGCATGGCGAACTGGATGGCCAAAGTCGATGCGGCAAGACGCGCAAACAGGCTGGTCTGCCTTTGTGCTCCCATCATGGCGCGCAGCACGATGAAGGCGATCAGCCCCACCAGCACCAGACAGAACAGGATGCCGAATTCGCCCGCCGCCGCCGAGAACACATAGTCGGCATGAGCATCGGGAATGAGCTTCTTGGCGATGGATTCGCCCGGCCCGCGGCCGAACCAGCCACCTTCGAGCAGCGACTGCAGGGCGCGGTCGATCTGGTAGGTATTGCCGCCGCCCTCGGGGTTGAGGAAGGTATCGATACGGCGCGACACGTGCGGGAAAAACACATAGGCGCCAAACAGCAGCGCCAGGGCCGAGCCGGCCATACCAAAAATGATGAACCAGGAAATTCCGGCCAGGAACAGCAGTACCGCCCAGGTGGCAACCACCAGTGCGGTCTGCCCGATATCGGGCTGCAGCAGCAGGCCGGCGACAATCGCCAGCATGATCACCGAGGCCAGGATTTTACCCGGCACGTTTTTGTGGATCATCGATTCCGAGAACAGCCAGGCGCCCAGCACGGCAAAGGCCGGCTTGACGAATTCGGAGGGCTGGATCGACTGGCCGGCAAAGGAAATCCAGCGCCGCGCGCCCTTGACCTCGGTGCCGAAGCGCAAAGTGGCCCACAGCAGCGCCAGGCTGATCACCAGCGTGACCAAGGCGCCGATGCGCGCCTGCCGGTGGGTGAGGAACGAGGTCGCCACCATCACCGCCAGTGTCGGGATGCAGAACATGGCGTGGCGGATGACGAAGTGCCAGGGCGACAGGCCCAGCCGCTCGGCCACTGGCGGGCTGGCCGCGAAGCTCAGCACCATGCCGCAGGTCATCAGCAGGATCAGGGCCCCAAGCAGTTCCCGGTCAATCGACCACCACCACTCGGCCAGAGGCGTCTTTTCAGCACGGGAGAACATCATCACAAGGCCGGGGCTACTCGATACAAACTAGCTGCAATTGTAACAGCCGGTTGGTTACCGATTTCCAAATCAGCATTGCGTTTTGCAAAAGAAAGGCCCCGCAAACGGGTCGCGGGGCCTCACGGATCAAGGAAGCGGCAGCTTAATAGACATAGACCTTCAGCCGCGAACCGGAACGATCGACGCCCAGCACCCGCTCCGCGTTGTAGGGCGAACGGCTCAGCGCTGCGTTGATCAGCGCATCCGAGCGCACGGCCTGCTGCAACTGACCATGCTTGTGCTGCCCCCGGATCATCTGGGAGATCTTCTGCCGGTCATCGGGGCACAGCTGCACTGCGATGATTTCGATATTGGAGGCACGCTCCCAACCCGAGAACGAGGTGCCTTCGAACAGGCCCCACGCTTTGGTCGGATCAGCGCCGGCACAGACAGCGGCACCACCGCCGCCACTGCCACCCCGAACGGCCACAGCATTGCCGCCGTTGCCACCGCCATTGCCGCCGTTACCGTTGCCACCGCCGTTATCGCCACCACCGCCGCCACCGCCATTCCCGCCACCGCCATTCCCGCCGCCGCCGTTGCCGCCGCCGCCATTATTGCCAACACCGACGCCGACATTGACCAGCCCCTTGCTGCCGCCGACATTGGCATCGACGGTCACGCCGCCATTGAGCAGGCCAACATTGGCGTCGACGAGGCCCTTGCTGCCGCCAAGGCTGACATTGGCATCAACCAGCGAGCCACCGGAATTCGGCAGCACACTGGCATCCAGCAGATTGCCGTTGCCACCGCCGAGCCCAAGATTGATCGCCCCGGAATCCCCGGCCGACCCATTACTCAAGGTGATGAGCGCGCCGCTATCACCCCCGCCGACCAGACCCAAAAGGCTCTGTGCCGACGCCGCCGGCGCAAATGCCGTCGCCGTAAGCATCGCGGCAGCAATAACCGTAAGAACACGATTTTTCATGGCAAAATCTCCAATAAAAAGCTGCGAAATGATCGGACTCAATCACTTACGCTCGCAAGCCCCCCCTGAAGACGGAATGTAAAGGCTAACTATGCTTCAGCTATTTTAGCTTAAGTTTATGAAACTTGCCGCCAGAACGCTGAAATGCCAGAGTTAAATCGTTTTAATAGTTGAAAATGAAGGATAACTTTCGGGACTAGACCTTCGTCTAACGTCCCAAGCCCGCAAATGGCGATGCGAGCGCCAAGGCGAGGCCGACGCGGCGGCGGCTGGCGGCATTTGTGGTGTTCGTTTTGCGCTGGATCGCGCAGGGACTCCGCCACGGAAGCGGCGGCGTGAGGGGCGGGGCCGAAGGCCGCGCCGCCCCTCAGCGTCTAGCGCAGCTTGAGGCTGCTCAGCCCGATCAGGGCCAGCACGAAGGAGATGATCCAGAAGCGGATCACCACCTGGCTTTCAGTCCAGCCGAGGTGCTCGAAATGGTGATGGATCGGCGCCATGCGGAACACCCGCTTGCCGGTCAGCTTGAACGACACCACCTGCACGATGACCGAAACGGTCTCCAGCACGAACAGCCCGCCAATGATGGCCAGCACGATTTCATGCTTGGTGGCGACGGCGATGGAGCCGAGCGCGCCGCCCAGGGCCAGCGAACCGGTGTCGCCCATGAAGATCTGCGCCGGGGGCGCATTGAACCACAAAAAGCCCAGCCCGGCGCCGATCAGCGCGCCGCACACCACCGACAATTCGCCGGTGCCAGGCACATAGTTGAGCAGCAGATAATCGGAGAAGCTCACGCTACCGACGAGATAGGCGATCAGCGCGAAACAGGCGGCGGCGACCATCACCGGCACGATGGCCAGACCATCCAGCCCATCGGTAAGATTGACCGAATTGCCGGCGGCGACGACGACGAAACCGCCGAACAGGATGTAGAAATAGCCCAGATTGAGCGCCAGATCCTTGACGAAGGGGAACAGCAGCGAGGTGCCATAGGAGCCCTGCGCCAGCTGGGAAATGGCAAAGGCCGCGATGCCGCCGATCAGTGCTTCGAGCAACAGGCGCTGCTTGCCGCCAAAGCCCTTGTGGCTCATGCGCTTGACCTTGAGATAGTCGTCGTAAAAGCCGATGGCGCCAAAGCCCACGGTGACGAACAGCACCACCCAGACATAGCCATTGCTGAGATTGGCCCAGAGCAGCGTCGAAAACACCGCGCCGGACAGGATCATCAGCCCGCCCATAGTCGGCGTGCCCTTCTTGGTCAGCAAATGCCCGGCCGGACCGTCTTCGCGGATCGGCTGGCCCTTGCCCTGCTTCAGGCGAAGCAGCGCGATCATGCCGGGACCGAACATGAACACGAAGAACAGCGCCGTGATCACCGCGCCGGCGGTGCGGAAGGTGATGTAGCGGAAAACGTTGAACGCCGAGAGCGCGTCACCCAACTGGCCGAGAAAATACAACATGAAAGGGAGGGTCCTTGTTGGGTGGGATCAGTTGTCGTCAAACCGATGGCGGATCTTGTCCACGATGCTGTTCAGCCCCACGCCGTTGGACCCTTTGACCATAACTGCATCGCCATAGGCAAGATCGTTGAGCACGATCTCCGCCATATCCGCTGCCGTCTGGGCATGGGCGGTCACCCGGTCTGGGCCGAGCGCAGCGGCCAATGCGGTCATTTCCGCGCCCACCAGATAGACAAGCTCGGCGCCTGAAGCGATCACCGCCGGCGCGAGGCTGGCATGCAGATTTGCCGATTGCGGACCCAGCTCAAGCATGTCGCCGAGAATGATTGCCTTGCGCCCCCCCAGCGCCGGCTGGGCCGCGAACACGTCGAGCGCCGCCGCCATCGAGGCGGTATTGGCATTGTAGCTTTCGTCGATCAGCAGCAGCGGCTTGGCCGTGGGGCCGAGCCGGCTCTGCGCCCCCCGCCCTGCCTGCGCACCAAAACCGGCCAGCGCCCGTAGCGCTACCTCCGGCTCGACGCCGGCCAGATAGGCCACGGCCAGCGCCGCAGTGGCGTTGGCGATCATGTGGCGGCCGGGCACATTGAGCAGCAGTGCATGGCGCTCGCCCTGATGGATGACGGTGGCAAAGCTGCGGCCGGCGACGATTTCCACATCGACAATCTGCCAGTCGGCACCCTCGGTCTCGCCATAGGTCACCACGCGCGCCACGCCCGCTGCCTCGGCCTCTGCGAGCAGCAGGTCGATCTGCGGGTGGTCGGCATTGAGCACAGCAGTGCCGCCCGCTTCGAGGCCGGCGAAGATTTCCGCCTTGGCGCGGGCAATGCCATCCAGCGAGCCGAAGGCTTCGAGATGCGCCGGGGCGACGGTGGTGATGACGGCAATATGCGGCCGCACCAGCTGCGACAGCGGCCGGATTTCGTCGGGCGCACTCATGCCCATTTCGAAAACGCCGAACTGCGCCGTCTCGGGCAGCCGCGCCAGCATCAGCGGCACGCCCCAGTGATTGTTGAAGCTCTTGATCGAGGCATGGGTCTGCCCCGCCGCCTCGAACACCACGCGGATGGCTTCCTTGGTGGTGGTCTTGCCGACGCTGCCGGTCACCCCGACGATGATGGCGCGGCTGCGCGCGCGGGCGGCGCGGGCAATATTGGAGAGCCCCTCCAGCGCATCCGGCACGACAATGCGGCGTTCTCCCACGCCCCGGCTGACCAACGCGGCACTCGCGCCATTGGCCAGCGCCATCTCGACGAAATCATGGCCGTCGAAGCGGTCGCCCTTGATGGCGACGAACAGCGCATCGGGCCCGAGTTCGCGGGAGTCGATGGAGATGGAATTGATCGGGGTGGACGGATCGAGCTCCGTGCTGCCGCCGGTCGCAGCGAGGATGGCGTCGATGGTGTAGAGGGGCTGGGTCATGAATAAATTTTGCCGCTGGCTGCACCTCTCCCTCTGGGGGAGAGGTCGACCCTCTTGGGTCGGGTGAGGGGGCCTTTGCCGAGTGAAATGCGTGGGACAGGCCCCCTCACCCGGCGCTGCGCGCCGACCTCTCCCCCAAAGGGAGAGGTGCAGCAAGGTGCCTGCCAACCGCGCACTGCCCTACCCCTTGATCGCTGCGGCCACCGCTTCGTGGTCGGAAAAATGCGTCTTGGTGGTGCCGACGATCTGGTAATCCTCGTGGCCCTTGCCGGCCACCAGCAATACATCGCCGGGCTGCAGCGCCTTGACCGCCGTGGCGATCGCCGTCTTGCGGTCGCCGATTTCGCGGGCGCCCTTGGCCGCCGCGAGAATTTCGGCGCGGATGGTCTTGGCGTCCTCGGTGCGTGGATTGTCGTCGGTGACGATGACGTCGTCGGCCAGGTCGCTGGCGATGGCGCCCATTTGGGGGCGCTTACCCTTGTCGCGGTCGCCGCCGCAGCCAAACACCACCCGTAGCGTGTTGGTGGCATAGGGGCGCAGGGCCTCCAGCGCGGTGCGCAGCGCGTCGGGCGTGTGCGAATAGTCGACAAAGATCGCCGCGCCATTATGCTCGGCCACCAGCTCCAGCCGGCCCTTGGCGCCCTTGAGTTCGCTCAACGCCGGAAAGGCCTGTGCCTTGTCGACGCCGGTCGACATGGCCAGCGCCGCCGCGACGATGGCATTGGAAACCTGGAACTCGCCGGTCAGCGGCAGATGGAAGCTGAGCTTTTCGCCGACATGGCGGACTTCGACGCGCTGGCCATAGCCTTCCGGCTGGATCGACAGCACTTCGATATAGGCGCCCTCGCGGCCCACCGTCAGCAATGTGGCCCCGGCGCTGAGCGCCGCGAACATGAAGGGCTCGTATTCGGGATCATCGACATTGACCACCGCCGGGCCGCTATCGACCAGCAGATCGGTGAACAGCCGCAGCTTGGCATCGCGATAGGCATCCATATCGGCATGATAATCGAGATGGTCGCGGCTGAGATTGGTGAAGGCCACCGCCTCAAAATGCATGCCGTCGAGCCGGCGCTGATCGAGCCCATGGCTGGAGGCTTCCAGCGCCACATGATCGATGCCCTGGGCTTTGAGCGCCCGCATCGACTGGTGCAGCGTGCGCGAATCCGGGGTGGTCAGGCTACCCTCGATCAACCGGTTGGCGGTTTCGACGCCCAGCGTACCGATACTACCGCCGGGAATGCCGGCATAGCCCCAGATCTGGCGCACGAAGGAGGCGACCGAGGTCTTGCCATTGGTGCCGGTGACGGCAACGGTGATTTCCGGCTGCGGCTCGAAAATGCGCGAGGCGGCGCGTGCATACGCGGCGCGCACATCCTTGACGATGATCACCGGCACGCCGGGATCGCCGACCGGAGCAGTATCGCTGATCACCGCCAGCGCCCCACGCCGCACCGCGTCGGGGACGAACTGGTTGCCATGCACATTGGCGCCCGGCAGCGCGAAGAAGATATCGCCGGGTTCGATGCGGCGGCTGTCGGAATTCAGCCCGAAAACCGCCCCCAAACCCTTCTTGGGCCGGGCGCCGGAGCCTTCGAGCAGCTGTGTTACGCTGAGTGACACGGGGTGGAGTCCTTCGGGATCAAGCTATCTGAGAACACGTGGAACGAGATTGGTATCCAGCATTTCGGAGAAATCTGGGGCAACTCCCAACATTGGCGCAACCCGCTGCACAATGCGGCCGGTGACATTGCCCGCGTTCCAGCCGGCCGTGGTGCCCGATTGCGGATTTTCCGCCTTGGGCTCATCGACCATGATCAGCATGGCGTAACGCGGATTGTCCATCGGGAAGGCCGAGGCGAAGAAATTGGTGACCTTGCTCGACGAGTAGCGCCCATCCACCACTTTTTCGGCCGTGCCGGTCTTGCCGCCAACGCGGTAGCCCAATGACGCCTTGTTGGTCTGCGAGCCGGAACCCTCCAGGGCGTTGAGGCGCATCAGATAGCGGATATCCGCGCTGGTCTCCGGCCGCAGCACCCGCCGATATAGCGCTTCGGCCTCGGCCACATCGCGCTTGTAGAGCGTGGGGGCGATATAGTTGCCGCCATTAACGAAGGCGGCATAGGCCGTGACCATGTGCAGTGGCGACACCGACAGGCCGTGGCCGAACGACGCCGTGGCCGAGCCCACTTCGGACAATTCCTTGGGCACCGTCGGCAGGCGCATTTCCGGCAGCTCGAACGGCACGCGCTGATCGAAGCCCATGGTGGTGAGGAAGGCGCGGAAATTATCCTTGCCCATCGCCTGCATGACGCGGATCGTGCCGATATTGGAGGAGTATTTATACACCTCCGGCAGGCTGAGAATGCGATGCTTGCCGTGGAAATCGTCGATGGTGAAACGGCCAAAGCGAATGCCGAAGCGCGCGTCGAACTGGTCGTTGATCCGCACCGCGCCGCTATCGAGCGCGCCGGCCATGGTCACGGTCTTGAAGATCGAGCCCGGCTCGAAAATGCCGGCGGTGATGCGGTTGAAGCTGTCCTTGACCAGCGCCGATTTGGGATCGTTCGGGTCGAAGTCAGGCACCGACACCAGGCCGACGATCTCGCCGGTATAGATGTCCATCATCACCCCAGCCGCAGCGACCGCCTGGTAGCGGGTCATGGCATCCAGCATCTGCTCATGCATGACGTGCTGCACGCGCATGTCGACGCTCAGCTCCACCGGCGCCAGCGCATTGCCGCGCGCCAGCCCCAGCTCCTGCAGCAGCGCCACGTCTTCGCCATCCATATGCCGCTCGATGCCGGCAATGCCCTGATTGTCGATATTGGTCGAGCCCAGGATATGGCTGGCTTCGCTCATGCCCGGATAGAAGCGCTTGGATTCGGTGATGAAGTCGATGCCGGGAATACCCAGCCGCATGATGCGTTCCTGGATCGCCGGCGACAGCTCGCGCTGCACCCAGACGAAGCCCTTGTCGCCGGTCAGCCGGGTGCGCAGCCACGCCTCGCTGAGGTCGGGCAGCACGGTACGCAGCTTGGTCACCGCCTCTTCGACATCGATGATACGACGCGGTTCGGCGAACAGCGACGGCACGCGAATATCGACGGCCATTTCGAGACCGTTACGGTCCAGAATCGGCGGGCGGGTCGCGGTGATGACGTCGCGCGCCTGCCCTTCAATGGTGGAATCCGACACCACCATGCCCAATTGCACCAGTCGGCCGCCGACCAGGCCAAAGCCCAGCACCAGCGCCAGCACCATCCAGCGGATGCGGGCCTGGGTGAGATTGCCGCGCGCCTTGCGGGCGCCGTCGAGCGAGATGGTAAAACCGCTGCCCTCAGTCGTGGCCGCCATTATTCGATACCCTCCAGTTCGAGGATGGCGTCGATCGGATCGACACCGGCTTCCAGCGACTCAAACAGGGAGTCCATGGCGGCGCTGTTCGGCTTGGCCGGGCGCATCGGCAGCGCGTCAAACGCGCCGAACTGCTCCTGCTTGACCGGCACGATGGCCAGCGCCAGTTGATGCCGCTGCACGATCGGGTCGATATGGCCCGGCTGGCTGAGCACCGCCTCGTCGGCCTTGACCAGCGACAGCTCGCCCTCCTGGCTATCGATCAGCGCAATCAGCGCCGTGCGTTCGCTGGCGGTATTCTCGATGGAGAATTTGAGCGCATAGACGCCGGACAGCATGAACACGCTGGTGAAAATCAGGATGATATTGAGATTGCGGATCATGCTTCACCCCTGATCCGGGGCACGCCAAGACCGTCGAACTTGACCGGACGCGACGCCGCGTCGGACCGGCTGGCAGCGCGCAGCATGGCCGAGCGGGCGCGCGGATTGCGGCTCACTTCGGCTTCGCCGGCCTTGACCGCCTTGGCCACCTCGACCCAGCGGCGCGCTTCGGAGACCACCTGCGGCAAATGCCGCGACTGGGCCGGGCCGGATTTGTCGGGATCAAAGAAGCGTTTGACGATGCGGTCTTCCAGCGAATGGAAGGTCACCACCACCAGCCGCCCGCCCTCGTCCAGCAGGCGCTCGGCGGCGAACAGCGCTTCGACCAGCTGATCGAACTCGGCATTGACGGCAATGCGCAGCGCCTGGAACGAGCGGGTCGCCGGATGGGCGTCACCCGGCTTGCGGCCGATGGATTTTTCGATGATGCGGGCCAGCTCCAGCGTCGTCTGGATCGGCGCGATTTCACGCGCCGCGACGATGAACTGGGCAATGCGGCGCGATTTGCGCTCTTCGCCAAAGGCATAGAGCAGATTGGCCAGCGGCTCGACATCCAGCGTATTGACCAGGTCGGCGGCGCTCTGGCCGGCCCCACTCATCCGCATGTCGAGCGGCCCGTCGCGCATGAAGGAAAAGCCGCGCTCGGCCTGATCGAGCTGCATAGAGGAGACGCCGATATCGAGCACAACGCCATTGATCGAGCCATGCTCGGCGGCGAGGCTGTCGAGTGCGGAAAACGTGCCGGGGACAAAGACGAAGCGCTCGCCGAACTCGGCAGTCAGCGCATCGGCAAACGGCTGGACCGACGGATCGCGGTCAATGGCAATGACACTGGCGCCCGCTTCCAGCAGCGCACGCGAATAGCCGCCCGCGCCAAACGTGCCGTCGATAATGCGCTTGCCCGCCAAAGGCGACAGCGCAGCTAAAACTTCGTCCAGCAGGACGGGAACATGCGGGCCAGCATTGGGGCTGGTTTCGGGCATGGAACGCTTGCCCATAGAGGCCACTACTCCACATCCCGGCCGAGAAAGCCGGTTGGTAAATTCCCCAGCACTTTGAATGAGGACGCTTAAGATTCTGTTTCCCATTAGCGGTTTGGCACACCGATCTTCGCCCGCCAGCAACGCTACAGTCCAAAATCACCGGGGAAAGGCCATTGCCTATTGCGAGGGTCCGGGTTCTGCGCCATGAACAGAGACACAGCTGGAGCCTGCCTTGCCCATTTCAACCAACGCCTTCGTGCGGTCCACTGTAATGCTGTTGTTGATCGGCCTTTTGGCGCTGGTCGGCATTGTCGGGACTACAATCTGGCTGGTTGAACGCACCCAGGTTTACTTCGATGAAATTGTCGAAGCCCGCGATACACGCGCCACGGCGGTGGATCTGCGCACTGCCTTGCAGGACGCCGAGACTGGCCAGCGCGGTTTCTTGATCACGCAGGACGAAGCCTATCTGGAGCCCTACGCGGCAGCGCTGACGCTGATCGAGACCAAATACGCCAGTCTGACGGCGATGCTGGCCCCCTACCCCGAGGTCACTGACTCGCTGGCCGAGCTGCGCACCGATATCGACGTCAAGCTGAACGAAATGGCCCGCACCATCGAGCTGGTGCGCACCGGTCAGGCCGAGCAGGCCATCGCCATCGTCGACACCAATGCCGGCAAGGCCGCCATGGACCGCGCCCGGGTGTTGTTCGATTCGCTGATCGGCGGCGCCGACGACCGGCTGACCGAGGGCGTGACCGACCAGCGTAGTACCGCCACCGCCCTGCGCTGGGTCACCGTCATCGCCGCCTTCGTCATCTTCACCGTGGTCGGCGGTTCGGCCTGGACGGTGATGGTCTATACGCGCGAGCTCGCCAGTGCTCGCGCCGAAATCGAGGCGGCCAATCTCGGCCTCGAAGACCGGGTGCGCGAGCGCACCGCCGATCTCGGCCGCGCCAATGAGGAAATCCAGCGCTTCGCCTATATCGTGACCCATGATCTGCGCGCCCCGCTGGTCAATATCATGGGCTTCACCAGCGAGCTGGAAACCAGCGTCGCCCAGCTCGAAGACTATATGAAGGACCGCCCCGATGACGGCGATCCCAAATTCGCCGAGGCCAGGGTCGCCGCGACCGAGGACCTGCCCGAGGCCATCACCTTCATCCGCGCCGCCACCCGCAAGATGGACGGGCTGATCAACGCCATCCTCAAGATTTCCCGCGAAGGCCGCCGCCGGCTGAAGCCCGAAACCCTCGACCTGACCGAGATCGCCGAAACCACCGTCGCCAGCGTGCAACATCAGGTGGTCGAGAATGGCGGCTCGGTGACTGTCGACGTGAAGGCCCCGCGCATCATGTCCGACCGGTTGTCGCTCGAGCAGGTGCTGGGCAATCTGCTCGACAATGCGGTCAAGTATCAGCAGCCTGACCGGCCGCTAGCGGTGACCCTGCGCGCCCGCCCCGCCCCCGGCAATCACATCGAAATCGAGGTCGAGGACAATGGTCGCGGCATCGCCGCCACCGACCACGAACGCGTGTTCGAGCTGTTCCGCCGCGCCGGCACCCAGACCCAGCCGGGCGAAGGCATTGGCCTCGCCCATGTGCGCACCATGGTAAGAAGCCTCGGGGGCGACATCATCCTGCGCTCGCAACCGGGCGTTGGCACCACGTTCACCATCACCCTGCCGCGCGATCTGCGCCTCTATCTCGGGAGTCAAACGACATGAGCCATGACGGCAAGCCGGTCACCATCATCATGATCGAGGACGATGAGGGGCATGCCCGCCTTATCGAGAAAAACATCCGTCGCGCCGGGGTGGCCAACCAGATCGTCGCCTTCACCAATGGCACCGAAGCGCTGGCCTATCTGATGGGCCCGGACGGCACCGGCGCCATCAACAAGGGCCGCCAACTGCTGGTGCTGCTCGACCTCAACCTGCCCGACATGACCGGCGTCGACATCCTCGAAAAGGTCAAGGGCAACGAACACACGCGGCGCTCACCCGTGGTCGTACTGACCACCACCGACGACCAGCGCGAAATCCAGCGCTGCTACGATCTGGGCGCCAATGTCTATATCACCAAGCCGGTTGACTATGACGGATTCGCCAATGCGATCCGTCAGCTCGGCCTGTTCTTCTCGGTGATGCAAGTGCCGGAATCCGATTGACCATGCCCAGCCGGTCGCCATGCGTGCTTTATGTCGATGACGATACCGGCCTCGCCCGATTGGTGCAGAAGGCGCTGGAGCGACGTAACTTCATCGTCGAACACGCCGTGGATGGTGCCGAGGGCCTGGCCCGCATCCGGCAGGGCGGCATCGACGTCGTGGTGCTCGACCACTATCTGCCCGGCGGCACCGGCCTCGACGTGCTAGCGCAGATGGTCGGCCTGCCCGACCGGCCGGCGGTGGTCTATGTCACCGGCACCATCGAAACCGATGTCGCCATCGCCGCGCTCAAGGCCGGCGCCGACGATTATGTCCTCAAGACCGTCGATGACGATTTCCGCGAGCTGCTGGGCAGCGCTGTCGAGCAGGCCGTCCAGGTGATGCAGCTCAACCGCGCCAAGGCGCAGGCGGTGCAGGAGATTCGTGAAGCGCGGGAGCGCGCCGAAATCCTGCTCGGCGAGGTGAACCACCGTGTCGCCAATAGCCTGGCCATGGTCGCCGCCCTGGTCGGGCTGCAGGCCAATGCCGTATCCAATGAAGAGGCGAAAAACGCCTTGGCCGAGACCCAGGCCCGCATCCAGGCCATCGCCGGCGTGCATCGCCACCTCTACACCACCGACGACGTCCGCTCGGTGCAGATCGGCGACTATCTGCATGGCCTCGGCGCCGAGCTGGAAGCCACCATGCGCGCCACCGGCAACGACGCCCGCATTCTGGTGACTGCCGATAACCTCGCCATTGCCACCGAAAAAGCGGCCTCCATCGGCGTCATCGTCACCGAACTGGTCACCAACGCCATCAAATACGCCTATGCCGGCCTTGGCCGCGGCGACATCCGCATCACCATGACCCGCTGTGACGGCCAGTCCATCGCACTGATCGTGGCCGATGACGGCATCGGCTGGGACGGCACCGGAAAACCGCAGGGCACGGGCCTCGGCAGCCGCATCGTCAAAGCCATGGCCCAAAGCCTGGGCGCCACGGTGGACTACGAAACCGCCGCCCCCGGCACACGGGTGGTCGTGCGATTTTTGGGGTGAAGGCCACCACCCGAAAGGAAAACGCCAGTTGACCTATAAGCCGGGTTCTGTAGGGCCCCAGGCCGAGGCCTGCGACGTGGTGACCATTCATCTCTAACGCCTGTTACCAGACGCCTAGTGCAACCAACCCGGATGATCTGGCCTCAAAACAAGCTGGGGCATAAAGCCCCGCGTCATCCCTATTTGGTCTTGCTCCCGGTGGGGTTTACCGTGCGATCCCTGTTGCCAGGCACCCGGTGCGCTCTTACCGCACCCTTTCACCCTTACCTGCCCGAAGGCTGGCGGTTTACTTTCTGTGGCACTTTCCCTGGGGTCGCCCCCGCCGGCCGTTAACCGGCACCGTGTTTCGAAGGAGCCCGGACTTTCCTCCAGCAATGGGTTACCCCACTGCCAGCGGTCACCCGGTCAACTGGCAGGCGCTGTTGTGCGGGAGCGCGCTCTGGGCGTCAAGCCGTTCGCGGGGCGTTATGCGACGGGATTCGCAGTCAGCTGCGGCAAAAGCGGCGGCTTGGTCAGCGCCTGGTAGGCCAGGTTGATCGCCTTCATCCGGTCGGTCGCCACATCGATCAGCGCTTCGGGCACGCCCTTGGCGATCAGCCGGTCGGGGTGATGCTCGGCTACCAGCAGGCGATAGACCCGGCGGATTTCGGCAGGATCGGCATTGGGCGCCAGCCCCAGCACGGCATAGGGGTCGACGCCAGCTTCCAGCCGCACATGCTGGCTGGCCAACTGTTCGAAGCGCACATCGTCAAAACCGAAAATGTCGCTGACCGATTTGAGATATTCCAGCTCGGCCTCATGCACCATGCCATCGGCGGTGGCGATGTAGAACAGGCTGTCGAGCACATGCTCCAGCGTATCGGGGCTATCGGCGAAAAACCGCGTCACCTTGCGGGCATAGGCGTCGTAGCCGGCCACATCCTGCTTGGCGAGATTGAACACCCGGGCCACCTGCTCTTCATGCCCTGCAGCGATTTCCACCGTGGCGCGGAAGGCGCGCTCTTCGGACGCCGTCACCACGCCATCGGCGACCGCCATCTTGGCGGCCAGCGCGATCAGCGCCAGGGTAAAGGCAGCATCGCGCCCACCCGGCAACCAATTGTCGGGGTCGAGGGCATTGACCAGCGATCCCGCTAGGCCAGTGCGTTGGCTGAACGAGCCGACCAGCTCGCCGAGTCTCTGCCACATGTCCGTCGTCTCGCTAGGCTGGCGCATGCACTTGTCTATCCGCCGCGCGGTTGGAGGGAATCGAACAGCCGCCCTGCCCGATTAAGACCACCACGATACCGGCTGGCCGCCGCCCGGTCCATCACCGAGGACGCAGGGCGGCCTTGCCTCAGTTGCCGAAGAAGAATGGCGGGTCCACTTCGCGGGCGATGACGCGATTGCGCGGCTGGTTGGGGGCCTGATCGAGGAAGAAGCCGTTGGGATCATAATCGGGCTGCACAACGGGAGCGCTGCCCTGCTGCTGGCGCCGGGCCAGAAACTCCGAAAGCGGGCCGCTTTCCCAGTCTTCGAGGTCGGCAGCGGTGATCGCGGACGGCGCCGTGACGCTGGGCGGAATGACCACGGCAGGCTGGGCGTTGGCCAGCGGCGGCGCGACCGGCCGGGGCCGCATCGATAGCGGCATCGGCACCGGCGCGATCTTGGGCGGCAGGGCTGCGACCTCCACCGGGTCGGTATTGACCACTGGTGGCGCTGCCGGGGTAGCGACCGCAGGCTTGGGCGCTGGCGCACTGGGCTGGACCGGCGCAGTCGCAACCGGCGCGTCAGCACCAGTAATATAACTGGGCAGCGGACGACCCGATTGCACGAAGCTGTCGACCGCATCGCCTGTCTGCGCCGCCGGCTGGATCACCACCGGCGCAACGGATGCTGCTTCCTCCGCATCGGGGCGCTGCTCCAGCGGCGCCGGCACCGGCGCTTCGGGCTCGATCACCGCGATTTGGGGCGGCGCCGAACGATCTGGCCCACCCATGAACTGCGCCGACAGCAAATCCGCTGCCGGCACGCCGACAACGAGAAGAACCCCGGCCCAAGCCAGGCCATTGGTGATGCGACGGTCGATCTTCATGGTTCTACGTCCCGATTTGCTCCGCCCGCAGGGCGAAAGAGCCGGATTTTCGTGGCCATTTTATGAAATGGCGGTCAAAGCCCAGCAATGCGGCCTGCGAGCTGAACCGAAGCTGAATGACGCCGTTCCGCTTCCCGACCCACAGACCAGACGCTGATGGCACCAGATCATGGTGAACGTATGGTTAAAGGCTGGTGGGCTGGATCGGCGTGTTTGGCCCCACCCCACCCTCATTCCCTCCCCATCGAGGTGAGGGAGGCGCAGGTTGCGGTGTCAGTGCTCATCGTCTCCCTCCCCCTTGTGGGGAGGGATCAAGGGTGGGGGTGTCACACGCACCGGCCTTACTGAGTGGCGTGTCCCCCTACCCCTACGGCCGCCGGCCCAAGATTCGCCCCAGCGCCAGCGCCAGCGGCGAGCGGTTATGGGTGTAGATATGGAACTCCGTGACGCCCTCATCCAGCAATTCGGTCACCTGCTCGGCCGCCACGGCCGAAGCCACCAGCGCGTGGGTTTCCGGCTCGTCATCCAGCCCGTCAAAGCGTTCGGCCAGCCAGGCTGGAATCGACGTGCCGCAGCGCCCGGCGAAATTGGCGATCTGCTTGAAGCTGTGGATCGGCTGGATGCCCGGCACGATCGGCGCGGTGATCCCGGCAGCGCGGGCGCGTTCGAGATAGCGCAGATAATCGCCATTGGAGAAGAACATCTGGGTGATAGCCCGGTCGGCGCCGGCATCCAGCTTGCGCTTGAGATTGTCGATCTCGGTCGCCCAGTCCGGGCTTTGCGGATGCTTTTCCGGATAGGCGGCCACCGAAATATCGAAATCGCCAATACGGCGCAGCCCGCCCACAAGATCGGCGGCGTTCTGATAGCCGTCGGGATGCGGCGTGAAGGGCTGGCCCACCCCCTCCGGGGGATCGCCACGCAAAGCGACGATGCGGTTGATACCCGCCTCCTGATAGCCGCGCACCACCGCGTCGACCTCGTCACGCGTGGCCCCGACACAGGTCAGATGCGCCGCCGCATCGACGCCGGTATCGGCCTTGATGCGGCTGACCATGCGCAGAGTGCGCTCACGGGTGGAGCCACCGGCGCCATAGGTCACCGAGACGAAACGCGGCCGCAACGGCGCCAGCTTGTGCACGCTGTCCCAGAATTTTTCTTCCATGACGTCGGTCTTGGGCGGGAAGAACTCAAAGGAAATCTGCAGCTCCGGGCGCTGGTCTGCCGTCAGCCGGCTGGCGCGAAGATTGTCGTCGAGCATAATCGTTCCGTTCAGGTCTTGTCGCTGAGGCGCCACAGGCAAACCGTCAGTCCGCGTTCACTGTTATTGCTGGGAAACTCGCGCACCGCCGCAACCTCAAGGCCGGCGGCAGCGGCCCAGCCGCTCATCTGTGTTTGCGACAGGCCGAGCCGCCGGTGGGCATGCTCGCTGCGCAGGAATTCGAGGTCATGCGGGGCAAAATCGACAATGATCATCTCCCCGCCGGGCTTGAGCAGGCGTCGCGCCTGCGCCAGCATGCGGCCCGGGTCGTCGAAATAATGCAGCACCTGATGGATGACGATGACATCCGCCGGCCCGGCATTGAGTTCGACATCGCCGATATCGCCGAGCCGAACCTGGGCATGGCTGATGCCCGAACTGGCCAGGCGCGAGCGTGCCACCGCCAGCATTTCGCGGCTCGCATCGATGCCGATACCGCGCTTGTAAGCGTCGGACAGCACCTCCAGCATGCGGCCAGTGCCGGTGCCCAGATCGATCAGCGTCTCGACCTTGCGGCCATCCAGCGCCGCCACCACGGCGGCTTCCACCGCCGCTTCGGGGACATGCAGCCGCTGCTGCAAATCCCAGCTGCCGGCAACCTTGGCGAAATATTCGGTGGCCCGCGATTGCTGGCCGGCGCGCACCGCCTGCTGCCGCTCGATATCGCGGCTGCGGTCGGGATCATTGCAATCGACGCGGGCAATCAGCCAGCTCGCCAGCGCCGCGCCATGGCCTTCCTGCGCCAGCCCGTAATAGGCCCAGGCCCCCTCGGCATTGCGCTCGATCAGCCCGGCATCGGCCAGGAGCTTGAGATGGCGCGACACGCGGGGCTGGCTTTGCTTGAGGATTTCGGTCAAGTCCTTGACCGAGTGATCGCCATCCGCCAGCAGCGCCAGCAGGCGCAGCCGCGTGCCCTCGCCCGCCGCCTTCAATACGCTCACCAATTCATCCAAAGCCGCCATCCACTCCCTCACGAGATATAAAGATATCTTTATATTGATTTTGAGGAGCAGGTCCAGAGGGATGTGCGGGTTATGCGATGGATACACGGGGAGCAACGCACCCGCCTTCCGCTGAAAACAAAAAGGCCCCACTTTCGCGGGGCCTCCATGCCATCAAATCAAACGCGAAGATTA
Organism: Devosia sp. A449; assembly: GCF_054489375.1. Taxonomy (NCBI): domain Bacteria; kingdom Pseudomonadati; phylum Pseudomonadota; class Alphaproteobacteria; order Hyphomicrobiales; family Devosiaceae; genus Devosia; species Devosia sp. A449. The sequence goes on along the minus strand of NZ_JBTMWU010000002.1, from coordinate 125,394 downwards.
AGCGACCGCGGTCCGGCCTTCGCTGACGGCGCGCTTGCGGAAGGAATGCGCCCGCCACAGCTCGAAAATGCCGATGGCTTCGTCCGTATCGATCGCTTCGAAGCGGCTCACCACCATGGCCTTGTCGGCTTCGCTCGGCAGGTCGCGCCACGGCAACGTCGCCACAATCGCCTCGAACAGATCCGAGGCCAGGCCCGCCGCCTTCAGCGCCACGGTTATCGCCACATAATCCTGGCCGGCAAGCCATTTGACGAACACTTCGGGGCCGACGCGCAGGATCACGGTGAGCGCGGCTGCGGCGTGGTGGCCGTAGCCGAAGCGGGCGAAACGGGCCAGCGCCCGGTCGTCGAGCTGCTTGCGGTCGCTCAGGGCCTTCACCTGATTGTAGGCGACCTTCCATTCGGTGGCCGAGAAGCCGGCGCGGTTGCGCATCCGGTTATACACCACGGCGTTGACCTTGCCGGCCGCCACCGGATCGATGCCACGATTTACCTCGCCCAGCGTTTCCAGCACCTTGCTGGCCACCGAGTCGATTTCCCCGCGCAGCGACTTCCAGTCAATCTCGGGACGGTTGCGCAAATCGGCGGCGATTTCAGCGTCCCGCGCGGCGCGCTCTACCAGCTTTTCCAGCGTTGCCTTGTCGAACTCGGCGCTGCTGTTGCGAACCAGGCGCACCACAGATGAAGTCTCGCCATGCGCGACAATCGCCTCGCCCACCCGCTCGGGCACCTTGGCCCGTCCGGCAATGGCGATGCGATGCTCTTCGCTCTGGCGGCCGATGATGTCGATCAGATCATCGTCGGAGAGCACGGTGGAGAATTCGAGCAGCGGCCTTGCCACTTCGATAGTGTCATTGGCCAGCATGACCACCACCGTGCCTGGCGCCCGCTCCAGCGGCGCCAGCAGCTGGGCGACATGCGCCCGCGCTTCGACCTCGACCAGTTCGGCCAATTGACACAGCACTTCGTCATACTGGGCAACCTGGTCGTCGTCGCAGCGATCCGACACATAGCTGAAGAGCTGCGCCATGTTGCGGAACAATTGCTCGCGCTCGGAATGGTTATCCTCGCCATTCAGCACCCGGAAACTCGAAAACGCCCGTTGGCCCTGGTCAAGTTCGCTCATTTTCACGCACTCCCGGCTTCTGCCGTCACTCTAGAGCCTGAACATGCGCCGTCAGTGTCTTGCACGCCCTGAAGGCGAACAGCGAGATTTGATTCAAATTTTAGGGGATGTGGACAAAGTTTAGGGCCCGGGAACTGTTTCCAGTTCACACGGGCCCCACAGGTCCCTTTCGGGATGTGTTCTCTACATAGTCCAATGCGGGCACAAATTCAAGATAAGACCAGCCCCAGGGCATGCCCAAGACCTTGCTCGACACGTGCCATATCATCCCGCGACAAGAACTCGCGCAGATAGGTTTGCCCAGATTTTACGCGGTCCAGCCGCGTGAACGATACGTGGGAAACAGTATCGCAAATTGCCCAGGTGGCGATCGTCAGGGCCCGATACACACCGTCGGCGAATGGCACATGAGACGGCTCAAGCGAACGCGGCTGCGTAGCGGAAAATGGGACAACAACACATCGCCCCGCCCTATTATAGGATCGCGGAGAGACAACAACCACACGCCGCACCTTACGCATCTCGGGATCTACGCCGGCCATATTGTAGTCGCAGAGTAAAATCTGCCTGCGTTCTGGCGTGAATTGTATCATGATAGCCCCCAGCAACAATCTCGCCGAGGATCAATTCTGCCGCAAGGGGCTTGGCGTGGACTTTCGCCCACGCCATCGTCTGCCAAACAGCCTTACTCAGCCGCGACGTTTTCCTGCGTGGAAATGCTGTCCTTGACCTGTGCGGACAGCGCGGCGCGAGCCGTGCGGATGCCTTCGGCGTAATCCGGGTGGATCAGGTGGAAATGCGCCAACTGACGCTCGATGATCGCATCCGGAACCCCGGCCATTGCTGCGGCCAGATTGTCGTACAACCGGCCCTTCTGGGCGTCATCGAACAGCGCCCACAGCGCGCGCGGCTGGCCGTAATCATCATTGCCGTCGCGGTGATTGTAGCGGTCCGCATCGCCATTGAGACGCAGCGGCGGCTCCTGGATCGACTTGTCTTCCACCGGGCCACCAAAGCTGTTGGGCTCGTAGTAAACGTCCGGATTGCCGGTCTTGAGACCGCCATCGACGTTCATCTGCCCGCCGCGATGATAGTGATGCACCGGCGACTTGGGCTGGTTGACCGGGATCGAGTTGTAATGCGTGCCCAGGCGGTAGCGCTGCGCGTCGGCATAGGAGAACACCCGCGCCTGCAACATCTTGTCGGGCGAATAGCCGATGCCCGGCACCTTGTTGGAGGGCGAGAACGCCGCCTGCTCGATTTCGGCGAAGTAGTTCTCGGCATTGCGGTTCAGCTCGACCACGCCGACCTCGATCAGCGGATAGTCGGCATGCGGCCACACCTTGGTCAGGTCGAACGGATTATAGCTCGTCTGGTCCGCGTCGCTCTCGGGCATGATCTGCACATTCATGGTCCAGCGCGGGAACTCGCCCCGGTCGATGGTGCCGAACAGATGCTCCTGATAGCTCTCGCGACTCTGGCCGATGATCTTTTCGGCTTCGGCATTGGTGTAATGCTTGTGGCCCTGCTGGGTCTTGAAGTGGAACTTCACCCAGAAGCGCTCGCCGTCCTGGTTCCAGAACGAATAGGTGTGGCTGCCATAGCCATTCATGAACATCGGCGCCACCGGCAGGCCGCGATCCGAGAACAGCGTGGTCAGCTGATGCAGGCTTTCCGGGCTCTGGCTCCAGAAATCCCACATCGCCGTGGCCGAGCGCAGATTGGTCTTGGGATGGCGCTTCTGGGTGTGGATGAAGTCGGGGAACTTCAGCGGATCGCGCACGAAGAATACCGGGGTATTGTTGCCCACCAGGTCCCAATTGCCCTCATCGGTATAGAATTTCAGCGAGAAACCGCGCACGTCGCGCTCGGCATCCGCCGCACCGGCTTCGCCGGCCACGGTGGAAAACCGGATCAGCAGATCGGTCTGCTTGCCCACTTCGCCAAACACCTTGGCGATGGTGTATTTGGAAATGTCATTGGTGATGGTCAGCGTACCAAACGCGCCCCAGCCCTTGGCATGCACCGCGCGCTCAGGAATCCGCTCGCGATTCTGGTGCGCCAGCTTTTCCATCAGCTGATAGTCCTGCATCAGCAGCGGACCGCGCGGACCGGCCGATTCCGAATTCTGGTTGTCAGGCACGGGCGCGCCAGCGCTTGTGGTCATTCTGATCTTGTCGCTCATGTCGGCGCTCCTTGTAACGATTCTAAACTCATCTCCCGTTGTGCCTCACACACCACCATTAGGCAAATTGATTGATCCTCTCATTGTGATAAGCTGTGCCTATCATGACAATTTCCCTTAAGCAGATGCGCTATGCCGTGGCGGTGGCCGAAACCGGCCATTTCGGTCGCGCCGCCGCCTCCTGCAGCATCAGCCAGCCGGCACTGAGCCAGCAAATACAGAGCCTCGAAGAGCTTTGCGGCACCCCGCTATTTGACCGGCTGCGCACCGGGGCGCGGCTCACCCCGTTCGGCGCCGAATTCGTCGCCCGCGCCCGCCAGGTGCTGGACCGGGCCGATAGCCTCAACGCCTTCGCCTATCACCAGGCCGGCCATCCGGCCCGCCCGATCCGCTTCGGCCTGATCCCCACCGTCGCGCCCTATCTGCTACCCGATATTTTCCCCGCCCTCACCCAGGGCCTGCCCGGCATGACGTTCATCGTCAGCGAAAACCGCACCGACGCGCTGCTCGCCGGTCTTGCCGATGGCAGCCTCGACGTCGCCCTGATCGGCACCGATCCGCCCGGCAGTGGCCCGCGCCTGGTGCAGCGTCCCCTGTTTGACGACGCCTTCGTGCTGGCCACCAGCCGCAACGAGGCCACCACCACCCCGGTTTCGCTCGCCAGCCTCGACCCCGACCGCATTCTGCTGCTCGATGAGGGGCACTGTTTCCGCGACCAGACCATTGCCGCCTGCCGGCTGGAAAGCGACACGTCCGGCCGCACCTTTGCCGCCACCTCGCTGTCGACCATTGTCGAATTCGTCGCCAATGGTCAGGGGGTGACGCTGCTGCCAGCCATCGCCCTGCGCAAGGAAGCGACCGACCCGCGCATCGCCATCCACAGCCTGATCTCGCCCGGCGCCGGGCGGCTGCTGTCGCTGGTCTGGCGCGAGGCGACGCCCTTCGGCCAGATCTTTGAGACCATGGCCGAACTGATCCGCACCACGCGGCGGCTGTGAGCTTTAAGCCGCGACGGCCCCTTTGCGGCGGCGAAAGCTGTCATAGCTGAACACCATCAGCGACACCCAGATCAGCCCGAAGCTGAACAGCCGAATCGCGTTGAGATGCTCGCCGAACAGATAGATCGCCAGCAGAAACTGGATCGACGGGGCGATATATTGCAGCATGCCGATGGTGGTCAGCCGCAGGCGGCGCACCGCCAGGGCGAACAGCAGCAGCGGAATTGCCGTGGCCGGCCCGGTCAGCACCAGCAGCGTCATGTGATAGGGATCGGCGTGAATGCCCGGCCCGGTGGTCACCAGGCTATACAGCACATAGCCCACCGCCAATGGCGTCAGCAGCGCCGTCTCGGCAAACAGGCCCGAGGCCGGCCCAAGATGGGCAGTCTTGCGGATATAGCCGTAAAACCCGAAAGACAGCGCCAATCCCAGCGAAATATAGGGAATATTGCCCAGCCCGACGGCCTGAATGGCGATGGCCACTGCCGCGATGCCGATGGAAATCGTCTGCAGCCGGTTTTGGCGCTCGCCCAGCAGCAGCATGCCCATCAGCACATTGACCAACGGGTTGATGAAATAGCCAAAGCTGGCTTCCAGCACCTGCCCCGTTTCTACCGCCCAGACATAAAGCAGCCAATTGCCCGCCAGCAGCACCGAGGACAGCAGCGTGCCCAACACGCGCCGCCGGTCCTTGAACAGCTCCCGCACGTCGCCAAAGCCACCGGAAAAGACGAGGATGACGGTCAGCAGCACCAGCGACCACACGGTCCGCTCGGCGACGATCAGCACCGAACCGGCCGCTTCGACTTGCCGGAACAGCAGTGGCAGGAAACCCCACATCGTATAGGCCGCCAGCGCCGCCAGAATGCCGTTGCGGCCATCATGCGCGGTCGCGCTGGATGGCGCCGCGGCCGCCTCCGGGGTAATCGCCGCCGGGGCAGATTCGGGAAGGGACATAAAAAAACTCCGCATCCGGTCGGATGCCTGAAAGCCTTCTGATAGCAGTGCCGGAGCGCGTCGGCCAATCAGAGTTTGTGATCGGCGGGCCTTGCAAAGCTGATGGTCTTGGCCAACCTTCTAAAGGTCGGCGCGGCAGGCCTCGAGCGCTGAGCCCGCCCTTACCACGACCACCAGCAGGAGCATATCATGCGGAAGATCGTCACCTGGGTTCTCATCGCCAACGGCGCGCAAGCGCGGATTGTCGAAAATACCGGCCCGGGCAAAGGACTCCGACAGGTCGACGGGCTGGATTGGTCCATTGATCCGCTGCAGGCGCAGGACATCGTCAGCGACAAGCCCGGCCGCGGCCGCTCCTCCGGCGGCGCCCGCAGCGCCATGGAGCCACGCACCGACCCGGTGGACTATCGCGAAACCGAATTCCTCAAAACCGTCGCCGCCACGCTCGACCGCCAGCACCAGCAGGGCGCCTTCGACCGCCTGATCCTCGCCGCCGCCCCCATCGCCCTGGGCGATCTGCGCAAGGCGATCTCTCCCACCGTCAAGAAAACCATCGTCGGCGAGCTGAACAAGGACCTGACCAACACCCCCACCGCCCAACTGGACCAGCATTTCGACGGGATTCTGGCGGCTTAGCTTTGCTGGGAATTCCCCCACCCACGGTGTCACCCCGGCCTTGAGCCGGGGCCCATCCTGAGATCGCGCAAGTGGGTACATCTCGGAATAACTGGAACCACAAACGCCCAGTCGACACCCTCCCCCTTGCGGGGAGGGATCAAGGGTGGGGGGTGGTTTGGCCCCAATATCGGGGCTCTCGCACCCCCACCCGGCTCGATCACGGTGGGTGCCCATTCACTCGTCGCCGTCGCCCTCATCCTCATCATCCCCCTCGATGGCATCGAGGAATTCCAGCAGCATGGCGTTGACCAGTTCCGGCCGCTCAATGCTGGGGATATGCGCCACGCCTTCCAGCATGGCGGCGAAGGTGTTGGGCATTTCCTCCGACAAATGCTCGTGCCGGTCGATCAGCGCGGTGAAATCCTCGTCGCCCACCAGCAACAGCGTCGGCGCGCCAACGGCGCTGACCCGGCGCCAGGCATCGGGCGGGGCTTCTTCCTGAGTCAGCCGGGGCTGATTAAGCGCCAGCGCATTCATCTCGAGGAACAGCTCGCGCGCTGCGCCGCCAACGCGGCCGCTGCTGGCGCGCGGCCCATCGAGCCATTCATGCGCCTGCACCCGGTTGAGCATATCGGCATCGCCGCGCTCCCAGGCATCTTCCTCGGCGTCCTCGATCATTTGCTCGACTTCGGTGGCGCTCCAGGGCGCACCGGTGACCGAGGTGCCGATCAGCACCAGCCCTATCACCCGACCCGGATGGCGCAGCGCGAAATCCAGCGCCAGCCCGCCGCCCAGCGAACTGCCGACCAGCACGGCGGCATGAATATCGAAGGCCTGCAGCACCGCTTCGAGATCGTCGATATGGCTGAACGCCTCGTCGGCGCTGACGCTCTCGCCATAGCCGCGCCGGTCATAGGCGATGGCGTGCCAGCCCGCTTCGGCCACCACGTCCATCTGGCTGTCCCACATCCGTTTGTCGCAGACCCCGGCATGCAGAAACACCACCGGCAGGCCGCCGGCACCGAGTTGCCGGCCGGCGAGTTTCGCCTTGCCGACGGAAACTGAAAATGTTTCGCCCACCACGGCTAATCTCCCTGTGGTGTGTGCGCAGTCCTATTGCTGGACCAGCACGCAGAACGCGAATTCCTCGTCGCGCGCCCAGCAGCCGGGGCTGGCATCGACGGGCCGGAATTCGTGCAATTCCTGGGGCAACTGCCCCGGCCTGGCATCGGCCGCCACGATGAAAGCCGATCCCACGCCGTCCTGTTCCAGCGTGAAGGCAAATATACTTCCGTCCGGCAGGCCAAAAGTCAGCCCCCCGCCATCCAGCACCACATCGCAATCAAAGGTGTCGTAGCCGGTGACGGTACACTGCGCTGGCTCGGCCGCTGCCAGTGTCACCATTGCGCCCCAGATCAGGGTCGCCGTCAGAAGTCTCATCTTACCCCCAAAGCCCGTGAGGCCTGCCCGCAGGCGCCCGGCAATCACCACCATATCGCCTATTATGTCGCATAGTTTTGCCAGGCCCGCACCATCCCTGCGAGCGCATGGTTTCCAAGGCAAACGGGCGCTCCACAGCAGTGGAGCGCCCGGCAGAACTTAGCGCGTCAGCGGCTTGTAGGTGGCGCGCTTGGGATTGACCGCGTCGGCGCCAAGCCGGCGGATCTTGTCGGCTTCATAGTCGGCGAAGTTGCCTTCGAACCATTCCACATGGCTGTCGCCTTCAAAGGCCAGCATATGGGTCGCCAGACGGTCGAGGAACATGCGATCGTGGCTGATGATCACGGCGCAGCCGGCGAATTCCTCGAGCGCTTCTTCCAGCGCAGCGAGGGTTTCGGTGTCCAGATCATTGGTCGGCTCGTCAAGCAGCAGCACGTTGCTGCCCGACTTGAGCATCTTGGCCAGATGCACGCGGTTACGCTGCCCACCCGAGAGGTTGCCCACCTTCTGCTGCTGATCGCCGCCCTTGAAGTTGAACGACGAGGTATAGGCGCGCGCGTTCACTTCGCGCTTGCCCAGCATCAGCACTTCATCGCCTTCCGAGATTTCCTCGTAGACGGTCTTGTTGGCGTTGAGGCTATCGCGGCTCTGGTCGACGTAACCGAGATGCACATTCTCGGCGACGGTGACGGTGCCCGAGTCAGGCTGTTCCTGCCCGGTCAGCATCTTGAACAAGGTGGTCTTGCCGGCGCCATTCGGCCCGATAATGCCCACAATACCGCCCGGGGGCAGCTTGAAGGTCAAATTGTCGATCAGCAGCCGATCGCCAAACGACTTGGAGAGATTTTCCACGTCGATCACATTGTGGCCAAGCCGTTCGCCGGGCGGAATGATGATCTGCGCGGTGTGCGACAGCGTACGCGCTTCGTTGATCTTGACCAGTTCGTCATAGGCTTTGAGACGGGCGCGGGACTTGGTCTGGCGCGCCTGCGGGCTCTGGCCCATCCATTCCTTTTCGCGCTCGAGCACCTTGGAGCGTGCTGCGTCCTCGCTCTTTTCCTGGGCAAAGCGCTTGGCCTTGGCCCCGAGATAGGCCGAGTAATTGCCTTCATAGGCAACGCCGCGACCACGATCGAGCTCGAGAATCCAGCCGGTGACATTGTCGAGGAAGTAGCGATCGTGGGTGATGATCAGCACGGCGCCGGCGAACTCACGCAGATGGCGTTCCAGCCACGCAGTGGTTTCGGCGTCGAGATGGTTGGTCGGCTCGTCAAGCAGCAGCAGATCGGGCTTGCTCAACAGCAGCGCGCACAGCGCCACGCGGCGGCGTTCGCCACCCGACAGCTTGGTCACGTCGGCATCGCCCGGCGGGCAACCCAGCGCTTCCATCGCCACTTCGACCTGCGATTCGAGATCCCACAGATTTTCCGCGTCGATCTGGTCCTGCAGCTTGCTGGCCTCGTCGGCGGTCTCGTCGGAATAGTCCATCATCAGCTCGTTGTAACGATCGATGACGGCCTTCTTTTCCTTGACGCCAACCATGACGTTGCCGAGCACGTTCAGCGCCGGGTCCAGCTCGGGCTCCTGCGACAGATAGCCGACCTTGGCGCCCTTTTCGGCCCAGGCTTCGCCCTGGAACTCGGTATCGACGCCGGCCATGATCTTGAGCAGCGTCGACTTACCCGAGCCGTTGGGACCCAGCACGCCGATCTTGGCGTCGGGGTAGAAACTGAGATGGATATTATCCAGCACCTTTTTGCCGCCGGCATAGGATTTGGACATTCCGTGCATGTGGTAGATGAACTGGCGAGCCATAGGCTTGCTGACCCTCTTCGCAGTGTTGGGAGATTTGGCCGTCTATGTAAGGCAAGCCGACGCACTGGGCAACGGGTAGCGCGCCGCATCACCCCTCCCTGCTGCCCGGAACGCGGAACGTTTCCCTCCCGCCGGCATTGAGCAGGCTCATTGGGGGAAATGGCCTGTGTCTGAACATCATCTGCAGCATCCGGACGAGCGGCCGAATACGGCGATTTTTCAAGGCATCGCCACCTTCGCCCTGATGGCCGCCCTACTCTATCTGGGCGCCGGCATTCTGGTGCCGCTGGTGCTGGCCATTCTGCTCGCCTTTGCCCTGGCCCCATTGGTCACCTGGTTCAATCGCCGCCTGCATCTGCCCGATGCGCTGGCGGTGATCCTGGCCGTGGTGCTGGCGCTTGGCCTGCTTGGCAGCTTTGCCTACATCGCCGGCAATCAGGTGATCAAGCTGGCGCAGGAACTGCCCGGCTATCAGGAAACCATCTCGACCAAGATCGCCGCGCTGCAGGCCCAGTTCGGCGGTGGCGGCTTCCTCGAACAAATCAGCAATACCCTCGGCGAGCTCAGCGCCCGGCTGTCCGGCACCAGCGCCGACGAACCGCGCCGCGCCGGCGCACCCTTGCCGGTCACCATTTCCAACGAAATCGGCCCGCTCGGCATTGTCAGCTCCCTGCTCGGCTCGATCATCGGTCCGGTGGCCACCGTCGCTATCGTCGCCGTCTTCCTGATTTTCCTGCTGCTGGGCCGGGGCGATCTGCAGGAGCGCTTCATTCGGCTGGTCAGCGCCGGCCGCTACTCCAAGACCAATATCGCCATCGCCGACGCCAGCCGCCGGGTCGGCCGCTATCTGCTGATCCAGCTGGCAGTCAACGTCACCTATGGCATCATTTTCGGCCTCGGCCTGTGGCTCATCGGCGTCCCCAGCGCCGTGCTCTGGGGGCTGCTGATCATCCTCTTCCGCTACATCCCCTTTGTCGGCGCGCTGATCATCGCCACCGTGCCCTTCCTGCTGGCCTTCGCCGTCGATCCCGGCTGGAGCATGCTCTTGATGTCGGTCGGCCTGTTCCTGGCGCTCGACCTGACCACCGCCAATGTCATCGAGCCGCGTCTTTACGGCTCCAGCACCGGCGTCTCCCCCATCGCCATCCTGCTCTCGGCCATGTTCTGGGCCACCCTCTGGGGCCCGGTCGGGCTGATCCTCGCCACGCCAATGACGGTGTGCCTCGTGGTCATCGGCCGCCATCTGCCGCAATTCCAGTTCCTCGAAACCATGCTCGGCAGCGAACCCGTGCTCTCCCCCGCCGAACGCCTCTACCAGCGCATGCTCAAGGGCGACGCCGAGGACGCCATCGATCTGAGCGAGGACTTTATCGAGGATCACGACACCAATCGCTATCTGAGCGAGGTGATGATGCCGGCGTTGACGCTGGCCAATAACGAGCTGTCCGACCGCCCGGAAGCCCTGCCGCAGCGCCGCCAACTGGTGCAATCCTTCGACGCCATCATCGCCGAAATCGCCGACATCGACAGGCCCGACCAGAGCAAGATCCTGCTGATCGGCGGCCGCACCGAAATCGACGAATGCGCTGCCACCCTCTTGGCCCTGAATCTGGCCGAGGAAAACCTGCCCAGCCGCGTGTTGCCGCCTCTGGCCATCCGTCAGGAAGCCATCGGCCGGCTCGATCTGGAGGGGGTGGAGGTGATCGCGCTGGTATTCATGGGCGAGGATATCCGCGCCCAGGTGCGCTACGTCTCGCGCCGCATCAACCGCATGGCGCCCGATATCCGCATCCTGGTCTGCGCGCTCACCGCCCTCAATCTCGAGGAAACGCCGGATACCCTGCATGTCAACGCCATCTTCCGCACCCTCGATGACGCGGTGGAAAGCACCGTCATCGGCCAGATGCGCCAGCAGGCCGCCACCCGCGCCGTCAGCAACAAGAAGCAGCCCTTTGCCGGCGCTGGTCGCGGCGATGACGCGCTCGGCCAGGCCATCCAGCAAATCGCCGATGAGTTCGACATTCCCGTCGCCGCCATCAACCTGCTCAATGACGAGCGCCATATCGAGGATGACGGCGCCTACCTGCTCACCAGCATCGTCGCCGAAACCGCCGCCCCGCTGATCGTCCATTCCGCCGCGCCGCACCCACTGGTCGGCGAAAATGTCTATCTGCAAACCAATGGCATCGACCTTTATGCCGGCGCCCCGCTGATCCTGCCCGACGGCACCTGCGTCGGCGCCCTGGTGCTGCTCGACTACGAACCGCGCGCCTTCACCGAAGCCGAAATCGCCCGCCTCGCCGCCGCCGCAGCCGATCTGGTACAGAAATTCGGCGGTGGAGAGGAGGAGGCCAGTCCGGTCGCTGCCGTCCCCACAACCACGGCGTCATCCCGGCCTTGAGCCGGGACCCATCCTGAGATGGCGGTGCTGGCGTGATCTGGAGATGGGCCCGGCTCAACGCCGGGGTGACGCGCGGTAGGGGTTGGGCAATTGAGGGGGCCCTACGCCCCCGCCTCAATCCAAACCGGCACCGACTTAAACGCCGGCGTCTTGCTGCGCGGATCGACTGCGGTCCCCACCAGCACATTGGCCTCGGGATAATACGCCATGGCGCTACCCCGCGGCAGGTCGAACTGCGTCACAATCGCCGTCATCCGCCCGGTATCCGACGCCAGCGTCACCGATTGCCCTTCGCGCACCCCGAACGCCGCCATATCCTCGCCATTGAGGAATACCGCATGCCGCCCGGCGCCACCGCGATAGCTGTCCTTGTCTTCATAGATGATGGTGTTGAACTGGCCCTCGCTGCGCACCGTCGCCAGATGCAGCCGTTCATGCGCCAGCTTCGCCAGCGGCGTCACCACGAAATGCGCCTTGCCATCGATAGTGCCGAATTCGGGCGTATGCAGCAGCCGGTTCTTGATGTGGAATTCGCGCTTGGCCACATCGATATCGGCCAATTCCTCCATGCCCGGCACGATGGCCGCAATCGCCTCGCGCACCTTGGAATGCGCGCTGAACGCCTTGAAGGCGATCGGCGAGTCCGGCAGCAGTCCCTGCCCGATTTCGCCCAGAATCCAGCTTTCCGGCCGCACATTGTCCAGCCGCCTGATGCCGCCATCGCTGAGCCGCACATAGTTGAACATCGATTCTTGGGTCGTCGGCTCCCATTCCTCATCGCGTGCCGTCACCGGCAGCACCAGCACCTCACCCTCGCCCAACCCATGCACATGGCCCATATTCAGCGTCGTGGTCAGGAACAGCTTGAAGCCGATGGCTTCCATGGCCCGGCTGGCAAAAGCCGTGTCCGGCGTCGCCCCCCACAGATTGCCGCCCATGATCACCGCGCTGTCGATCTCCCCCGCCTCGGCCGCCTTGAGGCAGGCCATGGTGTCGAAACCCGCTTCCTCGGGGAATTTGACGCCGAATGCTGCTTCCATCTTGGCCAGCACATCCTTGGCCAGCACCGGCTTGACCCCGATAGTGCCGATGCCCTGCACATTGGAATGCCCGCGCAACGGCAACAGCCCGGCATAGCGCTTGCCCACCATGCCGCGCAGCATCGCCAGATTGGCGATCGCCTCCACATTGGCGACGCCATGCATATGGTGCGTCATGCCCATGCCCCAGGCAAACACCACCCGCTCGGCCTGCCCATAGCGGCGGGCAATATGCTCGATCTCGTCACGCGAAATCCCGCAGGCATCGGTCACCGCATCCCAGCTCAGTGCCGCAATATCGGCCTTGAGTGCGGCAAAGCCAGACGTGTGCGCCGCGATGAACTCATCGGCCGCAAAACCCAGCTCCAGCACCGCCTTGGCGATGCCCTTGAGCAAGGCAATATCCGAGCCGATGCGCGGCTGCACATAATCCGAGGCGATTTCGCTGCCGCCCTTGAGCATCGAGCTGGGCGATTTCGGCACGGCGAATTTGACCAGCCCCGGCTCCTTGGCCGGATTGATCACGATCACCTCGCCGCCCCGGTCGCGGCAGTTTTTCAGCATGTGAATGAAGCGCGGATGGTTGGATGACGGATTGGCCCCGATGACGAAGATCAGATCGGCCCCGGTCAAATCCTCCAGCTCGACGCCGGCCGTGCCCTTGCCGATGGTGCTGCCCAGCCCCTCGCTGGTCGCCTGATGGCAATAATACGAGCAGTTATTGACGTTGTTGGTGCCATAGGCCCGCGCCAGCAGCTGGAAAATAAACCCCGCCTCGTTGGACGAACGCCCCGACGAATAGAAAAAGCTCCGGCGCGGCGCCGTGGCCGCCAGCTTTTTCACCGCATGGGCAATGGCAAAATCCCAATCCACCGGCGCAAAGCGATCTGCCCCCGCCGCTTTGAACAAAGGCGTCCCCAGCCGCCCCAGATGCTCCATTTCGCGCCCGGTCAGTTCCTGCAGGTCGGCCAGTTCGTGCTCGAAAATCTCATGCGGAATCGCCGGCTGGATATCGGTCGATTGCGCCTGCACGCTCTTGTTGCAGACCGAGGGAAACTCATCGAGCTCATTGGTCATGCCGCCGCGCTGCCCGCCCATGCCATAGGCACAGGCCTTGCAGGTATTCTTGGCCGTCAGCGCCTTGGCCGCCTTGCCCACGCCCATGCGGGAAATGGTGGCGAGGGTATAGAGAACCTTCTTGGGTCCGCCCCCGACGATGTGGCTGGTATCGGCCAATTTTTCTGCTCCGGCTTGCTGTTGGCGCAGTTTCGACGGACCGTGCCGACGAAGCAAGCCCGATTGCGCCTACTTCCCCTCCGGCGCCACCCGGATCAGCTGGCCATTGGCCTCGTCGGTCAGCAGATAGATCGCCCCATCCGGCCCCACCCGCACATCGCGAATTCGACCCAGTTGCCCGGCGAACAGCCGTTCCTCGCCGACAATGGCATCGCCCTCGACATCGAGCCGCACCAGCAATTGCCCGCTCAGCCCCCCGGCCAGCAGATCGCCCTGCCAGTCAGCCAGCAAATCGCCGTCGTAAAAATCCAGTCCCGAAGGCGAGATGGACGGGTCCCAATAATGCAGCGGCTGCTCCATCCCGGCTTTTGCCGTGCCTTCCCCGATCGCCAGCCCGGAATAATCGACGCCATAGGTGATCACCGGCCAGCCATAATTGCCGCCCGGCTGCGGCATATTCACCTCATCGCCGCCGCGCGCCCCATGCTCGACGGTGAACAATGTCCCATCGTCGCGCAAGGTCGCGCCCTGCGGATTGCGGTGGCCCTTGCTCCACAATTCGGGTGCCCAGCCCTCCAGCTTGGGATTATCCGCCGGCACCGAACCATCGGGGGCGATGCGCGCAATGGCCCCCGCCAGATCGCCCATATCCTGCGCCCGGTCCGCATCGCCGCGCTCGCCCAGCGTCACGAACAGATTGCCGTCCTGCCCAACCACGATGCGCGAACCGAAATGCCGGTTGGTGGTGGTGAAATTATTCATGCGGAAAATCACCTGGCTGTTTTCCAGCCGCCCGCTGTCGCCCTCCAGCACCAGTTTTGCCGACAGCACCGCCGTGCCCTGCCCGCGTTGCAGGCCCGCATCCGCGGCACGCTCGGCAAAACTCAGATAAATCTGCCCGCTGCTGGCAAAGTCGGGTGCCAGCGCCAGATCGAGCAAGCCGCCCTGCCCTTCGGAGTACACTCTAGGCACGCCCGCAACCGGCGCCCCCACCACGCCATCTTCGATCACCCGCAACTGCCCGCTGCGCTCGGTCACCAGCATCCGCCCATCCGGCAGAAAGCCCAGCGCCCAGGGATGGTCCAGCCCTTCGGCCACCACAGTCGCACTGAGCGGGCCGGCGCTTGATTCGATCGTCTGGGCCGTAACCGGCAGGCTGGCGACACCCAGCATCAGCATGGCAAGCAGGGAAATCCGAAATCCGGGCATAGTGGGGCCTTTCGACGCTATTGGGTTCAAAACTTGAATGCGTGTGTGGACATGACCATCTTCAGTGTCACACCCGCTTGACCGAAACGCGGCCGGCGGGCAACGTGGGCCAAATTCCCCTAAAATTTTATCGTGAAGCGCATGCCGCACGGATTTTGGCTGGGGATGAGGCTATTTATCTGCCGTGCCGCATGGAGGCGACGAAATGGAAAAGATCCCGATGACAATTGGCGGCCATAAGGCGCTGGTCGTCGAGTTTGAGCATCGCACCGCCACTGAGCGCCGTCGCATCATTGAGGCCATTGCCGAAGCGCGCGCCCATGGCGACTTGTCGGAAAACGCTGAGTATCATGCTGCCAAGGAGCAGCAGAGCCTCAACGAAGGCCGGGTCAAGGAACTCGAGACGATTCTGGCGCTGGCCGATATCATCGATATCACCAAGCTGTCGGGCTCGACCGTCAAGTTCGGCGCCACCGTGACCTATGTCGACGAGGATACCGAGGAAGAAAAGACCTATCAGGTCGTCGGCGATCCCGAGGCCGATGCCTCGGCTGGCCGCATTTCGATTTCCTCGCCCATCGCCCGCGCCATGATCGGCAAGGAAGTCGGCGATTCCTTTGAGGTCTCGGCCCCGGGCGGCGCTCGCAGCTACGAGATCCTCAAGGTCAAATACGCCTGACGCCTTCGGGCGCTCACGCCAGCTTTGCATGCGATTCGCGGCGGCATCCTGCCGTCGCTTCTCGTTGCCGGCCCCAAAACGCGGGCCGCTGTCCGGCATGGCTGTGACATTTGCGTGTGTTCCACAGGCACATGCAGCTCTACGCAATGGTTTGCCTTGAAAGAGTGGCCCTTAGACCCTTAACTAGGGCCTGAGGATAATTCGCATTTAGTCGGAGAGCGTTGCGATGCACGCGAAAGTCATCATCATCGGTTCCGGCCCGGCCGGCTACACCGCCGCCATCTATGCGGCGCGCGCCATGCTTGAGCCCGTGATGATTCAGGGTCTGCAGCCCGGTGGGCAGCTGACCATCACCACCGATGTCGAGAATTACCCCGGCTTTGCTGACGTGGTTCAAGGCCCCTGGCTGATGGACCAGATGAAGGCGCAGGCCGAACATGTCGGCACCAAAATCGTCAACGACCTCATCGTCGATGTCGATTTCGACAAGCGCCCCTTCGTGCTCACCGGCGATAGCGGCGACATCTACACCGCCGATAGCATCATCATCGCCACCGGCGCCCAGGCCAAATGGCTGGGCCTGCCGAGCGAACAGAAATTCCAGGGCTTTGGCGTTTCCGCCTGCGCCACCTGCGATGGCTTTTTCTATCGCAACAAGGAAGTGCTGGTCGTCGGCGGCGGCAATACCGCTGTCGAGGAAGCTTTGTTCCTCACCAATTTTGCCAGCAAGGTCATCCTGGTGCATCGCCGCGACGAATTCCGCGCCGAGCGCATCCTGCAGGACCGCCTGTTCAAACACCCCAAGATCGAAGTGCGCTGGAATACCGAGATCGCCGATATCGGCGGCTCAACCATGCCGCCCTCGGTCAATTCGGTGACGCTGCGCGATATCCCCACCAATCGCACCTATGAGCAGCCGATCGACGGCATTTTCGTCGCCATCGGCCATGCCCCCGCCACATCCATCTTTGCAGGTAAGCTGGACATGAAGCCCGGCGGTTATCTGCTGGTGAAGCCGGGCACCACCGAAACCAATATCCCCGGCGTCTATGCCGCCGGCGACGTCACCGATGATGTCTATCGTCAGGCAGTGACGGCGGCGGGCATGGGCTGCATGGCAGCGCTCGAAGCCGAGCGCTATCTCGCCGAACACGAACTTGCCGAGGCGGCGGAGTAACAGCCGGCCAAATTAGAAAGCGTCAAACGAAATGCTCGACTGGGACAAACTCCGGATTTTCCACACCGCCGCCGAGTCGGGCAGTTTCACGCATGCCGCCGAAAAACTCGGCATGAGCCAGTCGGCGGTCAGCCGGCAGATTTCCGCGCTTGAGGATGATCTGGGTCTCAAGCTGTTCATTCGCCACGCCCGGGGCCTCGTGCTTACCGAAGTGGGCGAGCAGCTGTTCCGCACCGCCCACCGCATGAGCTGGGAGCTGGCGCAGGTCGAAACCCAGATGTCCGAAAGCCAGGATGTCCCCACCGGTCCCCTGATCGTCACCACCACCGTCGGCATCGGCTCGACCTGGCTCAGCTCGCGGCTTGATGAATTCCTCAAGCTCTATCCGCTGATCCAGCTCGAAATCCGCCTCAACGACGCCGAGCTGGATCTGGCGATGCGCGAGGCCGATGTGGCCATCCGCCTGCACCGCCCCAACCAGTCCGAGATGATCCAGCGCAAGCTGTTCACCGTGCACAACCACTTCTACGCGTCGAACGCCTATCTCGACGCCTATGGCGTGCCCACCAGCGCCGAGCAGCTCGATGATCACCGCATCATCAGCTTCGGCGAGCCGGTGCCGTCCTATCTGGGCGACATCAACTATCTCGAACGCATGGGCCGCACCGATTCGAGCCCGCGTCGCGCCGCGCTCAAGGTCAATGCCATCTATGGCATGCTGCAGGCCTGCCGCGCCGGTATCGGCATCGCCATGCTGCCCGCCTATGTCACCGAAAAGGCCGATGGCCTGATCCAGGTGCTGCCCGAGGTCGAGCTGCCGGCTTACGAGGCCTATTTCGTCTATCCGCCAGCCCTGAAAAACTCCAAGCGCGTCGGCGTGTTCCGCGACTTCCTCGTCGGCAAAGCGCGTGAGTGGAGCTTCTGACCGGCCAAGGCAAAATCACGCCAGTGGCGTGATTTTAGGTCAGAAGGCCATGAGGGCTACGCCCGAATGGCGGTCCCTGCTCCAGCACACGACGGCATAGCCCCATGCCCATGCCCATCACCACCATCGCCTTCGACGCCGACGACACCCTCTGGCAAAACGAGCAGTTCTTCCGCCTCACTGAGCAGCGCTTCGTTGATCTGCTGCGCGACTATACCGACGCGCCCGACCTCAGGGAGCGCCTGATCGCCTCGGTCATGCGCGACCTGTCATTTTACGGCTTCGGCATGAAAGGCTTCGCCCTTTCGATGATCGAGACGGCGCTGGAGGTCACCGACCACCGCGTTCCCGGCACCGTCATCGCCGAAATCCTCGCTGCCGGCCGCGAACTTCTGCGCTACCCCATCGAGACCCTGCCCTATGTCGATGCCGCGCTGGACCAGTTGCAGCAGACCCACCGGCTGATTCTGATCACCAAGGGCGATGTGTTCGACCAGGAGCGCAAGCTCGCCGCCTCCGGTCTCGCCGAGTATTTCGCCGCCGTCGAAATCGTCGCCGACAAGAATTCGGCGGTCTATGCCCGCATCTTCGAGCGTCACACCGATGGCGCTGCGCGCACCATCATGGTCGGCAATTCGCTGCGCTCCGATATCCTGCCCGCGCTGGCTGCCGGCAGCTTTGCCGCCTATGTGCCGCATGACCTCACCTGGGCCTATGAGCAGGCCGAAGAACCCGCCAATGAGCCGCATTACATCAAAATCGCCCATCTGGGCGAGCTGGCTGCGGCCATCGCCAGCTTCGATTCGCTGCAATAACCCGGTTAATTGCCAAGCCTTTCACCGACCTCTTTTAAAACCACATGCGCAAGACGCATGGCTTCCATGTCACCTGCTCGATTGATGAGCAGAAGCTCGCGGCCTATATGCCCACCAGCACAGCGGGCGCTTCTCCTCCTCCCTTGCGCCTGCTGCGTTCCCTCCTTGCGGGGGCTTGCCCCTGCAAACTGATGTGGCTCCACTCTCCCCTCGAGTGGGGCCACATTCATTTTCGGCCTACGCGAAATTTGCATGGCTGACATGTTGGTGATCCTATTGTCTACCAACTCACTAGAGTACATATTGCACCTGTCGCTGAGACGCGGTCTGAACCCTCCTCCCTCGGACCAAGTATCGCGACACCGAACCGGGATCGTATCCTCCTCCCTCGATCCAGGTTCAATGGCAGAGCGCATCTCCTCCTCCCTTGCTCTCTGCCCCACTTTCGATTTGGCTTCGGCCCAGTCATCAGGCCCTGTCTTCGGACAGGGCCTTTTTTTTCGTCGGTGCCGCTGCACGCAACGAAACACCAACCGCCGCGTTGAGCATCGCGCAACCTGCGCGTTTGGAGAATTCCGTGGGCACTTCCGTTCTGATCAGCATCCTGATCACCTTCCTGGTGATCGTCCTCATTCTCTGGCTGGTTCAGCGCCTGCCGATCGAAGCGCGCATGCGCCAGATCGTGCAGATCGTGGTGATCGTCATCGGCATCATCTCGCTGCTGAAATATCTGGCGATATTCTGAGCGTTCAGAAAGGCATGGACAGATTGCCGCTGTCAGAATTGCATGGCAGTCATGCTGACCTTTCCCTTGCTGACCAGACGGTCAAAACCTATATTGGCCTTGTCGCTGGTGAAGCCGCTCCGTACCTCCTCCCTCGGACCCGCTTCTTGCGACACCGGACTTAGGCCTTTTCTCCTCCCTCGGCCTCTGTCCACCCGGTTCGGCGCATATCCTCCTCCCTTGCGCTGGGCCATTACTAAGATTTGGCTTCGGCCCTATCATTGGGCTCCAACTTCGGTTGGAGCCTCTTTTTTTTGCCTATATGCCGGCGCCGACCAGCGAATCTGCATGGCAGCACTTCCCATTGCGCGTTTGTGTCGCGCCTGCCGTCATCAGATAGTCATCTCGACCAGATCAACGGCGTTCGTGGCGCCGTTCCTCCAAGGTCAGATGCTTCGGCTGATGACCCCTAGGCCCTGCCCATCCCCTCGGGCGGGGCCTTTTTTGTCCCCCACCCGGCACATTCTGCCGCCCCTGCTCCACCCGTCATTGATTCTGCACGGTTTTTTGTCGGCATAGAGCTTGCATGACGGTCCCTGACCGAATGCAGGAGTGTCCGATGGTTGGCATCAACACCACCTACCCCACCAGCAGCTACTATCAGGCCGCCGCCTCCAATCACGCTGCCAGCAAGGCCAGCACCGCTTCCGCTGCATCCACCGGCAGCAGCACCACCGATTCTGCGGCGACCATGGTGACCCTCTCCGACGAGGCCCGCGCCGCCCTGACCGAGCGCGATTTCGCCACGGTGATCACCGACACCCGCGCCAAGCTGACCGCCCTGCTCAAGGACGCCGACCGCACCTCGCCGCTGCAAGGCGGCAAACTCGCCCTCGACCTGACCAGCCTCGATCCCCGCGAACTCTTCGCCATGGCCAGCGATGACAGTTTCAGCCCCGATGAACGGACCGCCGCCGGCCTCGAAATGCAGCGTCGCTTGGAGGCGGCATTGTCCGGCCCCGCCGCCGTCGCCAAGGTCACCGGCAATTTCACTGGCCTCTACAAGGCCGCCGCTGACTATCTCGACAGCCTCAGCGCCGAGGAAAAGGCCGGCGCCGACTGGATCGCCGGTCGCGCCGCCGTCACCGATGCACAAAAGCAGTTGCAGACCGATCCCAAGACCATGCCGGATGCCGGCGACGACGATCCGGTGGCGCTCTATCTGGTGCTGCTCGACGCCGGCAAGCAGACCGCCCCGCCCGACATCGCCGATGTGGCGACCGGCACCCGCAAGGTCCTCGACCAGCTCTATGCGACGGCGCTGGAAAACGGCAAGGCGCCGACGTTCAACAAGGCCACCACCGTCGGCACCTATATCGACATGGCTAAATTCGACAGCCGCAGCCTGTCATCCATCGTGCTCGACGGCACCGCTCAATTCAACACCGCCGAAATCAACGCTGCCCAGACCGCCTTGCGCGGCAAGAGCGGCGCCGCCCTGCTGGCCGGTTTCCAGAACGCCGCCAAATCCAGTGACCCCAGCGCCTTCAGCCAGAACATCATGGCCATCTACGGCTCGATGAGCGCCGAAGAACGCCAGGCCGTCGGCTGGAGCGACCAATTCTACCAGGCCGCCGTCTCCAGCTACCAATCGACCAACAAACTGATGCAAATGTTCGCCCAAGCCGGCGGCAGCGATACGGGCTTTCTGAGCTGGATGGGGAAATAGGACCAGCGCCCTACGCCTAGCGATCTCACCCACCCGCCGTGTCACCCCGGCCTTGAGCCGGGGCCCATCCTGAGATCTCGAGATGGGTCCCGGCTCAAGGCCGGGATGACATCGTGGTCGTGGGACGAGCGGGGCCCCTACCGAATCCCAGCACAAAACCCCTGGATCCGCCGCACCGCTTCTTCCAGCTCGGCATTGCTGGCCGCATAGCTCAGCCGGAAATGCCCCGGCAGGCCAAACGCCGTGCCGTGCACCAGCGCCACGCCGGTCTCTTCCAGCAGCGCCATGACGAAATCCTCGTCCGTCACCAGCTTGGCCCCGCCAGCCGAAGTCTTGCCCAGCAGCCGCTGGCATGACGGGAACACGTAAAACGCCCCCTCCGGGATCAGGCAATCCAGCCCGGTATTGGCATTGAGCCCGGCCACCACCAGATCGCGGCGCGCCTGGAACACGTCCCGCCACTCGGCCAGGAAGTCCTGCGGCCCGTTCAGCGCTTCCACCGCCGCCCATTGCGAGATCGAGCTGGGATTGGTGGTCGACTGGCCCTGCAATTTGGTCATCGCCGCCAGCAACGGGCGCGGCCCGGTGCAATAGCCGATGCGCCAGCCGGTCATGGCATGCGACTTGGACACCCCATTCATGGTCAGCGTGCGCGCCTGCAATGCCGGCTCGACCTGGGCGATGGTGGCGAAGCTGCCGCCATCATAAACCAGCACCTCATAGATATCGTCGGTGAGAATATGCACCTGCGGATGGCGCAGCAACACATCGGCCAGCCCACGCAATTCCTCGGCGCTATAGGCCGCGCCGGTCGGGTTGGACGGCGTATTGAGCAACAGCCACTTGGTTTTGGGCGTGATCGCCGCTTCCAGCACTTCGGGCGACAGCTTGAAGCCGGTCGACGCATCCGCCACCGCAAACACCGGCTCGGCCCCGCACAGCCGCACGATTTCGGGATAGCTCACCCAATAGGGCACCGGCACCACCACCTCGTCGCCGGGGTTCAGCGTCGCCATCAGCGCGTTGAAAATGATCTGCTTGCCGCCGGAGCTGACAAAGCAATCGGACGCCGTCACATCGAGCCCGTTGTCGCGGCGGAATTTGGCGGCCACGGCTTCCTTCAGCTCGGCAATGCCATCGACATTGGTATAGCGGGTCTTGCCCTCATCCATGGCGCGCTTGGCAGCGTCGCGCACATTGAGCGGCGTATCGAAATCGGGTTCGCCGGCGCTGAGCGCGATGATATCGCGGCCCTCCTGCGCCATGACGCGCGCCTTCTGGCTGATTGCCACCGTCGCCGACGGCGCCACCCGCGCCAGTGCTTCGGACAAGAACCCCATTTCATTCTCCCGCTTAAATGCCGGGCAGACTGATACGGGCTCGCCGGGTCGGGAGCAACTGGTCAGTTCGGACGAGGCGCCCCGGTACTGCCCCGAATGACCAGCTCCAGTGCCAGCAATTCCCGCCCATCGGGCATCTGGTCGTCGAGTACCGCCGCCACTGCCCGTTTGGCGATCTCCTCCATCGGCTGCGCCACCGTGGTCAGGCCCGGCAGCGTCTCGGCCCCTTCAGGCACGCCGTCAAAGCCGACAATGGACACGTCCTCCGGCACGCGCCGGCCCCGTTGCTGCAGCCAGTCCATCGCCAGCAGCGCCACCCGGTCCGACATGGCCAGCAGCGCCGTCGGACCATCGCCCGCGCCGAACAGCTGTTCCATGATCGCCGTAACACCGGCCCGGCTGGCATCGGTCTCAAACGCGACCACCTCCGCCGGCGCTGCCTCCAGCGCCTGCGCATAGCCCTCGGCCCGGTCACGCACCGTCGCATAGGGCCCGGCCCGCAACGCCGAAAACTCCAGCGCCACCATTGGCGCGTCGCCCAGCCCGATAATGCCAAACCGCCGATGCCCCAGCCCCAGCAGATGCTCGGCCGCCTGCCGCGCCCCGCCCAGGTTGTCGATGGCGATGGCCGGCACCTTGCCCATCGCCTCATCAAGAGCCAGCGCCACGAAGGGCAGGTCGCGCTGCTGGGTCAGATCCACCAGCAACTCACCCTGTTCGGCGCACATCAGCACGAAGCCATCCACCAAGGCGCTCTGGATATTCCAGGCCGGCCGCTGCCGGTTCTGCGCCGACACCAGCGCGATGCCGGCGCCGCGCGCATCGCAACAGGCCGAAATCGCCGCCATCATCGCCCGCGCCCACGGGTCCTCGAAAAAATACGATAGCGGCTCGGCCGTCGCCACGCCGATGGCGTTGATCTTGCCCGCCCGCAGCAGCCGCCCGGTCAGGCTCGGCCCGGCATAGCCCAGTTCCTTGGCCACAGCGCGCACCCGCTCGCGCACTTCTTCACGCACGATATCGGGCCGGCTGAACACGTTGGACGCCGTGCCCTGCGACACCCCGGCAGCCTTCGCCACGTCCTTGAGCTTGATGCTGGTCTCGCCCTGCTTTGCCAATTTCCACCCGCTCCGGTTTCTCGCTGTTGCGGTATCACAATTTTTGTATCGGTTCAATTTCCACTTGACTCCGTGGCAGTACAGCTCCTATTTTGAACCGGTTCAACGCATTCCTCCACATATATATAACGCATTCCTCCACATATATATATTGAACCGATTCAATATGGAGCCTGAAATGATCCCCGCCAGCTATCTGTTCAAGTCTATCTATCACCAGCACTGGATCGAGACCGATACCGCCCCGGTCGTCACCGAGCGCAACCAGCCCTATATCGATGGCCTGACCAGCCCGCTCACCGCCGCGATCACCGCCATTCTGGGCCGCCCGCACAAGGCGCATCGGCATCGTTAACCCAGCCTGAGCCGCCGGTTGCGGAGCCTGTTTTCCGCCTCCGGCGGCTCGCTCCGCCACAGTTTTGCCTTCAAATGGTACGCGTCGGACCCCATTGCCCCCAAACTCGAACCGCATTCGCGTGGCTTGATGAGGGCATTGCGAAAGACAAGGCAGACGTCGATCCCATGCACAATTCCACGTCCGGCAAGCGGAAAAATATCGGGCTCTATGCTGTAGCCTCCACGGCCCTGCTGGCCCTGGCTACGGTTTCAGCCCTGCTGGTTGGCGTTACGCCGGCCACCGCCGCCAATCTGGCCAGCCAGCCTGACACCCAGATCGCGGTGTTCATGGTGCCGCTGACCATCCTGGTCCTCGCAGTGTTGTTCGAAGTCACGCGCTTTGCCTTGCGTGGCAATTTGCCGGCGGAGGCCCCTGCTCCCCGGCGTATCGCGCATCATTGGTCCCCTAGCCAGCGCTACACCTGATCTCCGACGTCCTCCCTGACCAACGTCACCAACTGGGCCGGCCTTGCGCCGGCCCTTTTCTATTTTCTGCAACTCGACCATCGGCCTATTGCCGCGCGCCCGACGGCGGTCCAGACTTGGCGCAAGGAGGACTTCAACATGCTTGTCGATACCATCCTGCAAACCAAGGGCGTGATGGTTCACACCCTGCCCGAAGCCGGCACCCTCAGCGATGCGGTGGCCGCGCTCAATGCGCATAATGTCGGCGCCTTAGTGATCACCGATGCCGGCGGCGCCATCATCGGCATCCTCTCCGAACGCGACATCGTGCGCCGCCTCGGCCAGGACCCCACCGGCGCCCTCGCTTTGTCGATCAGCCAGTGCATGACGCGCGGCGTCGTCACCTGCACCCGCGACACCCCCATCGCCGATGTTATGGAGCGCATGACCCAGCTCCATATCCGCCATATGCCGGTTGCCGAAGATGGCGATCTGGTGGGCATCGTCTCCATTGGCGACGTGGTGAAGGCCAAGATCGAGCAGGCCGAACGCGAGACCGAAGAGCTGCGCGAATACATCGCCTCCTGACCTGAAACGCCATTGAGTTCGCCCCGCGCCGTAATTAGTGTCGCGACGCATGCGGGGGCAGGTCGATGAAGCGGTTCTGGTTGTGGACGTTAGCGACCGTCGTCGTGCTGCTGCTGGCGGGGCTGCTGGCGTTTCGCCTCAGCCCCTGGCCCTCGGCGCTGCTCATCCAATATGTCTTCGCCCAGGGCGACGCCGCCTCCGAGGCGCGGCTGGAAAAGCACGTGCCGCCCGGCATCGTCACCCGCGCCGATCTGGCCTATGGCCCCGACCCCATCGAGACCTTCGACCTTTACCTGCCGCCTGACGCGACCGCGCCATTGCCCGTCATCGTCTGGGTGCATGGCGGCGCCTGGATCGCCGGCAGCAAAGCCGGCGTCGCCAATTATGTCAAAGTCCTCGCCGGCAGCGGCGTCGCCACGGTGAGCGTCGAATATTCCACCGGCTATGGCAGCAGCTACCCCACCCCGGTCCGGCAGGTAAACGCCGCCCTTGCCTATCTCACGGCCCACGCCGCCGAGCTCAATATCGACCCAACGCGCATCATTCTCGCCGGTGATTCCGCTGGCGCGCAGATCGCCGCCCAGCTTGCCAATATCATCACCGACCCGGCTTACGCCGCCGCCATGGACATCGCCCCCACCATCACCCCGGCCCAATTGCGCGGCGCGCTGCTGGTGTCGGGCGCCTATGACATGACCGGCATTGATCTCGACGGCAGTTTCGGCTGGTTCCTGCGCACCGTGTTGTGGGCCTATTCCGGCGTCAAGAATTTCGTCGAGGACGAAGCCTTCGATCTGGCCCCGGTTACGAACTACGTCACCCCTTCCTTCCCGCCATCCTTCATTTCCAGCGGCAATGGCGATCCGCTCGGCGTGCAGGCCGTCGCCTTGGCCCAGCGCCTCACCGAACTGAATGTATCGGTTGAGTCCCTCTTCTTCCCCGCCGATCACGTTCCTTCCCTGCCGCATGAATTCCAGTTCAATCTGGATACGCCCGAGGGTATGACCACGCTCGACGCCATCAACGCCTTCGTCGCCAGCCGCTTCCGCTAGCCCCCGAGCACCCCCATGCTGCAGAATTATCTCATCGTCCTGCTCGGCGTCGTCGCCGCCCAGGCTTCGCCCGGCCCCAATATGTTCGCCGTCATTGCCGTGGCGCTCGGCCGAGGCCGCCGCTTGTCCCTGCTGGTGGTCGCCGGCATCGCCTCCGGCACGCTGGTCTGGGCCGCCATGACCGCCCTCGGCCTCGGCGCCCTGTTTGCCGCCGTGCCGGCTTTGCTCACTCTGCTCAAATTCGTCGGCGGCGCCTATCTCTGCGTCATGGGCTATCGCGGGTTGCGGGCCGCTTTGCGCGGCAGCGATGCGGCGCTGAAACGCGAAACCCGCCCGCTCTCCGAACTGGCCGCCTGGCGGCGCGGCTTTTTCGTCGTCATGACCAACCCCAAAGCCCTCTTGATGTGGATGGCCATCGCCACCTTCCTGTTCGGCTCCGGCCTGGGCGGCGGCGAAGTGCTGCTATTCGGCCCCATCGCCGCAACCTCGTCCATCCTCATCTACGGCACCTACGGCATCTTGTTTTCCAGCGGCCCCGCCAGCCGGGGCTATGCCCGCTTCTGGCGCTGGATCGAAGCCGCCTTCGGCACCGCCTTCGGCGCCCTCGGCCTCACTTTGATCCTCTCCGGCCTCCGCGACCTGCGGCCTTAGGCCAGCCGCATCAACCCCGCAGCGGTCGGCCCAAAGCCGCATTGCCGGTAAAACGCCTCCAGCTGCGGCTCGAAATCCACATGCAGCCACTGCGCCCCGCGCTGGCGCGCCGTCTCCCCTGCCTGCTGCACCAGTTGCACCGCGATGCCGCGTCGGCGATAGGCCGGCGCCACGCAGGTATCGAGAATGAAGGCGTGCACGCCCCCATCCCCGGCCACATTGACGAAGCCAATCAACGCCGCGCCGTCATACGCCCCGACATGCCCCAGGCTCCGCTGCAATATCGGCTGAAAACTCTCCGCCCCCTCGCCGCCCCAAGCCAGCCGCCACAAGCCCCGCATGGCGTCGTCAGACGGAAACGGATCGACCACAATCTCGATCATGCCAGCCCCCATTTACCGATCGCCCCCCACACTCGATCAGTCCCCTCGCCCCTCCGGGGAGAGGGTTAGGGTGAGGGGGCGGCGGCCCCAAACACGGAATGCCCAAACGACCCCACCTTACCAACCTGACCAAGTCTTCACCTCCCCGCAAGGTCACGCATAGGCAACACCAGCTAGGGTCCTTCTTGCCGGGCCTACCCGGCTCCCATGCAAAGGACCTCCCATGAAGACGATCACCACCACCGCCATCGTGGCTCTGATGACCGCCACCATCGGCCTCGCCGCCGTCGCCCCGACCTATGCCCAAAGCGCTGCCCCCTCCGCCCAGCAACACAACTTCCGTGCCGACCATCACGGCCAGCGTCAGGGTGGCCGCATGGATGCCCGCATGGGTGGCGGTGATGTCCTCAATTTCGCCCGTGGCGCTGAAGGCGTCGAGATCGCCCTGGTCCGCCTCAGCCACCGCGTCACGCTGACCACCGAACAGCAGCCGCTCTTCGACACGCTCAAGACCGCCGCGCTGGCCGCCGCGACCGACTTCACCACCGCCACCGCTTCCCTGCGTCCCACGGCTCCCGCTGATGGCGAAACCGCCACGCGTCCCGGCCCCGCCGAGCGCCTTGATGCCCGCATCGCCATCGCCGCCGCCCATCTCGCTGCGCTCGAAGCCGTGCAGCCCGCCGCCACCGCCTTTTTCGATAGCCTCAGCGCCGAGCAACTGGCCCAACTGACCCCACAGCGCCCCGACCGCGGCGGCAAGCCGGGCCAGTTCAACAAGCGCGGCCCCGCCGCTCCGGCAGTAGAAACCGCGCCCGCCCCCCAGGGCTGACGCCACCGTTGCGATAACCCGCCAGCCCCCGGGCGGGTGGTCGCTCAAACCCCGGCGCTCAACCGCCGGGGTTTGCTTTTATCTGCCCATCCTCTACCAATCGGAGACCCGCCGCTTGGACCCATAGCTGATGAGCACTCTGCCTCTCGACCCGGCCCGCATTCGCGCCGAATTCCCCGCCTTTGCCGAACCGTCCCTCCAGGGCCAAGCCTTTTTCGAAAATGCCGGCGGCTCCTACACCGCTCGCGCCGTGCTCGCCAAGCTCGACCATTATTATCGCGCCACCAAGGTGCAGCCCTATGGCTTCTACCCGGCCTCCGAGGAAGCCGGCGCCGCGATGAATCTGAGCTTCGAGCGGCTGGCGCAGGCGCTCAACGTCACCGCCGACTGGATCCATTTCGGCCCCTCGTCATCGGCCAACACCTATGTGCTGGCCAATGCCTTTGCCGGCTGGCTCAAGCCCGGCGACGCCGTCATCGTCACCAATCAGGATCACGAGGCCAATTCGGGCGCCTGGCGCAAGCTCGCCAAAATGGGCGCCGAAATCCGCGAATGGCGCGTCGATCCGGTCACCGGCCAGCTCTCCCTGGCCGATCTCGACAAGCTGCTCGATAGCAAGGTCCGCCTCGTCGCCGCGCCGCATTGCTCCAATATTGCCGGCGAGATCAACCCCATCGCCGATATCGCCGCCCGCGCCAAAACCGTCGGCGCGGTCACTGCCATCGACGGCGTCAGCTACGCCCCGCATGGCCTGCCCGACCTCATGGCGCTCGGCGCCGATATCTATTTCTTCTCGGCCTACAAAGTGTTCGGTCCGCATCAGGGCATCATGGCCGTGCGTCCCGAACTGGCGATGGCGCTGCCCAATCAGGGTCATTTCTTTAATGAAGACAAGCCGCGCTACCGCCTGACCCCGGCCGGCCCCGACCACGCCCAGATCGCTGCATCATCCGGCATCGTCGATTATCTCGAAACCGTCGCCACCATCGCCGGCGACAATGTGGAAGGCGAAAATCCCTATCGCCGCGCCCACGCCGCCATGCGCGCCCAGGAAATCGCCCTCGCCGCCCCGCTGCTGGATTATCTGCGCGGCAAGAACACCGTCCGCCTGATCGGCCCCGCCGACCCGGCCACCCGCGCCCCCACCATCGCGCTTGGCCTTTCCGAACCCGGCGCCGCCGTCGCCACCAGCCTCGCCAAACACGGCATCATGGCCGGCGGCGGCCACTTTTACGCCTACCGCCTGCTCGAAGCCGTCGGCATCGACCCCACCCACGGCGTCCTGCGCCTCTCCTTCACGCACTACACCTCGCCAGAGGAAATCCAGCAGCTCATCGCCGCACTGGATGCCGAGCTGAAGTAGGCGAAATCCAACAGTCGACAACCCTCCCCCCTGCGGGGAGGGACAGCGAGATAGGACTTAGCGTTTGCTAAGTCCGTGATCGAGCCGGGAGGGGGTATCTCTCCGCAAGCTCGATGCGCGTGATTACCCCCACCCTTGATCCCTCTCCGCAAGGGGAGGGTGTCGACTGCACACTCCACCCCAACCAAAAAGCCAAATCCAATGTCCCGCCCCGTCGCCGCCCTGCTGCTTCTGATCTGCACCATGCTGTGGGGCTTTGCCTTCATCGCGCAAAAATCCGCCATGGACAGCATGGAGCCGCTGACCTTTGCCGGGGTGCGTTACCTGCTGGGCGGCCTTCTGGTGCTGCCGCTCGCCCTACGCGAACGCCGTCGCCGTGTCGAACCGCTCACCCGCGCCCATTGGGGCTTCATTCTCGCCATGAGCGCGGTGTTCTTCGCCGGCTCCTGGCTGCAGCAGGCCGGGCTGGCCACCACCACCGCCACCAATGCCGGTTTCCTCACCGGGCTCTATGTCTTCTTCGTCCCGGTGCTGGGCTATGTGCTGTTCCGCAACCGGGCCCATCCGATCATTTTCGTCTGCGTCCCGCTGGCGCTGATCGGCACCTATTTCCTCAATGGCGGCGGCCTCGACAGCTTCAATGGCGGCGACGGCCTCATCGTCATCGGCGCAGTATTCTGGGCGCTGCATGTCATCCTGCTCGGCCATGTCGCCCGCGCCACCGGCCTGCCGATTTTCGTTTCGGCCGTCAGCTTCCTCATCGCCGGCGTGGCCGCATCGTCGCTGGCCTTCGTCCTCGAAACCCCGACCATGGCCGGCATCAGCGCCGGCTGGCTGGAAATCGCCTATGCCGGCATTCTGTCCACCGCTGTCGCCTTCACCTTCCAGGCCATCGGCCAGCAATATGTGCCGCCCGCCAATGCGGCGCTCATTCTCTCCGCCGAAAGCCTGTTCGCCGCCATCGGTGGCGCGCTGCTGCTGGGCGAGCGCCTGCCCCCGATCGGCTATGCCGGCGCCGCGCTGATCTTCGCCGCCATCCTCGCCGTCGAAGCCCTGCCCCCCCTCTGGTCCCGCCGCCAGGCCCATATGGCCCGAACAACGAATTAGGGGCCTGCGTCCCAACCCACCGCTCGTCACCCTCGGGCTTGACCCGAGGGCGTTGCACTTACGCTAAGCGCAGCAAGTATAGAGCCCTCGGGTCAAGCCCGAGGGTGACGGACCGGGGCGAAGCCCCCCCCTACTGCCCATACCGATACATCTGATACGTCTTGCAGATCACCAGCAGCACGCAGCCCTGCAGCGTGATCTGGTCATCGCTGACCTGGGTGATGGTCCCGCTGGCGGTCTGCCCATAAATATGCAGATCGCCCTTCCACAAATTCGGCGCCACCGGCTTGGCGTGATCGATCATCAGCGTGTTGAGATAGGGCAGGTTTTCCTTGTTGTCGGCGCCATTGCCGAGCCAGATCAGCGTGCCGCAGAGTTGGGTGCCATCGCCGCATAATTCGACGCTGTAGCGCGAATCCCGCATCTCGATTTCCCAGATACCGGCCGGCGACGCCGCCAGCACCGGCTGCGCCAGCAGGGCCAGCGCCCCAACTGCAAAAACCGCTTTCCGCATCGTCAAAACTCCATACAAATTCGGCCCCACAATGGCATCAGCCAAGCTGAACGCCAACTGAACGGCGGGCCTCACGCCGTCATGCCGTCGTCACACAGCGCCGCTAGCCTCCCCTTGGTCCCGGCCCCTTCCCCAGGCGGCCCGACCCTGGGAGCCTGCGGCCGCCAACCCCGCCGCTCCTGCCGACGCCATCGGCATTTCTGGCCGCCCACCCCCGGGCGGCCATTTTTTTTGTGGAGCACCGCTCTTAGCCCTCGCGCGTACTCCACAGGTCCGGCACAAACAGGCATGGCCAAGCTCTATTTTTCCTACGCGGCGATGAATGCCGGCAAGTCGACCTTGCTGCTGCAGGCCGCCTATAATTACCGCGAGCGCGGCATGCGGCCGCTGCTCTATACCTCGGCGCTTTATGTCGAAAACGGCATCGGCCTGATTGCCTCGCGCATCGGCATTGCCGAGCCGGCGGCCCTCTATTCCGCCGATGACGATC
The DNA here is from genome assembly GCF_054489375.1 of Devosia sp. A449. Taxonomy (NCBI): domain Bacteria; kingdom Pseudomonadati; phylum Pseudomonadota; class Alphaproteobacteria; order Hyphomicrobiales; family Devosiaceae; genus Devosia; species Devosia sp. A449. The sequence goes on along the minus strand of NZ_JBTMWU010000002.1, from coordinate 94,085 downwards.
TGTTCCACGCCATCCGCGAAGAGCAGGAGAGCGGCAAGGTCGATTGCGTGTTTGTCGATGAGGCGCAGTTCCTCACCCCGGATCAGGTCTGGCAATTGGCCCGGGTCAGCGACCGGCTGAAGATTCCGGTGATGTGTTTCGGCCTGCGCACCGACTTCCAGGGCAAACTGTTTCCCGGCTCCCAACAACTGCTTGCCATCGCGGATGAGTTGCGGGAAATTCGCACCATCTGTGAGTGCGGCGCCAAGGCCACCATGGTGGTTCGCCAGAATGTCGATGGCCGCGTGCTGACCGATGGCGAGCAGGTTTCGATTGAGAAATCGGTCTATATCTCGCTCTGCCGCAAGCATTGGGAAGAAGCTGTCGGCCGCTGGCCGGTGAAAGGACCGTGATCGTGCAGCCTAGCCCCAGCGAGCCCATTGGCGTCCTGACCATCCGCACGCTGGCCATGCCGGCGGACACCAATCCATCCGGCGACATTTTCGGCGGCTGGGTGATGAGCCAGATGGATATTGCCGGCGGCATCGCCGCCCATGAACGGGCTCAGAGCCGCACCGTCACCGTGGCCGTTGAGGCCATGACCTTCATCTCCCCGATCAAGGTGGGCGACGTGCTGTGCGTCTACACCACCATTGAGCGCGTCGGCACCACGTCGATCACCGTAGCCATCGAAGCCTGGGCCCGCCGCAACCACGTTGACGATCGCGTCAAGGTCACCGACGGCCGCTTCATCTATGTGGCGCTGGGCGAAGACGGCAAAAAGCGTCGGATTGAGCCCTGACTCCATGCTGAACGGGGTCTGCCAATCCGTTCAGCCAGCGTTCAGCCAGCCGCCGCTATTGACCATATCGACAGATCCGGTTGCGGGGGTCGGAACTCTTTTCTTCCTGCCCCCGTTACTTGACTAAACAGTAAGCGTCACCGGCCGCCAGCGTCGTCCCGATCCCCGGGACCGGTCGGCAGAGTCCTGAGGAGCAGACCATGAATCGCCAAACCCGCAAGATGTTGCTCAATATCGCTACCGGCGTTGCCGTGGCCGCCACCGCTGCGGTGGTGTTCCTGCCGGCTGCCTATGCCGCACCGGGCACCATCACCAGCAACGTCAATGTGCGCTCCGGTCCGGGCACCAATTATGCCGTGGTCGACACCGTGCAGCGCGGCACCACGGTCGATGTGCAGCAGTGCCAGGGCTCTTGGTGCTTTATCGCCAAGCCCGGCCCCGATGGCTGGGTCTCGGCCAGCTATCTCAATGCCGGCGGCGGTCGCCCGGTCAATCCGAGCCAGCCCGGCCTGTCCTTCGGCTTCCAGGTCGGCCCTGACGGCCCCAGCTTCAATTTCGGCGTTGGCCCGACGCCGTCGCAGCCGCCCTACACGCGCCCCACACCGTCGCGTCCCCCGGTGGTTCGCCCGCAGCCCCCGCGTTTCTCGGAAGTCTGTTTCTATGATCGTTCGCGCTTCCGTGGCGACAGCTTCTGCATGAATGAAGGTGATAGCGTGCGCAATCTGGGCGATTGGGCCGACCGCATTTCCTCGATCGAAAATCGCGATGGCCTGCAGGTCCAGGTGTGCTCGGACAGCAATTTCCGCAGCTGCCGCACCTACACCACCAGCGCCTCCTCGCTGGGCGACTTTGACGACTACATCGTCTCGATCCGCCTCCGCTAACCTCATCTGATACGGGCGCAGCTTCGGCTGCGCCCTTTTTTTGCGCCTTGGAGCCCGGCTCCCGCCGCGCTAGGCTGCTGTCGTCGATCAACGCCGGGGATCATACCGCCATGCGTCGTTTCCTGACCGCTCTTGCCAGCCTCCTCACCCTTCTCCTGCTCAGCCAGGCCCCGGCCTTCGCCGCCCCGGAGGTCGCCGGCACCCATGCCTGGAGCCGCCAGCCGCTGGTGCTCTACAACGGCCCCGGCGCCCAATATGCCATCACCGGCCAATTGCCCGCTCTGGTCGCCATCAAGGCGATGCGCTGCCAAAAACTATGGTGCCTCGTCGATGGCGCTGGCGGTCGCGGTTGGACGCCCAAGCACGGCGTCGCTTTCGGCCAGCCCCCCGGCACGCCTCGCCCGCCTTATGCCGGCGGCAGCGGCAGCGTCTGCTTTTATCAGGGCGCCAACTACACCGGCGCAGCCCTCTGCGTCCCCTCCGGCCGCGTCATTGACGACCTCGCGCTACTCGGCCTGGATAACAGCTTCGCCTCGGTCAAAATCGATGGCCCGGTCTCCGCCGCTGCCTGCCGCGATCGCTTCTTCCAGAGCTATTGCGAGCGCATCACCGCCTCCCAGCCCACCCTCGACCGCTACCTCCGCCGCGCCCTCTCCTCGATCCGGGTTTACTGACAGCTGCCCCAAACACCATGCGGTCCCCTCCCCCTTGAAGGAGGGTTCCTTTGGACTCGGCTCCGGCATATCGGTTCCTTCGCCTCCCTCCCCCTTGAGGGGAGGGATTGAGGGTGGGGGTCGTGCAGTTGCCCACAATGCCACCCCCTCCCCGGCCCTCCCCTCAAGGGGGAGGGAGGGCAAGAGCCGATAGTGTCATTGCCGCCAACGCAGCGTTTCGGAGCGGCAGTCTAAAATAACACTCTCCCCTCGATGGGGAGGGAACGAGGGTGGGGTGGGGCCAAATACACCGACGCAGCGGCCCGCGTTGCACGGCCCACCGCGTCCCCCAACAGCAATAGCTTTCCCCAACCAACAGTCTATCGTGCCTCCGCTGGACTGAGTCCATGAGGGGACTGCGACGCCAGCGTCTCAGGGGGAAACCATCATGCCACGCATCTCCGAATACTTCTTTCGCACGGCCATTCTGTTCCTGCTCGTCGGCATCGCCGTCGGCCTGCATATGTCGATCAGCGGCAATCACGGCGTGGCCAGCGCCCACGCCCATATCAACCTGCTCGGCTGGGTCACCAGCGCCCTGTTCGGCGGCTATTACGCCCTGAACCCGGCCAAGGCCGTCGGTCGCCTGCCCATGCTGCAATATGCGATCTACACGCTCGGCGTCGTAGTGATGACCGCCTCGCTCTACATGCTGCTGCAGGGCAACACCGCCATCGTGCCCGTGCTGTCCGTCTTCTCGATCGTCACCTTCATCGGCGTGCTGCTCTTCGCCTGGATCGTCTGGACCCCGGCCCGCCACTAAACCCACCGCGCCGCCCCGCGGGGCGGCGCGTCTCCCCTCCCGGCAATCCATCGTCCCTGCACACCGCATGGCCCACCCGGATAAACCGGATGGTGACGATGGCAGCCCGTTCTGCCTTGATCTCGCCGCCAAGCTGCCGTCTCTAGAATGATTACTTTTGCAAAGGGTCATTTCATGGGTTTCTTCGACGATATCAAAGGCAAGATTTTCGGCGCTCCGGTCACCGCCTCGACCACCAGCACCCCGACCCCGGCTCCGACCACTTCGGTCGCCGACAAGCAGCAGGCCGCGCTCGACGCCGGCATGGCCGCCGCCAACAAGGTGATTGCCGACTCCATCGCCGCCAACGCCGCCGCCGCTGCTGCCGCCCCCGCCGCCAAGGTGGATGTCGCCGCCGTGCTCGACGCTGCCGTCGCCAAATCGGGCCAGAAGCTCAACTGGAAGACCTCCATCGTCGACCTGATGAAAGCCCTCGACCTCGACAGCTCGCTCACCGCCCGCAAGACCCTGGCCGACGAACTCGGCTACACCGGCGACAAATCCGACTCCGCCACCATGAATATCTGGCTGCACAAGCAGGTCCTCGCCAAACTCGCCGCCAATGGCGGCACCGTCCCGGCGACGCTACTCGCCTAAGGCACAAAGCCGCCCCACCCCGATGTCATCCCGGCCTCGAGCCGGGACCCATCCTGAGATCGAGCCGGATCAACCGGTGCGTTGCCCCCAGCGCCTCCCTCCCCTTCGATGGGGAGGGACCGAGGGTGGGGTGGGGCCACGCACACCGAGCCCCCGCGACAAGCCCACCCATGACTCCGCCGCCAAACCGGACTACACAGCCCGTCAACACAGGAGTCCGGCATGCTGCCATGGGTTAAACTCGATGAAACCATCATGCCCGGCGGCGGCGCGCTCAAGCTGATGCAACGCGGCACCGAGTTTTCCATCATGTCCGGCGTCATCGAGCTGATGAACAGCCGCCTCAGCGGCTCCGAAGAACAGCTCGCCACCCTCTCCGTCGCCCGCATCGGCACCCGCGCCAAACCGCGCATCCTGATCGGCGGCCTCGGCATGGGCTTCACCCTGCGCGCCGCCCTCGACAGCTTCGGCCCCGACGCCGAAATCGTCATCGCCGAACTGGTCCCCGCCGTCGTCGCCTGGGCTCGCGGGCCCCTGAGCATTATCCATGGCGCCAGCCTCGACGATCCCCGCGTCACCATTCACGTCGGCGACGTCGCCACCGCCATCAGCGGCGGCAAACCCTTCGACGCCATCCTGCTCGATGTCGATAACGGCCCCGATGGCCTGTCGCGCCCCGCCAATGACTGGCTTTACAACGCCACCGGCCTCGCCGCCGCCAAGGTCGCGCTCACCCCCGGCGGCCATCTCGCCGTCTGGTCCTCCGCTCCTGACGCCCAATTCACCCGCCGCCTCAAGCGCGCCAATCTCGCCGTCGAAGAGCTCAGCGTCCGCGCCAGCAAATCCGGCCGCGGCGCCCGCCACACCATCTGGTTCGCCACCAAGCCCGGCGGTAAACCAGCGGCCTCCTGACACCCCTTGTCAGCAGCGGCTGTTCCCTCTCCGTTCGATAGCCCCTATGCTGGCGGCAACATTGCATAAACGCGCCTCAGCCCCCATCTGAGTCGCCTCCCCAGCGCATGGTGTCTTCATGGCCGACAAGTCCGCACGCCCCGGCAAAGCCGAGTTTTCCATCGACGATTTCCTCGGCGAGATCGAGAAGGCCGAGGATATCGCGGCCAGCAAGCCGCTTTATGCCGAGCGCATGCGCAACAAGCGCGCCCTCGACCGTGCCGACCAGAAAGTCGCGTCCGACGCCGCCGAGGCCGAAGCCGCTGCGCTCAAGGCCGAGCAGCAGGCCGCCAAGAAGAAGACCGCGCTGGAAAAGCGCCGCACCACCAAATCCTCCAACGACACCGCCACCGGCATGGCCGCCAAATCCAGCAAGACCAAGATCAACTCGGTCGACCGCGTCGATTTCGACGGCATGGGTGAAACCCCACAAGCCGGCTTCGGCCATATGCCCTCGCCCGCCGCCATGTCGGCCCGCGACATTTCCCGCGCCGCTGCCGCCGATCCCGAAGCTTTGTCCAAAATCCGCTCGGCGCTGGATGACAGCATCAAGAAGAACAAGGCCCGCAAGGGCGAGAGCCTGGAAAACGCCCAGACCGTCGGCATCACCGCCACGGTCAAGGCCCTCGAGCAGATCATCCTGCATGGCCGCAAGGAGGTGGAGGGCTCCTCCCCCTGGGTGCCGCACAAGGCGCAGTCCAACCTCAAGCGCGACGCCGGCAAGCCGTTCCGCATGGTCACGCCCTATGAGCCCGCCGGCGATCAGCCCACCGCCATCGCCGAGCTGGTCGAAGGCATCAACAATGGCGAATCCGACCAGGTGCTGCTCGGCGTCACCGGCTCGGGCAAGACCTTCACCGCCGCCCAGGTCATCGCCCGCACCAACCGTCCGGCGCTGATCCTCGCTCCCAACAAAACCCTCGCCGCCCAGCTTTACGGCGAGTTCAAAAGCTTCTTCCCCGACAACGCCGTGGAATATTTCGTCTCCTATTACGACTATTACCAGCCCGAGGCCTACGTCCCGCGCACCGACACCTACATCGAAAAAGAATCCACCATCAACGAGCAGATCGACCGCATGCGCCACTCGGCCACGCGCGCCATTCTCGAACGCGACGACGTAATCATCGTCGCCTCGGTCTCCTGCATTTACGGCATTGGCTCGGTGGAAGATTACACCGCCATGACCATCGACGTGCAAAAGGGCCAGAAGATCGACCAGCGCGAGCTGCTCGCCAAGCTGGTGGCCCTGCAATATAAGCGCGGCGACACCGGCTTCGTCCGTGGCACCTTTCGCGTGCGCGGCGACACGGTGGAAATCTTCCCCGCCCACTATGAAGCCGCCGCCTGGCGCGTGTCGCTGTTCGGCAACGAGATCGAATCCATCACCGAGTTCGATCCGCTGACCGGCAAAAAATCCGCCGATCTCACCTTCATTCGCGTCTTCGCCAATTCCCACCACGTGACGCCGCGCACCACGATGAACCAGGCCATCAAGGCCATCCGCACCGAGCTGCATGCCCGACTCGCCGAGCTGAACGCCGCCGGCCGCTTCCTCGAAGCCCAGCGCCTCGAACAGCGTTCGCTGTTCGATCTGGAAATGATGGAAGCCACCGGCTCCTGCGCCGGCATCGAGAATTACTCGCGCTACTTCTCCGGCCGCAAGCCGGGCGAGCCGCCCCCGACGCTGTTCGAATATCTGCCCGATAACGCGCTGGTGTTTGTCGACGAAAGCCACGTCACCATCGGCCAGCTCGGCGCCATGTACAGAGGCGACCTCCGCCGCAAGGCGACCCTGGCCGAATATGGCTTCCGCCTGCCCTCCTGCATGGATAATCGCCCGCTGCGCTTCGAGGAATGGAACGCCATGCGGCCGCAATCGGTCTATGTCTCGGCCACCCCTGGCAGTTGGGAGATGGACCAGACCGGCGGCGTGTTTGCCGAACAGGTCATCCGCCCCACCGGGCTGATCGATCCCCCGGTGGAAATCCGCCCGGCCAAGGCGCAGGTCGACGATGTGGTCGATGAAATCCGCCAGACCAACAAGAAGGGCTACCGCACCCTGCTCACCGTCCTCACCAAGAAGATGGCCGAGGATCTGACCGAATATCTGCATGAGCAGGGCATTCGCGTGCGCTACATGCACTCCGATGTCGACACCATCGAGCGCATCGAGATCATCCGCGACCTCCGCCTCGGCGGTTTTGACGTGCTGGTGGGCATCAACCTGCTGCGCGAAGGCCTCGACATTCCCGAATGCGGCCTCGTCGCCATTCTCGACGCCGACAAGGAAGGTTTTTTGCGCAGCGAAACCTCACTGATCCAGACCATCGGCCGCGCCGCCCGTAACGTCGACGGCAAGGTGGTGCTCTATGCCGACCGCATCACCGGCTCGATGGAACGCGCTTTGGCCGAAACCAGCCGCCGCCGCGACAAGCAGACCGCCTACAATCTCGAACACGGCATCACCCCGCAATCGGTGCGCAGCAACATCCACGACATCGTGGACTCGGTCTACGAACGCGACCACGTCACCGTCTCCATCGGCAAGGGCCGCGACGGCAAGGAACAAGTCCAGGTCGGCGCCAACCTCGCCGCCGTCATCAAAGACATCGAAACCCAAATGCGCGAAGCCGCGACCAATCTGGAATTCGAGAAGGCGGCCAGACTGCGCGACGAGGTCAAGCGGCTGCGGGAGATGGAGTTGGATACGTTGAGCGGGGAGGTGAGGTAGGCCGAGCCCTTGGGGCACGACCCAGAAGGGCCTAGGACTGGCCGTCGCTCGCTTGAGCTAGGTTAGCAAGATCTGTAACTATCGAGCCAAAATTCCCTTGTTTTGACTTAGCCCAGTCACAAAAAGATTTATCGAGAGGCTGGCCCATCCCGCCCCTTACTGCATCGACCCAGGTTTCGTACTCATCCTTAGGCAAACAGGTCGCACCGACTATCAGCGCGTACTGTTCAAAAACACTAAACTGATCGAAACGGGTCTTATTTTTACGAAAATAGGCCACGTTAGCGATTGTCGCATTAATTAGTATGATCTGCCGGCCGTCGAGTTCAGAGACTCGCTCAATTTCTCCGAGTGTCTTTGCCGTTATTGGTGTCACCCGTCGAACAAATAGCTCTAGGAGCCACGCTCTAATCACCGGGACGCTTCGCCCGGCGCCAGCCTTAAGATGGCCCACAACTGACGGTGTGATATCAAATCCATTTGGAAGCGCTCCAGACTTTGAAAGATTATCAAGTAACAGAACCACATCCTTGATAAACGGAAGCAACAACTCCAGGTTATCACCGATAAACTGTACGCATTCCGCATTCTGGGTAATTCGGAGCGCCCTGAGTATAGAACGAATTTTTCCAAAGTCCCAAAATTCTGCACTTAGTAGGTCGGAGAGTAGTTCGACTAGGTTCAGCGCTTGCAGAAGCCAGTTCTTCCTCATCAGGCTCCTCAGCTTCATCAAAGTAGAGTGAATTGGAGAGCGATTCTAATGCGGCGCGCTGCGCCTCATCGAATGCGTCCAGTCCCTCATCATCAAGAAAGTCCACATACTGCTCACGGGTAACAACCCGCGTCTTCTGAGCATTCAGGGTGAGCCCCTCTGACAGAAGAACCTCAGCCGCAAATGCCAAAGAACGATACGCGCTCTCCCCTTGACGTACATAAATTCGGATATCGTCAACAAAACGAGTGAATTCGCACTCTTCAGCTTCTAAAGCATGATCAAAATCCGACAGCACAGCTTCGGCAATAAACCGTGACGCTGTTCCACCCACAGGTATTCCATAAGACTGCTTCGCACGTATCTTCTTGATAATCTTCTCTATCAAGTAAGCAACGCCTTTATTTGCTGAGGCAGCGCGAAGAACATTCTCTATTCTATGAAAATAAATTCTCTGATAAAAATCGGCAATGTCGGTAAAAACGACAAATTCAATAGTCTCATCCTTAGCTATTTCTCGCTGAAACTCAATCCAATCTCGATATGTCCGGCCATCCTTCAATACAGACCCGGAACCTTTATTCTCAAATCTGTATGAAAACGGCCCAAACACTTCATTTGGCGCCTTAAAATTCTCCAAATCAGGCGCGATGTCTACAGTTCCTGCCATTAGGAGCAGAGCATCAAGCATAATTAGCTGGTTCGCAATTCTGAAACCGTAGCGGGATTTTGGTGCTAATGCTTCGACAGAATGAGACGGCTGGAAATTGGAAACATCGTACGACTTAAGCTGATCTACGATCTCATCCACCTTTTCCGCCAGGTAGACGAGTTCAATTAGATGAGGAAAAATGTCGGTATCACCGAAGCGACAAAGATGGCTTACCGCCGTCCGAATAGAATTTTCTGCAAGATAAGTCGCCAATTCATGCCCCCCGATTGACCGCATCTTCATAATTGCAATCGTTGTTAAAGACAACGGCGATGCGAATTCTGCTCCTTGCCTGCTGAACAAGCATGAATTTTGTCTCGTTGCTGTTTTTTGGTCGCACTTGAGAGAGGTCGAGTTTGTTGCGGGTCCGCCCTTATCCCGCCGCACAATTTGCTCTCGCCAGATTAAGCCGAACAGCCCACACAAACTCGGTGTCATCCCGGCCTTGAGCCGGGACCCATCCTGAGATGGGGCCGCATTAAACGAACTCAGGATGGGCCCCGGCTTCCGCCGGGGTGACGCGGTGGGTGGGCAGTATCCTGCCAGCCCGGTCCACCGAGGATCGCCCCCTACCGACAAAGCTTCTCACACGGCACGCCATCCCCGTCGCCATCCAGCTTGCTCCCCCAGCTGCAATTGGCCAGATAGAACCGTGCTTCCTGACAGGAGCTAATCTCGGTGCAATAGCGCCGCGACGGGCAGGACGCGGCATTCTGCGGCTGCTGCACCACGCGCTGTCTCGGCTGGCTTTGCACCGGCACAGACAGCGCTGGCGCGATAGGTGTGGCGCCGAGATAGTCATCGCTGACCCAGCCGACCCGGCCATTGACCGAGACCTGCACCCAACCACCGCGCCGCTCACCGGTCCGCACCGGCGTATTGCGCGGCAAAGTCGTGAGCACACGCGCGCCGCTGGTCGGGGCCTCGCGCAGATTGAGGCTGCTGGCCGACACGAACATGGTCGCTTCGAAAGCCGGTGCGGTCGGGATCGCTGCCTGCACGGCGGCAGGATTGGTCGAGGCAATGACCGGCGTGTCCGTGCCACCGATAATATTGCCCAGCGCCCCCAAGGCCATAAGTCCGGCCAGCACCCAGAATAGTTTTCGCATCCTCGTCCCCCGACACACCATCGCGTCTCACGCGCGGTCTGTCCATCCAACGGCCTCGCCCGAGGGGGGTGGGCTGTCGCGCCGGTGTGCTTGGCCCCACCCCACCCTCAATCCCTCCCCATCAAGGGGAGGGAGGCGCAGGTTGTGATGCCGGTGTTCATCGTCTCCCTCCCCCTTGTGGGGAGGGATCAAGGGTGGGGGTGGGTCACACGCACCGAACCAGCGGACCAGACCCCAACTTCTCCCCGCGCCCGCCAGCCGCGCTACACTCTCCGGTTATCCCGTTCACCGGAGCCCACCATGTCCAAACGCCCCCGCAGCCTCAGCGGCAAATCCATCACCGCCTATAACCGCCTCTCGGTCGACCTCGCCGCGCTGAATTATGTGCTGCGCATCAACAAGCCCTCCGGCGTGATCAGCGAGGCCAGCGTGCAAACGCTCAATGCCGCCATCGATGCCGCCAATCGGCTGTTTTGCCGGGAGCCCGCTTTGCCGCGCTTTGTCGCCCTCGATCCGCAGGTCAAATTCACCGCCGCCGATTTTGCCATTCTGGTTACGCGGCTCAGCGGCGCCGCCGTCACCTTCGAGGGGCGCTATCTCCACCTCACCAAGCCCAACACCAGTGCTGACACCAGTGCCGGCACGAATGCCCGCCGGCTCGGCCCGGACGGCCTGCCCTCGCCGCATCGCTGAGCCCTCCCCACCGTCACCACCCGGTTTATCCGGGTGGTCCACACTGCGCCCTGGGAAGATGGATTGCCGGGACAAGCCCGGCAATGACGAAGGCGTACAGCGCGAAAAACAAAAAATCTTATCCCCGCCCCATGACCCGCATGCCATCATGCTCCCATTCCCGCCAGTTCACGCGGCCCCTACGCAGGGTCGGGTGGGAAGACCGGCAGGAGGGGGCGCCCGCCTGGGTAGGGGATTTCGTCGCTGGATCCGGCACAGCCGGACAAATCTCGCCTCGGCGACATTTGCAGCATTGAAGGCCAGGAGGGCTGTGCTCCCGGCCCGGCAGCCGCACCTGCAAGAATGGTCGCGCCTGAACCGGCCCCAGCCTAAAATCCGGCTCGTGACGGGCGGCCCTTGGCTCGCTTTGTACTATTCGGTGGAGTCAAAGGCCGCCCGTTACCGTGTCCCCGCCGGCGCTTGCGTCGGGCGGCATTTCGGCGTGCCTTGCAACCGCCACAGCGCTGAGGCATTGCCAGTCTCAGTGTCCAAACCGTCCCCGGAGGCTCCCATGCGCCCATTTTCCCGCCCGGCCCAGGCCAGCCTTGCCGCCATCGCCGCGCTGCTCCTCAGCGTCGCTCTGGCCGCGCCCGCATTGGCGGCGCCGACGGCACGGGTCAGCGGCGGCAATATCGCGGTGCGCACCGGTCCCGGCAGCCATTATCCCACCATCGGCAACCTTGCCGACGGCAGTGAGGTGACGCTGGATTATTGCACCCGCAATGAACAATGGTGCTTCGTCACCGACACCGGCTGGGTGCGCGCCTCCTATCTGGTCGGCTGGGCCGCCAAAATTCCGGTCACCCCGCCCCGTTTCGAGGGTCCGATTTTCGGCCCCGAATTCGGCTTCCAGCACCGCTGGTAGGCTAGAGCGGCAGCACCCGCGAATATTTCACCTGCCCCAGCGAAAAGCTGCTCTCAATGGAAGCGACGCCCTCCACCTGGGTCAGCTTTTCCCGCAAAAACTGCTCATAGGCCCCCAGATCGGCGCAGACCACCCGCAGCAGAAAGTCGAATTGTCCGGTCATCAGATAGCATTCCATCACCTCGGGCCACCGGCTGATCGCCGCGCCGAACGCATCCAGCTCATGGCTCCGCTGCCGCTCCAGCTTGATCGAAATGAACACCGAAACCGGCAGCCCCACCGCCGTCTGGTCCACCGTCGCGCTATAGGCGGCAATAATCCCCGCACTCTCCATCTGGCGTATTCTGCGCAGGCAGGGCGACGCCGATAGGCCCACCCGGTCGGCAATCGCCTGGATGGTCATCCGCCCATCCTCCTGCAGCGCCCGCAGGATTTTGCGATCGATGGCGGTCAGCGCGATTTCGGCGGTTTTCACCATTTTCCTGCTCAAATCTTCCTAAATCCTGCGCCATCCTGCGCCGTACGGGTCAAAATAGACGAGAAAGACTTCCCCGCAAGGCGCAAAATCGTCAAAATTGCGGGGAGGCCTCATGGATAGCGGCGGCATTGGCGGAGCGACGGACACGCGGGTCGCCAGCATTGAGGCGCTGACGCGCAAGATTCTGTGGCTCTCCAACTGGATGATCCACCACGCCAATCACATTCGCCCCAATGTCGACGGGGTGAAAGTCGGCGGCCATCAGGCCAGTTCCGCCTCGATGGCGGCGATCATGGCAGCGCTGTATTTCGGCGTGCTGCGGCCCGAGGATCGGGTGGCGGTCAAGCCCCACGCCGCCCCGGTATTCCACGCCATCCAGTACCTGTTCGGCAAACAGAGCTTGGACAAGATCGAGAATTTCCGCGCCTTTGGCGGCGCGCAATCCTATCCCAGCCGCACCAAGGATACTGACGACGTCGACATTTCCACCGGCTCGGTCGGCCTCGGCGTCGCCTTCACCGCCTTCGCCAGCCTGATCCAGGACTATGTCAGCGCCAAATCCTGGGCCGATACCAGTCGCCCCGAAGGCCGCATGATCGCGCTGGTCGGCGATGCCGAGCTGGACGAGGGCAACGTCTACGAATGCCTGCTCGAGGGCTGGAAACACGGCCTGCGCAACACCTGGTGGATCATCGACTACAACCGCCAGAGCCTCGACGGCGTGGTCCGCGAGGGCCTTTACGACCGTATAGAAGCCATTTTCCGCGCCTTCGACTGGAAGGTCGTCACCCTGAAATATGGCGCATTGCAACGCGCCGCCTTCGCCGAACCGGGCGGCGACAAGCTCAAGGCCTGGATCGACGCCGCCCCCAACGCCATCTATTCGGCGCTGATGTTCCGCGGCGGCGCCGCCTGGCGCGAGCGCCTCAATGACGAAATCGGCGATCAGGGCAAGGTCAGCGCTTTGCTCGCCCGCCGCAGCGATGCCCAACTGGCCGAACTGATGGCCAATCTCGGCGGCCATTGCACGCAGAGCCTGCTCGAACAATTCGAGGCCGCCGGCACCGAACAGCCGACGGTGTTCATCGCCTACACCGTCAAGGGCTGGTCTACGCCGCTGGCCGGCCACAAGGATAATCACGCCGGCCAGATGACCGGCGCGCAGATAGATACTTTGCGCCAGGCGATGAATGTCCGCGAGGGCCATGAATGGGACAAGCTCGAAGGGCTGGAGCATCCGGCCGCCATCGAGCGCTTCCTCGCCCAGGTGCCGTTCAACACCAGTGCATCCCGTCGCCACACCTCGCCCGCCGTCGCCACCATCGGCCCGCAATTCGTCGGCACCGGCGCCACCTCCACCCAGACCGCCTTCGGCAAAATCCTCGACGCCATCGCCAAAACCGATAGCGATCTGGCCCGCCGCATCATCACCACCTCGCCCGACGTCACGGTGTCCACAAATCTGGGCACCTGGGTCAATCGGCGCAATCTGTTCGCCAGCCACGAGATGGCCGACACCTTCCAGAAAGAAGCTATCCCCAGTGCCCAGAAATGGCGCTTTACTCCAGAGGGGCAACATCTGGAGCTGGGCATCGCTGAAATGAACCTTTTCCTCGCGCTCGGCGCGGCCGGCCTCAGCCATTCGCTATTCGGCGAGCGCCTGCTGCCCATCGGCACGCTCTACGACCCGTTCATTTCGCGCGGCCTCGATGCGCTGAACTATGCCTGCTACCAGGACGCCCGCTTCCTGCTGGTCGCCACCCCCTCCGGCGTGTCGCTGGCCGGCGAAGGCGGGGCGCACCAGTCCATCGCCAGCCCGCTGATCGGCATGTCGCAGGATGGCCTCGCCAGCTTCGAGCCGGCCTTTGCCGACGAGCTGTCGATCATCATGGATTGGGCGTTTGACTATATGCAGCGCTCCGGCGATGCCCGCCCCGATCTGGCCGATTGGCCGCGCGACGTCACCGGCGGCTCGGTCTATCTGCGCCTCTCCACCCGCGCCATCGAACAACCACCCCGCAGCGTCGACCAGTCCCTGTCCGACGCCATCATTCGCGGCGCCTATTGGCTCAAAGCCCCAACGCCGGAGTGCGAAGTGGTTATCGCCTATCAGGGTGTGCTCGCCAGCGAAGCCATCGCCGCAGCGGCAGCCATCGGCGGCGACCGGCGCAATGTCGCCGTGCTCGCCGTCACCTCGGCCGACCGGCTCAATGCCGGCTGGCACGGCGCGCAACGAGCGCGCCTGCATGGCGACCGCACTTCCACCTGCCACATCGAAACCCTGCTCGCCGACGTGCCGCGCCATGCCGGCCTGATCACCGCCATCGACGCCCATCCGGCGACGTTGGGCTGGCTCGGTAGCGTCCTCGGCCACCGCACCATCACGCTCGGCGTGGAGCATTTCGGCCAGACCGGCACCGTCAACGACCTCTACGCCCATTTCGGCATCGACGCCGCCGCCATCGAAACCGCCGCCCGCAGCCTGATGGGAAGGGGATAGAACGTTTCCGGCACAGGAAATCATCGGCTCTTGCCCTCCCCTCCCCCTTGAGGGGAGGGGCCAGGGGTGGGGGTCCATCAGTGCCCCACCAAACCACCCCCTCCCCAACCCTCCCCTCAAGGGGGAGGGGGCGACACCGCCCACATCCGTGGCAGCCACGCCCTCACCAGCCGGGTGGTGCCGCCCCCTCCGCCGCCAACAAAGTGAACGCCCCTCGCACAAGCTGGCTTGCCAAGCAAAATTGGATTTGTCAGACATATGGCATTGGACTGGTTTCGGGAGGAAACCGGGCCGTCGCGGATAGCGGCGCCAGGCGCAAAATGACCAGCTCCGGCAAGGAGCGGCTTACGGAAACGTCCAGAAGAGCATCTGCAACAAGGAGGGAGCATGATGAATTCAATGCTGAAATTCGCCGGAGTGCTGGCCGTCGCCACGGCTTTGACGGCACCGGTTTTGGCCCAGACCACCGTCGTCGCGCCGGGGCAGTCCACCACCGGCACCTATATGGACTACATGAAGACGGTCTATGACCGCGCCACCTTCGCCGAATTGCTGCAGGTGCCGATTGCCACCTTCGACAAGGAATTCGAGCTGACGCCAATGGCGGCCGAAAGCTGGAGCCAGTCCGAGGATGGCCTCACCTGGACCTTCAAGCTGCGCCCTGGCCTGGTCTGGTCCGATGGCGAACCGCTCACGGCCGATGACTACATCTTCGCCCTGCAGCGCGCCGCCACGACCGGCTACGACTTTGCCTGGTATTGGGATTTTGCCGGCGGCATCAAGGGCTGGAAAGAGGTCACCGAAGGCACTGCCGACGTCTCCACCCTCGGCCTCAAGGCCGTCGATGATCTGACCATCGAAGTCACCACCATCGCGCCAAAACCCTATCTGCCCTCGGTCACCAGCCTCTGGTATCCGGTGCCGAAACACCAGTTCGACAAATTCGGCGACGATTGGGCCGTCAATGTCGACACCATCGTCTCCTCGGGCCCGTTCGAGCTGGAGAGCTGGGAAAAATCCAACAACTCGGTCGTGATGACCAAGTCCGACACCTATACCGGCCCCTGGCAGGCCCAGATCGACCGCCTCGAAATCGACCCCACCCTCGGCGCGCCCGAAGTGGGCCTTCCGGCCTTCCTCGCCGGCGATGCGGATTATTCCTTCCTCAATACCGGCCAGGTGCCGGTGGCGACGCAGCGCTACCCCGATGGCATCCGCAAGAACGCGGTCTTCGCCACCTCCTATATTTCCTACGATCTGGATGCCGCGCCGTTCAACGACGTCAATGTCCGCCGCGCCTTCTATTATGCCGTGGACCGCAACGAGCTGACCTCAACCGTGCTCAAGGACATCGCCATCCCCGCCGGTTCGATCCTGCCGCCGGGCTATCCTGGCTACAATCCCGACATCGCCGCCGAGGCCGTATTTGACCCCGAAAAGGCCAAGCAGTTCATGGCCGATGCCGGCTTCGCCAATGGCGAGGGCTTCCCCGAAATCGAGATCTGGTATCGCGAAGAGGGTGGCTATAACGGCGCCATCATCCCGGCCATGGCGCAGTTCCTGCAGGCCGAGTTCAAGGACGTGCTGGGCATCACCATGAATATCCGCGTCCTGCCCGGCGCCGACTGGATGGATGGGCTGCTCAACAAGAAGAACAACATCTTCATCGCGCCCTATGAGTACGACTATCTCGACCCGTCCAACTTCTACGGCATCTTCTACAATGGCGGCCGGCACGGCTACCACATCCCCGAATATGACGCGATCGTCGCCGAGGCCGACTCCGCCTCGGAGTGGGATACCCGCTATCAGCTCTACGCCCAGGCCGAGCAGATCATGATCGATCAGGGGCTGATCGTGCCGCTGGTCCACCCGATCACCATCGCCGTCATCTCCGATGAACTCGGCGGCGATGCCTCCCAGCCCAATGCCCTGGGCTTCACCCCACTCGACCGCCTGGCCCACTACTTCTTCACGCATTTGACGAAGCAGTAATCCCGGTCTTGCCGCGCCTCCCGGTCCCCGGACTGGGAGGCGCCCTTCTCTCCTGCCAGGGCCAACCCATGCCACTTGTCGAAATCGAAGACCTCCGGGTCAGCTTCAGCCAATATGGCGGCCAGATCGATGCGGTCCGTGGCGTCAGCCTGACTGTCAACGAGGGCGAAAGTCTCGGCATTGTCGGCGAATCCGGCTCCGGCAAATCGGTCAGTTGCGCCGCCCTGCTGCGCCTGCTGCCCGCCACCGCCAATGTCAGCGCCAGCAAGCTCCGCCTCGACGGCATCGACGTCCTCACCGCCAACAAGGAAGACCTCGCCCGCCTGCGCGGCCGCGCCGCCGCGATGATCTTTCAGGACCCGATGACCGCCTTCGACCCGGTCTTCACCATCGGCCACCAGATCGGCGAAACCATCCGCGCCCACCGCCGCGTCTCGCAACGCGAAGCCCTGGCCGAAGCCGAACAATTGCTGCTGCGCGTCGAAATCAAGAACGCCGGCGACGTGCTCAATTACTATCCGCACCAGCTCTCCGGCGGCATGTTGCAGCGCGCCATGATCGCCATGGCGCTCTCCTGCCGCCCCAAAGTGCTGATCGCCGACGAGCCCACCACCGCGCTCGACGTCACCATTCAGGCGCAGATACTCCAGCTCATCAAACAGGTGCAGGCCGAGTTCGGCATGGCCCTGATCATGATCACTCATGACCTCGGCGTCATCGCCGAAACCGTCGACCGCGTGCTGGTGATGTATGACGGCGCGGTGATGGAAGAAGGCTCGGTGCAGCAGATATTCGATGCCCCGCAGCACGCCTATACCAAAACCCTGCTCGCCAGCCTCACCACCAGTTTCGACCCCTCGCGCGGCGACGATGCCACCGCTGCCCCGGCGCTCGAATTGCGCGGTCTCGCCAAAACCTACCGCATCCGCCGCCGCGCGGGCCTGCTCTCGACCTACAGCGATTTCCACGCCGTGCACCCGGTCGATATCGTGCTGCCGCGCAACAAGATCGTCGGCCTGGTCGGCGAATCCGGCTCCGGCAAAACCACCACCGGCATGATGGCCATGCGCCTCACCGAGCCCAGCAGCGGCCAAATCCTGGTCGATGGCACCGATATCTCCGGCCTCGACTCCGACGCGCTCAAAGCCTTTCGCCGCCGCATGCAGATCGTGTTTCAGGACAGCTATTCTGCCCTCGACCCGATGATGACTTTGGCCCAGATCATCGCCGAACCGCTGCATATCCATGGCGTTGGCACCGCCCGCGAACAGACCGAAAAGGCGCTCGACTGGCTCGAACGCGTCGGCCTGCCGCGCAATTTCGGCAATCGCTATTCGCACGAACTCTCTGGCGGCCAGCGCCAGCGCGTCGCCATCGCCCGCGCCCTGATCCTCGGCCCGACTGTGCTGGTGGCCGACGAACCCACCTCGGCGCTCGATGTCACCGTCAAGGCGCAGATCATCGGCCTGCTCAAGGAGTTGCAGGCCGAAATGGGCCTCTCCATGCTGTTCATCAGCCACGATCTATCGACGGTCAAATCGCTCACCGATAGCGTCGTCGTCATGTATCGCGGCCGCGTCGTCGAGGAAGCGCCCACCGACCGCATCTTCAACGAACCGCAGCACCCCTATACCCGCGCTCTGCTCGACGCGATCCCCGCCGCCAATCCCCGCGACCGCCGCACCCGCAGCTTCCTCGCCGCAGAACAGATCGCCGCGCAAACGCCGCGCTACACCGTGATCCAGACCGGCCTCGCCCCCAACGCCACCCCGCAACTGGTGACCATCGCCCCCAACCATCGCGTCGAAGCGATTGTGACCACGTGAGGGAGATCGATATGCAGCAGCTCAGCAAATCACCCCCTCCTAACCTCCCCCTTCAAGGGGGAGGTACTGTCCGATGGGTAAACCCAGATCGCGCCCCAAACTCGATCTTTACCTCCCCCTTGAAGGGGGAGGCTAGGAGGGGGTGGAGTCCCACGCACCCGGCAGCGAGGACGCCATCATGCTAGGCTACATCCTGCGCCGCCTGATCTCGGTCGCCGTCACCTTCATCGTCGTCTCCCTCATCATCTTCTTCATGATGCACGCCATTCCCGGCGGGCCGTTCGACGCCAATGACATGCCGGTCTCCGCCGCCGTGCGGGCCAAGCTGATGGCCCAGCTCGGCCTCGATCAGCCGTTGTATGTTCAGTATCTGCGCTACATGTGGGGCGTGCTGCATTTCGACTTCGGCGTGCCCTATCAAAGCCCCGGCGAAACCGTCACCCAACTGCTGTCCCGCGCCTGGGTCCCCAGCCTCGTCCTCGGCGGCCTCGGCGTCGTCATCGGCACCCCGCTTGGCATTCTGCTCGGCATGGCCGCCGCGCTCAATCGCAACACCTGGATCGACTATCTCGCCTCGACGCTGGCGACATTGGGCCTGACCATTCCAGTCTTCGTCTCGTCCATGCTGCTGATCCTGGTCTTCGCCGTCTGGCTCAACTGGCTCCCCGCCAGCGGCTGGGGCAAGCCCGAGCGCTGGATCCTGCCGATCACCGCCTATGCGCTGATCCCGCTGGCCACCTATGCCCGCTACACCCGCTCGGCCATGCTCGACACGCTCAACCGCCCCTTCGTCACCGTGCTGCGCGCCAAGGGGCTCAGCGAGCGCCGCATCGTCTTCCAGCACGTGCTGCGCAATTCGGCGATCCCGCTGGTCACAGTATTCCTGCCGATGTTCATCGGCACCGCCACCGGCTCGATCTTCGTTGAAGCCATGTTCCGCGTGCCGGGGCTCGGCGCCTATTTCGTCTCCTCCATCGAGGGTCGCGATTATCCCCTCGAAATGGCGCTGATGCTGATGATCACCTTCATGTACTGCATCGCCTATCTGCTCAGCGACATCGTCTATGCCCTGATCAACCCCCGCATCCGCGTCGGAGGCGAGCCATGACTATCGCTGCGCCCGCCCCCGCCTATCGCCAGCGCAATCCGCTCTGGTTCGCCTGGCGGCGCTTCACCGGCAACAAGGCCGCCGTCACCGCCGGGGTGGTGCTGGCCATCCTGATCCTGATGGCCATCTTCGCGCCGCTGATCACCCCCGCCCCACCCGAGGCCCAGCTGTTCCGCAAGGAGGCGCTGGCCTTCCCCTCGGCCCAGCACTGGTTCGGCGTCGATGATCTGGGCCGCGATTTTTACACCCGCATCGTCTACGGGTCCCGCGTCTCGCTCACCATCGGCTTTGCCGCTGCGGTGTTCAGCATCATCATCGGCATTCCCCTCGGGGCGCTGGCCGGCTATTTCGGCGGCCGCACCGACTGGATCGTCATGCGCGTCATCGAGCTGTTCTCGGTGGTGCCGCCACTGCTGGCCGCCATGCTGCTCGGCGCCCTCACCCGCGGCGGCTATTTCACCATCGTACTGATCGCGGCGCTGTTCGGCTGGGTGCAGGTGTGCCTGCTGGTGCGCGCCCAGGTCAAAGCCTTCCGCGAAAAGGAATTCGTCCGGGCCGCGCAGGCGCTGGGGGCTTCCCCCTGGTATATCATCCGCCGCCACCTCATTCCCAATTCGATCTCCCCGATCATTGTCGGCTTCGTGCTCGCCATCCCCATGGCGATGATGCTCGAAGCCAGCCTCAGCTTCCTCGGCATCGGCGTGCCCCCGCCCACCCCGACCTGGGGCCAGATGATCAATGAGGGCATCGATTTCATGTTCTTCTACTGGCACATGGCGGTGTTCCCCACTGCCGCGCTCGCCATCACCGTGCTGGCCACCACGCTGTTTGGCGATGGCCTGCGCGATGCCCTCGATCCGACCCTGAAAGGCCGTTGAAGTGTCCGAAAATCTCGCCCGGCAATTCCTCATTCGCGAGGATGTCGTCTTTCTCAATCACGGCTCGTTCGGCGCCTGCCCGCGCCCGGTCTTCAGCACCTACCAGAACTGGCAGCTCGAGCTGGAAGGCCAGCCGGTGGAGTTCCTCGGCCGCAAGCTGACCGAGAATATGCGCGTCCCCCGCGTCGCGCTCGCCGCCGAACTGGGCTGTAGCCCGGAAGACCTCGTGGGCCTCACCAACGCCACGCTCGGCCTCAACATCGTCGCCCAATCGCTCGACCTCAAACCCGGCGACCAGATTCTCACCACCGACCACGAATATTCGGCGCTGGAAAAGACCTGGGCCTATGTCACCCGCCGCACCGGCGCGGAAGTGGTCGTGGTCAAAGTGCCGATGCCGCTGCTGACCGAGGCGCAGTTCACCGACACCATTCTCGCCGGCATGACCGAGCGCACCAAGGTGCTGTTCCTCAGCCACATCACCTCGCCGACCGCCCTGCTCTTCCCCATCGAACGCGCCATTGCCGAAGCCCGCAAGCGCGGCATCTGGAGCGTCATCGACGGCGCCCACACCCCCGGCCATATCAAGCTCGACCTCGATGCCCTCGGCGCCGATTTCTATGCCGGCAATTGCCACAAATGGATGATGGCCCCCAAGGGCTCGGCGTTCCTCCACGCCCGCCCCGAAATGCAGCCCCTGCTCAACCCGCTGGTCATCAGCCATGGCTGGACCGACAAGTCCAAGGAGCCGGGGACCAAGGGCGCGTTCGGCAATTCGCCCTTCATCGATGAGCTGGAAATGCAGGGCACCCGCGACCCATCTGCCTGGCTCACCGTGCCGGCAGCGCTGGAGTTCCGCCGCGACAATGACTGGGATGCCGTCGCCGCCCATTGCCAGTCCCTGGCGCAGGACACCGCGCGCCGCCTTGGCGAACGCACCGACCTCGCCCCGCTCAGCGCCGCCGAATTCTGTGCCCCGCAAATGGTCGCCATGCCAGTGCCCGACTGCGACGTCGAAGCCATCAAGGACGCGCTGCTCACCCGCTACAATATCGAAATTCCCGTGTTCAAATGGCAGGACATTTGCATCGTGCGCCTCTCGGTGCAGGGCTATAATTCCAAGCCACAGATGGATTTACTGATCGACGCGCTGACCGAATTGCTCGGCCTTTCGGCCTCAGCCGCCCCGCGCGCCGCATCGCAAGGCTGACAAACCCCGCAAACTGTGATGTGTGGAGCCAGCGACACACCAGGAGGATATGGCGCAGTGACACAGGCGGCCCTGAGCTATCTCGAGCCACTCGAAACCCGCACCCGGGGGGTGGCGGTGCTCGACGCGCTGGCCGATATGGTCGAGCGCTCCGGCCTCAAGATCGGTGACCGCCTGCCGCCCGAAGTCTCGCTGGCCGCCACGCTCGGCGTCGGCCGCTCCACCATCCGCGAAGCGCTCAATCGCTGGGAAGGGCTGGGCATCATCCGCCGCCGCCGTGGCGATGGCACCTATCTCTCCGCCCGGGTGCAGACCTCGCGTGGGCTGGTGCCCACCATGGTCCGCCTCGAAGGCGAAGCGCTGCTGCGGCTGATGGAAATCCGCCGCACGCTGGAAAACGACGTCGTGCGCAAGGCAACGCTCAAGGCCACCACCAACCAGCGCCAGCAGATTTCCAGGCTCTGTGATGTGCTGCTGATTGAAGTCGATGCCGGCCGCCCCTGGCGCAAGGCCGACCACGCCTTCCATGGCGCCATTTACGACGCCACCGGCAATCCGATGTATGGCCAGTTGCTGATGAATCTCGATCACGCGCTGGAACGCGGCGGCCACTCGCCCTTCGCCGCCGACAATTTCGGCCTCGACTCGTTCCCCATCCACCGCGAGCTGGCCGACGCCATCCTCGCCAGTGACGTCGACGCCGCCGTCTCGGCCATCAACCGCCTGCTCGACACCGTCGAACGCGAAGTCAAAGCCATCATCGACGGCGGCAAGCTGGCCCAGTAGGCGGTCGCCTAGATCCAGCCGCCCAGTTCGCGGCGTACCATGGCTTCGATCATGTCCATGCCGGCAGCACTGTCATTGAGGCATGGGATATAGGCGAAGTTCTCGCCCCCGGCGTCCTTGAAAATCTGCTGCCCTTCCATGGCGATTTCTTCCAGCGTCTCGATGCAGTCGGCCGAAAACGCCGGCGCCAGAATAGCGATCTTCTTGGTGCCGCGCCCTGGCAACGCCGCCAGCGTCGCGTCGGTATAGGGCTCCAGCCACTTGGTCGGGCCGAAGCGCGACTGGAACGTCACCATGATCTTGGACTCGTCCCAGCCCAGATATTCGCGCACCAGCCGCGTGGTCTTGTGGCACTGGCAATAATACGGGTCGCCCCGCTCCAGATATTCCACCGGCATGCCGTGATAGCTGGTCACCACCAAATCCGGCTCGAAGTCGAGCGCTGCCACGCCATCGCGGATCGAATTGCCGAGCGTCTCGATATATTTTGCATCGGCGAAATAGGCCGGCGCGGTGCGCACGGCGGGCTGCCAGCGCATCGTCCCCAGCGCCTCGAACGCCTTGTCATTGGCCGTTCCCGTCGTGGTCGCCGAGTATTGCGGATAGAGCGGCACCAGCAGGATCTTCTGGCAACCCGCCGCCCGCAGCTTCTCCATCACGCTCTTGGTGGAAGGATTGCCATAGCGCATGGCAAAATCCACCACGATATTGTCGTGCCCGGCCAGCCGCGCCGCCAGCGCCTCGGTCTGGTCGCGCGTGATCACCCGCAACGGGCTCTCATTTTTTTCCTTATCCCAGATCTGGGCATAGGCTTCGCCGCTCTTTTGCGGCCGCACGCTCAGAATCGCCAGATTGAGAATCGGCCACCACAGCCACTTCGGCGTCTCGATGACGCGCGGGTCGCTGAGGAATTCCTTGAGGTAGCGCCGCACGCTCCAGTAATCCGTCGCATCCGGCGTGCCCAGATTGAGCAGCACGACGCCGATCTTGGGCGGTTGAACGAAGGGATGATCGGGCGGAAAATTTTGGGACATGAGCGGCCAGTTTGGAAGGGTTCTAGGCTGGGGCGCACCTTAACCGCTCCACCGTCATCCGCAAGGCGGCGATGGGTCGCGCTAGAGGCTCGCGATCAGCAGCAGCACGCCAAAGGCCAGCACCGCAAACGCCCCCAACAGCTCCACCCACCAGACAATCGCTCCCGTCACCGGGTTGTCGACGCCCCCGATCCGCCGCGCCAGCCCCTTGGCCGTCACCGCCAGTGTCGCCAGCAGGGCCACGGTGATCGCCGTGCCCGCCCCCATCAGGAACACCGCGGCGATTCCCGCCACCAGCAGCCCCTGCGACAACGCGAACACCAGCACCACCAGCGCCCCCGAACACGGCCGCAGCCCCACCGCCAGCACCACGCCCAATTGCTCGCGCCAGCTGCCGCTCGCCGCCTGCGGCGTCACCACATGCGCATGGCCGTCATGGTGATCATGGTCGCGGTGATGTTCATGAACATGATCATGCAGATGCCCACGCGCCTTCTGCGTCATATCCTCATGGTGGTGGTGATGATGGCCCCAGCCAAAAATCTTGCGCGCCACCAGCCACAGCCCCAGCAGCGCCACGAGGCCGTAGGAGGCAATACCGATCCAGTTGGCGGCGTCACCCAGGGCGACACTGCCCAGGCCCATCAGCCCCGCCGCGATCAGTACGAACACCACCGCCACCAGCGATTGCAGCATCGCCGACAGCACGCTCAGGCTCACCCCGCGCCGCAGCTGCGTCTCGTTGGCCAGCACATAGGACGAGATCACCACCTTGCCATGCCCCGGCCCGGCGGCATGAAACACGCCATAGAGAAAGCTCAGCCCGCCCAGCACCCAGAACGCGGTCCAGTCGGTGCGCAATGCGTCGAGCGAATTGGTCATGGCGCCATAAAAATTGCGCTGCTGGTCCTGCAGCCAGCCGAAAAAGCCGCTGCGTGGCAGGTTCAGTCCCGGCTCCGGCGGCGGGCCGCCAAACGGCGTGGCCGGGCGCGCTTCGGCAACCTGGTTGGCTGCCTCCAGCGCCGTCGCCGCCACCGGCGCAGCGCCGCAATTGACCGCGATCATGCCCTGCGTGCCGCGCATCGCCGCCGCAAGATCGGGCGGCAGTTCCAGCACCTCCGGCCCCAGCGCATAGAGCCGTTCCTCGACCGCCCGGTCCATCGGCGTCGGCGGCACCAGCACCGCTGCGCAACTGTCCGGCGCATTCTCCAGCGTGACATCCGTCGCCTCGGCAAAGCTGATGGCGACGTAATATTCCGGGTCATACACCGCCAGCTCGAACCGCCCGCCTGCCGGCAACGGCGTGGTGGCATTCACCGAAAAGCTCAGCGTCACCCGGCCATCGTCATAGACCATGCGCTGGTCGCCCACTGCCGTGAAGGCCATCGGCGCATCGCGCGCGCCGGCATAGGTGTAAAAACCAAAATCGGCGAGGTCGGCCATATTCTCGTCGGCCAGCGGCTGCAATTCCTCGGGGCTGGTGACGCGGTCACCATTGGTGTCGAGCCCCTGTACCATCCAGGCCGAAAAGGCCGCGTCGAAAGTCCAGGCATGGCGCAGCCCGGCCACCGCGCCAGTGCTGTCAAACACCACCACGGCCTTGGCATCGATCAGAATATGCGGATGCGCCATGGCGGGCACGACCAACCCCAGCATCACAGCGACAACGCCGATCACCCGGCGCGAAACAGCCCAAAAATTCAAAGACCTGCCCTTAACCGATAGGATGGTTCTGGAACCACTCGACCAGATGGTCGATCAGCGCCCGCACCTTGCCCGCCAGATGCCGCCGATGCGGATAGACCGCCTGTAGCGTCTGTCCGGTCGGCAAATATTCACCCAGCACCGGCACCAGCTCGCCGCTGTTCACTGCCGGATCGGCCAGATAGGATGGCAATACGACAAATCCGAGACCCATCACCGCCGCCTGCCGCGCCGCCAGCGGGGAATTGACCCGCAGCGGCCCATTGACCGGCACCGAAATGGTCTTGCCATCCTCGACAAAGCGCCAGTTCGACTGCCCCTGCAGATTGACGTCGACAATGCAGGGCAGATGCCGCAAATCCTCGGGATGCTTGGGCGTGCCATGCAGCTTGAGCAGCTCTGGCGCCGCTCCCACCACCACCTGCATATCGGCAATCTTGCGCGCGATCAGCGAGGAATCGCCGAGCGTCGAAATGCGCAGCGCCACGTCTATCCCCTCGTCGATCAGGTCGACATAGCGATCCTCTAGCCGCAGATCGAGCGTCACCTTGGGATATTTCTTGAGATAATCGTAAATCGCCGGCGCCAATGTCGACTCGCCGAAATTGCGCGGCGCCGACACCCGCAGCAGCCCGCGCGGTGCCGCGGTCTGATCGGTAATGGTGGCGTCGAGATCGTCCAGCTGCTGCAACAGCGCGCTGGCTTCGCGGTAATAGGCTTCCCCCGCCTCGGTCAGGCTGAGCTTGCGCGTGGTGCGGTTCATCAGCCGAACCCCGAGATAATCCTCGAGATCGGTGACATATTTGCTGAGCAGTGCTTTGGAGCGCCCATGCTGGCGCGCGGCCGCCGAAAACCCGGCGGCGTCGAAGACCTGAACGAAAGCACGGATGCGGGCGAGGTCCTGCGTCATGGCACTCCGTTCACGTCAGCGAGGTAATCTACGCATAACTCACCTGCGCTGGGTGAACAATAACTGACCTTGGTCCGTCCACGATTAACGATAGGATAGGACGCCAATCGACGTGACCGAGGAGCCGGACTATTTTCCTGCCTATGTCCAGACCTTCATCCCGATCCACTCTCTACCGGCTCATCGAAGCCGGCCAGCTCGCGCATAAGGCGCTGCTGCTGCCTTTGCTCGAGAAGGGACTGGAACCGGGCGACGACGCCGTGCTGTTTGAGCTGGGCCGCTCCGGCACCACCGAAGCCGAGCTGGCCGCCGAGCTAGGCCTGCCCGAGGCCGCTCTGGTGGCCCGCCTCACCCGCCTGATCGAGCGGGGCCTGGTCATTCGCCAGGCCGTTGGCCCCGAACTGGCGCCGGGCATTGCCCTCACCGAACGGGGTGTACGCATCCGCAACAGTCTGGCCGATCACTGGAGCCAGCTGGAAGAAGCGCTGATGGGCGAACTCAAGCCCAAACAGCGCAAGCAGCTGGGCGAGCGCCTCAAGCGTTTCGTGGCGCTGCTGCGCCTTTGAAGTAAATCTGAGCGGACCATTCAGGTCTGGTTCATCCGTAAAAGTGTTTTCTAGGGTCACAGGCAGGCAATGCCTAACAGACAAGGAGAACCAATATGGTTTTGAGCAAGAAACTCATGGCTGGCGGCCTCGCCGCCCTGGCGCTTCTGGCGACGTCTGCCGCGGCCTTTGCAGCCCCGGCAGTCGCCACCGGCAATGTGAATGTGCGCTCGGGTCCGGGCACGCATTACAGCGCCATCGATACGCTGCGCCGCGGCGAACGGGTCGACGTGCAGCAGTGCCGCGGCAGCTGGTGCTATGTGGTCAAGAGCGGCCCGGATGGCTGGGTTTCCGCCAATTATCTCGATCGCGGCCGCCCCGGTCGTCCCGGTGGCGGTTGGGATAATGATAGTGGCTGGGACAATGGGTGGGATCGCCCGCCGCAGTGGAACCCACGCCCGCCGCGTCCGCCCCACTGGAACCCGCGCCCGCCGCGCCCGCAGCCCTGGCCGGGCAACAATGGCGGCAGCGTCTGCTTTAATGGTCCCAACGGCTATTTCTGCATGGGCAACTAATGTTTTGAACGCCGCCCTTCGGGGCGGCGTTTTGCTATTCCTGCCCCGGCAGACGCGGATCGGCCACCACCGGCACCCGCTTGATGCGCTCACGCGCCATCACCACCAGCCCCGCTCCGACAATGATGGCCGTGCCGATCAGCGAGATCGGGTCGATCCAGTGGTTGAACACCACCACGCTGAGCACAATGGCGCAGGGCAGCGAGAAATAATTGAACGGCTGCACCACGCTGGCCGGCGCCATCGAGAGCGCCAGCATCATCAGCCCGTGCCCGATGCTGGTGGTCACCATGATGGTCATCACCATCAGCACATCGTTCCAGCCCATCGGCTGCCAGAAAAATACGCCCACCGCCCCCGACATCACCAGCCCGATGGTCGCGGTATAGATCATGCTGGTCGCCGCGCTATCGTGCCGGCCGACCTTGCGGGTCACCACGATATAAATCGCATAAAGCGTTGCCGAAGCCAGCGCGAACAGCACGCCCCAATCCAGCGGCAGGCCGCCCGGCCGCACGATCACCAAGGCGCCAAGGAACCCGATGCCCACCGCGGCAAAACGGAAAATGCCCACCTTTTCGCCGAGAATGGGAATGGCGAACAGCGTCACCAGCAGCGGATAAACCAGGGTGATGGCCTGCAATTCGCCCAGCGGCACGGTCTGCAGCGCCAGCGCGAACAACCAGATATCGGCCATCAGCAGCACGCCGCGCAGCACCTGCCACAGCGGTTTTTTCGAAGCAAAGGCCTGGCGCAGCGGCGCCTGCCGCATCACCAGAAGCAGCGAAAAAGCGGCAAAGCCCCAATAGCGCATCATGGTGATCTGGAACGGCGAGTAGGTCTGCACCAGAATTTTGGCCAGGGCATCCTGCACGCCGAAGACCACAATGGTGATGAGCGTCAGGAAGATGGCGCGGCCGATATTGTCGGCACGAGCATCGGCAACGGGAATGGACATGGCGATGGGCAATCAATGGACGTGAAAACGCCCCGGCACAGCGAGGTGTCGGGGCGTTCAAAGCGCTATCGCAAAGCTCAGGCCTTGGCCATAGCCGACTTGATCAGACCCGCAATGGCCGTGAGCACGCCGCCGCTGACCAGCCCGGTGGCGCCCTGCCCGGCCAGTGCAGCAAAGTCGAGGCCACCGGCCGCGCCTGCCGTTCCCGCAGCGCTCGCAGCCGCACCAACCAGGCCATCGAGGCCCGGAATCATGCTGGCCAGCCAGGTTCCGGCGATGCCCCCGACCGCGCCCACGATCGAGTTGCCGGCCGTGCCGAGATTGAGCGATTTGGCCAGTTGGCCGATAATGTTACCACCGGCGCCGCCGGCGATGAGCTGGACGAGGATAGGCACGATGACTTCCATTTACTTCCCCCCTCATGGAGTGCCCGCAAGCTAATGGCTTGCCGTAACAACAAGAGCCTACGCCCGATTCTGGTGCAACAAAAGGACAACGCTCCTGTCTGAAACTGTCAGCAGCCCCCGGTAAACCGGCCCTCTCCGGCATTGAAGAAAGCCGCCAAAGCGGCCTATGGTCCGGCCACAAGGTCCCACACAGCCATCATGTCGAATCGCACCAACTCACCACCCGCTCATTCCGCCGCGCTCGTCACCGGGGCCAGCGACCGCATTGGCGCCGCCATTGCCCAGGCGCTAGCCCGTGCCGGTCACCAGGTCATCATCCATTATCGCAGCAACGCCGAGGGTGCCGCTGCGGTGCGCGACGGCATCCGCCAGCAGGGTGGATGCGCCGAAATCATCCAGGCCGACCTCGCCGACCGCTCGCAGCGCGCCACGCTGATCGCGCAGGCCGCCAGCCATTTCGGCCCGCTCACCGTGCTGGTCAACAACGCCTCCACCTTCGAACCCGACAGTGCCCGCGATGTCGATGAGGCGCTGTGGGACCAGCATTTCGCCATCCATGCCGAGGCGCCGATTTTCCTCGCCCGCGACTTCGCCGCGCAACTGCCGGCAGGCGTCGACGGCAATATCGTCAATCTGGTCGATGAGCGCGTGCTGCATCCGACGCCGGCCTATTTCAGCTACGGCCTCTCCAAGGCAGTGCTGTGGTCGGCCACCCGCACCCTGGCGCAATCGCTGGCCCCATCCATTCGCGTCAATGCCATCGGCCCCGGCCCGGTGCTGCCGCATACCCGCCAGAGCCAGGCCGAATTCGAACGCTCCGTCGCCGCCTTGCCGTTGCAGCGTCATGCCGGCCCCGAGGCCATCGCCGATGGCGTCATAATGTTGCTCAACACTCCGTCCATGACCGGCCAGATGCTGGCGCTCGACGGCGGCGAGCATCTCGAATATCTGCCCAAGAGCAAACCGACGCCCCGGCTATGACCGACGACACCACGCCCCCGCCCAGCGGCCACGAAGTCATCCGCGCCTTCGTCCGTACCCTGCCCGCCGCCCCCGGCGTTTACCGTATGCTCAATGCGGATGGCGAAGTCATGTATGTGGGCAAGGCACGGAGCCTCAAGGCCCGCGTCACCAATTACACCCGCCCCGACGGCCTCGAAGTCCGCCTGCAGCGCATGATCGCCGCGACCACCAGCATGGAATTCGTGGTCACCGAGACCGAGTCCGAAGCGCTGCTGCTCGAAGCCAACATGATCAAGCGGCTGAAACCCCGCTTCAACGTGTTGCTGCGCGACGACAAGAGCTTTCCCTATATCCTCATCGCCACCGATCACGAGGCGCCCGAACTGACCAAGCATCGCGGCACGCGTCGCCGGCAGGGTCATTATTTCGGCCCCTTCGCCTCGGCCACCGCCGTTGGCCGCACCATTGCCAGCCTGCAAAAGGCGTTTCTGCTGCGCAATTGCTCGGACAGTTTCTACGCCGCCCGCACCCGTCCCTGCCTCCAATTCCAGATCAAGCGCTGCGCCGCTCCCTGCACCCGCGAGATTTCGCTGGAAGGCTATGCCGAGCTGGTCGAGGACGCGCGTCTGTTCCTCTCGGGCAAATCCAAGGGCGTGCGCGATCATTTGCAGCACGACATGAACCAGGCCGCCGAACAGCTTGATTTCGAACGCGCTGCCCTGCTGCGCGACCGCCTCTCGGCGCTGGCGCTGGTCCAGTCGCAGGGCGACGCCACCGCCAAGACGGTGGAAGAGGCCGACGTCTTCGCCATCCATCACGAAGGCGGCCAGTTCTGCGTGCAGGTGTTCTTCTTCCGCGCCTTCCAGAACTGGGGCAATTACCCCTATCGCCCCCGCGCCGACGCCAGTCTCTCCGACGCCGAGGTGCTGGAAGCCTTTATCGGCCAGTTCTACGAAAACCGCACCCCGGCCAGGCTGGTGCTGATCAGCCACGAGCTGTCCGAACCCGAGGTGATGACCGAGGCGCTCTCCACCCGCGCCGGCCGCCGCGTCTATATCGAGCAGCCCAAGCGCGGCGAAAAGCGCGACCTGGTCAATCACGCCCTCAACAATGCCCGCGAGGCGCTGGGCCGCCAGCTCGCCGAAGGCGCTACCAACCGCGTGCTGCTCGAAGGCGTGGCCGAAACCTTCGGCCTCGAAGACGTGCCGCGCCGCATCGAAACCTACGACAACTCGCATATCTCGGGCACCAACATGGTCGGCGCCATGGTGGTGGCGGGCGAGGAAGGCTTTTCCAAAAAGCACTACCGCACCTTCAACATCAAATCCGACATCACCGCCGGCGACGATTTCGGCATGATGCGCGAAGTGCTGACGCGCCGCTTCACCCGCCTTGCCAATGAGAGCGACAACGAGGCCGAGGACGACACCACCGGCATGCCCGACTGGCCCGACGTGGTATTCATCGACGGCGGCGCCGGCCAGCTCAACGCCGTGCGCGAAGTCATCGCCGAACTCAACCTGCCCAAGGAGGTGATCTTTATCGGCATCGCCAAGGGCGAGGAACGCGACGCCGGCCGCGAAAAATTCTTCATGGAAGGCCGCGAAGCCTTCATGCTGCCGCATCGCGATCCGGTGCTGTATTACGTCCAGCGCCTGCGCGACGAAGCCCACCGCTTCGCCATCGGCACCCACCGCGCCAAGCGCAAAAAGGAGGCGGTGAAAAACCCGCTCGATGAAATCGAGGGCATCGGCCCCACCCGCAAGCGCGCTTTGCTCAACCATTTCGGCTCCGCCAAAGCCACCGGCCGCGCCTCCCTCGCCGACCTCGCCGCCGTCCCCGGCATCTCCAACGCCATGGCCCAGCTGATCTACGATCATTTCAATCGGGTGGAATAGGCCCCCAAGCGCCCCTACCAAAGTCAGACTCGACAGTCCCAACTTCCGGCGCTACAACCACCGCCATGATCCGCTCCGTCGCCACCGTTTCGTTTTGGTTTAGCTATCCGCTCCCGGCGGAGGCTATTGCGCGCTTGATCTGATCTCACAAGATACGACCAAACACCGAGCCAGCCGCCCCCACCCGAGGCGGCTTTTTTATTGGCCGCCTCCCCGAAAATTCCTCGAGGAGACCACCAAATGCTCAAATCTACCGACGACCTTCGCATTACCGCCATCAAGCCGCTGACCACCCCGATCGAGGTGATGCGCCAGCATCCGCGCACCGACGCCGCCACCCGCACCGTCATCAGCGCCCGTCACGCCTTCCACAATATCCTTGCCGGCTCGGATGACCGCCTCGCCGTCGTCGTCGGCCCCTGCTCCATTCACGATCCCGCTGCGGCGCTGGATTACGCCAAGCGCCTCGTCGCGCTGCGCGAATCCCTGGGCGACCGGCTGGAGATCATCATGCGCGTCTACTTCGAAAAGCCGCGCACCACGGTCGGCTGGAAGGGCCTGATCAACGACCCCAATCTCGATGGCAGCTTCCAGATCGATGTCGGCCTGCACACCGCCCGCGCCCTGCTGCTCGACATCAACAATCTCGGCCTGCCCGCCGCTTGCGAATTCCTCGACATGACCACGCCGCAATACATTGCCGATCTGGTCAGCTGGGCCGCCATCGGCGCCCGCACCACCGAAAGCCAGATTCACCGTGAGCTGGCCTCGGGCCTGTCCTGTCCGGTCGGCTTCAAGAACGGCACCGACGGCAATGTGCGGATCGCTCTCGATGCCGTCGCCTCGGCCAGCCAGTCGCACCATTTCCTCGCCGTCACCAAGGACGGCCAGTCCGCCATTGCCGCCACCACCGGCAATGAGGATTGCCACATCATCCTGCGCGGCGGCAAAGCCCCCAATTACGACGCCGCCAGTGTCGACGCCGCCGCCGCTCTAGCCGAAAAATCTGGCCTCGCCCCGACCATCATGATCGATGCCAGCCACGCCAATTCGTCCAAGAAGCCGGAAAATCAGCCCGACGTGCTCGCCGATATCGGCGCCCAGATGGCCGCCGGCGACCGCCGCATCATCGGCGTCATGGTCGAATCCAACCTCATCGCCGGCCGCCAGGACCTCATCCCCGGCCGCGAACTGGTCTATGGCCAGTCCATCACCGACGGCTGCATCGATTGGGACACCACCGTAACCGCCCTCGAAGCCCTCGCCGACTCCGTCACCCAGCGCCGCGCCGTGACCAATCAGGCTGTGGCGTAACGCCATTGTCGCAGTCGACACCCTCCCCCTTGCGGGGCTTCGAGCCGGCCGCAGGCAAAATCGCTCCGACGGAGCGATTTTAGGTGAGAAGGCCATGAGAGCTACGCTCGAATGGCGATCAAGGGTGGGGGTTGGATTGGCCCCAATTCATCGGGGCTCTCGCACCCCCTCCTAGCCTCCCCCGTCAAGGGGGAGGTGCCGTCCGGTGGTTGATGAGAGCGCGCCACACCCTTGACCCCCTCCCCCCATTCCTGTTCTGTCGCCCCATGGCCAGAAACCCGCTCCTCCTCGTTCCAAATCTGATCACCGTCGCCCGTATCCTGGCGATCATCCCCATTGTCTGGCTGGTGATGCAGGGCGATGTGGTGCTGCGGCTGATCGCGCTGATCATCTATGTGATCGCCGCCGCCAGCGACTGGCTCGATGGTTATCTGGCGCGCGCCTGGAACCAGTATTCGCCGCTCGGCCGCATGCTTGATCCGATTGCCGACAAGCTGCTGGTCGGCATTCTCATCGCCGCACTCGCCTGGGATGGCAGCTTCTCCGGCCTCGACATGATCCCAGTCTGCATTATCCTGTTCCGCGAATTCTTCGTCTCCGGCCTCCGCGAGTTTCTCGGCAACACCAAAATCGTACTGCCGGTCAGCTGGCTGGCCAAGTGGAAGACCACGCTGCAGCTGGTGGCGCTCGCCATCGTGCTGCTCGAACGCATCATCCCCGGCCTGCGCCTCACCAGCGATCTGGTGTTGTGGGGCGCCGGCGCGCTGACCTTGTGGACCGGCTTTCAATATCTGCGCGCCAGCTGGCCGCATCTGGTCGAAGAGCCGAAATGAAAATCCTCTATTTCGCCTGGCTGCGCGAACGCCTCAACCGCGGCGAAGAAGAGGTGTCGCCTCCCGCTGAAGTGGCCACCGTCGCCGACCTCATCGACTGGCTGGCCTCTCGCGACGAAGCCTTTGCCCTGGCGGTCGAAAAGCGCAGCCTGATCAAGGCCGCCGTCGATGCCAAGCTGGTCAGCCACCAAGCACCCATCGCCGGCGCCAGCGTCGTCGCGCTGTTTCCGCCGATGACCGGGGGCTGAGATGGCGGTCCGCGTCTCCCCCGACCCCTTCGATCCCGGCGCCGAAACCAACGCCTTCCTCGCCGCTGGCCAGGGAGCCGGCGCCGCCGTCACCTTCACCGGCGTCGTCCGCTCCAATCCCGCCGATCCGATCACCGCCTTGACGCTGGAATGCTATCCCGAGCTGGCCATCAACCAGCTCACCGCCATCGTCGACCAGGCCACGGCCCGCTTCGGCCTGCTGGCCGCCTCGGTGATCCACCGCTATGGCACCCTTGGCCCCGGCGAGCCCATCGTCCAGGTGATGACCCTTTCGCCCCACCGCGACGCCGCCTTCAAGGGCGCCGAATTCCTGATGGACTACCTCAAGACCGACGCCCCGTTCTGGAAACAGGAAACCGGCCCCAAAGGCAGCCACTGGATCGAAGCCAAAGCCGCCGATGACGCGGCGAAAGCGCGTTGGGAATAAGCAGGAAGGCCTGCCAGAACTATTTTGCACCAGACCAGCACCACCCACGATGTCATCCCGGAATTGATCCGGGACATCCTGAGATGTGGGTTGCCCGCGCATCTCAGGATGGGCCCCGGCTTTCGCCGGGGTGACACCGTGGTTGGGGAATGTCTCCACAAAAACAAAAAAAGCCGGGCACTTGGCCCGGCTTTTTCACAAATTGAATCCGCTTACTCAGCAGCGGCAGCGCGCTTGGGCTGAACTTCGGCGGTATAGGCGTCGATCAGCGTGCGGCAGGCTTCGCCCGGGGTAAACTTGTACTCACCGACCTCGCTGACCGGGGTCACCTCGGCGGCGGTCCCCGTCAGGAAGCACTCGTCGAACTGGCTCAGTTCCTCAGGCAGAATATGGCGCTCGGTGACCGTATAGCCATTGCGCTTGGCCAGCTCGATCAGCGTCTGGCGGGTAATGCCATTGAGGAAGCAATCCGGGGTCGGCGTGGTGATGTCCTTGCCCTTGATGAAGAACACGTTGGCACCCGTGGCTTCCGCGACATAGCCGCGATAGTCCAGCATCAGCGCGTCGGCATAGCCATTGGCCATCGCCGCGTCCTTGGACAGGGTGCAGATCATGTAGAGGCCGGCCGCCTTTGCCGACGACGGAATGGTCTCCGGCGACGGACGCTTCCACTTGCTCCATTCGAGGCGAATGCCCTTGAGCTTTTCCTCGACCGAGAAATAGCTCGGCCACACCCAGGCGGCGATCGCCACATGCACCGTGTTATTGCCGCCGGTAACGCTCAGCTGTTCCGAACCGCGCCACGCGACGGGACGCACATAGCCGTCGACTAGGCCGTTTTTTTCCAGCACGAGGCGCTTGGCGTCCTCGATCTGCTCAACCGTCCACGGAACGATCATGTCCAGCGTCTTGGCCGAGCGGATCAACCGTTCGGTGTGTTCGCGCGACTTGAAGATTTCGCCGCCATAGGCGCGTTCGCCTTCAAACACCGAGCTGGCATAGTGCAGCCCGTGCGTTAATACGTGAACCTTCGCGTCTTTCCAGGGTTTGAGTTCGCCATCAAACCAGATCCAGCCATCACGCTGGTCCATGGGCACGCCTGCCATAATCCACTCCCGATAATTTGCATTCAAGCGCCATCATTCATGGCCGCCAGTTGGCGCCAATCATGCCCGAGGCCCAGGGCCTTGGCAAACCGCAAAGGCTGGTGGATAAGACGAGATGGCGTCCTGATGGGAAGAGAATGGCAGCGAACATAAAACATGTCAACATAGCTGACATAAATTCCACGCCCCCCGGCGGCGAGGACCTGCCGCTCGATATTATGGGCCTGTTCTTCTTCGCCTATCGCGATTTTACCGGCGATGCCGATGCCCTGCTCGGGCGCCAGGATTTTGGCCGGGCCCACCACCGGGTGCTGTATTTCGTCAATTTGCGCCCCGGCATGCCGGTCGCCGATCTGCTCGATATCCTCAAGATCACCAAGCAGAGCCTGGCCCGCGTGCTGCGGCAGCTGATCGACAACGGCTATATCGAGCAAAAAACCGGCCATTCCGACCGCCGCCAGCGCCTGCTCCACGCGACCGACAAGGGCCGGCAGTTCTTTGGTACGCTCTCGGCTACGCAGGCCAGCCGCATCACCGCCGCCATCGCCGCCCTGCCCCCCGATTCCCGGCGCATCGTGACGCGTTTTCTGGTCGGCATGGTCGATCCGGCCGATCGGGCAGTGCTTGACCGGCTAAACCTGACGTCAGGACTATAACGAACAGTCGCGCGAACTATTCGCAGCCGTTAACCAGCAGACCATGCCTTCTATTGCCTAGTCGTCATCATCTGACGATATAATGTTGGCAGCACCGGGGGGACTGCTGGATATGCTGGCGCGGCAGAAAAAATACGAAGATTTATTGTTCACCCATCTCGCGGGGCGCGATGCCGGCGAGATTCGTTTCTTCGTCAATGCGCGCCGCTTCGACATTATGCGGCGCACGCTCGAGCCGCATCTGGCTGGCAAGACTGTTCTCAATATTGCCAGCGGCCCCTTCGCCATGGAATTTTACCTGTCGCCGGCCTGCAAGCGCATCGACAGCATCGATATTGATGGCTTGCTGGCGCCCTTGCACACCAGCCTGGTCGACGCCGGCCTGATCGCGCCCTCCAGCTTCGAGGTCTGCGATGTCATGGCCTTCGAGCCCAGCCAGCAATATGACGTGATCGTCGTCAACGACATGTTCTACACCAAATATGTCGATTTCTACGCGGTGATGGAGCGCTACGCCCCCTTCCTCAAGCCGGGCGGGCAATTCTATTTCGACATTCTCGACCGCCGCGCGGGAATCTTGTGGTCGCTGTTCAACAAGGATGGGCGCTACCGGCGCTATGACATGGCCGATGTTCGCGCCACGCTGGCGCGGCATGATCTGGCCGTTGAAACCAGCCTGCCCTCGCTCGGCATCAAGGGCGGGTTGGATGGGATGGTCCGGCGCCTGCTCTGGCGCACCGCCGGCGTCGCCAACAACATCATCTTTCTCTGCCGCAAGGGCGGCGCCGCACTGATTTTAGCCGGCGCGCTGCTCATTGGCGAGCCGGTCATCAAAATCTATAGCGATGATCGGCCGATCGCGGCCCAGACCGCCATTGCCTGACGCTGCTAGATCGGCAGTCCGGTACGCGCCTTGACCGTGCGGATGCTCATATTGGAGTGAATGCGCGCCACGCCCGGCAAACGCGCGCTGAGCCGGCGATGCAGCCGCTCGAAATCGTCGTGATCCTGACAGACCACGCGCAAAATATAGTCCGACTGCCCCGCCATCAAATGGCATTCGAGCACCTCTGGAATGTCCTGCACGGCAGCCTCGAACGCTTC
This sequence comes from Devosia sp. A449, assembly GCF_054489375.1. Classification (NCBI taxonomy): domain Bacteria; kingdom Pseudomonadati; phylum Pseudomonadota; class Alphaproteobacteria; order Hyphomicrobiales; family Devosiaceae; genus Devosia; species Devosia sp. A449. The sequence continues at coordinate 57,009 of NZ_JBTMWU010000002.1, read as the reverse complement.
CAGCGCCGCCTCGCTCTGGCTGATCAGCCCCACTTCTATGAAAAACTGCATCGAATAGCCGAGCCGCCCGGCATTGAGCACCGCCCGATACGCCTCGATCAGCCCCTGATCCTCCAGCGCCTTGAGCCGCCGGTGACAGGCCGAAGCCGACAACCCCACGGCCTCGCCGAGCACCTGCACGCTCTTGCGGCTATCCACCTGCAGCAGCCGCAACAGCTTGCGGTCCACCGCGTCGATCGGCAATACCATTGCGCGCTTTCCCTGAAGTCTCGAATGATATTCGACCATGAGCGGCGGTGGCTCAAAAATGCAAGCGCCACGGCAAAAAAGAAGGGCGCGAAACCGAAGTTTCGCGCCCCCACCGGAGACACCACAAAGGAGCGTCAGCCTCTGCAGCAGTCCACCGATCGCTTGGTGTCGGGGAGGACCGGCACCAAAACAGCGTCCGGATGATGACGTTGACTGCCGTCCGGGTTCGTTCGGATAACGGGACCGGACGACAAGGGTTCCCCCGCCGCGCATCTGTGATCGGCGAATGAAGAGGCCAGACCCTGCCCGGCAGATAGGTTTTGCCCTCCAGGGTCGAAATCCGCCACAATCACCGGCCAAGCCTGCCGCCGGAACAAGGAGAATATCTATGCTGCGCCCGACCCTGCTGAGTCTCGCCACCCTCGCTTTGCTGTCCCTCCCGGCGGCCGCCGATGGCGACCCGCTGGCCGATCTGATCGGCACCAGCTGGCAGTTGACCGAACTCGGCGGCGCGGCCTCCGCTGCAGACGTCACCTCGACCCTGATTTTTTCTGCCGACAGCGTGAACGGCAATGGCGGCTGCAATTCCTATGGCGGCAAGCTCGAACCGACCCCGAACGGCATCGCCATCAGCCAAACCTTCTCGACCATGATGGCATGTCCCGGGCTGGATCAGGAGCAGGCCTTCTTCGCCGCGCTCGAAGCCACCAAGAATTTCGCCATCACCGGCGGCAACCTGCAATTGCTGGATGACGGCGCCACCGTTCTGGCCGAGTTCACACCCGCCAGCTAAGCCCCGCTTGCCGGCCCCAGTTCAAACATGAGTCTCCACGCGCGAGCATTGCGCGTGGATTTATCGCCCGCGCCATGGCGTCCCGCCCGCACAAATGCTTTAAGGGCAGCCAATCATCTTGACCCGGACCTGCCCCATGACCATCACCAAGGAACAAGAATTCAAGATCCGCTTCGTCGAAGTGCTCAAGGATTTGCAGCAGAACGGCTCGAAGGACAAGGAAGCCATGTGGCTGCTCGGCAGCCTGGCGGCGGATCTGGCGGACGATCTCAAAACCGCCGATTGGTCGAGCGCCAAGCGGACCATGGCCCCCGCCACCTATGACACGCTGCTGCGCACCTTCGAGGCCCAGGGCAATGAGCATCATCGCGAGGGCCGGTCGGCGCATGCTTATGTCATTCAGGTTCTCGCCATCTCCCTGATTGCCCGCACCCAGGGCGGCGACCCGCAGATCGCCGCGGGCGAAGCCCTGCTCGACCAGATCATCGACTACACCGCCGCCATCTATCGCCGGGAAAAAGTCGCCGAGGCCAACTAGAGCGTGGCAATTTGCGTTGCGCCCTCATGGCCGGACCTGCTCCGGCCATCCGGCACCCAGGTCGATCGTCTCTGACCCAATTCCGCCTTGTGCCGAAAGCACCATGGCGCAACCCAACGGAGGCCCCACCTATGACGCATCCCCTGCTCGCAGCAGCCATCATCGCCACCTTGCTCGCGCCTGGCGCCGCCCAGGCCGTCGAAACCTCGGTCACCATCAATCTGGCGACTCAATCCGACTTCGAGCGCCGCGTCATGCATTATGACTGTGCGGCAGCCGAGCCGCTCACCGTGACCTATATCAACGCGGCGCCGAATTTCCTGGCACTGGTGCCGATTGTCGAGGAACCCGAAGAACTGGTGTTTACCGCCGTCATCGCCGCTTCCGGCGTGCGTTACGCCGCCGGGCAATGGGTTTGGTGGACCAAGGGCGCCGATGCCAGCCTCTACGACATGACACTTGGCGAAGATGCCCAAGCTGTGCTTACTTGCTCGGAGTTGATCAACACCCCGTGAGCCATGGACCCGCACGCTGCGCCGGAGCTTTTTCCCCACATCCGCATCGTTTTGGGCATGGTCGTCGGTCTAGGCATCTCCCGCCTATTGCTGGGCGTGTCCAGTCTGGTTCAACATCCGAAGCGGAAAACCTTCTCGACGCTGCAATTGCTATGGGTCGGCGCGATCCTGCTCGAACTCATTCACTTCTGGTGGTGGGAATTTGCGCTGTTCCAGCTCGACGACTGGACCTTCGGCGTCTTCTTCTTCATTTTTCTCTACACCATCGTGCTGTTCCTGCAGGCGGCGCTGCTGTTTCCTGATTCGCTGGCTGAATATGACGGCTATGAGGATTTCTTCCTTAATCGTCGCCCCTGGTTCTTCGGACTATTCATCGCCAATATTCTTTGCGACCTGGTCGACACCTATATCAAGGGCGAAGCCCATTGGAGCAAATTCGCCTTCGAATTCGCCCTGCAGGCGCCCATCGGCATCGCCCTTTGCGCTATCGCCATCTGGACGCCAAACCGGAATTTTCACCTGACGCTGGTGTCGGTCTATCTCATCTACAAGCTGTCGTGGATCTTCCGCCTGTTCAACACCGTCACCTGAGCCCTGTTGCTCGCGCGTGAGGCGGCGGCTATCACCCCGATCACGCGTTCCTTCCGCACCAGGAGATTCTTCCGCTTATGAGCATGCTGATCGCCGCTTTCATGTTCATCGCCCTACTGGCCGTATCGACGGCGCATTTGCTGTGGTCACTCGGCTTCACCTGGCCGATCCGCGGCGAGAAGCTGCTGGCCCAGACCGTGGTCGGCTTCCGCGATATCGAGCGCATGCCGCCCAGGCTGGCTTCCTTCGCCGTGGCGGTGGTCACCCTGGCTGCCGGCATCCTCGCCCTGGCACTGGCCGACCACACCAGCGGCGGCCTGCCCCTGACGCTGCTGGGCCTGCCCCTCGCCATCATGTTCCTGGCACGCGGCATCATTGGCTACACCGCCTGGTGGGCCGAAAAGACTCCCGAAGCCAATTTCCGCCTCAATGACGCCCGCGTCTATTCCCCGCTTTGCCTGTTCCTGGGCGCCGGCTTCGTCGCATTGGTGATCCTGCGACTGCTCTGAACGCCTACCGCAAACGACCAGCGCCGAACCCTTGCGGATTCGGCACTGGTCCAGTTCGAGGCGACGGGCTGCGCCTAATAGAGGAAAATCTCCGGGTTGCCCTTCGGGTCGGCCACCGCCACCACGCGGTTGACGTCGATATGGTTGGCAGTGAACCAGCCATTGAGCGCCCCGTCGGCGCGAATGGCATCACGGAACTTACCGAGCTGAACCGACTTGGCGGCCTCGGCACTGGCAATCTGGGCCTGTTCAGTTGCCGGATAGAGCGTCTTGGTGTCGAAGGTCTTGATGCTGGTCGCCTTGTCGAGGAAGGCCAGATCGCCGGCCGTCCAGCTACCGATCATGTCGACCAGATTGCCTACCGGCACCAGCTCAGTCTTGACCCCCATGGTCACCTTGGCCGCGGCGGGCGCCGGCGTGGTCGCGGCGAAGGCCGCAGTGCCGGGAATAGCGAGAATGGCAGCGAGCAGCACTGCCGCCGATACTGAGCGCATCGGTTTCATTTTGAACTCCATGGATTGCGAGATCAGGCCGCAGGATTCTGCGAGCGGTCATCGGCGTGACATCGCGTCGACGCTAGCATCAGGCGCTCCACCCAAGGCAATTTTGGGCTTGATCTTGGGAATTGTCGCGGCATGATTTGGGCAATCGCAAGGATTGTGGAATGTTTCAAATCATGTCCGGAATGTAATCTTGGACAGGTGCCGAACTGACTGACGTGATCCGCCTGCGCAAATCTGGTCAAGTCATGGCGGGCAACGCGCCCGCCATTGCACTCTATCAGCGTCTTGGCATGGTTGCCGTCGACTAACCGCGCACCAGCGCCACCACCGAGCGCGGCGTCAGCGTCGCGATATTGTCGGCGATCGGCACCGTGGCCAGACTGTCGGAGAGAATGCCGACGCTCCATCCGCCCTCGGGCAAATGCGCCACCACCGGTTCGGCGCGCCGGTTAAACCACACCAGCACCTCGTCATCCTTGTGCCGCAGCTGCATGCCCAGCACCGAAGCGCTGGAGTCGCCCCAGTCGCCTTCATTCATCTCGCGGCCATCCGGGTGCAGCCAGACCACGTCACGCACGCCGTTCTTCTCCTGCCCGGAGAGGAAATGGTCATGCGTCAACGCGGGATGCGCCTTGCGGAACCGGTTCATCGCGGCGACGAAGTCGACCAGCTCGCCATCGCCGTTTTCCCAGTCCAGCCAGGTGATTTCATTGTCCTGCGCATAGGCATTGTTGTTGCCCTGCTGGGTGCGGAACATCTCGTCGCCCTGCTGCAGCAGCGGCACGCCGCGCGACAGGAACAGCGCCGCCAGCAGCGCTCGCACGTCGCGCTTTCGGGCGGCCTGAATGGTCTCGTCGTCGGTCTCGCCCTCGGCCCCACAATTCCACGAGGCATTGTGGTTGTGGCCGTCATTATTGTTCTCGCCATTCGCCCCGTTATGCTTGTCGTGATAGCTCACCAGATCGCGCAGGGTGAACCCGTCATGCACCGCCAGCATATTGACGCCATGGCTGGGCTTGCGGCCGGAGAAATTGAAGATTTCGGCCGAGCCAGCGACCTTGCCGGCCAAGGCGCCGATCTTGCCGTCCTCACCGCGCCAGAACTCTCGCACTTCGTCGCGATAAGTGTCGTTGTGCTCCTTGAATTCCTTGCCGAACTGGCCGAGCGCATAGCCGCCCGGACCCGGATCCCAGGGCTCGGCCACCAGAATGGCCTTGCTCAGCACCGGGTCGGCCTTGATCTTCTGCAGCATCACCGCATTGGGGTCGAAGCCGGGATCGCGGCCCAGAATGGTGGCCAGATCGAAGCGGAAGCCCGAGACGCCCATTTCCTCGACCCAGTAACGCAGCGAGTCGATCACCAGCCGTTGCGTGGCCGGATGGTCGCAGCGCAGCGTGTTGCCGGTGCCGGTGTCGTTGACCAGATGCTGTTTGCCGTCGACTTCCACGAACCGGTAATAGGTCTTGGCGTCGAGCCCCATCAGGCTCAGCATCGGCCCATTGGCGTCGCTTTCGCCGGTGTGGTTATAGACCACGTCGAGGATCACCGAGATGCCGTTCTTGCGGTAGAGATCGGTCATGTTCCGCAATTCCTGCGGCCCACGCGGCGCCAGCCTTGGGTCGATGGCTGAATAGGCCACCGGATTATAGCCCCAGGCATTGGTCAGCCCGAGCACCGGCAGGTGCCCCTCATCGATCCACGCTGCCGTCGGCATCAATTGCAGCGTGTCGACGCCGATATATTTCAGATGATCGATCACCCGCTGCGTGGTCAGCCCGGCAATGGTGCCGCGTAGCGGCCCCTGCACACTGGGATGGCGCATGGTGTAGCCGCGCACGTTCATTTCATAGAACAGGCCCGGCGCCTTCTTGCGCGGCAGAATAGTCTCGCCGGTATTGCTGATCACGATGGCCTTGGGGATCAGCGGCGCGGTGTCGACGGCCTCGCTGCGATCCAGCCGCAGCCGCGGCGACCGCACGAACACCCGATCCAGCCGTTTGGCATAGGGATCGACCAGCAGCTTCATCGGATCAAAGAAATAGCCCTGATCGGGATCATAGGGCCCATCGGCGCGCAACCCATAGCGCGTGCCCGCCGTCAGCCCCGAGACCAGCCCGGCCCAGATATGGTCCTGATGCACATCGAGCTCGAAGCGGTCGGTTTCCTCGTCCTGCTCGTCATAGATCGACACCCAGATCGTGGTGGCGCTTTCCGAGTACACAGCAAAATTGACGCCGCCCTCGGTGAGGGTGGCGCCGAGGTGCTCAATACTGCCCCCATTGGGGACAATCATGGGTTTCATTGGTGTTCCGATGCTAAAGCAAGGTGTTCGCAAATAACCTTGCGACAACAAAAGGTTAGGGCCGATGAGGTGACCCTGGTCAAATCATGTACGGCCCTAGGTGATGACGCTGGGTTCCCGCCGGCCAGTGCGCTGCTTGATCCCCGTGAGCTGATCGACCAACGCGATGAGCGGCTCCAGGGCAGTTTGCGTCTCGAGATCGTGTCGTCCATCGGCGGCCTCATAGCGCTCCAGATAGAGCCGCAACGTGGCGCCGACCGTACCGGTTCCGCTCAGCCGCACAACGATGCGACTGCCGTCAGTAAAGCCGATCCTGATGCCCTGTCTGGCACTGGTCGAACCGTCGACCGGATCGTGGTAGGTGAAGTCGTCAGCGTAAGCAACTTGCAAGTCTTCTGCAAGAATTCTGCCAGAAAGCTTGGGCAATTCTGCACGCAAATCATCGACAAGCTTGCCAGCGATTGCGGCATCGACCTCTTCATAATCGTGACGCGTATAGTAGTTGCGCCCATAACTCGCCCAGTGCTCGCGCACGATCTGATCGACGCTCTGCTTGCGGACCGCGATGATGTTGAGCCACAGCAGCACGGCCCAAAGACCGTCCTTCTCGCGCACATGGTTCGAGCCGGTGCCGGCGCTTTCCTCGCCGCAAATGGTCACCCTTCCGGCATCCAGCAGATTGCCGAAAAACTTCCAACCCGTTGGCGTTTCATGCATTTCGATGCCGAGCTTTTCCGCCACCCGGTCTGCCGCCGCACTGGTCGGCATCGAGCGGGCAATGCCGGCAATGCCATCTTTGTAGCCCGGCGCCAGATGCGCATTGGCCGCCAGAATGGCCAGCGAGTCCGAGGGCGTAACGAAGCGGTTCTTGCCAATGATCAGATTGCGATCCCCATCGCCATCCGAGGCCGCGCCGAAATCAGGCCCCTCCGGCGTCATCAGCAGATCATGCATTTCCTTGCAATAGACTAGGTTCGGATCGGGATGCCCGTTGCCAAAAGTGGGCGACGGCGTGCCGTTGATCACCGTCCCCTTGGGCGCACCAAGCAGGCCTTCGAGAATGGCGTGGCCATAGGGGCCGGTAATCGCATGCATGGCGTCGAAGGTCATGCGGAAGCCCGAGGCGAACAGCGCGCGGATGGCGTCGAAATCGAACAGCGTCTGCATCAGCGCCGCATAATCAGCCACCGGATCGATCACCTCGACCACCATGTCGCCTGAACGCTGCGTGCCGATCTGGTCCAAAGCCACGTCGGGCGCATCATTGGTCAGATAGCGGTCGATCACCTTGCTGCGCGCATAAATCGCGTCGGTGATCTTTTCCGGCGCCGGTCCGCCATTGCCGATATTGTATTTGATGCCGAAATCGCCATCCGGCCCGCCCGGATTATGGCTCGCCGACAACACCAGCCCGCCAAAGGCCTTGTGATGGCGAATGACATGGCTGGCCGCCGGGGTCGACAGCAGCCCGTTCTGCCCGACCAGCACCTTGCCGAAGCCGTTGGCCGCCGCGATGCGGATCGCCTTCTGGATGGCGACATCATTGTAGAAGCGCCCGTCGCCGCCAATCACCAGCGTCTGGCCGGCGATCCCGTCCAGGCTGTCAAAGATCGACTGCACGAAATTCTCGGCATAATGGGGCTGGGCAAACACCGTGACCCGCTTGCGCAGGCCCGAGGTTCCCGGCTTCTGGTCGGCAAAGGGCGTGGTTTTAATGGTCAGGATCGTCATTGGTGCTCAACCCGGTAATAGTGGCGTAGAGATCGGCGTAGCGCGCGGCGCTTGTCGCCCAGGAGACATCCGTCTTCATTCCCCGCCGCTGGATTTTCTTCCAAAGTTTGTCGTCATTATAGAGGCGCACGGTACGGCGCAGCGCCTCATAGAGCGCATGGGCGCTGCCGGCGTCAAATTTGACGCCCGTCGCCACCTCGGCCGCAATCGCCGCCGGATTGGCATCGATCACTGTATCGGCCAACCCGCCAATGCGGCTCACCACCGGCACGCAACCATAGCGCAGCCCATAAAGCTGGGTCAGCCCACAGGGCTCAAAGCGCGACGGAATGAGGATAGCGTCACAGCCGCCCTGCATCAGATGGCTCAGATTTTCGTCATAGCCGGTGACCAGGCCCACCTTGCCCGGATGGCGCTGCCACATATGGCGGAAGCCTTCTTCAAGCGACGCGTCGCCCGAGCCCAGCACGGCGAGCCGGGCGCCGAGTCCCACCAGACCATCCACCGTGTGCAGCAGTAGATCCATACCCTTCTGGTCGGTCAGCCGGCTGACCACGCAGAACAGTGGCCCGTCCACTCCATCGAGCCCAAAACGCTCCGCCACGGCCAGCTTGTTGGCGCGGCGATGCTGGGTGGTGTTGGCCGAATAGGTCTGCACCAGCGCCGGGTCCTTGCTCGGATTCCACGCCTCGGTGTCGATGCCGTTGAGAATGCCCACCACGGTATCGGCCCGCCCATTGAGCAGCCCTTCCAACCCCATGCCGAATTCCGGCGTACGGACTTCGTCGGCATAATTGGGGCTGACCGTGGTGACGTAATCGGCACATTCCATGCCGCCCTTGAGGTAGGACACGCCGCCATAATATTCGACGCCACCCACATCGAAAGCATGCGGCGGCAGGCGCAGCTGGCCGAAAATCTCCCGGCCAAACGAGCCCTTGAAGGCGATATTGTGGATGGTCATCACCGTCTTGACGGTGCTGTTCGGCCCGAACTTGATATAGGCCGGCGCCAGCCCCGCCTGCCAGTCGTGGCAGTGGATCACATGAGGATTGTAGCCCTCGACCAGCCCCATGCCCAATTCGGCCGCCACCCAGCTCAGCGCCGCGAAGCGCTTCCAGTTGTCCGGCCAGTCCCAGCCGTCAGGGCTGACATAGGGATTACCCGGCCGGTCATAGAGGATCGGCGCATCGATAACGATGACGTCCAGCCCCTCCACCCGCGCCGCGATCAGCTTGGCCGGTACACCGAACACATCGGGTAGGTCCTTGACCACCCGGCCGCCACTGAGCTTGGCCATCACCGACGGATAACCGGGCACCAGCGTCCGCATGGCGACGCCATGCCCGGCCAATGCGCCCGGAAGGGCGCCCGCCACATCGGCGAGCCCCCCGGTTTTGATCAGCGGATAGACCTCGGACGCTACCGAGAGAACTTCAATCATCGCCCAGCCAGATATTTATTGATCATTGCCTGGGTGATCAGCGTCACCCCTTCATCGCTGCGGCGGAACCACTTGGCGTCGAATTCGGGATCTTCGCCCACCACCAGCCCTTCGGGGATGTTGACGCCACGGTCAATCACCACCTTTTTCAGCCGCGCATTTCGCCCGACGTCGCAATAGGGCAGCACCACCGCTTCGTCGAGCACCGAATAGGAGTGCACGCGCGAGCCGGTCGACAGCAGTGTGCGCTGCAAATGGCCGCCCGAAATGATGCAATCGCCTGACACCAGCGAGTTGACCGCCGAGCCGCGCCGACCGTCAAAGTCATGCACGAATTTGGCCGGCGGGGTGATCTCGGCATAGGTCCAGATCGGCCAGTCACGGTCATAGAGGTCGAGCTGTGGCTTGATATCGGTCAGGTCGATCGACGCCTTCCAATAGGCATCGATGGTGCCCACATCGCGCCAATAGCTCACCTCTTCATTGCTGGAGCGGACGCAGGAGCGCGGGAAGCGATGCGCCCAGGCGGTGCCGTTCTTGACGATATAGGGGATCACATCCTTGCCGAAATCGCGGCTGGAGCCTTCGGTGGCGGCGTCGCGGCGCAACTGCTCCATCAGGAAGCGCGTCTCAAACACATAGATGCCCATGCTGGCCAGCGCCATGTCCGGCTTATCGGGAATCCCCGGCGGGTCGGCAGGCTTTTCGACGAAATCGACCACCCGGTCGCGCCCGTCGACATGCATCACGCCAAAGCCGGCGGCCTCCATGCGCGGCACTTCGAGACACCCGATGGTCACGTCGGCCCCGGTGTCCACATGCTGGCGCAGCATGATTTCATAGTCCATCTTGTAGATGTGGTCGCCCGCCAGGATGACGATATAGCGCGCGCCCGAATCCTCGATAATGTCCATGTTCTGGTACACGGCGTCGGCGGTGCCGGCATACCACATGTCCTCGCGCACTCGCTGGCTGGCCGGCAGCACGTCGAAGCTCTCGTTACGCTCGGTGCGCAGGAAATTCCAGCCGCGCGACAGATGGCGGATCAGGCTATGCGCCTGATATTGCGTCGCCACCGAAATGCGGCGGATGCCTGAATTGATGGCGTTGGAGAGCGCAAAGTCGATGATGCGGGACTTGCCGCCGAAATACACCGCCGGCTTGGCGCGCCGGTCGGTCAATTCCATCAGACGCGTGCCGCGCCCACCGGCCAGCACATAGGCCATGGCCTCGCGGGCCAGCGGCGATGGTACTCTGTAGTCTGCCATTTTCTAACCCTCCACTACTGCCCGTTTGCCGGGACGTATCGCTTTCTACCCGGCTCAGGCCGGCTCAAATTTCAGGAATAATGTCGATAATGGCGGCAGATAAAGCTCTGCCTCCGCCGGCCAGTGCCTGCCCTCCACTGCATAGGCATCAACCGCCCCCTGGTTGCCGCTGTTGGACCCGGCATACCAGCCCGCATCGGTATTGATGCGCTCCACCCATTTGCCGGCCTGCGGCATGGGAATTTTGTAGCCGGTCCGCGGCACCGGGGTGAAGTTGGAGATCACCAGCACCGGATCATGCCCCGGCGTCTTGCGCAGCCAGGCAAATACCGAATTGGTGTGGTCATTGCCGATCACCCATTCAAACCCATCCGGCTCGCAATCGCGCTCATGCAGCGCCGGCAATTGCCGATAGGCGAGATTGAGATCGGCGATCAGCCGCCGCATGCCCTCATGGGTGCCGGATTCGAGCAGATACCAATCGAGCGCCTTGTTCTCATCCCATTCGTCGCGCTGGGCGAATTCCTGGCCCATGAACAACAGCTTCTTGCCCGGATGGCCCCACATATAGGCGAGATAGGCCCGTAGATTGGCGAATTTCTGCCAGTCATCGCCTGGCATCTTCTCCAGCAGCGAGCCCTTGCCATGCACCACTTCGTCGTGGCTCAGCGGCAGCAGGAAATTCTCGCTGAAGGCATAGACCGTGCCAAAGGTCATGTCGTTATGGTGGAACTTGCGATGCACCGCCTCGCGGCTCATGTAGCGCAAAGTGTCGTTCATGAAGCCCATGTTCCACTTGAACCCAAAGCCCAGCCCGCCGGTATAAGCGGGGTGGCTGACGCCGGGCCAGGAGGTGGATTCCTCGGCAATCATGAAAGTGCCCGGATGCAGCCGATAGGCTTCCGAATTCACCCGGCGCAGAAACTCCACCGCTTCCAGATTGTGGTTGCCGCCGAATTTGTTGGGCACCCACTCGCCCGGCTGGCGCGAGTAGTCGAGATAGAGCATCGACGCCACGGCATCGACGCGTAGCCCGTCGATATGGAATTTCTCCAGCCAATACAGCGCATTATTGACCAGGAAGCCGACCACTTCCTTGCGGCCGAAATTGTAGATCGCCGTGTTCCAGTCGGGGTGGTAACCCTGACGCGGATCGGCATGCTCATACAGTGCCGTGCCGTCGAAATTGGCCAGCCCATGCGCGTCGGTCGGGAAATGCGCCGGCACCCAATCGAGAATGATCCCGAGCCCCGCCTCATGCGCCGCATTGACGAAGCGCGCAAAACCCGCCGGATCGCCATGCCGCGAGGTCGGTGCATAGAGCCCGACCGGCTGATAGCCCCAGCTCGGATCAAAAGGATGCTCGGTGATCGGCAGCAACTCGATATGGGTGTAGCCCATGTCGGCCGCATAGGGCACCAACTGCTCGGCCAACTGGTCATACGTCAGGAAGCCACCATCCGGCCGCCGCCGCCAGCTGCCCAGATGCACCTCATAAACCGACATCGGCGTGCGGCGCCAATCGCGCTTGGCGCGCTCTTCGAGATATTTGTCGTCGGTCCACGGAAATGGCGTCGGATCGGGCACAATCGAGGCAGTGCGCGGCCGCAGCTCGGCCTGCCGGCCAAACGGATCGGCCTTGAGCGGCAGTATCACCCCGTCCGGTCCAACGATCTCGTATTTATACAGCGTTCCCGTACCCAGCACCGGGATGAACACCTCCCAGATGCCGGTCTCGGTGCGCTTGCGCATCGGATGGCGTCGCCCATCCCATTCATTGAACAACCCGACCACACTGACGCGCTGCGCATTGGGCGCCCAGACCGCAAAATGCGTGCCATGGATGCCCTCGAATTCCATTTCGTGCGCGCCGAGCTTGTCGAACAGCCGCAAATGGCTGCCTTCGCCAATGTAATAATCGTCCATCGGCCCCAGCACCGGCCCGAAGGAATAGGGATCATAGACGTCCCATTCCCCGCCTGCATTTTTGGCGCGATAGCGGATTGGCTGGCGCTTATCGATGCTGATCTTGCCCTCGAAAAAGCCGGCGGCATGACGCGGGATCAACGTACCGAGTTCGGTATCGTCCAGACCATAGGCGGTCAGCAGTTCGGCATGCGGCACGAAGGCCCTCAGCACCCACTGCCCGCCGACCTCGTGCAGGCCCAGAAACGCGAACGGGTTGGAATGACGACCGCCGACGATCGCTTCGACTTCCCGTGAATCGGCTTGCCAGTCTTCCTTAGTCACACACACGCTCCCCCAACGGCGAATTTGACTCGCCTGAACCCTCAATCCACGCCACGCCCAGACTTGTTCGCTGTTTGCCTCCCTGGCTCATCATCATGCCGGCGGCACTGGGACATTCCAGATGTCCTGCGCATATTGCCTGATCGTCCGGTCGGACGAAAAGAAGCCGACCCGCGCCGTATTGCGGATCGCCATGGCGTTCCAGCGCCGCTTGTCGGCCCAGATCGCATCGACCTGGGCTTGGGCCGCAGCATAGGCATCGAAGTCCCGGGCCACCATAAACCAGTCATGCTCATAAAGCCCGCCGATCAGGTCACGATACCGGTTTGGATCGTCTGGCGAGAACACACCCGAGGCAATAGACTCCAGCACTTCCTTGAGCCGGGACGAACCATCAATGGCGGCACGCGGCAACTCGCCACTGGCGCGCTTCTCGTTCACCTCCTCGGTGGTCAGGCCGAAAATCACGATATTGTCCGCCCCCACTTCCTTGTGCATTTCCACATTGGCACCATCCATCGTGCCGATGGTGAGGGCGCCATTGGCCATGAACTTCATGTTGCCGGTGCCCGACGCTTCCATGCCCGCCGTCGAAATCTGCTCGCTGAGATCGGCGGCCGGCACGATGACTTCGGCCAGGCTCACATTGTAATTGGGCAGGAACACCACCTTGAGCAGGCCGCGCACCGCCGGGTCATTGTTGATGACCTTGGCGACGTCATTGATCAGTTTGATGATGAGCTTGGCGTTCCAGTAGCCCGGAGCCGCCTTGCCCGCAAAGATCTTAACGCGCGGCGCCCAGTCCCGTTCCGGATGCGTGCGAATTTCATCATATAGCGCAACGGCTTGGATGATATTGAGCAATTGGCGCTTATATTCGTGGATGCGCTTGATCTGCACGTCGAACATGGCGTCAGCCGACACCGTGATCCCCAGCCGGTCCTTGATCAGCCGCGCCAGTCTCTGCTTGTTGGCCAGCTTTACCGCGGCAAACTGCCCCTGGAAGCTTGGATCGTCGGCATGCGCGTCCAGCCCGTGCAGCAGCTCGATATTGTCGAGAAAGCCAGGTCCGATGCGCTCGCTGATCAATTTGGTCAGCGCGGGATTGCACTGCATCAGCCAACGGCGTGGCGTGATGCCATTGGTCTTGTTGTTGATGCGGTCCGGATAAAGCCGGTGCAGGTCGGAAAACACCGTCTGCTTCATCAGTTCGGTATGCAGCGCCGACACGCCATTGATCGAGTGCGAGCCGACAAAGGCCAGCTGCCCCATGCGCACGCGCCGGCCGCCATTCTCATCGATCAGCGACACATTGGCTATTTGCGCATCGGTGAACTTGGCCCGGTTGCGCGCATCGGCCAGCACATCGGCATTGATCTGGTAGATGATCTGCATGTGGCGCGGCAGCATCCGCTCCAGCAGCGCCACCGGCCAGCTTTCCAGCGCTTCGGGCAGCAGCGTGTGATTGGTGTAGCCGAACGTGCCCCGGGTCAGCACCCAAGCATCGGCCCATTTGATCCCGTTATCATCGACCAGAATGCGCATCAGCTCGGCGATGGAAATAGCCGGATGGGTATCGTTGAGCTGGATGGCCACCTTGTCGGGCAGCGAGGTCAGCACGCCATATTGCTGGAGGTGTCGCCGCACGATGTCCTGCAGCGACGCCGACGAGAAGAAGAACTCCTGCCGCAGCCGCAATTCCTGGCCCGCCGCCGTCGAATCCGCCGGATAGAGCACGCGGGTGATGGCTTCAGCCCGCGAGCTTTCTTCCAGCGCGCCGATATGGTCGCCGGAGTTGAATTTGTCGAGCAGAATGGGGTCGATCGGCTGCGCGCTCCACAGCCGCAAGGTGTTCACCCGCGCCCCGCGCCAGCCGACGATCGGCGTGTCATAGGCAACCGCCAGCACGTGGTCATTGGGTTGCCAATCCTGCCGAATGGTCCCGTCGGGATCGGTCACCGGCTCGACATGCCCGCCAAAGCCGACCTCATAGGCGCTTTCGCGCCGCTCGAATTCCCATGGATTGCCGTGCGCCAGCCATTCCTCGGGCAGTTCGACCTGCCAGCCCTCGCTCATTTCCTGGCGGAACAAGCCGTGCACATAGCGAATGCCATAGCCATAGGCCGGGATTTTCACCGTCGACATGGATTCAAGGAAACACGCCGCCAGCCGGCCCAGGCCGCCATTGCCCAGCGCCGCATCGGGCTCAAGGTTGATCAAATCGCCCAGATCGACATTGAGATTTTTGAGCGCGTCACGCACCGGCTCGAGCAGCCCCACATTGCTCATCGCATCCCGCATCAGCCGGCCAATGAGGAATTCTAGGCTGAGATAATAGACGCGCTTGTGCGAGGTGCGCCAGGTTTCGCGGGATGACTCCATCCAGCGATCCATCACCCGGTCGCGCACGGCCAGAATTGTCGCCGCCAGCCAGTCATGTGGCCGCGCAACAATCGGGTCCTTGCCGACCGAATAGATCAGTCTTTCGAGAATCTCGGCCTGAATGGCCTCAACATAAGTCGCGCGGGGTTCCGGCGTAGGGGCGTCGTAAACGATCGGCTGTTGCGGCATATCGCAATCCAGATTTCATAACGATGTATTCCCCTCTAGAGACTTTAGTCTTGCACTTAATTTGTGCAGGCGAAAGCCCCCTATGCGCGACGGCGTGGTATTGCCGCGACGACCTGCTAGGCCGGCGGTGCGGGCTGAATGATCTTGTTGACCTCGTCTTCGACGGCCTCTGCATCCACGGCAACGCCGCCCTCGCGCGCCTGTTCCTCGGCATTGCTGAGCAATAGCCGCCGCCCCACCATCCAGTCCTCGCCGGACATTTGCAGTTCGAAGCGTTGCCGGTCGCGCTCGCGCACCCCCTCGATGACCTCGGCGGCTTCCGTCTCCGTCGCACCGAGCCGCTGGATGACTTCGCCGCCAAACACCAGCGCCGTCTCGAAGAGTTCGCGCAGCTGGTAGTCCACCCCGGCCTTGATCAGCTCAAAGGCGTGGCCACGATCGAAGGCCCGCGCCATCACCTTGGCTAGCGGGAACTCGTCGCGCAGCAATTCGGCGATCCGCGTCGTCTGTTCCTTCTTGTCGGTGCAGATCAGGATGATGTCGGCCCGTGCCGCACCGGCCGCCCGCAGAATATCGAGGCGGGTGCCATCGCCATAATACACCTTGAAGCCGATCTGGGCCGCGGCGCGGATCATCTCGGTGTCGTTGTCGATGATCGACACCGAATGCCGCATCGCCAGCAAGGGCTGGCTGGCGATCTGGCCGAAACGTCCAAAGCCGATCAGCAGGATTTTCGCCGAAAGACCATCCGCCGTTTCCACCCCATCCATCGATGGTTCAGCTTGCTTGGGCATGACGAAACGCAGTCCCGCGACGAAGAACGGCGTCAGCACCATCGAGACGATCACCGTGGCGGTGAAGATGGCATTGGTCGGCCCGTCGATAATGCCCGCCGCGACCGCCGTGGTATACAGCACGAAGGCGAATTCGCCGCCCTGCCCCATCAGCACGGCGCGCTCCAGCGCCTCCCCATGGCTCGATTTGAGCAAGCGGGCGATGCCATAAATGGCACCCGCCTTGACCAGCATGTAGCAGACGACGCTGATGGCGATGATCTGCCAGTGCTGCCCCGCTACCGCCAGGTCCAACGACATGCCCACGGCCAGGAAGAACAGCCCGAGCAGGATGCCGCGAAACGGTTCGACATCAGCCTCAAGCTGATGGCGAAAGGTTGAGGTCGAGAGCAGCACTCCGGCCAGAAACGCCCCCATCGCCATCGACAGCCCGCTGACCTGAAACAGCAGCGCCGCCCCCAGCACCACCAGCAATGCCGCCGCCGTCATCACCTCACGCAACTTGGTCGAGGCCAAGGCGGCAAAGAACGGGTTCATGATGCGCCGGCCCAGGAAGATCAGCAGCAGCACGGCGCCAATGGCGACGCCAAAACCGGCAAGCCTGGCCACCAGGCTTTCATCCTCACCCGACGGCGCCAAAATCGCGACAATGGCCAGCAGCGGCACGATCGCCAGATCTTCCAGCAGCAGGATGGACACCATCTTCTGCCCATGCGGCGTCGCCAATTCGCCGCGCTCGCCCAGGATTTGCATGACAATAGCGGTGGAGGTGAGCACAAAGCCCATGCCAAAAATGAAGGCCACCACCGGCGCGAACCCCAGCAGCATCCCCACTCCGGTCAGCAGCGCGCCACAGACCGCCACCTGGATCGCGCCCAGGCCGAAAATCTGCTTGCGCAGCGCCCACAGCTTGGCTGGCTCCATTTCCAGCCCGATAATGAACAGGAACATGACCACGCCGAGTTCGGCCGTGGTCAGCACCGCTTCGGGCTCATGGATCAGCGCGATGCCCGAAGGCCCCAGCACTACCCCGGCCGCCAGATAGCCCAGCACCGAGCCAAGCCCCAGCCGTTTGAACAGCGGTACCGCAATCACCGCCGCGCCCAACAGGGCGACAATCGGAACCAGATCGACCCCATGCGCCGCAGCCTCAGCCGCATGTCCGATCACTTCACCTGCCACGATCGTCTCCGCACCTTGGTCTGCGCAATTTTTTTGCCCCTTGGCGCTCCCCGTCAAGCCAGAAAACATCGGCTTGACGGGAAAGGCACACGGCTTCGCAGCCAGGTCCGTCGCCAATCGGTAACGTCGTCTGACTACAAATGTTCCTTGGAGAAATCCGGCCTGAAGGTGTCGACCAGCAACCCGGCACTCGCTAGGGTGCTGGCCGGATTACACTTCTCGGCAAGGTTGCTGCATGCCCCGCAAGATCATTATCGATACCGACCCCGGCCAGGACGATGCCGTTGCCATCCTGCTGGCCCTGGCCTCGCCAGAAGAGCTGGAGGTGCTTGGCATTGTCGCCGTCGCGGGCAATGTGGGCCTGCACCACAATGCCAATAACGCCCGCAAGGTAGTCGAACTGTCCGGCCGTCGCGACATCCCGGTCTATGCCGGCTGTGCCCGCCCGATCCGCCGCCAGTTGGTGACCGCCGAGCATGTGCATGGCGAAACCGGCCTCGATGGTCCCAACCTGCCCGAGCCCACCATCCCGCTGCAGGCCCAGCACGGCGTCGACTACATCATCGACACGCTGATGGCGGCCGAACCCGGCACGATCACCCTGTGCACGCTGGGGCCGCTGACCAATATCGCCATGGCGCTGATCAAGCAGCCGGCCATCGCCGAGCGCATCGCCGAAATCGTCATGATGGGCGGCGCCTATTTTGAGGTGGGGAACATCACCCCCGCCGCCGAATTCAACATCTATGTCGATCCCGAAGCCGCCGATATCGTGCTCCGCTGCGGCGCGCCGATCACCATGCTGCCGCTCGATGTGACCCACCAGATCCAGTCGACCCCCGACCGCCTCGCCGCCATTCTCGGCCTCGGCAACGCGTCCGGCGCGGCCGTTCACGCCATGCTGACTTTCTCCGAAACCTTCGACCTCAAGAAATACGGCTGGTCCGGCGCGCCGCTGCATGACCCCACCGTCATCGCCTGGCTGCTCCGCCCCGAGCTGTTCGAGGGCCGCCAGTGCAATGTCACCATCGAAACCGGCAGCGACCTCACGGTCGGCATGACCGTCACCGACTATTGGCACGTCACCGACAAGGCCCGGAACGTCAACTACCTCCGCAACGGCAATGCCGATGGGTTTTATGACCTGCTGATCGAAAGGCTAGCACGCCTGCCCTGATCCACCCTGGGAGCATGCTGAAATAGGTCCCCACCCACGGTGGCGGGCCACAGGAGCCATTGGCAACCGCCCCACCCAAGCGTAATGTCCGCCACCCAACCCGAGACCCGATCATGGACCTGTTCACCCTCCTCACCTTCACCGTCGCTTACGCCATTGCGGTGCTGGTCCCCGGCCCCGGCGTCGCAGCCGTTGTTGCTCGCGCTTTGGGCGGCGGCTTCAAGGGCGCTTTTCCGATGGTGCTGGGCATTCTGGTCGGCGATTTGGCCTATTTCGTTTTTGCCGTGTTCGGGCTGGCGGCCATCGCCACCTGGTTCGGGCCGGTCTTCGTCATCGTGCGCTGGGCCGGCGCCGCTTACCTGCTCTATATCGCCTATAAATTCTGGACCTCGCGCCCCGGCGCCGAGCAGATGAAGCCCAAGAATGAGGATGGCTGGAAGACCTTTTTCGCCGGCTTCTCGCTGACCATGGGCAATCCCAAGACCATCGTCTTCTATCTGGCGATCCTGCCCACCGTGGTGCCACTCGACCAGATGAACCTGCTGGCCTTTACCGAGCTGACCGCCATCGTGATTGTCGTGCTGCTGATCATCGGCTGCGGCTATGCTTGGCTCGCCTCGGCGGCGCGCGAAATGTTCAAGAGCCCGAAAGCCCTTGGCCGTCTTAACAAGACCGCCGGCGTGATGATGGCATCCGCCGCCGGCCTCGTTATCTGGCAGCACTGACAGACTAAAGGCTGCCGGTTCCCCCGGCGGCCTGCACCGAGCGCGAACCGCGGGCAATCGCCGCCGCCAGGCAATCGGTCGGGCTACGGCCATCGAGCCAGGCGTCGATAAAGCCGGCATTGAACGCATCGCCCGCGCCGGTGGTGTCCACCACCTCGACGACCGGTGTCGCCAGTTCCAGCACCGCGCCATCCATGGCCAGCAGCGCACCGTCGCCACCCCGCTTGAGCGCCACCACCGGGAAATGCTGCCGCAACTGCTCCAGCGCCGCATGCGAATCCTCGCAGCCGGTCAGCGCCCGGGCTTCTTCCAGATTGGGCAGGAACAGATCCGCCCCCGCCGCATGCTCGAAAAACTGCGGGTCGGCGATCAGCTCATCATCCCAGCTCGGGTCGAGCGAAACCGTCAGCCCCTGCGCCTTGGCGGCGCTGATGGCATCACGCATTTCATGCAAAGTGGCATATTCGGCAATGTGCAGATGCGCCGCTTCGGGCCAGGCCAGCGCCGCCTCAAACGTCGCCGGTCGTGCATGGCCGGCCCGGCGCGACAGGAACGCCCGGTCCTCGCCATTGACCATCACCACGGTCAGCTGTGGGCCGGCCGTTTCGTGCCGATCCAGAAACTGCAGATCGATATTGAGCTCGTCGAACTGCTTGCCCAGCAGCGTTGACATGTCATCGGTACCGAACCGCGCCAACAGCGCCGCCGGCCGCCCGATGGCTGCCAGATGCGCGGCCGAAATCAACGCCCCGCCGCCCGGCGTCAGGGTAAAATCCTGGGCAAACTGCTCGCGCCCCAATTGGGGCATGCCATCGAGACCGCGAAACACCAGGTCGCAGTAAATCCGGCCAAGGCTGAGTACGGCCTTGGCCCCAATGCGGGAAGACGTCATGCGCGGCCCAGAGCCTTCTCGCTCTCGGCGTCGAACAGATAGAGCGAGCCCGGATCGGCATGCACCGTCAGGCTGCTGCCAATCTCCGGCACGACGCGTCCCGGCGCCGTGGCGATCAGCTGGGTCTGGCCGACCAGCACGTGGACCAGGGTCTCTGCCCCCAGCGGCTCGACGGCCTCGACCGTGCCGGTTGCCGACAGCCCGGCGCCGGTCTCCGACCCAACGGTCAGATCATGCGGACGCACGCCCACCAGCACCTTGCCATCATGGCTCGGCAGGGTCAGCCCCGACAGTGCCACGCCGTCAATTGCCAGCGCGCCACCGCTCATGGTCCCGGCCACCAGATTCATCGACGGGCTGCCGATGAAGCGGGCGGTGAACACGTCAGCGGGATGCTCATAAAGGTCGGTCGGCGTACCGACCTGCAAAATCCGGCCATCCTTCATCACCACGATCCTGTCGGCCATGGTCATGGCTTCGATCTGGTCATGCGTCACATAGACGATGGTGGTGCCGAGCCGGCGATGCAGGCTCTTGATTTCCATGCGCATCTGGGCGCGCAGCTGCGCATCGAGATTGGACAGCGGCTCGTCGAACAGGAACGCCACTGGGTCGCGCACCATGGCGCGGCCAATAGCGACGCGCTGGCGCTGACCGCCCGACAGGGCCGCCGGGCGCCGATCCAGCAGCTTTTCCAGACCCAGGGTCTTGCCGGCTTCCTCGATCCGCTGCTGCTTTTCGGCCTTGGAGAGCTTCGACGTATAGAGCCCGAAGCCGATATTCTGGCCCACCGTCATATGCGGATAGATGGCGTAGTTCTGGAACACCATGGCGATATTGCGCTGCTTGGGCTCGCGCTGGTTTACCACCTCATCGCCGATCAGCAGCTTGCCGCCGGAGATATCCTCCAGCCCGGCAATCATGCGCAGCGTAGTCGACTTGCCGCAACCCGACGGGCCGACAAACACCACGAACTCGCCATCCTCGATGGTCAGGTCAATGCCGTGCACGGCGCGGGTTTTGCCGTATTCCTTGACCAGCCCCTGCAGTTCGATTTTTGCCATCAGGCGGATCCCTTCAATGCGTCGAAACGCTCTTTGAGCAATTGCGCGGCCTCAGCCTGGCGGCGCAGCAAAATAGTGTGAGTAGCGGCCAGTTCGGTCGCCTGTTGCCGGTAACCGGCAATCGCCGCCGATAGCGGCTCGGGCGCCGGCCCGCCATAGCGGGTGCGCACGGCCACGAAATATTCGGGCGACACCAGTTCGGCGAAGGTGGCTTCGTCGAGCGTACTGTCCCGTCCGGTCGCCGCCGCGAAAGCGGCCTTGAACGGAGCATAACCATCGCTCATCAGATCACCACCCTCAGCCACCACGGCCTTGGCGACAGCCGCCGCAATCTCGTGGCCCTCGCGGAAGGAGAGCCCTTCGCGCCGCACCAAGCTGTCAGCCAGCTCGGTGATGGTGATGCAGGAGCGGCGGATATTATTGGCCACCCGCGCCGGATCGATGCGGATCTGCGCCACCAGCGCTGCCAGCAGGTCGAGCACCCGATAGGCACTGTCGAAGGCCTGATAGCCCATGGCCTGGGTTTCGCCCTCACTGTCATTCATGTCGGTGAATGGCGTGTTGTGCATCACGTCGAGCATCGCCCGCGCCCGGCCAAAGGTCTGGCTGGAGAGGTGGCGCAGGTGCTCGATCGGCACCGGATTGCGCTTCTGCGGCATGATCGAGGAAATCTGCACCAGGGCATTCGGCACATAGATCTGGCCGACCTCAAAGCTGGTCCACACCTGGAAGTCCTGGATCGGACGGCCCAGATGGAGGAACATCAGTTCCAGCGCCGCATAGGTGCTGGTAATGTAGTCGACCCCCGCAATGCAGGAATAGGAATTCTGCAGCGGCGCGGCAAAGCCTAGCAGCTCGGCCACTCGGGCCCGGTCGATGGGAAAGCCCGAAGTGGTGATCGCCGCCGCGCCCATCGGCGACAGGTCGACAATCCGATAGGCCTCGAACAACCGACCAATATCGCGACCCACCATTTCGATGATGGCAGCGAGATAGTGGCCGAAGGTCGTCGGCTGTGCCGGCTGGCCATGGGTATAGGCCACGATCAGCGTTGCCTTCTCCCGCTCGGCGGCGTCGACCAACGCCGTGTGCAGGGCCAGCGCCTTGCCGATCAGCACGTCCAGCCGTTCCTTGAGGCCCAGCTTGAACAAAGTGTGGTCGATGTCGTTGCGCGAACGGGCCGTATGCAGTCGCCCGCCCAGATCGGGGCCGACGCGCTTTTTCAGTTCCTTCTCGATGAGGAAGAAGAAGTCTTCCACCTCACCGGTATAGACCAGCGTCGCCGGATCGATTTCGGCGTCGATGCTGTCGAGCGCCTTGGCAATGTCGCGGGCCTGGTCGGCGTCGACAATGCCGGTTTCGGCCAGCATCACCAGATGCGCGCGATCAATGGCGCGAAAGCCGGTGACGTGGTGGTTCTTGGCCCCGTCAAACAGCGGCCGCAGCACTGTTTCCTTGTAAACGGGATCGGGGAAAACCGAGTTATCGGCGAGGCGTGGATCAGTCATGTCTTAACCCTTGAGACCGGCCAGCATCACGCCACGCACGATGTAGCGCTGCAGGGCGAGGAATACGAGCAGGGTCGGAATGGTGCCGATGGCGGCGCCGGTCATGATCAGTTCCCACTGGATCGAGGCTTCGGCGGAGAAGCTCGAAATGCCGACGGGCAGCGTATAAAGCTCCTTCGACGTGGTGACGATCAGCGGCCAGAAGAACGCCGTCCAGTTGCCGAGGAAGCTGAAGATGGCCAGGGCCGAGATCGCCGGCACCACCATGGGCATGGCGATCTTCCACCAGATGGTGAACTCGTTCAGCCCGTCGACGCGCGCTGCTTCGAGGAAGTCGTTGGGCACGCCCTCAAAGAACTGCTTCATCAGGAAGGTGCCGAAAGCCGTCATCATGCCCGGGAACATGATGCCCCAATAGCTATCGATCCAGCCGAGCTGGCTGCTCATCAGGTACCATGGGATCACCAGCATTTCGGTGGGGATCATCAGCGTCGACAGGATCGCCAGGAACACGAAATAGCGGCCCTTGAACTCGAACTTGGCCAGCGTGTAGCCAACCAGCGAGTCGAAGAACACGTTGGAAATCGTCACTGTCAGGGCGATGAAGGTGGAGTTGAAGAACCACTTCATGAAGCGTCCGTCACCCAGCACCTTGATATAGTTGTCGAAGGTCGGCGCCAGCGGGATCAGCCGCAGATCATAGACCTGCCCCGAGGTCTTGAGCGAGGTCGAGAACATATAGAGCAGCGGCGTGACCATGATCAGGCCACCGATCAACAGCACGGTCCAGATGATGATACGGCCGGGGCGGATGTCGCGGCGGTTGGCGGCCAACTCGGAGGATGCGGTCATGGCGGTCATTTCTTTTCCCTCAGCACATAGAGCTGCATCAGGGAGACGATGAGCAGGATGGTGAACAACACCACGGTCTGCGCCGCGGCATAGCCCATCTGGTAGGACGAGAAGGCGGTCTGATAGATCATCAGCACCAACGGCTTGGTGGCATTGAGCGGCCCACCCGGATCATTGGTGGTCATGTTATAGACCTGGTCGAAAATCCGCAGGAAGCCGATCGAGGAGAACACCACGAGGAACACGGTGGTCGGCTTCAGCAAGGGCACGGTGATCTTGCGCAGGATCGCCCAGTCGCCCAGCCCGTCGATTTTCGCGGCTTCGTAGAAGGTCGAGGGAATGGCGCGGATACCGGCCATGAAGATGATGATCTGAAAGCCCAGTCCGGCCCAGATGGCGGGGATCAGGATCGACGGCAGCGCTTGCGTGGTCGAGCGCAGGAAAGGCTGCTGCTCCAGACCGGCCGAGCTGAGGAAACCGTTGATGATGCCAATCGGCACCGGCTGATAGAACCAGCGCCACACCCAGCCCATGGCCGCAGCAGTGGTCAGGAAGGGCAGGAAATACAGCGCCCGGATAAAGCCGTGCATGAAGCGCACGCGATCCAGATAATAGGCGATCACGAAGGAGATCAGCAGGCTGAGTGGCGTGCCGATGATCAGATAAAGGAAGGTGTTCTGGAACACTTTCCAGAAAATCGGATCCTTGAACATTTTGACATAATTGGCGAAGCCGATGAACTTGGCTGGGCGCAACAGGTCCCAGTTGGTCATCGACAGCCAGAACGCCTGAAATGTCGGGTAAAATCTTATGCCGGCATAAAACAGCAGCGGCACGGCCAGAAACACCCAGGCCCAGATCACCCGTTTGGTGCTGATGTTCAGCCGGTCCCAGAAGCGTGCTGAGCCTGCTGTGTGGTTTGCGGTCGCCGCCATTTTCGCTCCTGCCAAATAATTCGCCCGGCGGCGGACCAAACCGCCGCCGGACGTAACTTATGCGTTCGTTCTTACTCGGTCGCTGCGTCGATGATTTCCTGCTCGGCGGCGGCCGCCTGAGCAATGGCATCTTCGACCGACTGACCTTCGAGCAGCACGCGGTTGACCATGTCGACGGCAACCTGGCGCTGGCCGGCTTCGTCATAGAACTTGGTCGTGTAGGCGTAATCGAGGCCCTTGAGGAACGGCCCGAGGATCGGATCGGCCACATTGGCTTCGCTCAGCGCGGCTTCGCGGCGGGCCGGCAGTTCGCCAACCGTATCCTGCCAGATTTCCATCGCCTCGGCCGAGGTGATGTAGGTCAGGAACTTCTCGGCGGCAGCCTTGCGCTCGCCTTCGGCAGTGGCGCCGATGGCGTTGGCGAAGTAGCTCGAATAGTTCGAGCGCAGGCCATTGGCGTCGGCCGGCAACTCAACCACACCCCATTCGAACGGGTTGCCGGCGAAGGCGCCGAGACGGAACGTGCCGTCGATGGTCATGGCGGCAAGACCAGCGCGGAACGCGGCCTGACCTTCGTCCATGAAGCCGATCTGGCCCACTTTGCTGTCGGTCTGCAGGTCGGTGTAGTACTTCAGCGCAGCAACGCCGGCGGCGTCGTTATAGGCAACGTTGCCTTCGGCATCATAGGGAACGCCACCGTTCTGACGGATCAGAACTTCGCGCCACCAATGGTGATCCTGGCCGGCCATGTCGAGGGTGACGCCCTCGGACGTGATGTTGCCCGAACCATCGCGTTTGGTGGTGGCTTCGGCTGCCGCGAGGAATTCCTCGAGGTTTGACGGCGGGTTGGCAATGCCGGCTTCGGCAAACAGCGCCTTGTTGTAGAACAGCGCCAGCGAACGCACGGCGGTCGGCAGACCATAATAGTCCTCGCCAACCTTCATCGCCGAGACGATCGGGAAGAATTCGGATTCGATGACGTCATGCGGGAACACGGCGGGATCCAGCGGCTGGATCAGGCCACCCGAGACGAAATTGTCGAGCCAGCCGTAGAACAGCTGCACGACATCCGGGCCCTGCCCGGCGACCTTGGCCGCGACGACGCGGGTCTGGTAGTCGGCATAGGGGAAGGTGGTCTGCTTGACCGTGATGTCGGGGTTAGCCGCTTCAAAATTGGCGATCAGCTTGTCCATGGCCTGTACGCGGCTATCGAACACATACTGCCAGTATTCGATCTCAACGGCCTGCGCCGAACCCAGCGCCAGAAAGCTGATGCCAGCGGCCAAGCCGGCGATTTTTGCCTTGGTAAGCATTAAGTCCTCCTTTTGGCCGCGGACCCTCCGGCGGCCATCTGCATACGGAAACCCGGCGGAAACCCGCCTATCCAGTCCCAAGCGTCTCCGAACTGACTGAACCTGTCAATAAAATAATCTACTTGAGTTATTATGATCGGCCGATAATCTGCCGCCTGTCTCGGCGCACCAGCGGCGGGCACAGGGAGGGGTCTCAGCGTGATTAGCCGCAGCAAACGCAGTTCGCGCCAGCGCGTGGCCATCGGCTCCAATCCCGAGCGCAACCGCGCGCATAACCGCCGCGTCGTGCTCGAAGTCATCCGCATGCAAGGCCATATGGGCCGCACCGAAATTGCCCGCCGCGCCCAGCTCACCGCTCAGGCCGTCGCCAATATTGTCGAGGAACTGCTCGAAGAGGGCCTACTGATCGAACTGGGGCGCTTGCGCTCCGGTCGCGGCCAGCCGCCGATCCAGTTTGCCGTCAATCCCAATGGCCCGATGACCGCCGGCGTCGAAATCGCCGCCGACCGCATGGTCACCGTACTGGTCGATCTTTCCGGCGGCATTCGCGGCCAATCCATCATCCCGCTGACCCAAACCGGCCCCGAGGTGATTCCCGACCAGGCCGCTGCCCAGATCGCAGCATTGCAGGCCAGCCTGGGCGCCGACGCGCCGCCTTTGCTCGGCGTCGGCGTGGTGATGCCCGGCCCGTTTGAAGTCGAAGGCATGAGTTCGGTTGGCCCGGCCACCCTGCCCGGCTGGACCGGCGTTGATCCCGTCGCCCTGTTTTCCAAGGCCACCGGCAGCCATCTCGTCATCGACAACGACGCCACCGCCGCCGCTGTCGGCGAGCGGCTCTATGGCGCCGGCCAGCAGATCGGCACCTTCTGCTATCTCTATTTCGGTGTCGGCCTGGGGCTCGGCGTCATTCAGGACGGCCGCCCGCTGCGCGGCGCTTTCGGCAATGCCGGCGAGCTCGGCCATGTCGGACTGGTGCCGCGCAAGGGCCGAATCGCCCATGGTCCGGCCGGCGCATTGGAACGCTTCGCCTCGGTCTTCGCCCTGCGTGAACACCTGGCCATGGCCGGCATCTATGCGGCGACCGTCGAAGACATCCAGAAGCTGCATGACGAAAACTGCGCCCCGCTCAATGAATGGATCGAGCTGGCCGCCGACTATCTGGTGCCGACCGTCGGCATGCTGGAAAACATCTTCGATCCGGCCACGGTGATCTTCGGCGGTGGCCTGCCCGATTCCGTGCTCGACGCGATGATTGCCGCGCTCGATCCCCTGCCCGTCTCCGTCGCCACCCGCCAGCAGCGCAGCCTGCCGCGCGTCTTGCGTGGCCAGACCGGCCAATTGACCGCCGCATTGGGCGCGGCCGCCCTGCCGCTGCTCGATACCGTTTCACCTCACCTCAGCGTCGCCAGCGCCACTGGCTGACCGAACACTTGCTAAACTGGACGACCCCATGCTGACCGCTCGAGACCGCCTGTACCGCCGCGCCGCCGCGCCCCGTTCCGTTGCCCTGCAGCGGGCCCTCAGTCGTTTGACCTCGACCGTGACCGTGATGAACACCGGCGCCCACCCGGACGACGAACAGAGCGGCATGCTGGCCACCATGCGTTTCGAGCAGGGCATGCGCATCGTCATCGCCTGTTCCACCCGCGGCGAAGGCGGCCAGAACACCAGCGGCCCCGAGCGCACCGGCGCATTGGGCGTGATGCGGTCGCGCGAAATGGAAGAAGCCGCCCGCGTGCTTGACGCCGATATCGCCTGGCTCGGCCATGGCCCCGACGATCCGGTGCATGATTTCGGCTTCTCCAAATCCGGCCCTGACACCCTGTCGCGCTGGGGCCGTGAGCGCACCATCGAGCGGCTGGTCCGCGCCTATCGCCAGTTCCGCCCCGATATCGTCATCCCTACCTTTCTCGACGTGCCCGGCCAGCATGGTCACCACCGCGCCATGACCGAAGCCGCCGAGACCGCGCTGGCGCTTGCTGCAGAACCGGCCGCCTATCCCGAACATGCCGCCGAGGGGCTGACGCCGTGGCGCGTCGCCAAATATTATCTCCCCGCCTGGACCGGCGGCAGCAATGGCTATTACGACGACGAAGTGCCGCCGCCGCCCGCCACCACCCTGGTCACCGCCACCGGGCCGGACCCGGTGACCGGCATGAGCTATGATCGCCTCGGCGAAGTCTCCCGCGCCTATCACGGCAGCCAGAATATGGGCTATTGGACCTTCCCGGCGCAGCTGAGCTGGCCGCTGCATCTGGTCAACGGCGCCGCCGAAAACGCCATCGGCGCCGGCCTCCCCGCCCGCCTCGCCGATCTCGGCGACCACCCTGCGCTAGGCGAGGCCGACGCTGCCATTGCCCAGGCCATCGCCGCCTTCCCCAACGCCGCCGCCCTCACCACGGCTTTGGTCAGCGCCAAGCGCGCCGTCGCTGCTGCACTAGCTGCGCAGACCGCCGACGAAGCCGCCCGCCATGGCCACCGCCTGCAGCGCAAGCGCCAGGAACTCGACGCCGCCTTGGCCCTCGCCGCCGGCCTCGATTTCAGCCTTGCCGTCTCGCCGCGCCTAGCGCCGGGCGGCACCGCGTCGCTCACCGTTGAAATCGACGCAGGCACCGCCGACCACCTCACCATCACCCCGGTGCTGGACGCTAATTTCGAGCCGCTTGCCGCCGTCACCACCGCCGATACCCGCATCACCCTGCCGCTCACCGCCAAGCCCGACGCGGCAATCACCAACGCCTTTGCCCCCGACTGGCTCAGCCTCGGCGGGAATGGTGCGGTGAGCCTGCGCATCGATGCCGTTGTCGCCGGCGAACCGCTATCGATCACCCTAGACACTGAAGAGCCGGTGCAGATCGTACCGCCCTATCAGCTGGCGCTCACCCCCGACGCCATGATTCTGGCCTTGCCAACCCGCGATACGCGCATTGTCGCCATCAAGAGCGATATCGCCGCCGAGCGGGTCAGCTTCGACATCGCGCCCGGCCTCGCCGTTGCCACCAAGGGCTCCGACTTCACCCTGACGCCGGCCGCCGATCTCGAACCCGGCCGCTACACTCTGCACGTTCGCGTCGATGGCACCCCGGCCTATGCCCTCACCGAAATCGCCTACCCCCATATCGGCCGCACCCATTTCGTGCGCCCGCTCGCCCTTGATGTGCTGGCCCTCGACCTGAACCTGCCCAAGAGCCGCATCGGCTATATCAGCGGCGGCAGTGACCGCGTCGGCCTCTGGCTCAAGCGCATGGGCGCCAACGTCACCGAACTCGACGCCGCCGCGCTAGCCGGCGACCTCAGCCAATACGACTCCATCGTCATCGGCATCCTCGCCTTCGGCACCCGCCCCGATCTGGCCGCCGCCACCGAGCGCCTGCATCGCTGGACCGAGGCCGGCGGCCATCTGCTGACGCTCTACCACCGCCCCACCGATGGCTGGAATCCCGACGCCACGCCGCCGCGCATGCTGACCATCGGCTCGCCCTCATTGCGCTGGCGCACCACCAATCCATCGGCCGAGGTCACCATCCTCGCGCCCGAGCACAAACTACTGACCGGCCCCAACGCCATCAGCGCCGCTGATTTCGCCGGCTGGGACAAGGAACGCGGTCTCTATTTCGCCTCCTCCTGGGACCCGGCCTATGTGCCGCTGCTGGCCATGAGCGACCCCGGCGAAGCCCCGCTGACCGGTTCGCTGCTCTCTGCCGAAGTCGGCAAGGGCCGTCACACCCATACCAGCCTCGTGCTGCATCATCAGCTCGACAAGCTGGTGCCGGGCGCGTTCCGCCTACTGGCCAATCTGGTGCAGCCCGCCTGACATGACCGTGCCTCGGCAGCGTTCCGCCGGCATGGTCTGGCTCTTATCCGATATGCTGCTGGTCACCGTGATGACGGTGCTGGTGAAGCTGGGTGGCGCCAGCTTCCCGGCCGTGCAGATGGTGTTCATCCGCTCGCTGATCGGGCTGGTCAGCGTGTTGCCATTGGCGTGGCGACATCGCGCCGCCATCGCCGGCACCACGCAATGGGGCCGCCACATCTTCCGGGTGCTGTGCAATACGCTGGCGCTCAACACCAATTTCGCCGCGCTGACCGCCCTGCCGCTCGCCATGGCCAACGCCATCGGTTTCATGCGCCCATTGGTGGTCATGGCACTGGCCACCTGGCTGCTGCATGAGCGCTCCGGCGGCTGGCGCTGGTTTGGCGCCGTCATCGGTTTTCTCGGCGTGCTGATCATGGTCGCCCCCGGCGAGGTCGCGCTCAATCCGGGCATTCTGGCGGCGCTGGGCTCGGTGCTGTTCGGCTCGCTCGCCGTAGTGCAAACCCGCGCTTTGGCCAACGAGAACACCACCGTACTGATGGTGTTCTACACCGTCGGCCTCTCGGTCTTCACCATCATCCCCGCCAGTCTGGTCTGGCAGCCGGTGGCATTGGGCGACTGGCCGCTGCTGCTCGCCATCGGCATTCTGGCGCAGATCGGGCAATATTGCTTCCTGCGCGCCTATCAATCGGCTCCGGCCAGCATGCTCGCCCCGCTGGGCTATCTCTCCATCGTGCTGGCCACTCTGGCCGGCTATCTCGCCTTTGGCGAAGTCCCGGCCTGGACCACCATTGCCGGCATTGCCATCATCATCGCGGCGCTGGCGCTCACCGCCCGCCTCGACCGACCCCATCGAGAGGAAGCGTCCCTCAATGACTGAGATTTGCGACATTGCCGTCATCGGCCTGGGCGCTATGGGTAGCGCCACCGCCTATCAACTGGCCAAGCGCGGCGCCAAAGTGATCGGCATCGACCGCTTCGCCCCGCCCCACGCAGAAGGCTCCACCCACGGCGAAACCCGCATCACCAGGCGTGGCATTGGCGAGGGTGAAGCCTATGTGCCGCTGGCCATGCGCTCGCACGAACTCTGGCGCGAGATCGAAGCCGAGACCGGCCAGGACATGCTGTTCGAAGTGGGCAGCATCATCATCTCCGAGCATGACGACACCATTGTCCGCCCGGGTCGCACCGCCTTTATCCAACGCTCCATCGGCGCAGCCCAGCACTACGGCATCCCGCACGAAGTCCTCTCCGCCGACGAGATTCGCCACCGC
Source organism: Devosia sp. A449 (assembly GCF_054489375.1). Taxonomy (NCBI): domain Bacteria; kingdom Pseudomonadati; phylum Pseudomonadota; class Alphaproteobacteria; order Hyphomicrobiales; family Devosiaceae; genus Devosia; species Devosia sp. A449. The sequence continues at coordinate 26,215 of NZ_JBTMWU010000002.1, read as the reverse complement.
TTTCCCGCCTTCACCCCGCAGGATAGCGAGATCGGCTATTTCGAGCCCGGCGGCGGCTATCTCTGGCCCGAGCGCTGCGTCGCGGCCCAGTTGGAGCTAGCCCAACGTCACGGCGCCACCCTCAAGCTGGGCGCGACCGTCACCGCAATCACCCCATCCGGCAGCGGCGTCATTATCGCCTTCAGCGATGGCAGCACATTGCATGCCGGCCAGGCCATCGTCTCCGCTGGCTCATGGGCTCCGGGCCTGTTGGGCGAACCCTTCACCTCCCTGCTCCGGCCAGTCCGGCAGGTGATGCACTGGTTCGCTCTGGCCCCCGATGCCCCGCCCAACTGGCGCGACGTCCCGGTCTTCATGTGGCCACATGGCGAAACCGAGGATGGGTTTTTCTACGGCTTTCCTAGCCGCGATGGCCTGTCGATGAAAACCGCCGATGAATATTACGGCCCTGCCAGCGACCCCGACCACATCGACCGCGTAGTCCCAGACTCCGACAGCCTGCGCATGCACACCGCCCATGTCGCCGGGCGCCTCGCCGGCGTCACCCCGCGCGCCCTCAAAACCGCCACCTGCATCTACACCGTCACCCCCGACAGCGCCTTCCTCATCGACCGTCACCCCGAACACGCGGCGATCCTCGTCGCCTCCCCCTGCTCCGGCCACGGCTTCAAACACTCGGCTGCCATTGGCGAAAGCCTGGCCCAATGGGCCATTGACGGTCAGCCGGTCATCGACCTCTCGGCGTTTGCCCTGTCTCGCTTCGAATAACATGCGGCAACTGACCAAGGCCCTCGCCACTTCATATGAAATCAAAACAATTGCTCAATTGACACAAGTTTATTGAAGTATAGCCGTAAATTGACTTACGCACTTCTTCGCATCGACTGATCGATAAAATTCAATCCAAAACAGGGAAATTTTAATTAACCCCTCTGTGCTCTACTAAACCCACGCATATTCATGCGGTAAGGGTCTGCAGTCGCAATTCTGAAAGGATTGCAGCATTGGCAAGGGCGCGCGGTCTGGGCTCAGGTTTTACTATCGGCAAACCGAACGGTGCTGCGCTCGTCTTGATAGGCGCCTCGACCTTACTGACCTTTACCACCTTGATCATCGGCTACCATCTACCGCCAGAACGCGGCGAGATCGGTGTCGTATTCCCACCCTGGACCTCCCAGATTGATGCCCTGAGCGCCGTGATCGACGCCGGCGGCCAGATCGCCGGCACCGGCCGATTCTCCAACATTGTCGTGGCCGTCGCCCTGGACGGCAAATTTGCCCAACGCGTCACCGAGCGGGGCGCGCTGTTCGTCGCCGCAGCAAGAGGCCTATGCGGCCCGATTGAGGAGTTGCAGACATGACGCTGGAAATTTTCCGTCAGCGTGGGGCGCTGGTTCTGGTCGGGCTGACAGTCATCCTCGCCGCCGCAACGCTGGCCATCGAACTGGCCCGGTTTGGCTCCATCGGCATCGCCGCCATGCTGGCCATCGGGCTGAGCGTCATCATGGGCGTCAGCTTCCTGCTGTTCCGGGTGAGCGCCCCGGGGCGCCATGTCACCGTCGCCGTGCTGATGGGCCAGGTCGCCGCGATGCTGATCGCCATGCGCGGCCACCCCATGCAGATCGACATCCACATGGCGTTTTTCGCCGCCCTGGCCATGTGCGCGCTGCTCTACGATATCCGCTCCATTCTGCTGGGCACGGTTCTGGTGGCCGTCCACCATCTCGGCCTGGGTCTGCTGTGGAGCGACCTGGTGTTTTACGGTTCGGGCGGCCTCGGGCGCGTTACCCTCCATGCGGTCATTCTGGTTGCCGAAGCGGCGGCGCTGATCTGGATGACCATCAATACCAATGTGGTCCTGTCATTGTCGGAAGAGCGGACCGCCGAACTGGCCACCAGCGCCGAAGCCGAGCAGGCCAATGCCCGCGAACTGGCGCATAATGCCGAGATGACCCGCCACCATGCGGCGCAGATGAACCAGCTACAGGGCGAATTCGCCGCCGTGGTCGAGGCCGGACTGGCCGGTGATTTCAACCAGCGCATGCGCTCCCACTACGATGATCAAAGCCTCAATGATCTGGTCGACAAGACCAATCAGCTGGTCGAGCAGGTCAGCGAAGGCGTCAACGCCACCCAGGCCGTGCTCCGGGCCATGGCGCAGGCCGATGTCACCTGCCGCGTCGAAGGCGAGTTCAAGGGCGTCTTTTCCGACCTGCAGCATCACACCAACGGCGTGGCCGAAAAGCTCGCCGAAGTGGTCGGCCAGCTCAAGAATGCCTCGGCCTCCCTCAAGGTCGCCACCGGCGAAATTCTGTCCGGCGCCAATGATCTGTCGCAGCGGACCACCAAGCAGGCGACCACCATCGAACACACCGCCGTCGCCATGGTGCAATTGGCCACCACCGTGCGAAAGAATGCCGAGCGGGCGCATGAGGCCAGTCTGGTCGCCGCCTCGGTGACCCAGGCCGCCGAATCCGGCGGCGACGTGATGCGCAACGCCACGCAGGCCATGGAGCGCATCACCCAATCCTCGTCCAAAATCTCCGACATCATCGGCATGATCGATCACGTCGCCTTCCAGACCAATCTGCTGGCGCTCAATGCCTCGGTGGAAGCCGCCCGCGCGGGCGAGGCCGGCAAGGGCTTTGCCGTGGTCGCGGTCGAAGTGCGCCGCCTGGCCCAGTCGACGGCCCAGGCGTCAGCCGACATCAAGCAGCTGATCGAGCAATCGAATGTCGAGGTTCAGGGCGGCTCACGCCTGGTGCTCGACGCCGCCGCCCGGCTGGAAGCCATGCTGGTGGCCGCCCGCTCATCCAACGATTTGATGAGCGGCATTGGTCGCGACAGCAGCGATCAGGCAACCGCCATCGAAGAGGTCGGCGGCGCCGTGCGCACCATGGACGTGATGACCCAGCACAATGCGGCCCTGGTCGAAGAAATCAACGCCGCCATCGAGCAGTCCGAAGCTCAGGCCAGCGAACTAGACCGGATCGTGGATATTTTCACCACCGAAAGCCCCCAGAGCGCGCCCACCATAGAGACGCGCCCCAGACCAACCCGCCTCGTCCGCCTCGCGGCCGGGGGCTAGTTACTGCGGTTCAGGCGGGCGATCAGACTGGACGTATCCCAGCGATTGCCGCCCATCGCCTGCACTTCCGAGTAGAACTGGTCCACCAGCGCGGTCACCGGCACCCGCGACTTGTTGCGGCGCGCCTCGTCCAGCACGATGGCCAGATCCTTGCGCATCCAGTCGACCGCGAAACCGAACTCGAACTGCCCCGCTACCATGGTCTTGTAGCGGTTTTCCATCTGCCAGGACTGCGCCGCGCCCTTGGAAATCACCTCGATCACCGCTTCGACGTCGAGCCCGGCATTCTGGCCGAAATGGATGGCCTCGGCCAAGCCCTGCACCGCGCCCGCAATGCAGATCTGGTTCATCATCTTGGCGAGCTGGCCGGCGCCCGAGTCCCCGAGCAGGCGGCTGGCCCGCGCATAGGCCATGATCACCGGCTCGGCCCGCGCATAGGCGTCGGCGTCGCCCCCGCACATCACCGTCAGTGCGCCATTCTCCGCGCCCGCCTGTCCACCCGAAACCGGTGCGTCGATAAAGCTGAACCCGGCAGCCGTAGCCACCTCGGAAAGCTCGCGCGCGACGGCGGCCGATGCGGTGGTGTTGTCAACAAACACCGTCCCCTTGCCCATGCTCGAAAAGGCGCCATCCGGCCCCATTGTCACCTGGCGGAGATCGTCGTCATTGCCGACGCAGCAGAACACGAAATCCTGGCCGGCAGCGGCGGCGGCCGGCGTCGGGGCCATGCTGCCGCCATGCTCGGACACCCATTTTTCAGCCTTGGCCGCGCTGCGGTTGTAAACGGTGACCGCATGCCCCTTGGCAGCCAGGTGCCGGGCCATGGGATAGCCCATGACGCCCAGGCCGAGGAAAGCTACTTTTGCCATGCAATACACTCCATTTCGATAGCACCGCCCGCGGGGCGGATCAGTTCAGCGCAAACTCTTTCATGCGTGCTCAAATCGCCGATGTCGAGTGCGCCAGCCAGCCGAGCGGAAGTGACCTGCTCAGCTGGCCGCGATCAGGTCGCGCGTATAGCTCTGCTGGATGTCGCGAGCACGCAATTGGCTGCGGGTCAGGGTCTCCACCGCCTCGGCATTGCGCATCACCATCAGCCGCTCGCACATATAGGAAATCACCGCCAGATCATGGCTGACAATGACGAAGGTCAGCCCCAGATCCCTTCGCAGCTGATTGAGCAGGTTGAGGATTTCGGCCTGGATCGACACATCCAGCGCCGAAGTCGGCTCATCGAGCAGCAGGATTTTGGGATTGAGCGCCAATGCCCGGGCAATGGCGACACGCTGCCGCTGACCGCCCGACAATTCATGCGGAAAGCGGAAACGGAACTTCTCGCCCAGCCCGATCAGGTCGAGCAATTCGCGGGTGCGCCCTTCGGGGTCCGGCATGTTGTTGATCCGCATCGGCTCGGCAATGGCCTGGCCGATGACATAACGCGGATGCAGCGACGCATAGGGGTCCTGAAACACCATCTGCACCCGCCGCGCCAGATCGGTGCGGCTGGTGGATTTTGTATCCTGCCCATCGATCTTGATCGAGCCGGACCAATCGGGATTGAGCCCCATCATGGTGCGCAGAATGGTGGATTTGCCGGAACCGGATTCCCCCACCAGGCCAAAGCTTTCGCCCTCGGCAACGTGAAAGCTGACATCGCGGACGGCGGTCGACGGGCCGAAGCGGACGCTGAGATGGTCGACATCGATCATGGGCGTGCCTCCAGCCAGCTGGCCTGGCGCTGCAGGATCGGCAGCGGCTCGAGCGGGCCATCAATGGTGGGCAGGCAGGCCAGCAGCCCCTGCGTATAGGGATGGGTGGCCTCGTGCAGACGGTCGGCCTGCAGGGTCTCGATGATCTGGCCGGCATACATGACGATGACCCGGTCACAGAACCGCGCCACCAGCCGCAGATCGTGGCTGATGAAAATCAGCCCCATGCCGCGCCGGCTGACCAGCTCGTCGAGAATCGACAGCACCTGGGTCTGCACCGTCACGTCGAGCGCCGAAGTGGGCTCGTCGGCGATCAGCAGATCGGGCTCGCGCACCACCATCATGGCGATCATGACGCGCTGACCCATGCCGCCCGACAATTCATGCGGATACAGCGAAAACACCCGCTCGGGATTGCGGATATGCACCGCTTCCAGAATCGCCAGCGCCTGACGGATCGCTTCGCGCTTGGGCAGCTTCCGGTCGCCAATGCGGATCGCCTCGACGATTTGCAGGCCGACGCGCATCACCGGGTTGAGCGAGAATTTGGGGTCCTGCAGGATCATCCCCATCCGCCCACCCCGCAAGCCACGGCGCTGCCGGGGCGAGATTTTGGTCAGGTCGATGCCGTCAAATTCCATCTTGTCGACACTGACCTGGGCATAAGACGGCAAGACGCCAAGCAGTGCCCGGCCAGTCAGGCTCTTGCCCGAGCCGCTTTCCCCGACAATGCCCAGTTTTTCGCGGCCCAGCGTCAGCGAGACGCCGCGCACCGCGTTGGTCATGGCGCCGCCTTCGCCGGGAAAGGCGATGCGGAGGTTTTCGATTTCTACCAGGGGGCCGCTCATTGGCGCTGCCTCAAATGCGGGTCGAGCAGATCGCGCAAGGCGTCGCCCAAGAGATTAAAGCCAAGGCTGACCACGAAGATCGCGATGCCGGGGACCGTTGCCACCCACCATTGGTCGAAGATGAATTTGCGACCGGTGGAGATCATGGCGCCCCATTCCGGCAGCGGCGGCTGGGCGCCGAGGCCGATAAAGCCCAGCCCGGCGGCGGTCAGGATGATGCCAGCCATATCGAAGGTCATGCGCACGATCACCGAAGACATGCACATCGGCATGATGTGATAGACGATGATGTGGAAATCCGACGCGCCGGCGAGGCGGATGGCGTTCACATAATCGGAGTTGCGCACCACCATCGCTTCGGCGCGCGCCAGCCGCGCATAAGGCGGCCAAGCGGTCAGGGTGATGGCCAGCGCCGCATTGACGATGCCGGGCCCGAGCGCGGCGACGAAGGCCAGCGCCAGCAGCAGCTTGGGAATGGCCAGGAATACGTCGGTGATGCGCATGAAAATGCGGTCGATCCAGCCGCCGTAATTGCCGGCAACGGCGCCGATCACCAGCCCGACCGGGGCCGAGGTGACGATCACCAGCCCGACAATCAGCAGGGTCAGGCGCGAGCCATAGACGATGCGCGAATAGATATCGCGGCCCAGCTCGTCGGCGCCGAACCAGTATTGCGCGCCCGGCGCCGCCAGCCGGTCGGCCAATACCGGCAGATAGGGATCATGCGTGGCCAGGATCGGCGCCAGCGCAGCGCAAAGCAGCAGCGCGATGACGATGATCAGCCCGACCATGCCGAGCGGATTGCGCACGAAGCGGCGGGCAAAGCTCTTGAATTCGGCTAGCCGGGCAGCGCGGAGAGCGCGCTTGGAGTCGACAATGGTGGTGGTGGTGAGGTTCATGGGTGCCTCCTAGCGCGAGCGCGGATCGAGCGTGCGGTAGAGCACGTCCGACAGCATGTTGAGGAACACAAAGACCGCGCCGACCAGCAGCGTGCCGCCCAGGACTGCATTCATGTCGGCGGCGAACAGCGAGGAATAAATGTAGTTGCCGATGCCGGGCCAGGAGAAGATGGTCTCGATCAGCACCGAGCCTTCCAGCAGCCCGCCATAGCTGAGCGCGATCACCGTGACCAAGGGAATGGCCGCGTTGCGCAGTGCATGTCCGGCCACGACGCGAAATTCGCTGGCGCCCTTGAGCCGGGCAGTGAGAACATATTCGCTGTTGAGCTGGTCGAGCATCACCGAGCGGGTCATGCGCGAAATATAGGCCAGGCTGAAATAGCCGAGCAGCACGGTTGGCAGCAGCATGTGGCTGATGGCGTTCTGGAAAATCTCCCACTCGCCCTGCATGGCGCTGTCGAGCAGGATCGAACCCGTCCAGCGGTCGACAATGCCGACGAAGAACACGTCGAGCTGCCCGGGTCCGGCGACCCAGCCGAGCTTGTAGTAAAACACGAACAGTCCCACGAGCCCGAGCCAGAAGATCGGCACCGAATAGCCGATCAGCCCGACAATACGGATCACATGGTCGGGCCATTTCTCGTGCCAATAGGCCGAGGCAACGCCCATCGGCACACCCAGCACCACGCCCAGCAGCAGACCCAGGGTCGCCAGCTCCAGCGTGGCCGGGAAGAAATTCAGCAGATCGGTCAGCACCGGCCGCGCCGTGGCAAAGGAAGTGCCGAAGTCGCCGCGCAGGATCTTGCCGATATATTCAAAAAATTGCTGCCACAGCGGCTTGTCCAGCCCCAGTTCCAGAAACACCCGGTCATAGGTCGCCTGGCTGGCCTTTTCGCCGACAATGGAAATCACCGGATCGATCGGCAGCACGCGGCCGATGAAAAAGGTCAGTGCCGACAGGCCAAGCAAAGTGATGGCGACGGTGAGCAGCCAGGAGGCAATGCCGATGATGGGGCGCAGCGCGCGGGGAACAGATGTGGTCAAACGGAATACTCTTTCCTTCTCCCCTTGTGGGCGAAGGTGGCGCGTAGCGCCGGATGAGGGGTGCGCGATGGTCGACCGCACACCCGAATGGCGATTTGCCCCCTCCCGCATGGAGAGGGGGCAGTTAGACGCTTACTGCTTGGTCACGCCGCCATAGCGGTCGTCCGAGAAGGTGATGCCGAGTACGACACCCTTGACGTCGGCGCGCATGGCAACCTTGCGGCTGTCCTGGAACATGTAAACGAAAGGCGAGCTGTCGGTATGGGCGCGCTGGATGGCGTCATACATGGCTTTGCGCTTTTCGGTGTCCTGCTCCTGCACGGCGGCCAGAACCTGGTCCGACAGCGGGCCCGAATCCCAGCCGAAGCGGTCGGCGAGATTACCGTTGGCGCCATCGGGATCGGTCTTGTCGTTGACGGTGAAGGCCTTGGCGTTGGAATGCGGATCTGGATAGTCCGGACCCCACAGGCCAAACCAGACGTCCAGATCATGGCTGCGATAGCGATCGAGCCACTGGCCACCATCGACGACCAGCAGATTGAGCTCGATACCGGCCTGCGCCATGGTCGCCTGCACGGCCTGGGCATATTCGGTATAGGGCGGCACGTTCCACACCACGGTATCCAGCTTGATCGGGGTGGCGACGCCACTTGCAGCGATCAGCGCCTTGGCCTTTTCGACGTCGAGCGAATAGGGGTTGTAGTCGATATTGCCGCCCAGGAACCCGTCCGGGATCATGGTCTGGTGCACCTTGACGGTGCCACGGCCGATATTGTCGGCAATGCCCTGGTAATCCACCAGATACTTCATCGCCTCAACCACTTCGGGATGGCTCAGCGCTTCGTTCCGCACGTTGAGACCGAAGTAATAGATGGTCGAGGAATTGCCTTCCATAATCTGGATGTCAGCATTGCCCGACACGGCGCCGACATCATCGGGGCCGAGCTTGTTGGCAATGTCGATATCGCCCTTTTCCAGCGCCAGGCGCTGCGTCGCGCTTTCCGGCATATGCTGGAGGAAGATGCGCTCGACGCCGGGAGCAGTGCCCCAGTAATTGTCGTTGCGCGACAGCAGGATCGACACTTTCGGGTCCCACTTGGTCAGCACATAGGGGCCCGAACCGGCCGAATTTTCGCTCTTGAGCCAGGCATTGCCATAGTCGTTGCTGCCATCGGCCAGAGTGGCCTCATGCTGCTTGACGATCTCGGAGTCGACGATGCCGCCGGTGAAGGACGACAGCACATAGAGCACGAAGCTCGGGGCGTATTTTTCGTTGACTTCAAGCACCAGGGTGCCGGCGTCGGTCGCCTTGATCTTGTCGACAACGTTGTCCTTGTCGATGCCGAACTGGGTCAGGATGAACGAGATACGGCTGTCGATCAGAATGACGCGACGCAGCGAATATTCGGCGTCATAGGCGGTCACCGGATTGCCCGAGGCAAACTTGGCGGCCGGGTTCATCTTGAAGGTGAAAGTCTTGCCATCTTCGGAAACCGACCAGCTTTCAGCCAGCACGCCGGAGATATTGGTCGGATCAGCGGGATCGAAGGTCACCAGCGTCTGGTAGATCTGCTGGCTGGCGAGCACGCCGCCGACTTCACTGACTTCACCCGGATCGAGGGTGATGATGTCGTCAATCGCGTCCGCGATGACGAGTGTATTGGTGGGCGTCGCCGCCATGGCTCCCGAAGCGGTCATGACCGCTCCAAGGGCTACGGCTGCGAGCGTCTTAAACAGGCGCATTGCAGTCTCCCTGGTTGATTGCTTGATTGTCTGGTGAAACATCATCGCTGGCTGATCCCCTCAAAGCTGAAGACCAGCGCGGCGATGGGTAGAAGGGCGTCGACTTCGGCGAGTGCATCAGGCGTCAAAATCCCGGCATCGCCGAGCAGACAGACGAGGCCACGCACGTCATCGGCGATGATGATGGGCTGGCACAGCGTTGCGCCATAACCCATGGCGACCAGTTGGTCGGTCTCGGGAATGAACTGCGCCATCTGCGCCGGATTATCGCCCACCACCGGCAGCTTTTCGCCGAAAATGCGCAGGTTCCAGGCGCTGTCATCAATCGGATCGAAGCCGCCAATCGGAAAGCCGACCGGATCGGAGGTGCCGATGCGATGGGTGACCGAGCGGTCGGGCGCCGTCGCCAGCCAGGTGACGGTGCGCACGCCGGGAATGGCTTTGAACAGCTCGCAGAGCAGCGCAATCGTCGGCTGCGGCCCGGCCGCCAGCGCCTGATTCAGCCTTGCGGCCAGAGTGGAATTCAGTCCGATCATTCGGGAAATACTCGCATGGTGCCAACCCATAATTCGATGGCGGTGTCGGTGCCGATATTGTCGCCGCGGTGCGGCTTGCGGGAGTCGAAATGCAGGGTGTCGCCGGGCCCGAGCAGATAGGCGGTGCCATCGACCTCGTAGCGCATCGTGCCGCTGACCAGATAGACGAACTCCTCGCCCTCATGGCTCATGACTTCGGAGACGTGACCGGGCGGCACATGGGCAAGGCACGCATTGAGCTTGGCGTCGGGAAAGCCACGTTCCAGAAACTCGTAGAACCGGGCGGTACCGCCAACCTGATAGGTCTGGCGCTGGCCGGAATGGCTGACCACGCTATGGGTCCGCGCCGGCTTGCGGGAGACGAAGTGATCGACCGAGGTTTCCAGCGCCTTGGCCACATTATACAGCGACGCCAGTGACGGCGTCGAGATGCCGCGCTCGATCTGGGAGATGAAGCCCACCGTCAGCGACGACTCGGTCGCCACCTGCTGCAGCGTCTTGCCAATAGCCTTGCGGCGCGTGCGCAGCCGCTGGCCCAGCGTCGTGTCGACGACAGCTACCCCCGCCGTGTCGCGACGATCATCTTTGGCAATCAGCTCTGACAAAACGCACCCCAGCGCGGCCGCATAATTTTAGCCACACTAAATTACGGCCTGCCGTTGTCAACTGTCCGGCGCCGGATCGGACCTGCTGTGCAGCGGTTTTCCGCCGCAGGCCCGCGCCGCGTCAGTTCTGCGCCAACTCCCAGGCGATGGTCTGTTCCAGCGCCTCACGCTCGGAAATGGTTTCGACAAAACCCAGCTCGGCGCGGATGCGACTGCTATCCAGTGTCAGCGGATAGGCCAGATTGGACGCCTCGGCCCGGTCGGCCATGATGCCATTTTCGGCGGGCGGCACGGCAATCACCTCGGTCGCGATCCCCATCACATCGAGAATGGTGTGCGCCCACTGCGTCACCGTACGATCCTGCGGCTGCGCCGCATTATAGGTGCGCCCGGCGGCGGCGGGATGGGTAGCGGCCAGCGCCAGCGCCTCGGCCATATCATCGATATAGCCATAGGAATTCAGCCAACCCGCCGCCCGCTCATCAATGGCGAAGGGCTTGCCCGCCGCCGCATTGCGGATCGCCCAGGCAAAGCGGTGCTGCTTGTCTTCCGGCCCAAAAATCATCGGCAGGCGCATGATGGCGCTTTCGAAACGCCTATCCGCCCGCGCCGCTTCCTCGATCGGGAGCTTGTCGTAATCCTCGAACAGATCGTCTTCGACCCCCTTGGGTCGGCGCGAATTGCCGCGATAGGGATAGCGCAGCGTGCGCAGCGGCGAATCCTCAGTGGCCGGTTCCAGCCGGATCGGCGGGCTGTCTTTTTTCAGCAAGCCACCATAATTGGCATAGACGTCGGTGGAGCTGACCAGCACGTAACGCCCGCCAATCGCAGCCATGGCATCGAGCACCGACTGGGTGTTGCGCAGGCTGAGGGTAAAAATATCGATGACGGCGCTGACCTGATGCGCCTTGAGCAGGCGGATCAGTGCCGGCGTGTCCATGCGGTCGGCGACCTCGAAGCGGACACCGTGCGGCAAGGCCACCGGCTCGATTCCGCGGGCGATAGCCAACACGTCCTGCCCATGCGCCAGCAGCCGCCGCGCCACGGCCTTGCCCAAAAATCCAGTACCGCCAATGATTGCGATCGTCATCCCGGGCTCCGTTCCACGCCAATCCTGACCGGACCCGAGCCATTTGGCCGGGCCGATTCCAGCCCAGCTTTTAGTCTAGCGCGCGGCCCGGAGCCAGCCCATGGCGTCGCTTGGCACCCCCAACCGCTCGCCAGGCATCAGAATCTAGCCCGGGTTCCGTTCGGCCAGTTCGATCATGATGCCGTCGGGATCACGCAGGAAGGCGACCTTGTGGAGCACTTCGGTGTTGAACGCCTTGCGTGGACGCTCCACCAGTTCAACGCCTGCCGCTTCCAGCTTGGCGAAAATGGTATCGACGCTTTCAAACAGGAATGTCAGATGGCGCAGCCCTGCCCTTCCGTCGGGCACATCCTCTGCCGGCGCGGCGCCGTTCACCGGCGCGATGATCTCCAGCATGCCGCCGCCGGCATCGAGAAACGCCAGCGTCGAGCCGCCGCCAGTGAGCTTGCGCAGATGCAGCTTGAGGCCGAGCAGGTCGCAGTAAAACGCGATGGTCCGGTCCATATTACTGACCGTCATGCCGACATGTTCGAAAGATTTGAGCATTACAGTTTTCCCTTGTCGGCCAGCGCCGGATCGGGCGTCAGCCGTCCGCGTTCGTCGGCTTCCAGCAGTTCCTTGCTGACATTGCGGATATGACGGGACATGGCCTTATAGGCCGCGTCCGGATTGCGCATGCGGAGCGCCGCGACCACCGCTTGATGGTCCCCGATCCACAGCGGCCGCACGCTGGGGGCATGGATATGCTCGTGCAGTTTTTTCCACATCACCGACTCGTCCCGCTGCGCCCACAACGCCTCGATGATCGAGACGATGATCGCATTGCCGGTCATCTTGGCGATGGTCATGTGGAAATCGCGATCGCCCTTTTCATTGAGCAGCATCACGTCGGTTTCCTGCTGCATCTGGGCGATGCATTCTTCGAGCACCATGATGTCGTAGATAGTGGCGCGCTCGGCGGCCATTGCCGCAGCGCTCGCCTCCACCGCCATGCGGGCTTCAAGCAGTTCGAACGGCCCCGGCCCGGCGTCATCGCCGATACCGTCGAAATTGACCTGCTTGACCCGGCCGGGCAACACCACCATCCCGGTCCGGCCACGCACCTCGACAATGCCGCGCATTTCCAGCGCGATCACCGCCTCGCGCACCACCGGCCGGCTGACTTCCAGCTGCTCGGCCAATTCGCGCTCCGATGGCATGCGCCAATTCGGGTCCTTGGCATTGGCTTCGATCATGCGGGCAATCCGGCGCGCCACGATCTGGTACAGCCGCTGCTCGCCCGCCAGTTGAAATCCGTGTCCCGCAGTGTCCATCTCAGTCTCCCCTTGCGCCCGCCGCCAATCGGCGGCGGCGCGCCTGTCGTGTGTTGCCGCTCTCAGCCGCTGGCGGCGACCCGCTGATCGGCTTCCGGCAGCCAGGAATGATACAGCGGATGATCCGGCATGATCGGCATTGGCGTCGCCTGCCCGGTGCGCTGCGAGTGATAGGCAGCGGTCACCAGTTCGAGCGAATTGCGCGCATCCTGCAGGGTTACCGGCGGGTCCTTATCCTCCATGATCGCCTGGTGGAACAATTGGAACTGACGCGTATAGCCATCTTCGGTCGGCACATAGCCCGCCAGCGCATCGTCAACCCGCTTCTGGTGTTCCGGGGTGCCGGCGGTAAAGACCCAAGGATCGCGCCCCACAGTATAGGGCTCCAGAATGCTCTCGGCGACCAGATCATGGAAGCAGAAACGCAGGCGCGAAATCTCCTTGCGCGATCCCAGCGTCATCGACAGCGTGGCCAGCGAGCCATTCTGCATCTTGACCGCCAGGGCCATGGTGTCCTCGACCTCGATCTTGTTCACCAGGGTTGCCCCATAGGCAAAGATCTCGCTGCAGGCGCCGTGGATATAATTGAGCATGTCATGGGCGTGGATGGCGTGCCCGAGTAGCCCGCCGCCCAGTTCAGTCGCCCATTTGCCGCGCCACGGCACTTCGTAATAGGCCGGGCCGCGCCACCAATGGGTCTCGATGGTGGTCATGAACGGCTTGCCGGTCAGCCCCATTTCGATCAGGCGCTTGAGCTTCTGCAGCCCGCCACCATAGCGGTACTGGAAGATCGGCATCAGCTTCTTGCCCGAGGCGGCGACGATGCGGCTCATTTCGTCGACATCGGCGATGGAGCCAAAGAGCGGCTTTTCGCAGATGACGTGCTTGCCCGCCTCGATGGCGCGCTTTGAAAACTCGAAGTGGGAATCGGGCGGCGTCGCCACGTCGATAATGTCCAGATCATCGCGCGCCAGCAGCTCGTCGACATTCTGGGTATAGCTGCCAATGCCGTATTGCTGGCACAGGGCCTCCCCGCGGTCGGCATCGAGCGAGCAGAGCACGGGGACTTCGAAAAGCTCCTTGTTCCAGTCATAGCCGACCATATGGCGGGCCGCGATTCCGGCGCCGATGACGCCAACACGCAATTTTTTGGTCACGATAGTTCTCCTGCTTATTGGCGTGCGGTGATCTGCACCGCTTTGGTCTGCGCTTCGAGCGACAGCCGGCAGACCTCGAACACATGATGCCACTGATCGTGCTCAACCGGCGCGAGGTTTACACCCTCCAGCTCGCCCTCAATTCGTTCCAGAGCGAATTCGAGGTTCGCTACGACCTGTTGCTGGCGATGACAACGCTGACCGCGCTGCCCCTGGCCTGCGCCTTCATCTTCCTGCAGCGCTACATCACCACCGGCATCGCTTCCACCGGCATCAAGTGAGTTCGATCCCATGGCAAATCTCAGCCTGACCAATATCAAGAAGTCCTTCGGTTCCGTCGAAGTCATTCCCGATATCAATCTCGAGATCGAGGACGGCAAATTCGTCGTCTTTGTCGGCCCCTCGGGCTGCGGCAAGTCCACCTTGCTGCGCTTGATCGCCGGGCTCGAAGACGCCAGTGGCGGCGATATCCGCATCGATGGCGAGAGCGTCATGCAGGTGCCGGCAGCCGATCGCGGCGTGGCCATGGTGTTCCAGTCCTATGCGCTCTATCCGCATATGACGGTGCGGCAGAATTTGAGCTTCGGGCTCGAAAACATCCATATGCCCAAGGATGAAATCAACCGGCGCGTCGAGGCCGCCGGCAAGCTGCTCCAGATCGAGACCCTGCTCGAACGCCGCCCACGGCAATTGTCCGGCGGGCAGCGCCAGCGTGTTGCCATCGGCCGGGCCATCACCCGCGACCCGAAGATTTTCCTGTTCGACGAACCGCTGTCCAATCTGGATGCCGAGCTGCGCGTGTTCATGCGGCTGGAAACCACCAAGCTGCATGAGCGGCTGGGTAACACCATGATCTATGTGACCCATGATCAGATCGAGGCCATGACCATGGCCGACAAGATCGTGGTGCTGCGCAAGGGCGTCATCGAACAGGTCGGCGCCCCGCTCGACCTCTATAACCGCCCCCGCAATACTTTCGTCGCCGGCTTCATCGGCTCGCCCCGGATGAATTTCGTCGAGGGCATCATCAAGACCGTCACGGCCGATGCGGTGATTTTTGCCGCCCCCGGCCTGCCCGAACTCACGCTGCCGGCGTCATCGCATGACCTCACGGCTGGCGCCAAGGCCACCCTGGGCATCCGCCCCGAGGATTTCGCGCTCAACCCGGCCGGAAGCCAGGGCTGGCCGGCCACGATCAGCCTCGCCGAACAGCATGGCGCCAACAGCTTCCTGCATTGCACGCTGGCCAATGGCGAGCCGATCCTGGTGCATGAGCAAGGCCAGAGCCAGGTCGGGCGCGGCGACACCATGATGCTGGGACCAAAGCCCGGCCATTGGCACCTGTTCGACGCCGACGGCCTGCGCGTCGATATCCAATGACGACGCCGTCCGATCGTCCTCTCCCGTTCGCCCTACAGAGTACACCATGAAGCATGCCTGGCGTTGGTTCGGTCCGAGCGATACCGCACGGATCGATGATATCGTACAAACCGGGGCCACAGCCATCGTCACCGCGCTGCACCATGTGCCCGATGGCGCGGTGTGGACGCCCGACGAAATTGCCAGGCGCCAGCACCAGATCGCCCACCGCAGCGATGGCACCCCGTCGGGGCTGCGCTGGGAGGTGGTCGAAAGCCTGCCGGTCTCGGAAGACATCAAGAAGCAGAAGGGCGAATGGCGCCGCCACATCGCCAATTACCAGCAGAGCCTAGAACATCTGGCGGCGGCGGGGGTGTTCACCGTCTGCTACAATTTCATGCCGGTGATCGACTGGACCCGCACCCAATTGAATTGGCGCGTGGCCCATGGCGGCACCTGCATGCGCTATGACGCCATCGATTTTGCCGTATTCGACATCTTCCTGCTCCAGCGCCGCGGCGCCCGTGAAGCCTTCCCGGCCGAGATTGTCGACGCCGCCAGCGCGCGCTTTGCCGGCATGACCGAGGCGACCAAGGCAGGCATCGCCAGCAGCGTCATGGCGGGCCTGCCCGGCGCCGCCGACACCCTCTCGCTCGACAAGGTGCGCCAGCATCTGGCTGAATATGGCGCCGTAGCGCCCGACCGCTTGCGGGCCAATCTGCTCGATTTCCTCAACGAGGTGGTGCCCGTCGCCACCCGGCTGGGCATTCGCCTCTGCTGCCACCCCGACGATCCGCCGTTTCCCCTGATGGGCCTGCCCCGCATCATGTCGACCGAAGCCGATTTCCGGCTGCTGATCGACGGCGTCGACGCGCCCGCCAACGGCATCACCCTCTGTTCCGGCGCGCTCGGCGCCCGGCCCGACAATGACCTGCCCGGGATGATGGAGCGGCTGGGCCACCGCGTGCATTTCCTGCATTTGCGCAATGTCCGGCGCGAGACCACTGCGGTCGGCGGCTCGTTCTACGAAAGCGAACATCTCGACGGCAGCGTCAACATGGTGGCACTCATCGCCGCGATCCTGCGGGAGGAACAACGTCGCCGTGCCGCCGGAAGAGCCGACCACACCATCCCCATGCGCCCCGACCATGGCCAGGACATCCTCGACGACATCGGTCGCGGCGCCCAGCCCGGCTACCCGCTGATTGGGCGGATGAAAGGCCTGGCCGAATTGCGCGGCGTCGAGACCGCGCTCCGCGCCGGCATCACCGAATTCGAACCGGCCCATGCGGTCCACCTCGAAGCCGGCCTGCCTGTTTGAGCTGGGGTCAGGCAGCATCCACCAGTTGGAGAATGGCCCGCGCGCAACGCTCATGGGTAATCAGCGTCTTGACGATGCCGCCGCGAATGGCGCCCAGAATGGCGTCGGCCTTTTCGGCGCCGAACGCCAGGCAGATCACCTCGTTGCAACTTCGCAATTGCTCCAGATTGACCCCGATGGCGCGGCGGGAGAGCGACGTTTCCACCGCCCGGCCATCGGCGGCATAGGTCATGCCGCAAATTTCGCCGATAGCCTCACCGGCCCGAATTTCGGCGATTTCCTGTTCGGTCAGCGAGTGCCAGAGCGAGGTCTGGCCGTCGCGCAGCGCCCCCAGCCCGATGACGGCGGTGGTCACCTGCTCGAACAGCGCCGCCGCCTTCTCCACATCGGCCTGCCGACGCATCGCCTGCGCCGCCTCGGCGTCACTGGCAATCAGCGGCGCATAGAAGGAGTGGCTGGGGCTATTTGAAATGCGGGCAATGGAATGCACCATTTCCACCGAGGTCTGCCCCGATACCGCGCCGGGCCAGGCGCCGGCCAGCTGAACCACCGCACCATTGGCAAAAGGCTGCAGATTGCGTGTCATCGCTTCGGCCACGCGGGTCGAGGCGATGCCCAATATCTGGCTCGTGCTCGCCAAATCGCGAATCGTGCTCGCCGCCACCTTGCCGATACTGTCCAGCATCAGCTCCAGATCGTCGCCGGTGTCCTTGACGATGACGGCGCCCCTGAGGCCGGTGCGCGCCTGCAGCGCCGCCGACAGCTCATAATCGATCTCGTCCACCGGATAGGTGAACTCGATCCGCACGATGCCATCGCGCACCGCCCGCTCGATCAGCCGCGCCACCCGGAAGCGGCTGATTCCCAGTTCGTTGGCGATCTCCGACTTGGACAGCCCGTCGAGATAGAAGCGACGCGCGACCGATGTGCTGAGGATGGTCTCGCTCATCGAAGTGTGCATTCAAGGCCCCGCTAAATCATTACCCGCTCATATGAGCAGGCTTTCCACAGCCGACAACCCTAAAACTGTTGAATTATGTGGAATATTCGCCTCATTCCGCATATTCGGCAGCTTGACAGCCGCTCATTTGTATAGCTCAAATGATTTACGTTGTGCTCATGTGCGTGAATATAGCTTTATGTCTGGCAATCGCGTCTCTCCCAATATCCTCGTCCTGATGACTGATCAGCAGCGCTTCGATGCGCTGCGTTGCGCCGGCAACGCGGATATCGTGACCCCCAATCTGGATCGCCTGGCATCACGCGGCGCGCGGTTCGAGACCTGCTACGTGCAAAATCCGATCTGCAGCCCCTCGCGCGCCAGCTTTACCACCGGGCTTTATCCGCATGCGCATGGCCTGTGGGCCAATGGCGCCGAGCTGCCGCTCGACCGGCCAATGGTTTCGCGCACTCTGGCCGATGCCGGCTATGATTGCGGCATGGCGGGCAAGCAGCATCTTGGCCCCTGCGCCAATGGCAATGAGCGCCGCCGCGACGATGGCTATCGGGTATATCAGTGGTCGCACGACCCCATCCATCGCTCGCCGGACAATGCCTATCATCTCTGGCTGCGCGACAAGCACCCGGCGCTCTGGGCCTCGCTGGGGCTTGATCAGAACGAGTCGGCCGAGGCCGGCAATATCGCCAAGGGCGCGACGCCGATCGATCAGGTGCCGGTCAACGCCCATTACAGCCACTGGATCGCCGAAGAAGCCATCGACTTCATCGCTCAGGACCGCGATGGCCCCTTCTATTTCATGGCCAATTTCTTTGACCCCCATCACCCCTTTGGCGCGCCGGCCGAGTTCCGGGCGCTGTATGATCGCGATGCGCTGGCCGGGCCGTTCATGGCCGAGGGCGAGTTGACCAACAAGCCCGCCGTCCAGGCCGAATATCACCTCAAATCCTATGGCGGCCATGCGCCAGGCTATGTCGAATATAGCGACGACGAGCTGAAGGAAGCGCGGGCCGGCTATTACGCCATGGTCTCCATGCTCGACGCCGAAGTCGGCCGCATTCTCGACGCGCTGGACGCCAGCGGGCAGAGCGAGAATACGCTGGTCATCTTCACCTCCGACCACGGCGAACTGCTCGGCGACCATCAGCTGATGCTCAAGGGGCCGATGCTGTATGACGCGCTGGTGCGGGTGCCGCTGCTGGTCTGCTGGCCGGCCCAGATTGCCCCCGGTCAGGTGCGACCCGAAATCGTGCAGAATATCGACATCACCGCGACCCTGCTCGCGGTGGCCGGTGCCGCCAACGCGCAGCCGACGCAAGGCGCCAGTCTGATGCCGCTGCTGTCGGGCGAGGATGCCCCGGACTGGCGCAGCTGGGCCATCGCCGAATATCGCGACAGCGGCCACACCGCCACCCCGCCGGTCCACACCACCATGCTGCGTTCGGACAACCTCAAGCTGGTGGTCTGGCATGGCGAACCCGCCACGGGTCGGCCGCATGAAGGTGAGCTCTACGACCTGGCGGTCGACCCCCATGAGCTCAACAATCTCTACAACGACCCCGCCTATGGCCAGGCTCGGGATCGCATCAAGGATCTGCTGCTGGATGTGCTGGTCGCCAATGAATGGCCGCGACCGCCCCGGCATGCCCAGTGGTAACCACAAGCCTTTTTACACGGAGGAGAACGTCAATTGAAACTCAAACACCTACTGCTTAGCGCTGTCGCTGTGCTGGCCATCACCCCGGCCATGGCGCAGGAACAGGTGATCATCGCCCACGCCGCCGGCATCAATGGTGCCTCGGTCGAGGAGGTCATTGCCGCCTTTGAAGCCGACACCGGCATCAAGGCCATCGGCGTCACCATGTCGGACACCGATTATGGTGCCAAGATGCAGCTGGCAGCCCGCACCGGCAATGCCGATTTCGACGTTGCCCTCGGCATCGGCAGCGACATTTACGAGCTGACCCGCGACGCCGGCATCTATGCCCCGCTCGACACCTCGGGCTGGAATGCCGACGTGCTGGCCGCCATGCAGGGCGCCGGACTGGTCGGCGACGACTACGCCGTCTCGCAGGACACGGCCGCGCTGATGGTCTATTCCCCCAAACTCGCCGACAATCCGCCCCAGAGCTGGGCCGATTTCTTTGACACGGTCAACTGGCCCGGCAATCGGGGCCTCGCCTCCGCTGGCCTGGGCGTGCCGGTCAATATCGAATATGCCCTCGCCGCCGATGGCGTTGCCGCCGACGCGCTTTACCCGCTCGATATCGAGCGCGCCTTTGCCCGCCTCGAAGCCATTTCCGACAATATCGTGCTCTGGGACAATGCGCCCAAGGGCATCCAGGATCTGGTCAATGGCGACACAGTGATGACCTGGTCCTATGCACCCGCCGCACTGGCCGCCGTCAAGAACGGCGAAGATGTGCTGCTGGCCGCCCCGGCCGGCACCGTCGTCACCCGTCAGCTCGGCGTGGCGATGTCCAAGGGTCCCAATGGCGTCGCCGCCGCGCAGACCTTCCTGGAATGGTGGTTCCGCCCGGAAAACCAGGTGCAATACACTCGTGGCACCAATAATGGCATCGTGGTCCCGTCGCCCCTGGTGCTTGAGCAGTTCACCGCCGAAGAGCGCGCCTATATGCCGTTCTCGGGTGAGCATCCCGAAAATTACCACACCCTGGGCTATGACTATTATGCCGAGCAGGGCGACCTGGGCCAGAGCAACCTCGCTCTGACGCTGGACGCGTGGAACGAATTCCGGGCCCGCTAACATCATGGCGTCGAACTCCAACACACGGTGGGGCAGCTCCTGGCTGCCCGCCGGCCTAGCGGCGGCGCGGTCACCCGCGTCGCTTGCCCTGCCCGCCCTGCTTTTTGTTGGCCTGTTCGCGCTATGGCCGATCGCGCAATTTCTGGTCGACAGCCTGAAAAACGGCCAGGACTGGTCGCTGCTCCAGTTCCAGCGCTTGCTGGTGAGCGGCAGTTTCCACGCCGTCCTGGCCAAGACCCTCACCGTCGCCGTGTCGGTGACGGCCATCTGCGTCCTGCTCGCCTATCCGGTGGCCTATGCGCTGGTCCGGGTCAGCGGCCGAGCCAAAGCGGTGCTGATCGGGCTCATCGTCCTGCCCTATCTGACCTCCGTCATCGTCCGCACCTATGCCTGGGCCGCCATTCTCGCCCTGCAGGGTCCGATCAATTATGTGCTGCTGGGGCTGGGTGTGGTGTCCGAGCCGATTCTGCTCGGCCACAGCGATTTCGGCACGATTATAGGCATGATCCACATCCAGCTCCCCATTGCGGTGCTGACCATGTGGTCGGCCATGGAAAAGATCGACGCCCAGCAGCTCACCGTTGCGGCCAGCCTGGGTGCGCCGCGCACCGAGGGCTTTTTCACCGTCTATCTGCCACAGTCGCTGGCCGGGGTCGGCTCCTCCGCCACGCTGATCTATATCCTGTCGCTGGGTGCCTATGTCATTCCGCAGACGCTGGGCGGCACGCGCGGCCTGCTATTCGCGCAAATGCTGGTCGATCAGGCCACCACGCTGCTGAACTGGAACCTGGCCGCCGCCATGGCGGTGATCATGCTGTTTGCCGCCGCCGTTCCGGTGCTGGTGCTGGCCTTGCTGCGCCAGGCCCGCGAGCACGTGCAAATCCGCCAGCATGCGGCCGGCGGTGCCGGTTCCTGGCTGAGCAAATTGCTGCTCCCCCTGCTCAATGCCATTCCGCCGCGGCTCTGGACCTGGGCCTGGATGGGAGCGGCCGGTCTGGTGCTGGCCTTCCTGCTGCTGCCCGAACTGGTCATCCTGGTGTTCTCCTTCGGCCCGGAAAAGCAGATCAGCTTCCCGCCGCGCTATTTCACCCTGGATGGCTATACCAACACGCTGAGCGATCCCTCCTGGATGGCCCCATTGGGCCGCAGCGTCACCTATGCCGCCATCGATGCGCTGATCGCCACGGTGCTGGGAACCCTGGCCGCTTACGCCTTCGCGCGCAGCAGCAAGAACTGGAGCAGCATCGGCATGGTGTTGCTGGCCCTGCCGATTATCCTGCCCGAGATCATCATCGCCATCAGCTACTTCATCTTTGCCAACCGCATCGGGCTGTCCGGCTCGCCGCTGGGCATTGTGATCGGCCAAGGCGCGGCCGCTGTCGGCCTGGTCGTGGTCATCCTGTCCGGGATCATGCGCCAGCTCGATATCAGCCTGGAGCACGCCGCCATGATGTCCGGCGCCTCGCGGCTCCGCGCCGTCTGGGATGTGGTGTTGCCTCTGGCGGCGCCGGGGCTTGTCGTCGGCTTCGTCTATGGCTTCCTGCACGCCTTCGACAATCTGGTGTTGCCGCTGTTCATCGCCGGAACCAACGACACCGTGACGGTGCGGATGTTCCTGTCGCTGCAGGAAGAGCTGACCTCCTCGCCCGCGGTCATTGCCTCCTTGCTCATCGCGCTTTTGGCCCTGGGGCTTACCGGGGCGCTCATGCTCGGGCGTCGGACCGGCAGCAACATCCTGCCGATTCCGGGTGCAAAATAAGAAAGGGATTGAAATGGTCGATCCACAAACCACTCGCCGCCCCGGTTTCGTCCGCTTGGAGGGCATCCGAAAGACCTATGGTCAGGCCGTTGCATTGGACGATGTCAGCCTCGACATCGCCGAAGGCGAATTTCTGACGCTGCTCGGCCCATCCGGCTCCGGCAAGACCACCTGCCTGCGGGCCATTGCCGGCATGCTCAGCCCCGATAGCGGGCAGCTGACCATCGCCGGGCGCGACGTGTCCTCCATTCCGATGCACCGCCGCAATATCGGCATGGTGTTTCAGAACTACTCGCTGTTCCCCCATCTCAATGTCGGCCAGAACGTCGCCTATCCGCTCAAGGTGCGCCGCGTCCCCGCAAACGAGATCCAGCAGCGCGTCGAGCGGGCGCTCGATCTGGTGCAGTTGGGCAAGTTCATTTCCCGCCGCCCTTCGGAACTGTCCGGCGGCCAGCAGCAGCGCGTCGCCCTGGCGCGGGCCATCGTTTTCGAGCCCGACGTGCTGCTGCTCGATGAACCGCTGTCGGCACTGGACCGGATTTTGCGCGAGGAAATGCAGCTCGAACTGCGCCGCATCCATCGCGAGATCGGCACCACCATGATCTGCGTCACCCATGACCGCACCGAGGCCCTGACCATGTCGGATCGCGTCGTGGTCATGCGCAATGGCCGCATCGTGCAGGACGCCTCCCCGCGCGAGATCTATCTGCGCTCGGGCTCGCGTTTCGTCGCCGAATTCCTCGGCGAAGTGAACGTCCTGCCCATGACGGTGACCAATGCCGCCGAGCTGGCCGACGAGGCCGGGCGCAAAATCACCCTCGGCAACGCCGCGCCGGGTGCCCCCGGCACCCCGGTCGATCTGGTGGTGCGCGTCGAGCATGTCGGCATCGCGCCGGCAGGCGGCGCTGCCACTCCCTGGCAGGGCAAGGTGGTTGATGCCCTGTTCCTCGGCGACTGCATCCGCATGACCATTGCCTGCGGCACCCACAAATTGGTTGCCCGCGTGCCGATGGAACGGGCCAGCGGCCTCGAAGCCGGCATGACCGTCGACCTCGATCTCTGCCTGCAGCCACCCATGGCGTTCGCGCGCTAACCGGGCCGGCCACTGGCCGCTCAACCGATATTTTCGGGAAGGAAAATACATGTCTCTGGCTTTGGTGCTTGAGGAAAAAGGGCAGCTGGCGCTGCGTGACTTCGATATCGGCCACACGCTGGGCGCAGATGATGTGGAGATTGCCATCCACACCGTCGGCATCTGCGGCTCCGACGTGCATTACTATACCCATGGGCGCATCGGGCCCTTCGTGGTCGAACAGCCCATGGTTCTCGGCCACGAAGCGGCCGGCACGGTCACCGCCATTGGCGCCAATGTCAGCGACCTGCGCGTTGGCGACCGGGTTTGCATGGAGCCGGGCATTCCCGATCTGACCTCGCGGGCGTCCAAGCTGGGCCTCTACAATGTCGATCCCAGCGTGCGCTTCTGGGCCACGCCGCCCATTCACGGCTGCCTGACCGAGCGCGTGGTGCATCCCGCCGCCTTCACCTTCCAGATCCCCGACAATGTGTCCTTTGCCGAAGGCGCCATGGTGGAACCCTTCGCCATCGGCATGCAGGCCGCCGCCAAGGCGTCGATCACTCCCGGCGATGTCGCTCTGGTCATCGGCGCCGGCCCCATCGGCGTGATGACGGCGCTGGCCGCGCTGGCCGGTGGCTGCGCCCGCGTGCTCATCTATGATGTGGTCGCCGCCAAGCTGGAAGTTGCCGGTCGCTATGCCGGCATCGTCGCGCTCGACCATCGTGGCTCGCTGGTCGATCAGGTCGCCGCACTGACCGGCGGCTGGGGCGCCGACGTAGTGTTTGAATGCTCGGGCCACCCTTCGGCGTTCAAGACCCTGTTCGCCACTCCGCGCCCCGGTGGCTGCGTGGTCTTTGTCGGCATGCCGGTCGATCGCTTCGATTTCGATCTGGTCGCCGCCCAGGCCAAGGAATTGCGGATGGAGACGGTGTTCCGCTACGCCAACATGTATCCGCGCGCCATCGAGCTGATCGCCTCGGGCAAGGTCGACCTCAACCCGCTGATTTCCAAAACCTACCCCTTTGCTGACTCGGTCGCCGCCTTTGACCGCGCTGTCGAAGGCCGGTCAACCGATATCAAGCTGCAAATCTGCCTTGAGTCTGCTTGATGGGTGACGACGGATCGGCCGCCAAATCCTGTTGCTCCGCCAGCCGCGGTTCCGGCACCGTCACGCCTGAACCCGCTGCGGTCGGCCGGGGCGGCCAATCCGTCGACGCCATTCATTTCCCCCGTGCCACCGGCCTGGTCGGCACCAACCAGCCCATCTTCGCCGCCGATGGCGAAAGCCCCAGACGAGCGGTGAAGCTGGCGGCCTTCCGTCTCGAGGCCGAGACGGTGACCAATGCGCGCTTCGCGGCCTTCGTGGCCGAAACCGGCTACGTCACCGAAGCCGAACGCTTCGGCTGGGCGCCGGTGTTTCGTGGCCTGCTCGGCCCCATCCCGCCGGCCGCCTCGCCCGGCGAGTTATCCTGGTGGGTCAAGGTCGAAGGCGCCTGCTGGCAGTCCCCCGAAGGGCCGGGCTCGAACCTTGCAACGCGTCAGGATCATCCCGTAGTGCAGGTCTCATGGCGCGATGCAAAAGCTTTCGCCGAATGGTGCGGCGGCCGGCTGCCCAGCGAGGCGGAATGGGAACATGCGGCGCGCGGCGGCCTGGCCGACCCCAAATTTCCCTGGGGCGACGACGAACCCGATGACCAGACCATCCATGCCAATATCTGGCAGGGGCAGTTTCCGCATCACAACACCGCGGCCGATGGCTATTTCGGCACCGCGCCGGGCACCGCCTTTGCCCCCAATTGCCAGGGCCTCTACAGCATGATCGGCAATGTCTGGGAATGGACGGCCGACCCGTTTCGTATCCGCTCGGCCAGCCTGCAGGCGCGGCGCCGCAACGACATCGCCACCCAGACCCAGGAAAAGACGCTCAAGGGCGGCTCGTTCCTCTGTCACATTTCCTATTGCTATCGCTATCGCATCGCCGCGCGCATGGCGCTCACCGCTGACTCCTGCGCCAGCAATGTTGGGTTTCGCGTCGCCTATGGCGTCCAGACCGCCACTCGTTAACGTCTGCCCCCATCATGAACATCTATCTGCCGATCGCCGAGCTGTCCGTGAACCTCTTCTTTCTCGTGGGGATCGGAGGGGCGGTCGGGTTTTTGTCGGGCCTGTTCGGGGTTGGCGGCGGCTTCCTGCTGACGCCCCTGCTGATTTTCTCCGGCGTACCGGCCCCGGTGGCGGTGGCCTCGGTCACCGGCCAGGTGGTGGCGGCCTCGACCTCGGGGGCGTTGGCGCATTACCGGCGCGGTGCCGTCGATCTGCATCTGGCGCTGTATCTGGTGCTGTCCGGGGTGCTCGGCGCCTTTGGCGGCGTGGCGGTGTTTGCCGTGCTGCGCGACGCCGGCCAGCTCGATCTGGTCATCTCGCTCGGCTTTCTCATTCTGCTCGGCTCGGTCGGCTCTCTGATGCTGGTCGAATCCACTCGCGCCATTCTCAAGCAGCGCCAGGGCGTCGTGGTGCGCGAGCGCCTGCCCAACCAGCATAACTGGATGCATGGCCTGCCACTGCGGGTCCGGTTCAAGAAATCCCGGCTCTATATCAGCGTGCTGCCGGTGCTGGTAATCGGCCTTTTTATCGGCTTTGTCGGCTCGCTGCTCGGCGTCGGCGGTGGCTTCATCATGGTGCCGGCGCTGGTCTATCTGCTGCGCGTGCCGGGCAATGTCGTCATCGGCACCTCGCTGGCCCAGGTGGTGGCGATGATGGCGGCGACCACCATCCTGCATGCGGTGCAGAGCCAGAGCGTCGACATGATGCTGGCCTTTTGCCTGATGGTGGGCGGCACCGTCGGCGCCCAGTTCGGCGCCTCGGCCGGCAAATATCTGCGCGGTGAACAATTGCGGGGCCTGTTGGCCTTGCTGGTGCTGGCTGTCGCCATCCGCTTCGGCCT
>NZ_JBTMWU010000019.1:0-1217 GCF_054489375.1 Devosia sp. A449 | reverse complement strand
GACCGGCGAGCCGGATATCGCGACGCTGAGCGCGATGCGCGCCATGCTCACGGCCTCACTGCCGGTGTTGCTCGGTGCCCTCAGGGCGACCGCATGAGGGCGCCTGATGCCAAATTGCTGGAGGAGTTGGCGGCCGCGCTGGCGAGCGGAGAACCGATCCGCCGCGATTTCGGACGCGGCGAGCGCTTGCATATCGACCGGCCGCTGCCATTCCTGATGGTACATGTCGGCCGGACTCGGCAGCAGGCGGCGCGTGATGTGGTGACCGCCAATTCGTCCTATCTAGTGGCGCGCAATCTGGGCACTGCCACCGCGATTATCAAGCTGGTGGCCGCCGCGATGATTGAGCGATTTGGCGCCTTTATCGTTGTTGACGTGGGTGAACTCGGACGCGATGCGGTGGCCGAGGACGCCGCCTATCTTCCCGCATTGGACATGAGCGCATCGGCAAGCACCGACAGCGCCGCGCAGGCCGCATTGCTCGCCTTCACCGCCGCGACCGAACAGGCCGATGCCAGGTTCAGGTCACCGCAGATCGCTCGACCCAAGATGGCAGATGATCCTGCCGCCAAGCTGGCGCGGCTGTTGCCGAAGCTGCCCATTTTGACCTTGAGGTTCGCGCCGATCTATCGCGTGCCGGACTCCGAAGACGTTTATCCGGAATTACGCGAGCAACTAGTCGCCAATATCGTCGATGCCGGCCTGCAGGCCGTGGCGGCCTTTGCCGGGGCGACCAAGAGCCTGGCCATCTCCACACACCGTGCCCTCGGTCGCCAGGCTTTCATCGATGCGGTGGGCCGCGCGGATCGCGCCATCGATGAGGTTGCGCAATCCTTTGATTTTCTGCTCGCCGTCACCCCGATCAACACCCAGGCCGCCTGGGCGGAATT
Source organism: Devosia sp. A449 (assembly GCF_054489375.1). Classification (NCBI taxonomy): domain Bacteria; kingdom Pseudomonadati; phylum Pseudomonadota; class Alphaproteobacteria; order Hyphomicrobiales; family Devosiaceae; genus Devosia; species Devosia sp. A449. The sequence continues at coordinate 327 of NZ_JBTMWU010000019.1, read as the reverse complement.
TATCGACAGCAAATTCGAACGGGCGCCGCGATTTCTCTATCGACCGCTGACCATCGAGGTGGGTCGGCAGAAAAAGGCACTGTTCACCGTCGCGCTCGACCATTTCGAGGATCCGGTGCTGACCACGCTGTATCGCGAAAAGCAGCAGGAGCTCGATCTGCAATTGTCGTTGCTCGCCGCGCGGGAACTGCCGCGCTTCGTTGAATTGGGCCGGGCGCTGTATGGGCCGGTGGAACCCAGCCTGCTGGCTGCCGCCGGGGAAATTCTCGATGGCACACGACCGGGGCGCAGCAAGGCCAAGGACGACGGCAACGCCGTCGATTTCGC
>NZ_JBTMWU010000018.1:0-1217 GCF_054489375.1 Devosia sp. A449 | reverse complement strand
GACCGGCGAGCCGGATATCGCGACGCTGAGCGCGATGCGCGCCATGCTCACGGCCTCACTGCCGGTGTTGCTCGGTGCCCTCAGGGCGACCGCATGAGGGCGCCTGATGCCAAATTGCTGGAGGAACTGGCGGCCGCGCTGGCGAGCGGAGAACCGATCCGCCGCGATTTCGGACGTGGCGAGCGTCTGCATATCGACCGGCCGCTGCCGTTCCTGATGGTGCATGTCGGCCGGGTCCGTCAGCAGGCAGCGCGTGAGGTGGTGACCGCCAATTCGTCCTATCTGGTGGCGCGCAATCTGGGCACCGCCAGCGCGATCGTCAAGCTGGTGGCCGCGGCGATGATCGGGCGGTTTGGCGCCTTTATCGTCATTGACGTGGGTGAACTCGGGCGCGATGTGCTGGCCGAGGACGCCGCCTACCTTCCCGCACTGGACATGAGCGCATCGGCCAGCCATGACAGCGCCGCGCAAGCCGCGCTGCTCGCCTTCACCGCCGCGACCGAACAGGCCGATGCGAGGTTCCGCTCACCACAGATTGCGCGGCCCAAAATGGCGGATGACCCGGCGGCCAAGCTGGCACGGCTGCTGCCGAAGCAGGCCAGTTTGACGTTGCGGTTTGCGCCGATCTATCGCGTGCCGGATTCCCAGGACATCTACCCGGAACTACGCGAGCAGCTGGTCGCCAATATCGTTGACGCCGGCCTGCAGGCCGTGGCGGCCTTTGTCGGGGCGACCAAGAGTCTGGCCATTTCCACACACCGTGCCCTCGGTCGCCAGGCCTTCGTCGATGCCGTGGGCCGCGCGGATCGCGCCATCGATGAGGTTGCGCAATCCTTTGACTTCCTGCTCGCCGTCACCCCGATCAACGCCCAGGCTGCCTGGGCAGAATTTACCGACAGCAAATTCGAACGGGCGCCGCGATTTCTCTATCGACCGCTGACCATCGAGGTGGGTCGGCAGAAAAAGGCACTGTTCACCGTCGCGCTCGACCATTTCGAGGACCCGGTGCTGACCACGCTGTATCGCGAAAAGCAGCAGGAACTCGATCTGCAATTGTCGCTGCTCGCCGCGCGGGAACTGCCGCGCTTCGTGGAATTGGGCCGGGCGCTGTATGGGCCGGTGGAACCCAGCCTGCTGGCTGCCGCCGGGGAAATTCTCGATGGCACACGACCGGGGCGCAGCAAGGCCAAGGACGACGGCAACGCCGTCGATTTCGC
>NZ_JBTMWU010000017.1:0-1317 GCF_054489375.1 Devosia sp. A449 | reverse complement strand
GCCTTCATTCATCAGCCCAAGCTGGATATCAGCTCAGCGCCGGATAATCGGTGTAGCCGGCACTGCCGCCGCCATAAAGCGTGGCGGGGTTCAAGTCGGCCAGGGGCGCACCGTTCTTGAGGCGGTCGACCAGATCGGGGTTGGCAATGAAGGGCCGGCCGAAGGCGAACAGATCGGCGGCGGCGTCGAGCAGACTTTGGGCGGCGAGGTCTGCTGTGTAGCCATTGTTGGCGATATAGGTGTTGCCGAAGCGTCGACGCAGTTCGGCAAAGTCAAACGGAGCGACATCGCGCGGCCCGCCCGTCGCTCCCTCAACGACATGCAGGTATACCAGATCCAGCTTGTCGAGTTCGCTCACGATGAAATTGAATTGGGCTTGGGCATCGGTTCCCGAAACGCCATTAGCAGGCGCAACCGGCGAGATCCGGATGCCGGTACGGTCGGCTCCAACTTCCTTGGCCACGGCGGCCGAGACCTCGATCATCAGGCGTGCGCGATTTTCGATCGAGCCGCCATAGGCATCGGTGCGGGTGTTAGCGCCATCCTTGGCGAACTGATCCAGCAGATAGCCGTTGGCGCCATGAACCTCGACGCCGTCGAACCCGGCCGCGATCGCATTGGCCGCCGCGCTCCGGAAGTCCTCAACGATGCCCGGGATTTCACCCAGTTCGAGCGCGCGGGGTTCGGACACGTCGACAAAGCCGTTGTTCACAAAGGTCTTAGTCCCTGCCCTGATTGCGGACGGCGCTACCGGCGCCGCGCCATTGGGCTGCAAGTCGACATGGCTGACCCGGCCAACATGCCAGAGCTGCAGGAAGATGTGCCCACCCTTGGCGTGCACGGCATCGGTGACCTTGCGCCAGCCCGCGATCTGGGCCGGCGTATAGATTCCGGGCGTGTCCTGATAGCCCTGACCTTGCTGGGAAATCTGGGTCGCTTCTGAAATGATCAGACCGGCGGAAGCCCGTTGCGCGTAGTATTCGACGGCCAGTTCCCCTGGCACGAAATCAGCGCCCGCCCGGTTGCGCGTCAGCGGGGCCATCACCACGCGGTTGGTGAGCGTGGCTTTGCCGAGCGTGTAGGGCGCATAGAGGTTCTTTTCAGTCATTATCTTACCTTGGTTGTCCAGCGCCATCGGTGTCGACGACGCTGGCGACAGGCGCAAAGCTGCGCGTCATGGGGTCGGTCCGTTGAAGGACTGACGCCATTCGTTTGAATGCGATGTTTTGCTGGCGACCTATTTGACCCGTACGACGACCTTGCCCTTGGCCCGGCCGGTTTCGAGGTAGGCCAGTGCCTCGTTGACAGCCGCGAAGG
>NZ_JBTMWU010000016.1:0-1772 GCF_054489375.1 Devosia sp. A449 | reverse complement strand
GTGAACACATTGATCTCGAGCAGCTTGTCGCCGACGATATCGAGCCCCACCAGAAACATGCCATCGGCGATCAGCTTGGGCCGCACGGTTTCGGCGATACCCAGCATGGTCTGGTTCACCTCGATGGCCTCGGCGCGGCCGCCGGCATGGATGTTGGAACGAATTTCGCCCTTGGCTGGGGCGCGCCGGAACGCGGCATATTTGCCCTCGCGCTGCAGCGGCGTGCCATTCATCAGGAAGAAGCGCACGTCGCCTTCGGCCGCTTCGGGGATGAAACTCTGGGCGATCAGATAGCCCTCCTCGCTGACCGCCTCGAAGATCTGCTTGAGATTGGACTCCTTGGGGGAGGCGATCTTGAAGACGTTCTTGCCACCCGAGCCTTGCAGCGGCTTGAGGATCACCCCTTTCTTCTGCTGGTCGATAAAGGCGCGGATTTCCTCGATGCTCTTGGAAATCAGCGTTTCTGGCCGCACCACGGCAGGAAAATCCTGGAAATAGAGCTTGTTCTGCGCCTGTGCCAGCCCGTCCGGGTCGTTCAGCACGATGACGCCCCGTTCGGCCGCCAGCCGTCCAAACACCGTGCCCACCTGGGCGGCCCAAGGCCGATCGGCGGCATCCTCGGACGGGTCGTTGCGCAGCAGAAGCACGTCAATTTCAGTGACGTCGAGGGTCTGGATCGTCGTCCCGTCCCCTTGCAGGTCCTTGAACAGCGTTTCGGCCTTCTTGTAATTGGCCGCGGGCAGCGTCAAGGCGCGCACCGCCAGGCTATCGTCGGGCCGCAGCACGAAATCGCCCGGGGTCAGGTAGCAGATATCGTGACCGCGGCTCAGCGCCGCCAGCGCCAGATGGGTGGTCGAATAATTGGCGGTTTCACCCGCGATCGAATTGACGAAAAACGCGATGCGCATTGGACGCTCCTAAATGGCCGTCATCTGGACGGGCGAAATGCCGGCACGAGCGGCCTTGAGGCGCTCGTCGGCCTGTGGGTGAGACAGAAATTGCGGTAGCAGCCGGGGCGGCTTGAGCAGGCCGCGCGTGCCCAGTTCCTGCATGACGCCGAAATGGCTGGCGGCGATTTTGCCCATCCAGAATGGATCGAGCGAGCCGCCCGCCTGCAAATGGCTCAGGATTGCGAGTAGCCCGCGCAGATAGACCGCGTCCTTGGCCAGGCCCCCGCCACGATAGACCCTCAGCGCCAGATTGAATGCGTTCGCCTTGGCGAAGCCGAAATCACGCACCAGTTTGCGGTAGCATTCGACAAAACTGGCGCCATCAAGCATGTCGGCGCAGGCGACGACGCGGGCCGCAATTAGCCGCAATCGGCCTACCGTCATGCCGCCGACCAGATATTCGGCCAGCACGGCCAGGCCTTCCTGCACGCCCTCATAGCCGGCAAGACCCGAGCGAAACAGGCGAAGGCCTTGAGCCGAGCCGTTGAAATAGGTCAGCAGGTGCACCCCGACCTCGTGGCTGAGCAGGGCTTCGACCCGCCCCCGATCCAGCGCCGTGCTGCGCGAGATCAGCAGGCGCTCCCCAGAGACCATCAAGCCGGGTGGCAGGTCATCGCGCAGTTCGACGCTCGCCACAAAATCGGTATCGCTATCCGCATAGCTCTGGATCATCGAGCGGGCGCGGCGCTCGATAAAGGCGAAATCGACGGCGTTGCCGTCGTCCTTGGCCTTGCTGCGCCCCGGTCGTGTGCCATCGAGAATTTCCCCGGCGGCAGCCAGCAGGCTGGGTTCCACCGGCCCATACAGCGCCCGGCCCAATTC
>NZ_JBTMWU010000015.1:0-1937 GCF_054489375.1 Devosia sp. A449 | reverse complement strand
GAAACCTGCTATGAGGCTGGCTCACCCGTCAGTCTCCGATCAGACATTTGCTGATTTGTGATGGTTGGGATGGGAGGGATCATGCTCGAAGCCGATTTAGGCCACGACGCTGGCGACGAACAAGTTCTCCTCAAGGCAGGGGCCTTGCAAAACGCAATCTTCAACAGCGCCAATTTTTCAAGCATCGCGACCGACGCCAAGGGCGTCATTCAGATTTTCAACGTTGGGGCCGAGCGGATGCTGGGCTATGCGGCGGCGGAAGTGATGAACATGATCACGCCAGCTGACATTTCCGATCCGCAAGAACTGGTCGCGCGGGCGGGAACGCTGAGCGTGGAACTCGGAACCCCAATCACGCCAGGCTTCGAGGCCCTGGTCTTTAAAGCCTCGCGCGGGATGGAGGATATCTATGAGTTGACTTACATCCGCAAGGATCGGAGTCGGTTCCCTGCGGTGGTGTCGGTCACCGCCCTGCGCGATGCCCAGGATGCCATCATCGGCTATCTCTTGATTGGCACCGACAACACTGCACGCAAGCTGGCGGAAGACACTCTCCTCATGGTCGGCGCTTTGCAGACCGCGGCCTTGAAGACAGCGGCGGACGCGATCAACGACGCGCGCATCTATTCCGAAGCCATCGTGCAGACCATTCGGCAGCCCTTGTTGGTCCTCAACGGCGACCTGCGTGTGCGCTCGGCCAACCCGGCCTTTTATGAACTGTTCAAGGTTCAAGAGGCGGAGACCGAAGGGGCGTTGGTCTACGAGCTTGGCAATGACCAGTGGGACATTCCACGGTTGCGGATCATACTGAGCGAGGTCGTATCGAACAACCAGTCGTTCACCGGCGTCGAAGTCGAGCACGATTTCCGCGAGATTGGACGACGCGTAATGGTGCTCAACGCCATCAAGCTGACGCGCGAAGGCGAGGGTGATGAGCTGATCCTGCTGGCGATCGAAGATATCACCGAGAGAAAACAAGCCATCGCACATCAGCAGCTTCTGGTCGGCGAACTCAACCATCGCGTGAAAAATACGCTGGCGACCGTGCAAGCCATTGCCTCGCAGACGCTCAACGACAGCGCGACGATGAAGGAGGCCCGCGAGGCCTTCGACTCGCGATTGAGCGGTCTCGCCACGGCGCATGATTTGCTGACGCGTGGAAACTGGGCCGGTGCGGACTTGGTGGACGTGGTCACAGACACCGTGCAGCCCCATGCCGGCGGAGAGAACCGTTTTCGCATTGAGGGGCCGCGCATCCAACTCGAGCCAGGCCCGGCGCTGTCACTGGCGATGGCGTTGCATGAGCTGTGCACCAACGCCGCAAAATATGGGGCGCTTTCGACCAAGGATGGACACGTCGATATCATCTGGCGGCTCACCGACAGCGGTCAGGATCGGCGGCTGCAGATGCGCTGGACTGAAAGCGATGGGCCAATCGTGGTCACGCCGACGCGAAAGGGCTTCGGTTCACGCCTCATCGAGCGGGCTCTCGCCATGGAACTTGGCGGCGATGTGGCCGTTGCGTACGAAGCGTCCGGCGTTATTTGCACCATCGATGCTCCGATGCCATGGAGCGATAAGCAGGGGCCGGATGGCAGTTGATACCAAAGCGCACCGTATACTCATTGTCGAAGACGAAGCGTTGATCGCGATACAACTCGAGAGTTCTCTGATGGGGCTCGGGCATAAAGTGGAAGCGATCGCCACCCGCATGGACAAGGCAGTCCTGCTCGCTCGCACGATCGACATCGACTTTGCCATTCTCGACCTCAACGTGGCCGGTATCCAGTCATTTCCCGTTGCCGATATCCTGCGTGGGCGTGGCATTTCTTTTATGTTCGCTACGGGGTATGGGACCGCAGGCCTTGTCGACGGATATCGCGACGAGGTCACTTTGCGCAAGCCATATGGATCTGAGGAATTAGCGCGAGCCTTGG
>NZ_JBTMWU010000014.1:0-3871 GCF_054489375.1 Devosia sp. A449 | reverse complement strand
AGAGCTTGCTGCAAAGCACGTCCATTGCGGTCGATGGCCTGAATGGGCTGATACCTGCCTGGCGGCGCCTTGGGACGCAGCGGCAGAGCCTCCTCTCGGAACCTCAGTGGTGGGGTCGCGTTTCGATGGCTCAATGGAGACCTGAAATGACCGATGTGACCGCTGTTCCCAATGTTGATCTCACCCGCTATCTGGGGCGCTGGTATGAAATCTGCCGTCTTCCCCTGAAATGGGAGGACGAGACCGCGACCGACATCACTGCCAACTATTCGCTCAACGACGCAGGAAACGTTCGGGTCCACAATCGCTGCTTCGACGCCGAAGGAAAACCGTCGCAATCAATCGGTGAGGCATCTCCGGTCGATGAGACCAACGCCCGCCTAAAGGTCACCTTCCTCCCCGAATATGTTCGCTGGATCCCGTTTACGGATGGCGACTATTGGGTTCTTAAGCTCGACCCGGACTACAAAACGGCCCTTGCGGGCACGCCCGACCGCAAGAATCTCTGGGTTCTGTCGCGTGACCCTACCCTCTCAGATGCGGCGTTGCGGGAACACCTGGATGAGGCCCGCGCTCAAGGCTTCGACCTAGATGAGCTGATCACCCCGCAGCACACGGGTCGCGAGGTGACTGACGCAATGGTCTACGAGGAGTAGTTCCGATCAAGCCGCCAGCTTGGCGTCGATCAGCATGAATGCAGAATATATTGGAGAGTCCAGGGTTGCATCACATAGGCAAAATTTGAATCGGAACAGTTCGTGTCGCTCGGGGGTTGCACCTGCACAACCAACAGGAGACCGATCATGGATCACACCGGACACGTTCGACTGACCCAAGCTGAGCTCACCCCCGCAGTGCTCGAAGGCGCGACCATCTACGGCGCGGATGACCACAAGGTCGGCAAAGTTGACCACGTGCATGGCACCGGCTCGGTGATCATTGATGTTGGCGGATTCCTCGGGATGGGCGCCAAACCTGTTTCCGTCCCACTGGGCGACCTCTCGTTCATGCGCGATGGAAAAGGCGAGGTTCATGCCGTGACCACCTGGACCAAGGATCAGCTCAAGGCAATGCCTGAGCACCACGACTAACCTGGAAGCCCGGCCAAGCGCCGGGCTTTCCACTTGACTGGAGCTAGCCATGCCAAAAAATGAAACCAAACCTGCCCCGCTCGAAACTGAGCCGGGAAAGCAACAAGATGACAACATAGATGATCTCGGGCGAAAGCAGGACGGCTCCAAACAAGAGCAGCCTGGACGCACCAAGCCATCCAAAACCTAAACCAGCCTATCCGTTCACTTTAGGCCGCTTGCAATCGACACGCCCCACATGCTTGCGCGCTTCTGACGCTGGCAATCTCCGGCCCCTTGTCGGCCGCATCAGCCATTTCGAGGACGCCGGCAACGTTGGTCTTAAGTGCGCCTAGCGATGCCCAGGCTAAATGGCGGCGACCCTCGTTTTGGAGCGGAGCACCATCGGCGGTAAGACTTCTGCAGCCATGCGATCAGGTGGGGCGCTGGCACGAAAATCGGAACCGACGGATCATCCAATGTGTTTGGGGGTGGGTAGGGGCGATCCATCTGTTCTCGTGCTCCTGACCCAGAACTATGGCCCGCGGAGAGAAACCCCATGCAGAGCAAGCTCATCCACAATGCAGACGGACAGCAAACCTACGCCATCATTCTTTCGACCGGCGACGAAGTGACCGCCTGCCTGACCGCCTTTGCCAGGGAGGCTGGGCTCCAAGCCGCGAGTTTCAAAGCAATCGGCGCCTTCAAGCGCGCAACCCTTGCTTTCTTCGATTGGGAGGCAAAGGTCTATCTTCCTATCGAGGTGAATGAGCAGGTCGAAGTCGCATCTCTGACCGGCGACATTGCCATCGGGCCCGAAGGGCAGCCGGCATTGCATATTCACGCGGTGCTCGGTCGTAGGGACGGCAGCGCCGTGGCCGGGCACCTTCAAACTGCTGAGGTCCGCCCGACGCTGGAAGTGATCCTAACGGAATCACCTGAATACCTTCGGAAGAAACTCGATCCCGATGTGGGTCTCGCGTTGATTAAACCTAATCTCTAGCGCCGCTGCTAGACCGTGTGCGGTCCAACCTGAAGACTTTTGGGCGGCAAGCAGCACGCGGCTGCCAAGACGCCTATCTCTGGTGCCCACGGAACCAAAACGCGGCCCCGAGCCGTCCGGCCAGTCCAAGCACCCAAAGTCCGCTATCTCGACATCTGCGAGGCGATTTCGATGAGGTTCAGTTTACCGAATGGGTGAAGCAGTCCAGCAAGCTTCCCGCCGAAAAACTGTGACGCTGATAGGTCGGCGCCCACCTAGTACGCCAGCTCTCGGTTAACACCGTCGTCCAGCGTCTGATAACGCTTTGCTGGACTCACCTTTCGTTCTACCGCACTCTGCGCCTGCAGGAGGCCAGAATGCAGGACGAACATATCGTGCGTGACCTTCAGGTCGTGGACGGCGGTCAGACCATCAAGGCGACCTATTTCATTGAAGCCGGAACGATCCACGCTCGCATTGAGGGGCGTAGCCTCGTGCTACCGGTGGGCGCCGATACCTCCGAAGACACGGTTCGACGCCTGGTGCTTGGACAAATTCAGACGAGACACTGGCGCGAACGCTTGGCCGAGCGTCGGCACTAGCAGGACTGAGGAACAAGCAAGAGGCCCATGAACTGGATGCTCCATGGACCTCTCGCGGTTAGACTAGCGCGGGTTAAGCGCGGTCATCGACATAGACGATGACCGATCCATCGGCATTGCTCTTCACGGCAACAACGTCCTCCGCGCTATGGCCTTCGGCTTCGAGCTTGGCTTTGATGGCTGCATTCGCTTCGATGTTCGAGTGCAGCGTCGCGACCGCTTCAGCGTTGGCGGCCACGGCCGCATCAAGCGCGGCAGCTTCCGTGTCGGCATTGCCCTGCAGCGAGGACAGCAGAATAATGGTGATGCTGGCTTCATCGGCCACAGTGGACAGGTCGACATCGGCCGAACCTGCAATGGAGGAGGCCACCGAGCCGTAGGTGTCATCCCCGGCATTCGCACTCACATCGACGCCAACTTGAGCGTCGACGGCCGGCGTTTCGACGGTTACGCCCGCTCCGGCTCCGGCACCAGCATCCTGAGCGAAGCTGGGCAGAGCGATCGAAGCCAGAAAGGCGGCGGCCGTCGTTAGGATCAGGGTGTTCTTCATTTTCATCTCCGTAGTGGTTTGCCCCCACTAGCGCCTGAAGAACGACGCGAGCCCCCGATGGTTGCGAATTAGAATTCGGGGACCATCCACGGAATGAGCACCGCAACACCAGATCAGCCGACCTCTAAAGTCCACTCACCCGTTTAGCTCCGCATCTACAAGCCAGATGGCAGACCGGCCAGTCGGACGATCTGATGGGCCTACTCCAAGTATAAAACACGAGCCCGCGCTCGGTGTTGCTGGTTGCTGGTCCGGCATCATTTAGTCGATTGCGGAGCCGTTCAGCCGATCTGGGAACCGCCATGGCTACCAATCCGTTGGCGCTACACTGTCCTCACCGGGGGTAGGCCAAAGCAAAGCGTCCAATGATCCAGACTGTTGCTAACATGTGCCCAATCGAGGATGAGCTCTATCCCCGCGTCTCCGATACCGCTTTGTGGTCTTTGGAGCGCGGTGCTTCGCCAATTGTGGGCACGGCCATCCATAACGGGCATCGATTGCGCGACGACGTGGGGGCGGCAATGGCGCTTGATGAGGCCGGTCGGCTGCGCGAGGAAGACCCGTTCACCGAATTCGTTATCCGAGACGTGCCGAACCGGGTGGTGTTCCACCGCTCGCGCTTTGAGATCGATCTTAACCGCGACCGGGATGGTGCGGTCTATGTCAC
>NZ_JBTMWU010000013.1:0-39085 GCF_054489375.1 Devosia sp. A449 | reverse complement strand
AACCGCGTCGCCCGCCAGATGACCAATAATTTCGGCGCCTGGATCAACACCGATCAGGTCGAGTTCCGCAATTTCCCAAGCTATTTCCACGTGCTGTCGAGCAGCCGGCTGACCGACATCACCGACGTCACCACGCTGACCGCCAACGCCATCCTGCCCGAGGCCTATACGCTGTCGACCACCAGCGCCGACTGGTGGAAGACCGCAATCTTCGGTCGCGAACTGGTGCGGCTGATGACCGAGGAAGGCCTGTTCGGGGTGCAGGAGAACGCCGTCAATTTCCTCGCCGACAACTTCTATTCGGCCCGCCTGACCCTGCCCAGCAATGCGCCGCCCGGCCCCTATATCGCCCTGACCTATGTGTTCAAGAATGGCGAGATCATCGCCCGCAAGTCGGAAGGCTTTGCCGTGCGCAAGATCGGCTTCGAGCGCTTCCTGGCGCTGACCTCGGTGCAGCAGCCATTTCTCTACGGCCTGGTCTGCGTGCTGCTGGCGCTGTTTACCGGCTGGCTCGGTGGCGTGGTGTTCAAGCGCTAGCCGTACACCAGAAAACCGCAAGAAAACTGTCAGCATGCTGCCAGCAGAAGCAGACAAAGCGCGCTCCACAACCGCTGCACCGCGTGTATAAATCGACACACCGTGCGTTCAGGAAACCCGGCGGCCGTGAGGGACGAAGATGAGCCTGATAGAGACCAAATACGCCCAGCTGGCCACCGACAACGCCCCCGGCCAGGAAGCTCGCCAGAGCGCCGCCGGCCTGGAGGCCGGCCTGCGCGGAGCACGCATCGAAGGCCGGCCAGTGGATTTTTCGCATGGCGACGTCGATGCGTTTCATCCGACGCCGGGCGCTTTTGAAGCCTTTACCGCCGGCGTCAACCGGGGCGGCGAGCAGGCCTATACCGAGTATCGCGGCAGCCTGGCGATCCGGGAGCCCCTGGCTGAGCGGCTCGCCGACTTCACCGGCGCGCCGGTCTCGGCCAGTGACGGCATGATCATCACCCCCGGCACGCAAGGTGCCCTGTTTCTGGCGGTAGCAGCGACGGTGGCTGCGGGAGACAAGGTGGCCGTCGTGCAGCCCGACTATTTCGCCAACCGCAAACTGGTGCAGTTTTTCGACGGCGTGATGGTGCCGATCAAGCTGGACTATCTTGGCGGCGGCGCAGGCGCCGGACTGGATCTCGGCCAATTGGAAGCCGCGTTCCGCGACGGCGCGAAGGTGTTCCTGTTCTCCAATCCGAACAATCCCGCCGGCACGGTCTATTCCAGCACCGAAATCAGCCAGATTTCACGCCTCGCGCAGGCCTACGGCGCCACCGTCATTGTCGATCAGCTCTATTCCCGCCTGCTTTACCAAGGCCGCGACTATACCCATCTGCGCGCCACCGATATCGACCCCGACAATGTCATCACCATCATGGGGCCATCCAAGACCGAGTCCCTGAGCGGCTACCGTCTCGGCGTCGGCTTTGGCTCCAGCACGATCATTGCGCGCATGGAAAAGCTGCAGGCCATCGTCTCATTGCGCGCGCCGGGCTACAGCCAGGCCGTGCTCAACACCTGGTTTGCCGAGCCCGCCGGCTGGATGGCTGAACGCATCGCGCTGCATCAGGCCATCCGCGACGCGCTGATCTCCCGCTTCACCACGGTGGAAGGCCTGAAAGTCCGCGCGCCGGAGGCGGGCAGCTATATTTTTCCCACCCTGCCCCCGCTGGCCGTCTCAACCCAGGATTTCGTCAAGATCCTGCGTCACCAGGCCGGCGTAACCGTCACCCCGGGCTCCGAATTCGGCCCGCATTCGCTCGATAGCGTGCGATTGAATTTTTCCCAGGATCACGCGGCCGCAGCCGAAGCCATTGATCGGATGGTGCAATTGATCGAGCGGTACCGGACATGAGCGCCCAGCCAGCGCCGGGCCCCGTGCCGCAGGGCCTCTATCTGGCGGCCCGCCGCCACGGCGATCTGGTTTACACCTCAGGCATGACCCCGCGCCGCGCTGGCGTGCTGACCAGCACCGGCAAGATTGGCGCCACCGACCCGCTCGACAGCCACCAGGACGCTGTCGTCCTGGCCGCAAGCAATGCGCTGATCGCCGCCCGCAATCTCTGTAGCGAGCACGAGGCGGTCAGCCACATCCTCAGCATGACCGTCTTCATCGCGGCAAAGCCCGATTTCCAGCAGCATAGCAAACTGGCCGACTATGCCTCCCAATACCTGCTCGATGAATTGGGCGCGCAGGCCATCGGCAGCCGCGCCGCCGTCGGCGTGGCCTCGCTTCCATCGGACGCCCCGGTTGAAATCCAGCTTGTCGCCGTGATTTCTAACATCCCCTGATCGCCGGCGAATGACGCTACAAAGCGTCGGGCTGCGCCTCTGGACCACCCTCGATGAAAGCCGGGAGCGCGCCACAAGCATCGTAAATTCTGCCGATGGTCGGATAGTCTTCAAGCCCTATCTTGAAGCGGCGATTGTTGACGACCTGGGCATAAAGACAGATATCGGCGAAACCCGGCTTATCGCCGTGGCAGAATTTTCCGGTTCGCGGGTCATTGGCCAACATCGCTTCAAGCGGCGCGAATGTCGTCCGGACCCAGTGCTGGAACCAGCGCGCACGCGCCTCGGTATCGAGGCCCAGCTCCGCCTCCAGATAGGTCAGCACTTTCAGGTTGTTGAGTGGATGAATGTCGCAAGCGATCATCGCCGCAAGGCCACGCACGCGCGCACGGTCCAACGGATCGGCCGGCAACAGCGCCGGATCGGGAACAGTTTCCTCCAGATACTCCATGATCGGGATCGACTGCGTCAGCGCCTGTCCATCGACAACCAGCGTGGGCACCACGCCGTGCGGATTGATTGCCAGATAATCGGGCGATTGCTGCGCGCCCTCGCGCAGGTTCCAGGCGACATAATCATAATCGAGCCCCTTGAGCGCCAGGGCCACCCGCACGCGGATCGAGGTCGATGAGCGGAAGTAGTTATGCAGGGTCAGCGCACTCATTCGCGCTGACCAATCGTCGTCGTGACCGCGCTCAGACCCGTCACCGAGACAGTGCAGACGTCGCCGGGAAGGAGCGGCCCAACGCCCGATGGGGTGCCGGTATAGACCAGATCGCCGGGACGGATCCGCACCGAGGTCGACAGCGCCGCAATGATTTCAGGAATCGACCAGACCATCGCTGCCAGCGGGCTGTCCTGCCGTTTGTCGCCGTTGACCAGCAACTGAAGACGCGCTTCCTCCGGAAGTTTGCCAGCCACGGCACGATGCACCGCGCCGCAAACAGCCGACTTGTCGAACGCCTTGCTCCAATCCCAGGGGCGGCTCCGGTCGCGCAGGGCAAATTGCAGATCGCGACGCGTCAGATCATTGCCCACGGCATAGCCGAAGACATGATCGAGTGCGTCTTCGACCGGAATGTCGGTCCCTTCCTTGCCGATGGCGATGACCAGCTCGGCCTCGTGGTGAAAATTCTCCGTCAGCTGGGGATAGGGCACCGTTGCGCCGTCCTCAACGATGGCGTCGATCGGCTTGGTGAAAAAGAACGGCGCCTCGCGCTCCGGCACGAAGCCCATCTCGACCACGTGGTCGGCATAGTTCCGCCCCACGCAAAAGATGCGCCGCAAGGGGAAGCGGGCGTCCTCGCCGGCCACGGGCAGGCTCTGGACGGGCATGGGTTCGACGACATAGCTCATGATGAAATCCTTGATGAAGGTGAAATTAGTGGACCGCGACCTGCATGGTGCCGATGCTTTCGATCCAGGCGGTGATGGTGTCGCCGGGTTTCACTGCACCAACCCCTTCGGGCGTACCGGTGAACAGCAAATCGCCGGGCCTGAGCGTGTAGAAGGACGACGCCAGGGCGATCAGGGACGGCAGGTCCCGCAGCAGGTCGGCCGTTGACGCTTGCTGGCGCAACTCACCATTGACCCGCAGTTCCAGTCCGAGTTGGCCGGGGTCCGCGATCTCGTCAGCCGTCACCATCCAGGGACCGATGACGCTGAACGTATCCACCGATTTCCGCATCGACCGCTCTTCGGTGCCGCGCACCGTCATGTCGAGGCCGACGCAATAGCCGGCCACGTAGGCAAGCGCCTCCTCCGGCGTCACCCGATCGGCGGTCTTGCCGATCACCGCAACCAGTTCGATTTCATGATCGTTGCGCCGGTCGGCATGACGGATCATCACCGGATCGGATGGGCCGATCAGCGAGCTTGTCGCTTTCAGAAACAGCCCGGCCCTGTCGATGTCGAGGATGGTTTGGTGATGATGGATGGCCGCATCGCTGCGAGCCTCTTCGATATGTTTGCGGTAATTGACCGGGGCAGCCACGATCTTGCGCGGTGAGGCCACCGGCGGCAGCAGGCGCACGCTGGCAAGGTCGACGGAATGCGCCCCCGCCAACATGGCTTCGATGATTGGCCGCAGTTCCGGCAAGGCCGCGATCAGCGGGTCATGCTCGGGCAGCGGATAGCGAAAAACCGGCAGCCTATCGAGCACAGCCGACACGTCATAGACGCGGTTGTCGCGTACGACGCCCAGGCGATTATCATTGAAACGGCAGATTTGCATGACCGCCGCTACCGCTTTGGCCAGGCATGGGCAGGCATAATCTGTCCGTCACAGGAGCCAAAGCCGATGCGGTAGCCTTCGCCCTGGGCCCAGCCTGTCATCCGCACGCTGTCGCCATCTTCGAGGAAGATCCGCTCCAGCCCGTTCTCCAGCTGAATTGGGTCGCGCCCGCCCCAGCTCTGTTCCATCATGCAGCCAAATTGGCGACGTTCGGGGCCGGAAATGGTGCCCGAACCCAGCAAGTCGCCCACCTGCATGCGGCAACCGCTAATGGCGTGATGGGCGAGCAGTTGCGGCGCGGAATAATATAGATGCCTGGTGTTGGTGGACACCAGCCGCGCCGGCTCCACCGCACCCGCCCCCAGCCATGCTTCGATATTGATATCGAGGCAATAATCGGCCGGTTCTTGCAGATAGGGCAGCAGCGGAACGTCACGTTCGGGCGACGGCACACGGAAAGCGGCGAGCGCCGCCTGCGGCACAACCCAGGGACTGATCGTGGTCGCGGTGGCCTTTGACTGGAAGGGGCCGAGCGGCTGGCCTTCCCAGCGCTGAATATCGCGCGCCGACCAGTCGTTGAGCAGCACGAAACCAAAAATATGCTCATGGGCTTCAGCGACGCTAAGAATGTCGCCGTGGGCGGTCGACGTCCCGACGACGGCCCCAAACTCCACTTCAATATCCAGCCGACGGCTGGGACCGAAATGCGGACCTTCCTCGCCTTCAACGAGGAATTGACCAAGCGGGCGGCGGACCGGCGTACCCGAGACCACCACCGAGGAGGCGCGCCCGTTATAGGCGATCGGCATATGCGGCCAGTTTGGGGTGAGGGCGTTGTTCGCCCCCCGCAGAATTGTGCCGGAATTGACGGCGTGCTGCCGGCCGGCGAAGAAGTCGGTGTAACCACCCACGCGGAACGGCAGGTGCAGGCTGACCGATTCGAGGGGCAGCAGCGCTGCGTCCCGCAAGCGCGCATTGTCCCGCAAAGCCGGGGAGCCATCCTCGGCCAGAAGCTCGGTCAGCCCGGCGCGGATCGCGTCCCAGACCGCCCTGCCCTGCTCCATGAAACTGTTGATAGAATCTTGCTCAAAACCACAATCGGCGGCCACTGCGCCCAGCAATCCGGCATCGCTGAGCGCCGCGAGGTCGATCACGCTATCCCCGATGGCGACGCCACAGCGCGGCGCGCTGCCCGGCGTGGAAAACACCCCATAAGGCAAGTTTGCCAACGGGAAATCACACTTGGGCTCATTCGCCCCCGGAACCCAACTGTGTCGCATGTAAGCCCTCCAACTTGTATCAACCCACCAAAAGTGTATCCACTTTCGTCGTTGATCCGCTATTATCCAGCAATATTTGATTGACACAAGTGCTTTTGGTATACACTTTCAGGCATGCCAGAGGAGGCACTCCTGCAATCCCAGCGGGGAGCAACAGGCAGTCGGGGCGCCGGCAACACATGCCGGACAATTTCGAGGAGGAAACAACGATGACGCTTTCTGCACGATCGTGGCGGGCCATGGCCCTGCTGCCGATGAGTATCGCGCTTATGACGGGGACCGCCCAAGCTCAGACACTGGGCGAGCCGGTTCCCGAACTCCAGATCGCCTATTACGCATCAGACATGGGGCCGATGTACGAACAGTCCGCCCGCGTCATGAGCGAAGAATGGGCCAAGCTCGGCCTGAGTTTCCAGCTGCAGCCGGTGCAGTTCAGCGCCTTCATCTCCAACATCATGGTCGGTGGCGGCCTCGAGGATATGGCCGTCTTCACCGTGGGCGCCGATCCGGACCGCGTTGATCCCACCTACTGGCTCTATGACCTTGGCGCCTGTGGCGCGCGCCGCAATGGCGCAAAATGGTGCGACGAGGAATTTACCGCACTGGCCACCGCCCAGCGCAGCCAGGTCGATCAGGCTCAGCGCCTTGAAACTGTCTATGCCGCCCAGCAGCGCTTCTACGATCAGGCGCCCTGGTGGCCCGCGACCAACACGGTTTACGGCATCCTGTGGAACAGCGACAAATGGGACAATGTGACCAGCCCGGCGCCGGTCGCGGCCCATGAAGGCTTGGTAGACCCGTGGCTATCGGCTGTTCCCAAGACCGATGACCGCATTCTGGACTGGGCCTATCTGGAAGACGTAACAACCTACAATCCGCTCGCCGAAGAAGGTGCCGTGGGTTGGCTACGCTTCGTCTACGACACCTTCGCCAAGAACAACGCACAGGGCGAGACCGTGCCGTGGGCCGCCGAATCCTGGGAGTTCACCGATCCCCAGACGGTCCGCATCGTGCTACGCGACGGCATGACTTTCCACGACGGCAAGCCGGTCACCGCTGCCGACGCGGCCTTCACCCTCAACATGGTCGTCAAGGCACAGCCGCCGGCCATGAGCTCGCGCATCGCCAATCTGGAGAGCGCCGAAGTCATTGACGAGCGCACTTTCGACGTCAAACTCAAGACCTCGGACGCCGCCTTCGTCACCACTGTGCTGACCTATCTCTTCATTCTGCCCGAGCATCTGTGGGCCGACTATGAAGGTGACGTGACGGCTCGTGATGTCGTCGCTGACGGCGTGGCGATCGGCAGCGGGCCGTTCAAGTTCAAGACCTGGCGCATGAACGAGGTCCATGAACTCGACACCAACACCGCCCACTTCAACGCACCGCAATATGACGGCCTGCGCCGCCTGGCGCTTGGCCAGGCCGACGCCATCCGTTCGGCCATGCTTTCGGGTGCGGCAGACATTGCGACGACCGTTCTGCCGGTGGCAGCCATGAGCGACCTTGCGGCTCAGGAAGCGTCTCTCGACTTCCTCGAGATTCCCTCGCATGGCTCGCTTCTGGTCTGGCTGAACAACCAGAAGGCGCCCTTCACCGATCTCGCCTTCCGTGAGGCTCTGCGCCTTGCCACCAACAAGCAGCGCGCTGCAGTTGAAGGCTGGCTCGGTTTTGCGGTGCCGGCCGGCGAAGGCTCGGTGCCAACCCAGTTGGGCATGTGGCACAACCCCGATCTCAAGCCCATTCCGTTCGACATCGACGCGGCTCGTGCCACGCTCGAAGCCGCCGGTTATGGCTGGGATGCCCAGGGTCGCCTGCATTATCCGCCGAACTAAATGCAAGAATGGCCCGCCGCCAACGCGGCGGGCCATTTCGCTCCGGAGCGCGATGGCGGTTTGACTGGATCAGACCCTCGCTCCAAATCTTGTGGTCGCGAGCCATAGCCAACAGCCGGATTCGCACCCCACCCCTGGCCGTTCCTTGCCGGAGAAAACCCGATGAGAGCCTATATTCTGCGCCGCCTTGCGCAAGCCCTAGTGGTCGTTTGGGCCGTGACCACGATCATGTTCGTGATGTTCCGCGTGATGCCGGCCGACCCAACGGCCGTTCTGATGGAACGCGGCATGACCGACGCGGCCCGCGAGACCCTTATCGCGCAGTGGGGCCTGAGTGGGTCACTCTGGGACCAGTATCTGCATTACATGGGCAATCTGCTGCGCGGCGATTTCGGCGCGTCCTTCTTCTACCGCAAGCCCGTCTGGGAAGTGCTCTGGCCGCTGATCGGCAATACGCTGTGGATCGCGGTGCCGGGGCTGCTGCTCGGGGCTTTTGCCGGCGCGGCGCTTGGCATGCTGGTGGGGTGGTCCAAACGCGGCGGCAAGATCGAGCGCGGCGGCATCTTCCTCGCCACGATCATTCGCGGCGCGCCCAGCTTCGTCATCGGCATCGCCCTGCTGACGGTGTTTTCGAGCACACTCGGCTGGTTCCCCGGTTTCGGCATGGGCGACCCCGGTCCGACCCAGGGCTTTGCCCGTTACCTGACGCTGGATTTCCTGCACCATCTCGCGCTGCCGCTGATCGCCGTCATCATTTATTTCCTGCCGGAAAACCTGCTGCTGATGCGCAGTGGCGTCGTGGAAAACCGCACTGAGGACTATATCGAACTGGTGCGGGCCAAGGGCGTTCCGGCCCGGCGCGTCGCCTGGCACGCAGCCCGCAATTCGCTGCTGCCGCTCATCACCTGGCTGTTTCCTGCCCTCGCCGAAACCATCGCCGGTATCGTCGTCATCGAAATCGTCTTCTCCTGGCCGGGCGTCGGGCGGGAACTGGTCCTGGCCGTTACGCGGCAGGACTATCCGCTGGCCCAGGCCGCATTCTTCCTGCTCGCCGTGATGATCGTGCTCGCCAACCTGGCGGCCGACCTCACCTACGGCAAACTCGATCCCCGGGTGGTCTACAAATGAGCCAATCGACCCAAGAACCCGTTCTGGCCCCCATTGCGGGCAAAGGGGTGCTGGCCGCGGCCCGCGAATCCTTCATCCTGCTGATGGGCGACAGCTTCGCGATTGCCGGCATGGTCATCCTCGCCATCTTCGTTGCCATCGCCATCTTCGCGCCATGGCTGGCGCCCTATGACCCATTCCAGGCGATGTTGACGGAAAGCGGACGCCTGCTGCGCCTCGCCCCGCCATCATCGGCCAATCCATTCGGGACGACGGCATTCGGCAACGACGTGCTCAGTCAATTCCTGCACGGCTTCCGCGTCGCCTTTGTCGTCGGCCTCGTCGCCGCCTTCGCGGTCGGCATCATTTCGACAGTGTTCGGCGTCGTAGCCGGCTACTTCGGTGGCTTCATCGACGACGTCCTGATGCGGATCACCGACGTCGCCCTCTCCATTCCGACCCTGCCCTTTTCGATCGTTGCCGTCGCCCTGCTCGGGCCGAGCATCGAGAATATCGTGCTGGTGATTACGCTGCTGTTCTGGCGCAATGGTGCCCGCATCATCCGCTCGGCGGTGCTCACCGAGCGCGAGCGGGTCTATGTGAAATGGGCCCGCGCGGCGGGTGCCTCCCATTTCCACATCATCATGCGACACATCCTGCCCAATATTTTTCGCGTGATCTTTTTGTGGATCACCATGTCGGTCGCCTTCGCGGTGCTGACCGAGGCGAGCCTGAGCTTTCTGGGGTTGGGCGACCCGACCGTGATCAGCTGGGGCCAGATGCTCAACACCGCCTTCTCCAGCGGCAGCCTGCGCACCGCATGGTGGTGGGTGCTGCCCCCCTCGCTCGGGCTGATCTTCCTCGTGTCGTCGCTCTATCTCATCGGACGCGGCTATGAAGAGCAGGCCAATCCACGACTGCGGAGGCGCTAGATATGACCGCTTTGCAAAGCCTGAACGAGCGCCTGGCGCAAAAGCCGGCCGCCCGGCTTGAAGTCAAAAATCTCTGCGTCGCCTATGGCACCTTCCGTGGCCCGTTCAACGCCATCGACAACGTCTCCTTCACCGTCGAGCCCGGGACCACCCTCGGCTTGGTGGGCGAGTCCGGCTGCGGCAAGAGCACGGTGGTCAAGGCCATCATGAATCTGTTGCCGGAAGCCACGACGGTCACCGGCGAAGTTCTGCTCAATGGCCAAAACATTCTCGGCCTGTCGGACAAGGCCCTGGAAAAGGTGCGCTGGACCCAGATTTCGCTGATCACGCAGAGCGCCATGAACTCGCTGGATCCGGTGCTGTGCATCGGCGACCAGATCGTCGAGTCCATCCTGGCGCATGAGAAAATCCCCTATAGCCTGGCCTGGGCGCGCGCCGAGGAAATGTTCACGGTGGTGGGGCTGCCGGCAGCGCGGCTGCGGGAGTTTCCGCACCAGTTCTCCGGTGGCATGCGCCAGCGCGCCGTCATTGCCATGGCATTGAGCCTCAATGCCGGGATGTTGCTCGCCGACGAGCCGACCACCGCGCTTGATCCGATCATGCAGGATCAGATCATGACCCGCATTCGCGGCATCCATGAGCATCTGCGCCGCTCGATGATCTTGGTGACACACGATATCGCCGTGGTCTCGGAAACCTGTGAAACCACCGCCGTCATGTATGCCGGCAAGCTGGTCGAATCCGGCGCCACCGCCGACGTGCTGCAGCGCCCGCGCCATCCTTATACGATGGGCCTGCAAAACGCCTTTCCCAAGCTGCCGGTCCGGGGCGCGCCCAGGCAGCCGCTGATCTCCATTCCGGGCACGGTGCCCAATCTGCTCATGCCGCCGCCAGGCTGCCGCTTTGCCTCGCGTTGCCCGTTTGCGACCGAGCTTTGCCATGCCGTGCAACCCGAGCTGATCCAATCACCCGATGGCCACGCCGTGGCCTGCCACTTTGCCGAGCGGGCGCCAGAATTCCGACTGGCTGCCCAGCAGGCCGAGACCTGGCGCGCCAAGGAGGCAGCGATATGACCCGCGCATCGACACCACCGGTCGTGACCGCCAAAAACCTGCAGACCCATTTTCAGGCGCGCGCCGGTCTGGTCAGCGCTCTGGCCGGCCGAACGCCGCCCGCCATCCGCGCCCTTGATGGCGTTGATCTCACCATTGGCGAGCGCGAAATCGTCGGACTGGTCGGGGAATCCGGCTGCGGAAAGTCCACGCTCGGCATGTCGCTGGTTCGGATGTACGAGCCGACCGGCGGCGATGTGCTCTATCGCGGCGAACCGGTCACCCACCTCAAGGGGCGGGCGCTCAAGCAATATCGGCGCGAAGCCCAGATCATCTTTCAGGACCCCTATAGCTCGCTCAATCCGCGGCTGACCATCGGTCAGATCATCGAGGAGCCGCTCAAGATCCACGGCATCGGCCCGGCCTCAGAGCGGCGGGCCCGCATTGCCCGCGCGCTGGACCATGTGCGTATTCCGGCCGCGACCCATCTCGACAGCTATCCCAGCGATCTGTCCGGCGGACAACGCCAGCGCGTTGCCATCGCCCGCGCCCTGGTGCTCGAGCCGCGCTTCATCGTCGCCGACGAGCCGGTCTCGATGCTCGACGTTTCCATTCAGGCCAGCGTTCTGGAACTGCTCGATGAGCTGTCGCGCGAACTCGGGCTGGCGGTCCTCTATATCTCGCATGACATCGCCACCGTCGGTTACATCTGCAACCACGTCGCCGTCATGTATCTGGGGCAGATCGTCGAAGAAGGCCCGGCCGAAGACATCCTGGCCGAACCGCTGCATCCCTATACGCAGCGCCTGATGGCGGCCATTCCCAACATGACGCCTGGCGCCGTCCGCAGCCGGATCGAACTGAAGGGTGACGTCCCCTCGCCACAGAATATTCCACCCGGATGCCGGTTCTCGTCGCGTTGCCCCTTCGCAAGTGATCTCTGCACCAGCGTCGCCCCCGAGCTGGCGACCCAGGCCGATGGAAGGCGGGTGCGCTGTCATCTCTACGACGGTGCCATTGCCGCGGCCCATCCGGGCCTCACCCCGCCGCGCGCTGAAATCGCTGCCTAAGCCGTCCGGACGCCGGAATTTAGCTATCTCTGGAGCACCACGTCGTGACCACGCATAAACTGACCTTTGAATGGAAGCATATCAGCTTCTCGGCGAACCAGAATTTCACCGAAACCTACGGCTTTTCCGGAAGCCAGGGGCGGACCAATCTTGAGGGCATCCTGATCGCGCCCGAAGGCGTGGCTTCAAAGACCCTGCTGATCTTCATGCATCCGGCCTCGACGCTGCAGCTACTGCCCCTGCCCCGCGCCCTGGCCGAAATGGGTCATCACGTGCTCTGCGCCGGCAGCCGTTACCAGCGCAACGACACTGCCCTCATCATGGAAAATGTCGTCCTTGATCTTGGGGCCTATGTCCGGGCGGCACGCCAGGAATGGGGCTATGACCGCGTCGTGCTGTGCGGCTGGAGCGGCGGCGGCTCTCTGACCATGCTCTATCAGGCCCAGGCTGAGCATCCCACCATCACCCAGACGCCGGCCGGCGATCCGCTCGATATCATCGGTGCGAAGCTCACTCCGGCCGATGCCGTGCTCAGCCTGGCCGCCCATGCCTCGCGTGCCACGCTGTTGACGGAGTGGCTTGATCCGTCCGTGCAAGACGAAAACAACCCGGACGACCGCGATCCCGCGCTGAATATTTATCGCCTAGGCTATGAAAGTGCCGCCCAGCCCTTCCCGCCGGAATTCATCGCCTCCTATCGCGCCGCCCAGCTGGCCCGCATGCAACGCATTACCAGTCAGGTGACCGATACGCTTGAGCGGCTGCGTGAGGCAGGCGGAAAAGAGCTAGAACGCGTTTTTGTCACCCACCGCACCATGGCCGACCCGCGCTTCCTCGACCCCTCCATCGACCCCAATAACCGCACGCCGGGCTGGTCTTATCTGGGCCACCCCGAGACGGTGAATAGCGGACCGGTTGGCCTCGGACGGCTCTCGACGCTGCGCTCGTGGCTGTCCCAGTGGTCTCCCGACCACACCAACGCCAATAGTCTCGTCACCGGACGCGTCGTGTCGGTGCCGTTCCTAGCCATCGAGTGTGGCGCCGACGATGCGGTGCCCCAGCCCCACACCAGTGCCATCTTCAATGTGGTTGCGTCCAAAGACAAAACCTTTAGATGCGTCGATGGCGCCAACCACTATTTCGTCAATCAGCCCAGCCAACTGGGCGAAGCCGGCAATATAGTGTCACAATGGTTGCGTGACAGAGATTTTTGAGGCGTCTGAGCCTTCGGGCAAGGTATCGGCGAGGTAGATGACATGAGCAAGGACATCTATGAGGCGATCAGGGGCCTCATTGCCGATGGCACCTATATTGGCGGCGACACCATGCCCGAGGGCGAACTGGCGACGCGGCTCGGCGTCAGCAGGACGCCGGTGCGCGAAGCTCTGCGCCGTCTGCAATCGGAGGGCGTCATCCGTCGCGAGGCCTATCGTCGGGCCACCGTTGCCGAAACCGACCCCGATGAGGTGATCCATATCTTTTCGGCGCGCGCCGCGCTGGAGCCGGTGGCAGTGGATCTTGCCATGGAAAAAGTCGACGACGCCTTCCTTGAGCGCCTGAAGGACCTCCATGATCGCATGGACCATGCCATCAAGGCCAAAGAGCCGGACCGGCGGGCCTATCGTGAACTGAATGCCGCATTCCACCGCGCCATCTGGACGCAAGGCGGCAATACGCTGCTGAGCGACATGATCAATTCGATCGCGCGCAAACCTCTCGTCAGCCCGACATTCAACAACTGGGAACGCGAGGAGCTGTATCGCAGCAATCGCCAGCACGGCGACATGGTTGAAGCTTTTGTCCTGCGCGACGCTGAATGGGCCCACGCCACCATGCGCGTACACCTGCTATCCTCCCGCGCCACCTACCGCAGAATTGGCGCCCTCGCCGCCGCTACGACGCCCCGCCCAAAGGACGCTGGCTGACTCTACTGGCATCGCACCGTCGGGCTTCTGCGCTATGAGGGGAGTTGGTGGGCCCACCAGTCCCCTCATTATCAGGATATTTCAATAGCTTAGGTTGGCTAACCCCTAAAAACCGGGGCATTGATCCAAAAAGCGAATTCTTGACAACGGCTAACCGTCTCAAGCCTCCCTAGCGCCCGATGACGACAGCGCCCTCCAAAGGTAGGAGCCGATGGAGGGCGACTTATTGTGTTGGAAACACAGGTCCGGGTGAACGGTAGTACACGCAGCTATACATAGTTGCCACAGTCGAGTGAATTTTGATCACGCGCACACCGAAACTTCAGCGTCATATGCGAAGCAAGGTTGCGACGCCGGAGGCCAGAAGCCTGGCCATGAAACCCATGGGGTACATCTGGGATACCGCTACATCCGTGGGAATCGTGACGCCATCCCGCTTGAACTTCGTGCAGATGCGCCATCGTAGCGATGGAGCGTCATTTCCAAATCGCCCCCGATAGATCGAGGTCCAATGCCGGACATCATCGAAGCGCATCATCATCGCCGAATTGCAGCATGTTGCTACAACGCGGCTAGTGGCTGATTGGGCGTTCAGCTTATGATCGACCAGCAGTTCGCTGCCCAACGTGCACCGGACACGATCTTTTCTGTAAAGAACGTATCCCGTGCCGCCGTCCTCATCGCAGACCGGGGGTGCGTCAGGTAATGCGGCGAGCGCCAGCGATCCGGCCTGACAATCATCGCAATAGCAGACGACACTCCCAATCGGCGCGCGCTCAGCTTCGAAATGAACACGACCGCAGGCACAGGAAACGTCCGCAAGTCTTTTTGAATCGAATGGCATCTCATTCCCCTCCCTGTCGATTGGCATCGTTCATCGGCTGCTGATCACGATCCTGTTGCCTTCGCTATCGTAAAACTCTGCAACCAGACGGCTGGGATCGTAGGGGGCTGGCATTGGCTCGGTTACAAACTCAACGCCCCTCGATTTAAGCGTACTAACCGTCGCTTCGACATTCTCGTCCACCAGCACCAGCACCGGCTCCGCAGAGCGCCCATCGTGGCCGCGTCGGATGAAATGAAGATTGGTGACAGCACCGGGAAGTTTCATCTCGATCCAGCGCCAGCCGTTATCACCCATGGGCTGATCTGCTTCTACTGAGCAATCGAAACGATCGACATAGAACGCCTTTGCGCGGTCCTGATCGAGCACGGGGAGTTCGGCGAACTGGATATGCATAGTGGCTCCATTACTACACGGTGTAGTTTCCATACTTGACAAAACTAAACCGTTTGGTATTTTTCTGTCAAGAACGTGGCGCAGAGGCGAATCTGGAGCCCAAACGAGAGAGCCATGACTTCGGAAAAAAGCCTCAGCAAATCAGAGCGTAAGCGCCACATCATTTTGGATGCCGCCACCGAGGTTTTCCTAAAACAGGGTTATGCGGGCGCGAGCATGGACGAGATCGTTACGCTTGCCGGCGTGTCCAAGCCGACAGTTTATAGCAATTTTAGCGGCAAAGAGACCTTGTTCGTCGAAGTCGTCACCAACATGTCCAATGCGACCAGCGATCATGTTCACAATCGGCCGCAGCCAGAGGTAGAAGACGTAAGGGCATATCTTGAAGAATATGCCCTTCGGCAGCTTACCGCAGTGCTTACCCCGCGGCTGATGCAGTTGCGCCGCCTCGTGATCGGCGAGGTCGGCCGATTTCCCGATCTGGCCCGCGTTCTTTGGGAAGGCGGCCCTCAACGCGCCATGGCTGCACTGGCTGGGGTCTTTGCACGGTTGAGCGAACGGGGGTTGCTGTCGATAGACGATCCGGCGCTGGCGGCCTCCCACTTCAATTGGTTGGTCATGTCGGAGCCGCTCAACCGCGCCATGCTGTTGGGAGACGGAGCCATCCCAAAGCCTGCCGATCTGCGTCGATACGCCGTAGACGGGGTGCGGGTCTTCCTGGCGGCCTACGGCAAGCCATCTGCTTCCGGGCAACCATAGAGTATATTATAGTTCGTTGGGAGCGTCGGAATTGAAGCTCTATTTCAGCCGTAACTACAATCCCCGTCTCGCTGTGGCGGTTGCCCGTTTTCTCGGCGCGCCAGTGGAGTACGAGTTTGCCGCACCGCTTCACCCCGAAGAGCAGGATCGCTTTCGCCCGTTAAACCCAAATCTGCGTCTCCCCATATTGTTCGACGGTCTCATCAGTCTCTGGGAAGCCGACGCCATAGCGTGTCGGCTGTCCCAACTCGTCGGTTCCGACTTTTGGCGAATGGGGGATGCCCTCCCTGACTTGATCCGCTGGCTCAGTTGGGGCACTTGGAATTTCGTGGCGGCCTGCGACAAGGTTCATTTTGAACGCGTAACGAAGCAGCGTTACGGGTTGGGACCGATCCGACAAGACGTGGTCACCGAGGGCCTGGCGCAATTTGCTGAGGCAGCGGCGCTGCTCGATGAGCACTTGCTCCAATCGACGTGGTTATTGGGAGACCGCATTTCCTACGCTGATTTTCGCATGGCCTGTGTTCTGCCATTTGCCGATTTGGCCGTGCTCCCGCTGGATCAATATGCGCGGATACGGAATTGGCACGACCGCCTTTGGGCGCTTGAGGCATGGCGCGATCCCTTTGCCGGATTGGAAGCGCCGGAACTACCTCCGCTGCAAACGTACGAGGGCGGAGCTGCACCAACCTGACCGGTCTTCCCCCACCCAAATTCCTGAAACGAGAGCGAACATGCCGGACAATCCTATTCTGCCCATTGACCACCCAATACTCTCCGCACCCTCTTTGCCTGTGGAACAGGTCAATGAGGAGATCATGAAATTAACGGAAACCATGTTCTCGATCATGGACCGCGAACGAGGCGCAGGATTGGCTGCTGTTCAGATCGGGCGGCCTCTGCGGATTGTCGTAATCGACATGCCTGACGCGGACGACCATCGCCATCGGTTCGCTATGCTCAATCCTGAGATCGTTCAGCTGTCGGACGATATGAGCGTGGCGGAGGAAGGGTGCCTTTCCATGCCTGGCTATGGCATTCCGGTGCCCCGCCATGGCGAAATTTCTGTAAGATACCTTGGTATTGACGGACGAGTGCATCAACTCGCGGCGACCGGGCCACTTGCCGTTTGTGTCCAGCACGAAGTAGATCATACCAACGGCGTCTTGTTCTTTGATCGTGTTTCTAAAATGCGGCGGCGACGCGCAAAGGATTACTTCCGAAACATTCGTCGACAATCCGAAGCGAGGCAAAAGCAAGGCTAATAGCGAAGACGCTAGTCCAGACCTGTGTCCAGGAAGGTTTTGGCATGTCGGGTGCTCTTCTCTCAGAGATGGTCGAGCTTGATGCGGCAACCCTTGCTGATCACACGTTCAAGGCTGGGGATATTTTTGATGTTGGCGAACATCGACCTCGTCTTGAAGCCTCACTAAACGCTTCCTTGGTCGTTAGTGTCCATCGGTGCGTGCTCTGCCCCACGTGAGCGGTCCGGTTGTATTGTTAGTGCATAGTCGGATTTGGCGCCACTTGGGGCGTCACTGATCCGCTTGGAGTTGGCGGCCATGAGATGGCCTCTGGCGCCGGTGGATTATAGCCCAACGACGAGTGCGAGCGCTCCGTGTTGTAGTGATGCCGCCAGCCTTCGATGACGATCTGGGCCTCCTTGAGGGTGTAGAAGATTTCTCCATCGAGCAGTTCATCGCGGAGTTTGGAGTTGAAGCTCTCGCAATAGCCATTCTCCCAGGGCTACCCGGCATGATCTACGCGGTCTTGGCGCCAACAGCAGCAATCCAGTCTCGCACGGCCTTGGCAACGAACTCAGGGCCGTTATCTGAGCGAATATGGCCCGGGGTTCCCCGCAGGATGAACAGGTCGGTGAGCACGTCGATGACGTCGACCGCCTTGAGCCTGCGGCTGATCCTGATGGCCAGGCACTCCCTGGTGTATTCGTCGATGATGTTGAGCATGCGGAACTTTCTGCCATTGTGGGTGCGACCCTCGACGAAGTCACAGAACCAGACGTGATTGGGATACTCGGGCCGCAGCCGGATGCAGGATCCGTCGTTGAGCCAGAGCCGCCCGCGTTTGGGCTGCTTTTGTGGAACCTTGAGCCCTTCTCGTCGCCAGATCCGTTCCACCCGCTTGTGGTTCACCATCCAACCAGTGCGATGCAGCATCGCCGTGATCCGACGATAGCCATAGCGGCCATATTGGGTAGCTAGTTCGATGATGTCAGCGGTCAGAGCCGCTTCATCGTCGCGGGTTTTGGGAGCCTTGCGCTGGGTGGATCGGTACTGACCGAGAACGCGGCAAGCTCGACGTTGCGAGATGCCGAATTGCTCAACCACATGATCCACGCAAGCGCGACGGCGAGCAGGGCTCAGTAGTTTCCCCGGGCGGCCTCCGCCAGGACCATCTTGTCCAGCGTCAGGTCGGATACGGCCCTGCGCAGCCGGGCGTTCTCCGCCTCAAGCTCCTTCAGTCGCTTCACCTGGTCGCCCTTGAGCCCACCATATTCCTTGCGCCAGCGGTAATAGGTTACTTCCGTCACGGCTATCGCGCGCACAGCCTCCGCGACCGTTTTTCCCTGCGAGGTCAGTACATCGACCTGCCGACGTTTGGTGACGATCTCTTCAGCCGTCGGACGTTTCCTAGCCATCTGCGTATCCTTTCAAAAGGGGAATATCCCATACTTCAAAAAGGACCACTTCTGTGGGGGCAGACCAAGTTGCTGTGCCATATCCATCTTGCCGGGGGCGACAGCACCACGGCGCGCCGGTATCCGCACCCACCACTCGGACCTACTTCGGCTCAATCGAGCCCATCCGCTTGCTCGCCACCGTCCAGTTCAGCTCCGTGGTCCGCGCCACAATCGCTTCCACCAGCGTGAACAGCGCGCCATTGGCGTCCCAGGTGCGGCCCATTTCGGTGCGGCAGGGCAGAACCAGTTTGGCGAAGCGGCTGACAGGGCTCATCCATTCATCGGTGATCAGCACAATTTGCGCTCGTCGCGCCACCAGATCGGCGGCCAGCACCAGCAGGCTCGGATCGTAGCGCCGCACGTCGAAAATAATGGCGGTGTCGCCCGGCTTGATGTCGATGAGCTGATCGGCCCGGCTGGCCGGCCGGCCATCGAGCCGGCGCACGCCGGGCCGGATCAGCCGCAGATGCGCTTCCAGATAGCCCGCCAGAAAATCGGTGAAGCGCCCGCCGGCCACATGGCAATTGCCCTTGTTCTCGGCCAGCCGGGCACACACCGCCTCAAACTCCGAGGCCGGGATCAGCGCCGCCGTGTCTTGCAGATTGGCCACGGTCTGGCTGATGAAGCGGTCGAAAAACTGCGCCTCCCCGCCCGCCGCAGGACCGGGACTGCGTTGCAGCGGCGATTTGGAGCGCTCCTCCATCTCCTCACGCAGCGCGCGCTGGAAATCGGGATAGGATTTGTAGCCCAGCTCGGAGACGAAGCGCAGCACCGTGGCCGCGCTGGCCCCCACCTGTTGGGCAAATTCGGCGACCGGTGCCAGCCCCAGCGTCGGATACGACCCCAATAGCCCCCGCGCCGCCCGCTTCTCGGCCGCCGTCAGGCGGTAGATGGCGTCGTGGACCCGGCCCGAAACTGACTTTCCTTCCATGCGCCCCTCTGAATTTATGATTTCAGTATTGACAGTTTCACTCCGTATGGAACTACTGATACAGAAGTTAACTGATCCTGCGTAGGGGCTCTGTGGACGTCAGCGGTGAAAAAACGGTGCTGGTTTCCAATGCGCGCGGGGCGTCGCCCTTCGTCATTGTCTGCGATCACGCCAGCAATCGCATCCCGGCCAAATATGGCGATCTGGGTCTTACCCCGACCGAGCGGCTGAGCCATATCGCCTGGGACCCCGGCGCCCTGGCCGTCAGCCAGCGTCTGGCGGATCGGCTCGATGCACCGCTGGTGCAATCCACCGTGTCGCGCATCGTCATCGACTGCAATCGCGAGCTCGATGCGCCCGATTTGATCTGGACCCTGTCCGAAAGCACCCGTATCGCCGCCAATGAGCAACTCGACGCTGCCGAGCGGCAATACCGGATCGAGCATTTTCACCGCCCCTATCATGACGCCGTCGAAACGGTGCTAGAGGCGCGCCGGCAGGCGGAGCAGGAAACCATTCTGGTCTGCATGCACTCGTTTACGCCGGTCTATCTCGGCGTTGCCCGCCCCTGGCCGATCGGGCTGATCCATGGCGTCGATACCGGCTTTACCAAGGCGCTGTCCGACGCGCTCAAGGCCGATGACCCGGCCCTCAATGTGGGCTGGAACGAGCCCTATGCCGCCCTTAACGGGGTGACGCTGACGCTGGAAAAGCACGGCGACGGGCGCGGGCTGCCGTCCACCATGATCGAAATCCGCAATGACGAAATTCTCGATCCTGCCGGGGTCGCCGATTGGGTGGCGCGGCTGGAGCGAAGCCTGGTGGCCGCGCGACAGACCTTGTGGCCAGCGCAACACGGATAGCTGAAGGAATCCGATGACCAAGAGACAGGAAACCGCATCGTGCCCAAGCCGATAGTTCTCTTTGTCAAATGGGTTGATCGCATCAATCGCCTGGCCGGGCGTTTCGCCATGGTGATATTTTTTGTCATGGCTGCGGTCATGCTGTGGTCGACGATATCGCGTACCGTGTTCGGCGCCCCGGTCAACTGGGCGCTGGAAATGACCCAGTTCCTGCTCTCGGCCTATTATCTGCTGGGTGGCGCCTATGCCTTCCAGCAGGGCGCGCATGTCCGCATGGACCTGTTCTACGACCGGCTTCCGCTCCGGGGACGGTCCATTCTGGATGCGATCACGCTGCTGGCCGTCATCTTCTTTCTGGTGGTGCTGCTGTGGGGCGGCATTTCGAGCACGCAATACGCCATCCAGTATGGCCAGAAAAATTATTCCGCCTGGTCGCCCCTGCTCTGGCCCGTCAAGGTCGCCATGAGCCTCGGCATTTTCCTCATGCTCCTTCAGGTCATTGCGCAATTGTTCAGGGACATTGCCCAGGCCATGGGTAGGCCCATTTCATGACCCCCGAACTCATTACACTCTTCATGTTTGCCACGATGATGGTGCTGCTGTTTACCGGGCAGCGCGTCTTCGGCGTCATCGGCTTTGTCGGCTCGGCCGCCGGCCTGTGGCTCTGGGGTAATGGCGCGGTCGAAATGCCATTCAACCAGGCGTTTCAGGTGCTCAACTGGTATCCGCTGATCACCGTGCCGTTCTTCGTCTTCATGGGCTACATGATGAGCGAGAGTGGCATCGCCTCCAATCTCTATCGCATGTTCCATGTGTGGTTCGGCCCGATCCGGGGCGGGCTGGCGCTGGGCACGATGGGGCTGATGGTGCTGATTTCCTGCATCAACGGGCTGTCGGTGGCCGGCATGGCCATCGGCGCCACCATTGCCCTGCCCGAACTGCTCAAGCGCGGCTATGACAAGATCATGGTCACCGGGGTGATCCAGGGCGGTTCGACCCTGGGCATCCTGATCCCGCCCAGCGTGGTGCTGGTGCTGTTCGCCATGATCGCACGGGCGCCGATCACCGAATTATGGCTGGCGGGCATCGTGCCCGGGCTGATGATGGCCACCATTTTCGGGGTCTATGTCTATATCCGCTGCCGTATTCAGCCGGAGTTGGGACCGCCGATTTCACCCGAGGAACTGGAGGGGATCACCCTGCGCGACAAGCTGGTGCTGCTGCGCGAGGGCATCATGCCGGTGGCGGTGTTCGCCATCATGATGACGCTGTTCCTCACCGGCACCACCAGCCTCACCGAAAGCTCGGTCATGGGGGCGGTGCTGGCCACCATCGCGGCGGCGCTGTCGGGCAAGCTCGACTGGAAGGTGCTGGAATCCACCACGCGGCACACGCTGATGATCAGCTGCATGTTCCTGTGGATTATCCTTGGGGCGCTGTGCTTCTCGTCGGTCTATGACGGGCTGGGCGCGGTGCGGGCCATCGAAAACCTGCTGCTCAACACCTTCGGGCTCGACCCCTGGGGCATCCTGATCATGATGCTGCTCAGCTTCGTCATCATGGGCATGTTCCTTGATGACACCGCCATGCTGGTGATCGTCGCGCCGCTGTATATTCCGTTGGTGCGGCTGCTTGGATTTGATCTGATCTGGTTTGGCATTCTTTACACCATCACCTGCCAGATCGCCTACATCACCCCGCCCTTCGGCTACAATCTGTTCCTGATGCGCGCCATGGCGCCACCAGAGATCACGCTGGCCGATATCTACCGCTCCATCCTGCCCTTCGTGCTGCTCATGACGCTGACGGTGATCCTGCTGATGATCTTTCCGCAGATCGCGCTGTGGCTGCCGGGGCTCTATGCCGGGCGATGAGGAGAAGAATTTTGGGAGAGGCAAGCCAATGAGGGGAGCACAGACCGCCTAGTCGACGTCGCGTTCAAACGGGCGTGCCGGCAAATTGCTTGGGCGCCAGCATCATGAGGGAGGAAGCCGACATGACTGATATTCTCAACAAGCGTAACTTTCTGAAGCGAGCGGGCCTGGCCACCGCCGGCGCTGTGGGCGCCACGGCGCTGGCAACGCCCTATGTCAAGGCGCAGGCGGCGCCGATCCGCTGGCGTCTGCAGACCTATGCCGGCCCGGCGCTGGCCGAACATGTGGTCAAGAACGCCATCGACTGGTTCAACATCGCCGCCAATGGCGAGATGGTCATCGAGCTCTATACCGCCGACCAGCTGGTGCCGCATGGCGAGCTGTTCCGCGCCGTCCAGACTGGCACCATCGACGCCGCCCAGAGCGATGACGACTCCGCCGCCGCGCCGGTGGACGTCAAAGTGTTCGGCGCCTATTTCCCGCTGGCCTCGCGCTATTCGCTCGACGTGCCGGCGCTGTGGCACTGGCGTGGCCTCAAGGAAATCTGGGAAGAAGCCTATGCCGAAATCCCGGCCGTGACCTGGCTGTCCACCGGCGCCTGGGACCCCTGCAACTTCGGCACCACCAAGCCAATCAACTCGCTGGCCGATCTCAATGGCCTGCGCGTCTATACCTTCCCCACCGCGGGCCAGTTCCTTGCCAAATACGGCGTCATCCCGGTCACGCTGCCCTATGAAGACGTCGAGCCGGCGCTGCAGACCGGCGAACTCGACGGCATCTGCTGGTGCGGCACCACCGAGCTGCACACCGTGGGCTGGGCCAATTCGCTGAAATACTACCTCACCAATCCGCTTTCGGGCGCCTGGGCCGGGTCTTATTTCGTCAACACCGCCAAGTGGAACGAGCTGCCGCCGCATCTGCAGCAGCTTTACCGCATGATGATCGACACCTCGCACTACTACCGCCAGCACTGGTACTGGGCCGGCGAAGCCAATTACCGCATCAATGGCAAGCTCGAGCTGACCACTATTCCCGACGCGGAATGGAAGCAGGTGGAAACCGACGCCATCGCCTTCTGGGACGAGATCGGCAAGCAGTCGGAGCGCAGTGGCCGGGTGGTCGAGATCATCAAGAAGTACAATGCCGACATGAAGCTGGCCGGGGCGCCCTACCGCTACAGCTGACCCATCTTGCCGGTCGCGCTTGCGCGGCCGGCACCCAACCATGCCCCGGAGACTTGAATGGCATACTCTCTCGACGCCCTGCGCACAGATGTCGCTGCCGGCAGCATCGACACCGTGCTGGTCGCCTTTCCCGACATGCAGGGACGGCTGATCGGCAAGCGCTTGCAGGCCGAGTATTTCCTCGAAACCGCCACTGACCCAACCCATGGCTGCGACTATCTGCTGGCCGACGATATCGATATGGAGCCGGTGCCCGGCTACACGGCGGCCAATTGGGGCAAGGGCTATGGCGATTTCGCCATGCAGCCCGACCTGTCGACGCTGATGAAAGCCGCCTGGCTCGAGGGCACCGCCATCGTGCTGTGCGATCTCAGCGATCACCACCACGCCCCGATCTCGCACAGCCCGCGCGCCATCCTCAAGACCCAGATCGAGCGCTTGGCCCAGCTCGGCTACACCGCCAATGCCGCCACCGAACTCGAATTCTACCTGTTCGACGAGGACTATCGCAGCATCAGCCAGAAGGGTTTTCGCAACCTGCAGACCTCGGGCGATTACATTCAGGATTACCACATCTTCCAGACCACCAAGGAAGAAGGCGTGATGCGCGCTTTGCGCAAGCAGCTGCAGGCTTCCGGCATTCCGGTCGAATCCTCCAAGGGCGAATGGGGCCCGGGGCAGGAAGAAATCAACGTCAAATATTCCGACGCCCTGACCATGGCCGACCGCCATGTGGTGCTGAAAAACGCCACCAAGGAAATCGCCTGGGCGCAAGGCAAGGCCGTGACCTTCATGGCCAAATGGGATTTTTCGCTGGCCGGTTCCTCCAGCCACATCCACATGTCGCTGGCCGACAAATCCGGCAAGCCGCTGTTTGTCGATGCCAAGCATGAGCGCGGCATGAGCCCGCTGATGCAGCATTTCATGGCCGGCCAGCTCGCCTATGCCCGCGACATCACCTATTTCCTGGCGCCCTATATCAATAGCTACAAGCG
Organism: Devosia sp. A449; assembly: GCF_054489375.1. Lineage (NCBI taxonomy): Bacteria > Pseudomonadati > Pseudomonadota > Alphaproteobacteria > Hyphomicrobiales > Devosiaceae > Devosia > Devosia sp. A449. Next base: position 14,773 of record NZ_JBTMWU010000013.1, on the reverse strand, counting down.
CTTCCAGGCTGGCACTTTTGCTCCCACCAAGGCGATCTGGTCGCCGGATAACCGCACCGCCGGCTTCCGCCTCTGCGGCGAAGGCACCAAGGCCATCCGCACCGAATGCCGCATTGGCGGCGCCGATATCAATCCCTATCTGGCCATCGCCGCCCTGCTCGCCGCCGGCATCAAAGGCATCGAGGACCAGCTGCCGCTGGAGCCGGCCTTTGTCGGCGACGCCTATAGCGGCAAAAAACTCCGCGAAATCCCCAAGACGCTGCGCGAAGCCATCGATACGCTGCGCCAGTCCACCATGCTCAAGGATGCTTTCGGCGCTTCGGTGGTCGACCACTATGTCCACACCGCCGAGTGGGAACAGTTCGAATATGATCGCCGGGTCACCGATTGGGAGCTGAAACGCGGGTTTGAGCGGAGCTGACGGTCTCCCTGCTGCCACAGAACGCGTCACATACTCGGTGTCACCCCGGCCTTGAGCCGGGGCCCACCCTGGGATCTCAAGCCGGCTCAAGGCCGGGATGACATTGCGGAAGAACAAGAGGCCAAACAAATGACCGAGACGGTCAAAATCATCTCCCCCATCGACGGCAGCGTCTATGCCGAGCGGTCGCTGGCGACCGCAACCGAGATCTACAGCGCCGTTACCCACGCCAAGGCCGCGCGCCATAATTGGGACGAGACCACCCTGCCCGAGCGGCAAAAAATCCTCAGCCATTTCCTCGATGCGCTGCTGCTGATGAATGATGAGATCGTGCCCGAACTGGCCTGGCAGATGGGCCGCCCGATCCGCTTTGGCGGCGAGAAAAAGGGCGTCGAGGAACGCAGCCGCTACATGATCGAGCTGGCCACCACCGCGCTGGCCCCCGTCGACAAGCCTGGCAAAGACGGTTTCACCCGCTATATCACCCGCGAGCCGCTGGGCACCGTCATGGTGATCGCGCCGTGGAATTATCCGTTCCTCACCGCGGTCAATTCCATCGTGCCGGGGTTGATGGCGGGCAATGCCATTATCCTCAAGCACGCCAGCCAGACCCTGCTGGCCGGCGAACGCTTCGCCGCCGCCGCCGAACAGGCCGGCCTGCCGAGCGGGCTGTTTCAAAATCTGGTGCTCGGCCATTCCGATACCGAACAGCTGATCGCCTCGGGGCAGATCGACCACATCAATTTCACCGGCTCGGTGGCGGGTGGCCGTCGCATCGAACAGGCCGCCGCCGGTACTTTTGCTACGCTGGGCCTCGAACTGGGCGGCAAGGACCCGGCCTATGTCCGCGCCGATGCCGATCTCGATTACGCCGCCGAAAACCTGGCCGATGGGGCGTTTTTCAACTCCGGCCAATCCTGTTGCGGTGTCGAGCGCATCTATGTGGCGGCCTCCGCCTATGACGGCTTTGTCGAGCGCTTCATCGCTCAGGCCAAGGGCTGGACATTAGGCAATCCGCTCGACCCCGCCACTATTGTCGGCCCGATGGCGCGCGGCAGCTTTGCCGATCACGTGCGCCAGCAAACCGATGAAGCCCTGCGTGGCGGCGCCACCCGCCACCTCAACACAAAGCACGGGCTGGACCAGCCCGGCTCGCCCTATCTGGCGCCCGAAGTGCTGACCAACGTCAATCACCAGATGAGCGTGATGCGGGAAGAAAGTTTTGGCCCGGTGGTCGGCATCATGAAAGTCGCCGACGACGCCGAAGCCATCACGCTGATGAATGACAGCCCCTATGGCCTCACCGCCTCGCTGTGGACCGCCGACCTCGACACCGCCGCTAAACTAGGCGCGCAGATTGAGACCGGCACCGTGTTCGCCAATCGCTGCGATTATCTCGATCCGGCATTGGTGTGGACCGGAGTGAAGGACACCGGCAAAGGTGGCGGCCTCAGCGAAATCGGCTACGCCAATTTGACCCAGCCGAAGAGCTATCATTTGAAACAGGCCTGAGTGCCACGCCCTCGTGGTTCGAGGCTCGCGAAGAGCGTGCACCTCACCATGAGGGCTACTGAACGCAATGAGGTCCTCATGGTGAGGTGGGCGCGCCGCGCCCCTCGAACCACGAGGTCCGGGCAATTGGAGACCGCCCTATGACCAAAGCCAACTGGAACTACCCCACCACCATCAAATTCGGTCCGGGCCGCATCGCCGAACTGCCTGAGGCGCTCAAAGCCGCCGGCATTACGCGCCCGCTGCTGGTCACCGATGCCGGGCTGATCAATCTCCCGGTCACGCAAAACACCCTCGCCATGCTCAGGGCCGCTGGCCTGCCGGTCGGGGTTTTCGCCGAGGTTAAACCCAACCCGATTTCCGCCAATGTCGAAGCCGGCATCAAGGTACTGCGCCACGGCGGCCATGATGGCGTCATCGCCTTTGGCGGCGGCTCCGGGCTCGATGTCGGCAAGGTCATCGCCTTCATGGCCGGGCAGACCCGCCCGATGTGGGACTTTGAAGACATTGGCGATTGGTGGACCCGCGCCGATCCAAATGGCATTTTGCCGATCATCGCCGTGCCCACCACCGCCGGAACCGGTTCGGAAGTGGGCCGCGCCGGCGTCATCACCGACGAGAACACCCACACCAAAAAGGTGATTTTCCATCCCTTGATGATGCCCAAGATCGTCATCGCCGATCCCGAACTAACGGTGGGCATGCCCCGCTTCATCACCGTCGGCACCGGCATGGACGCGCTGGCCCATTGCCTCGAGGCCTATTGCGCGCCGGGCTATCACCCGATGGCCGATGGCATTGCCGTGGAGGGCATCCGCCTCGCCATGGAGAACCTGCCAAAAGTGTATGCCGACCCCAATGATATCGAAGCGCGCGGCCACATGATGAGTGCTGCCGCCATGGGCGCCACCGCCTTCCAGAAGGGGCTCGGCGCCATCCACGCGCTCAGCCATCCAGTCGGCGCGCTGTATGACACCCATCACGGTATGACCAATGCGGTGTTCATGCCCTATGTGCTGGCAGTCAACCAACCCGCCATCGAAGCCCGCATTGCCCGGCTGGCCGCCTATCTGGGTCTGGCACCGAGTTTTGAGGCGTTTTTGCACGCCATTCTTGGCCTGCGCCAGCGGCTCGAGGTGCCCCATACCCTGGCCGATTTCAAGGTGGATGGGCGCCAGCGCGAGCTGATTGCCGATATGGCGGTTGTCGATCCCACCGCGGGCGGCAATCCCCGCGAACTGACCAAAGTGCTGGCGCTGGAGATTTTTGATCGGGCGATGGAAGGGTGGGTTTAGCGGGCCCCACCCGTACGTCGCTCGCGCATCAAAAACTCGGTGTCATCTCGGCCCTGAGCCGGGTGTGGATTCACATTTGAAGTGTAACGGGAAGAAGGCTTCGGCGGTCGTGACGTGTCCTGGCCGGGTTCACTCTGGAACGATGGCCGACTTCAAATCGGAATATCCGGCCGGTTTGAATCGGAATCCGCATGCTGGAGAGCTGGCGGGGCGCCGTGATGCCCGGCGCTGCCATTTTGATCAGCAGTCTGTCGTTCAACCTGCTCGGAGATGCATTGCGCGATATGCTGGATCCACGCCATGAATAAACGGGGGGCCATTCCACGCTTGTGTTCGAAAATCTGAGCGTCACCTATGAATTCGACGTAACGTTTCCCCGGCTTCGACATCCTGTCGCACATCTATCGCATGCCCGACGGGCTAAATCTGCAGGAGCTTGTCACCGGCTAATGGCGTCGCCGGCGAACATTACTTCATTACTTCAGTTATCAAGCGGCTGGTCGATAATGGGTTTATCATCCGGTCCCACAACCCAAAGATCGGCGCGAGGACTTCGTGCAGATGGCACCGCTGGGTCGGGCCAAATTCATCGAGATGGCCGCTGCCAACGAAGCGTGGATTCGCAATCTGACGGCCGAGCTGAGCCCTGCTGATGTAAAGGCCCTGTCAGTCTTACTGCAAAAGATGAAAGAGTCGACGCGCCAAGCCCTGTAAGGCTAGCCGCCGTGGCGCGCTGAGGACGACTGCCGAAAGCTGGGTTTCGACCTTGGTTCGATCAAGCTTAAAGGGAATGCCCGGCTGAACCGTCGGTGTTCCCAAACGCATATTATGCGAATCTAATGACGTCGGTCGGCGCCCCATTTCGGCCGTTCAGCGCGACTGGGAAGAATCCCGAAAGCTGCCTTTCCGATCAATCAATTCATCGAGACGGCGTTCGGTGCTCGGTAACGGTGATTGTGTACTCTGATTGTGTGAGCGAGCTTGGACCAACACTTGAAGATCTGCATGCCGAGATAGGCAGGACCCTCGTAATATGGGGCTGGCTTGAAGGTGAAATGATCGACGCCAGAATAAATTGGCGGCACATCTCCGCCGAGGTGGTGGAGGACCCATTGAAAACATTCCTGATCGAACTCGTGGAACCCCGAGGCGTACGAAACGCCATTGCCCACGGGCTGGCATCTGCCCACAGCAATCCGTGGGAGGCAGACTTCGAACCCTATGTCACCTGCAGGACCCTCGACGCGGGCGTAAGGAAAATAACACTGAGTGATCTGCGTCAAACACAATCGCGGCTTCAGAGCCTTCGAAATGCATTGCGGGGATTCGCGCCACCGATGCCCTCCAAATCTCGACGACAATAATCTGACTGCTCAGCGCCCCACTGCAGCCGTTCACTATGCAAGTCGCAGTCCCCAAAAGCGGACTGGCAACTAAGGGCGCCGCGGCGACCGCAATGGGGTGGTTTACAGACCGGCAGCTGTTGTCCACACATCTCCCAAAGCGGACATGCTCGATTTTCTCGCCAGGGGCTTCATGAGCTGCCACCGGCCCCCTATGGGAAGCAAAGCGTAGAATGGCGGTGCCGAGGCCAACCTGCCCTCGACCGCTGTGCTGACCCGACGACCATTGGGTCAGCACAGCAGCCGATCTAAGCTCTGATTGAGAGGTTGCCGGCTACCAATTTGTCAGCCTCTCGATGAACCGATCACATTTGATGCTGAACGGACGCAATAGCGCATGTCGTGTGGAACATCACCCGGCCGTCTACGTTCGAGAGGGGTAGTCCAATGGAGATCAATTATGAAGGAACGCCAAGACGACAATCCCGCGACGCCGGATGAAGTCACCGATCGCGTGTGGGAACTGGCCGCCAAAATCGACATCTGCATGTTGACGACCTGGAATGGCGAACAACAGCGCAGTCGGCCGATGTCGGCACGTCCGCAACGCGAAGAGAATGCCTTCTACTTCCTGACCGACCTCAGTGGGGAGAAAAACGCCGAGTTGGAGGCGTTCCCGACCGTATCCTTGGCCTGGGCCGACACGGGCAGTTATCGCTTCGCCGTGGTTTCCGGTCAGGGCAAGGTCACCAACGACCGCGCCAAGATATCCGAGCTGTGGTCGGAAATGGACAAGATGTGGTGGGAAGGCAAGGACGATCCCACCATCCGGCTCCTGACGGTTACGCCTGAACGCGGCGAGATATGGGACAGCCCCGGCGCTCTGGTATCCGGTGCAAAGATGCTCATGGCGGCGGTCACCGGCGGCGCCCCTGAACTGGGGGATAACGCCGCGGTGAAGATGTAGTGGTAGGGTTATCGGATTGTGGAGGCCATGAAACAACGGCCTCACCGGTCTTCAGAGTGCGGGACAGTCGGCATATCGCTGGCTGCCCCGGTTTGTACTGTGGCAAGGTCCGCCACCAGTTCACGGTGTAACCGTGCTCGTATTGCTGGATCCGTGGTCCGCAAAATATAGGCGGGATGCCAGGAAATCAGCACCGGGCCGCCATGCAGGCCGGTTTCGACGCTGCCGCGCCGCTGGGCAATAGGGCGATTGTCGTCCGTCAGGGCGAAGGCCGCCGACGAACCGAGCGCCAGCGTGATTTGCGGTTGGATAAAGGCCAGTTCCAGACCCAGCCACCAGCGACAATGCATGATCTCATCCCGATTGGTATTCTGGTGCAGCCGCGTTTTGCCGCGCGGCGCGAACTTGAAATGCTTCACAGCATTGGTGAGCCATGTCCGCTCGGGGTTCAGGCCGGCCTCGCTCATGGCCGCGCGCAGCAACTGGCCGGCAGGGCCGACAAAGGGACGGCCCGCCAGGTCCTCCTGATCGCCCGGCTGCTCGCCGACGATCATGATCCGCGCCGTGGGATCGCCTTCGCCCCAGACAGTTTGCGTTGCCGCTTCGCAGAGGCCACAACGCCGGCGTTGCACCGCGGCCTGTCGTGCTTCATCGAGGGTTTGCGGCGCATCGGGCACGGTGGGCAAGGTTGCACGATAGCGTGTCGAAACGGCTGCCGCACCGGGACGGGGCTGGCTCGCGCCTGCCTCGCGCATCCGATCGACCCTCGCTTGTGCATCGGCCAGCATCGCGGGGATCAATCGCGTCTCGGGCAGATTGCGCCAGTACTTCTTCGGCATCTCTGAGCGCATCGCCTCAAGCTTGACGCGTGCCGGATTGAAGATATTGGCGAAATAAGTCGCCTACAGCGCCTCGGACGCATCGTCCGGCAATTCGGGCCGCACGCCTCCGGCTTCAAAGCTGAGCACGCCATCTGCAAAGCGTGCCGTGAGCTTTGGTGTTGCAATCAGCCAATCCATATCGGCGAACCGCTTGACGAAAAACGCGGATCCCGGCTCCAGCGTTTCATGCTCCGGCTCGAACCACGCGCCAAAACTGCGCCGCGCTCCCATAGCAGGGAGTTCACGGAAACGCACGAAAGCGTGCATCTTGTGAATGTCGCGCCTGACCGATTTCGCCATCAGGGCGAGTTTGCGGCCTAGCGGATCGGCTTGCGATAGCGGTGCGCCATCGCGCTGGTCGAGCCGCCACAGCGCCTGATACAGCAGAGAAAAACGCTGGGGGTCTGAATGCCAGATCACCGAGCCTGCCAGCGCGATGAAATCGGGATGCACAAGTGCCGCGTGGTCCCCGGCGTGGTCGGGCAACCCCTCGCCACCAAACAACGCGCCTTGGCCGTTCCAGTCAATGTCGTCGGGCGCGATGTGATGACTGATGGCCAGCCGGGCTGCAGCGCGCCAAGCGGCAAAGATGTGGCATTGCGGCAGAGTGACGGCAAATCTCATAGCAGCGTCAACTGTTCAGGGGGCGGCGCAAAGCGCGCCCGCAGGTTGGCGCTGTCGGTCAGATGGCGGGGTGACCAATCGGACAGGCGGATAAAGGCCTGCACCTTCTTCATCGACGCGCCAATGCGGACCAGATCGTCGAACCGCAACCGCGCATGGCGGCGTGCCGCGATGATGCGGTCGACGGTGCGCACGCCGAACCCTGGCACCCGCAGCAATTGCTCACGCGAGGCCGAATTGACGTCCAGCGGAAACTGCGCGCGATTCTGGAGCGCCCAGGCCAGCTTTGGATCGAGTTCGAGGTCAAGATGGCCCTTGGCGGTGCCGGTGGTAATTTCCTCTGCAGAAAATCCATAAAAGCGCATCAGCCAATCGGCCTGATAGAGGCGATGCTCCCGCAGCAAGGGTGGCTTGATCAGGGGCAGCGCCGACGATCATCTGGGTACTCTGGCCGGCTGGAGCGAAGCGTTGCGGCTTGCGGCCGGTGTGGGTTTGGTCCTTGGCGGCCTCCCGCTCCAGTCGCACCTGCGCCATGGCCGCGCGAATGGTTTCCGGTCGCTTTTCGGGCGCGAGTTTGCGCACGCTGGCGTCCTGCGGCAGTTCGACATTGATCGACAGGCGATCAGCCCAGAGCCCAGCGTCGCGGATCAGTTCCGACGCGGCATCGGGGATCGTCTTGAGGTGGATATAACCCTTGAAGCCATGATGCTCGCGCAAGGTCCGCGCGATGCGCACCATGTCCGTCATGGTCTGGTCCGGCGAACGGATGATACCGGAGGACAGGAACAACCCCTCGATATAGTTGCGGCGATAAAATTCGAGGGTCAGCGTCACCACCTCCTCGACGGAAAACCGTGCCCGCTCGACATTGCTCGACACACGGTTGATGCAATAGGCGCAGTCGAAAATACACAAATTGGTCATCAGGATCTTCAGCAGCGAAATGCAGCGACCATCCGGCGTATAGGCATGGCAGATGCCAGTGCCACCCGACGAGCCGATGCCGCCCTTGGTGGAATCGCGTTTCTCACCGCCACTGGACGCGCAGGAAGCGTCGTATTTCGCGGCATCCGACAGGATCGCCAACCGGTCTTGCAGGGATTTTTTCATGAACGTTCACTAAATGTTCCAATTAGTTTTGGCCAATCACATTTTCAGATCGGGACTGAGGGCGGCGCGGCGTCGGAAGGGTTTGCTTGTTGGCGCAGGTCGTATGTAATCTGCTTGTCACTCGCAGGGAGTGGGCGATGGCAGATACCGACAAACAGGAAGGCTTGGGTCAGCGGTTCGATCAGGTCGCTGATGATGTTCCGCAAATTCTGTGGAGCGTCGATGCCGATGGCCAGCACGACTACGTCAATCGCCAGCTTAAGGAGTTCGTCAGCGAACGCATAAATTCGGTAGATGCCGAGACTTGGACCACGCTCATTAATCCTGAGGATCGCGCGCGCGTCGAGCAGCTCCGGAAAGAAATTCTGGTTTCGACCGAACCTTATGAGATTGAATACCGCTTCTGCATCATAGTGGCGAATATCGCTGGCTGCGCCTCAAGGCGTCGCCCAAACTGGATGAAAACGGCGCGTCGTCCGATGGTACGGGACATCGACCGACATCCATCTGGAAAAATCCATCAGCCTGGAGCGGGAACTCGTCGCGCACGAGCTAGACCACCGGATCAAGAATCTGTTTGCATTGGTCAATGGGCTGGTCAGCCTGTCAGCTCGCGAGACGCCCGAACTGAAACCGGTGCTGCAGATATTGCGGCAGCGCCTCGAAGCGCTGAACAACGCGCATCGATTTCTGCGGATCAGCGGTACGGAGCCTGGCCTGGCAACGAATGGTAGCCTCAGGGGGCTGATCGAGGCGGTGCTCCGCCCCTATTGCGGCGACAACGGGGTGCTCGCCGCGACGCTGGATGGCGACGATACCTCGATCGATAGTGGCCAGATCATGTCATATGCCTTGCTCATCCATGAACTGGCGACCAATTCGCTCAAATATGGCGCTCTGGCTGCCGATGACGGTCGGCTGTCGATCCATATCTGTCACGCAGGACAGACGATGTGGTTGCGGTGGATGGAACCGGCAGCCTCCATTTCGGCACAGCGCGGTTCCCATAACGGTTATGGTTCGACTCTGCTGAAACTGACGGTGGAAAAACAGCTCTCCGGCCGGATCGGCCGCCGACAGGGCAAAGGATATCTCTGTTACGTCCTGACCATACCCATGCCGTTGTCGTCAGTTGAGCGGCAGGCCATGAACAGCCAAGCGGAGCGAAGTTTCCCCTCGACCTAGCGGTTACTGATCGGCAAGGTGCCCCAATCAGCCATTCTAACCCCTGTCAGCATGTCTCGAAGCTGTTGGTTTGCTCTTGAAGAACCAACCGCAGGAACGGGGTGGCAAGGGGACCGGCGGCTTCGGCGCGAGATCTACCCGAAGCAGGCAGTCTTCCATCAGCGGTAGCCCTCAACGGCTGACGCTGGCGCGTGACTCAAACTTCAGTGAAACGCGCCAGCAATGGCAACGACAGACCGATTAGCTTTTCTTCTTTTTAGTGTTTATCCTGATCTTGTCTCCGCCCGAAACCGGCGAGAATGACGAGATGATACGCCGTGTCTGCAGCCAGGTGGCAAGCTCCACATTTACGTCATTGCTCTCGATCCTTGGCCACTTGCCGTACGACGCGATATCCTTGAACGGACCGGACAAGCTATCGAGCGTCTCGATCACCCAATCGTCGGAAAGCCCGTCGTGCATTTTGTTGAGCAGCGATATCTGGACCCTGATCGGCCGGGAAGCGGTGACGACCGCCTTGGTGAAGGTGGGATCTTGATCAACTCCATCGGCGCCGGTTCGGTGTAGCACGGCGCCTATGTCGGCGGCCGCCTCAGCGTTAGGGTTGCCGCACGCGATTGAACCGGGAAGCTACAGGGGTGCGAGGCCCCGCTGCGCAGGGAGGGGCGAGCTTTCGCGCCGCGCGGAAATTCCAGCATCATCGTTATGCCTTGACCATGTGACCGCTAGTGACGTTAAGTTCTCAAGACGCTGCACGTGAGCTCGAGCCTCCGCGATACCTTCCCGAAGGCACCCACCCTCGATACTGTACGATTCGCAGTCCTGCGATCTGCCTAGGAAATGGTTCTGATGGCAGAGAGGGTCGGGGGGCTGCGCAACTATTCCGGAGTCCAGGTCGGCTGCGCGCCTCGATTTTGGCCGCTCAGTTCGACTTCGCGATTTTCCGCAAGCTGTCGTTCAGAGTGAGCCGGCCAAGCGTCCAATTCGGGGTGGGAAGCAACCTGAGGACTGATCGCCTCGACCTCGACGCGCATCTTCCTGCTCGACAATGGCAGCATGCTCAAGGGGGCGGCAGTGGGGTGGTTAGCGGTCGGTCGGCGTTAAGTGACGCCATAGCATATTTTGCCATTGGCCGAGCAATGCTGGGATCACGGCGTAGGACGCGTCGGGATCCAAGGCGTGCCAAGCGGGCCGCTTGATACCCTGTCGGCGTGCTGTCGAACACGTCCCGCAGATCGCTAGCTCGGACTTTCTTGTTGCAGGGCAAACCTTTGCGTTGAAACCGCCGTCCTGCCTCTGCATTGTGGCCTAGGAGATGAACAAGCGCTCGCAATCCATTTTGGGCGCATCTTGCCATGGGGTAACGCATGCGACAGACGACACGGGCAACAGTTTTCTTAAGCCTGATCATTGGCTCAGCGAGTGCGAACGCAGTGTCGCAAGAGCTGGCAGACTGGTCTGGTCCCTATGTCGGTATCAATGCTTCCATAAGTGCCGCCAATGCCGCCGTGGGGTCCTTCACCACAGATGGTTTTCCTGGTTCCTACTTCACCCCTCCCGATCCGGATCAGATTGGGAGCACCATGGCCGGTGTACTGGAATCGTCGCGCGTGGCACCGGGGCTCTTCGCCGGGTACGGCTATCAGCTGGACAGTTTATACTTTGGCCTTGAGGGGAGCGTCAGCAGTCTGGGCTTTGAAGGGACAAGGTCGGTTAGCGCCGACTACATCTCCAACCCCACTGGTCGGTTCACAAATACCGTGTCTGCGCGCGCCGATTGGCAGGCTTCGATAAGAGCGCGCCTAGGCTGGGCCAATGAGCAGTGGTTGGGGTATGTGACAGCCGGCCCAGCATTCAGTTCCGTCAATATAGTTGCAAGCTTCTCTGACGATTTTGTGGGCGCTGGAGCCTTCGGGACAGCGTCTAAGGAGCAAATACGGACTGGACTGGCTCTTGGCGCTGGTGCCGAGATAAACTTGGGTAAAGGCTGGGCCCTGAGGGGCGAGTACCTATATTCTGATTTCGGCTCGCTGAGTTCCTCGATGTCCATATCCAACCCCGCGTTTCCTGCGTTAACGAACACTCTGGACAGCTCGGTGCATCTAAAGACGCATTCCGTGTCCCTTGGCCTGTCGTACCGATTTTGAGCGTAACCGCAGATGCACCCGCCTCTCCGTAGGGGGCAGGTTACCAATCCGCATCCCTGTTGACGGGCAACTCCGCGGCGGCCGCTTTCTAGCGGAGTATTTGTATATCAGGACGGCCGGAATGGGGTAGTCAGCGGACCGGCTCATTTTGGGGTCGGTTGCCGACCGGCAAGAGTGGGGTGGGATGCGGACAGTCAGCTATTGGCGACCGACCATGGAAAGCGGACGTTTCCCAAGCCAACGCGTTTCGCAGCTTCGCGCCCGTTCCAGTCATTCAGCAAGCCCTAACCGCGTTTCAAAAGCGGACGCTCTGGCGACTAACGGCCCGGCGCCGGTGCGGCGCTTTCTGCCACGCCTGATGCATTCGGTCCTCAGCCGCAAGATCAACCCGGGCAAGGTGCTCGATGTGGAATTTCCGCTTGCCGACGTCGCCGAAGGCTATCGCGCCATGGATGAACGTCGCGCCAACAAAACGCGGCTGCGCGTCGAACCCAAACCGGAAAGAAGGCCCCGTGCTGGAGACGTGGGCGTCTTTAATCTTGCTATGCGCTGAGATGTTCTTCCACGAAGGCACGTGTCTGCGTCAGCAGTTCATCGGATAGAAGGGGATCATCGATGCCACGGGCAAGGATTACCGCGCCGACCATCGCTGCCCAACTGACGATGGCCAGTCGGCGCTGGTCGGCCGCCTCCCCCTCGAAGCCGGCGCTCATCCTTTCGATCTGAGCGCGTGTTCCACCCGTCATCACCGCGCGCGCCGCCGCGCTCTGGTGGCGCGTTTCGGCAACCAGGCCTGCGGTCGGGCAACCCAGGCCGGGATTGTCCCGATGTTGGCCTGACAGGTAGCGCTCGACGTAGCTCCTGAGCTCGAATTTGTCGTCGGGATTTATCTGGAAGGCGTGGTCCAATGTTTTCGCCACGAGATCATCCTTCGAGCTGAAATGGCCATAGAACCCACCATGGGTGAGCCCCGCAGCATTCATCACCTCGGCGACCGTAACCGCATCGAACCCCTTCTCGCGAAACAGCGCGCTGGCGGCGTCAAGAATCCGAAGACGGTTGTCGGCCATCTGCTTGCGGGTGACTCTCATTGGTACAGCTCCGATGGACTGACTGACGCCATGCGGCCGTTACCTGGACTCGCATACATGATGAATGTCATCAATATAGGGTTTTGGGCGGATTCGGGCAAGACCGTTGCAGACGAGACCTTGGGCCAAAGGCGGAGCGCACTCCCCCACAACGTCGCTGCCCGGGCCGCCGCCTGCCTTGTAGTCGATAGTGCCTGGAAAAATGTATCCGGTCGAAGCGTTGACTTTTTCATGACCAGCATCATATTAGCTATCATTGATGATGAACATCATGAATAAACGCATCTGAAAAGAGCACGACATGACCAGCATTCCGGCCGTCCTGATAACCGGCGCCTCTTCAGGCATCGGCGCCACCTATGCAGCGCGTTTCGCCCAGCGGGGTCATGACCTTGTGCTGGTTGCCCGTGATGACGCGCGGATGCAAACGCTCGCCGCCCGGCTCCGTCAGGACACCGGCGTGAGCATCGATATTCTACCGGCTGACCTCACGAACCGCGATGATTTGGCCAAAGTCGAAGCGCGCCTGCGGGACGACAGCACGATTGGAATCCTGGTCAACAATGCCGGGGCGGCCCTTGCGGGTGCATTCGACCAACAGGCGGTTGATGACATCGAACGCCTGGTCGCGCTCAACTCCACGGCCCTTGTTCGGTTGGCAAGCGCCGCTGCGGGACGTTTCGCGCAGGCGGGCAAAGGCGCAATCATCAACATCTCATCGGTGGTGGGGCTCGCGCCTGAATTTGGCCAAACCGTCTATGGCGCCACCAAGGCGTTCGTAACGTTCCTCTCCCAGGGGATGAACATCGAACTGGCCCCCAAGGGTGTCTATGTGCAGACAGTGCTGCCATCGGCCACTGCCACCGAGATTTGGACCCGGGCCGGTGCGGACACCAGCACGATGGGACTGATGGCGGTCGGCGAACTGGTGGATGCCGCATTGGTCGGGTTTGACCGCCGGGAAGCCGTCACGATCCCCCCGCTCCCCGATGCCGGGCAATGGGAAAGCTATCAGACGGCACGGCGGGCTATGTTCCCTGGCTTCGCTCAAGTCCTTGCCGCCGAGCGCTATCGCCAGGCCAATTGATCACTCCTGCAACGATAACCGTCGCTGCCCAAAGCCTGAAGCCATCGGTATACTGGAACCAATATCATGCAAGCCTATATCCTGGATCACTATAAGCAGGGTGCGCTGCGGTTGGGCGAACTGCCCGCCCCAATTGTTGGGGCCAACGATGTCCTGATCGAGATCCACGCTGCAGGGCTCAATCAGCTCGATTCCAAAATCCGGGACGGCGAATTCAAGGCAATTCTGCCCTATAAGCTGCCGATCGTTCTTGGACATGACGTGGCGGGCGTCGTGATCGAAGTTGGTCGCAGTGTCCGGGACTTCAAGCCCGGTGATGCGGTCTATTCGCGGGTGCCCGATGGTCGGATCGGAACGCTGGCCGAGTTCATTGCCGTTGATGCCGCCGATGTCGCGCTCAAGCCGGCCAACCTGAGCATGGAAGAGGCAGCCTCGATCCCTCTGGTGGGCCTGACTGCATGGCAGGTCCTGATCGATCGCGCGAACCTGCATAGGGGCCAGAAGGTGCTGATCCACGCCGGCTCGGGTGGCGTGGGCACGTTCGCGATCCAGTTAGCCAAATATTTGGGCGCCATAGTCGCAACGACGGTCAGCGAGAAAAACGTCGAACTGGCTAGGAGTCTGGGGGCCGATGTCGTCATCGACTACCGGACGAACGCGTTTGAAAAGTCCTTGTCAGGCTACGATGTGGTGCTCAACAGCCTGAACTCTGACACGCTCGACAAGTCCGTGGACGTGCTGAAGCCCGGTGGCAAGCTGATTTCGATCTCCGGCCCGCCCGACGTGGCTTTCGCGAAACACCAGGGTTTGAACTGGGTCCTGCAGCAGGTCCTGCGCCTGATGAGCCGGAGCATCCGCCACAGGGCCAGGGCGCGCCAGGTCGACTATTCGTTCCTCCTGATGGAGGCTGAGGGCGCCCAATTGCGCCAGATCACGGCCCTGATCGAAGCCGGCGCGATCCGGCCGGTCATGGACCGGGTCTTCCCCTTCGCGGCTGTCAACGAGGCACTGGCCTACCTCGAAACCGGCCGGGCCAAGGGCAAGGTCGTCGTACGGGTCAAATAGGTCGCCAGCAAAACATCGCATTCAAACGAATGGCGTCAGTCCTTC
>NZ_JBTMWU010000012.1:0-69575 GCF_054489375.1 Devosia sp. A449 | reverse complement strand
ACTTGTTCGTCGCCAGCGTCGTGGCCTAAATCGGCTTCGAGCATGATCCCTCCCATCCCAACCATCACAAATCAGCAAATGTCTGATCGGAGACTGACGGGTGAGCCAGCCTCATAGCAGGTTTCTGCCGCCAAAGACGATAATTAGCGCCGCGCAACCTACGGCTACGACATTCTCATCGGCACTTGCAACGCCGCAAGATCGCCGAATAACTTCAACTCCAAGACGAGACCGACATTCCGCTAGTCGGCGGCCCAATCTGAGCCAAATGTTCTTAGGCGGACAATATTCACCGTCATCGACGTTTGCGTGGCGTGGGCTGCTTCGAGCGTAGTGTTTCAGTCGTAGTGATCGGTGGGGCGGCGAGATGAACTTTAGGTCCTTGACTTCGAAAGATCCCGGGGCTGTAGGCTACTCCCTGAGTCGGGCGGCAACAAGTCTATGATTTTGCCAGAAAATTCATCAGGTTGGAATGCAATTGGTGCCAATGAAGACCCCGCTTCTAGCCTAAATTACACTGTTGAATCCATGTGGGACGTTCTGCCGGTGAGGGAGCAAACCTTCGGTGTTGGTTCACACTGGCGCCTTCAGAGCAACCGGTATTGCTTGGCCTTGTTGCGCAGGAATGGAAGCCCCTTGTCCATCACTTCCTCGAAGCTGTCGGCAACGGGACGCCAGACGGCAAGTCCGTAAGCCAGTTCGGGCGGCATGTTGATGAAGCTCTCCATCGCGATGCCGCCCTTGAATCCGATGGCGGCAAGCGTCGCGTAGATCTCGTCCCAGTCGCAGGTTCCCTCGCCGGGGGTGCCGCGGTCGGATTCGGACATGTGGATATAGCGCAGTAGATCGCCCGCATCGATGATGCCGTTGCCAACGCCCTTTTCTTCGATATTCATGTGATAGGTGTCGAGGTGGATGAAGATATTGTCCTCTCCTACCTTTTCGATCATCCACCTGGCCTGGGCGGCGGTATTGATCAAATGGTTCTCATAACGGTTCACCGGTTCGATGCCGAAGGCAATGCCCACTTGGCGAGCATGTCTGGCGGCCGCTGACAGTGCGCGGGCGACATTGTCGTATTCCCGGGCCGTTGGCGGCAAGCCCGACCGCTGCCCGATCCCGCCATAGGTCACCCCCGACAGCGCCTCGGCGCCGAGGCTAGCGGCCACGTCCATGGCCCGCTTGAGGTGGGCAATACCGGCCTCGGGGTCGATAGACGGCCAGACACTTTCCGGTAGGCCCAGTGAGCAGACCGCGCGCAGGCCATGGGCCTCAAGCAGCGACCGCGTATGCGGGGCGTCCACGATGTCCGGGTTGAGCAGCGCTATCTCGATGAAGTCCATCTTGTAGGCGGCGGCGGCCGGAATGGTCCGTTCTGCCCCCGCGCGGTCCCAGTTCATGGTCCACATGCTGGTGTGAACGCCAAAACCTTGCATTGCTCGTCCCTTTCGTAATTCGGAGGGCCCGGCCTCAGCTAATCTGTCGAGCCGCGGCCTGCAGTATCTCAAAGGCGCGATAACGCTGCCTGTGCAACGCGGCGCCCTGCGCGTCGGCGGGCCTAAACAGCGTGGCTGGGCCGGACATGGCCTGCATGGCCTCGCGCACACTGCCATGGCGCTTTGCTGCAACGGTGGCCAGCATCGCTGAGCCGAGCAGCACCGGTTCTGGTGTTGCCGGAACCGCGACCGCCACGCCCGTCGCATCGGCCAGAAGCTGGCAGACCAGCGCGCTGCGCGCCGCGCCGCCGCTGGCCACGATGGTCGATATCGCTATCCCATCGGTCGCGAACCTGTCGAGCAGTTGCCTCAGGCCGTAACCGATCCCCGCAAGCCCCGCTACATAGAGCCCGACAAGGCTCGCAACGTCGCGCTCAAGGCCGAGGCCCGCGATAACGGCCCTGGCATCCGGATCGGCAAAGGGCGAACGATTGCCCAGGAATTCCGGCACCACATGAATATTACCAGCAAGTTCAACAGCGCGCGCGAGGGATGGTGCCATCCGTGAAGCTTCCCGGTCGAGCCATTCCACCGGCGAGATATCCTCTGTCGCAGCAAGAGCGGCCACCTCGGGCGCCGCCGGATGCAGGGTCACGAGATGGTCAATAGCCGCACCCGCTGCCGATTGGCCACCCTCGTTCAGCCACAGGCCGGGCACCATCGCCGAGAAATAGGGCCCCCACACGCCGGGCACGAAGACGGGACGGGCAGCCGAGGCCATCGAGCAGGCCGACGTGCCGAACACATAGGCCAGCCGGTCGCCAATATCGGTCGACTGTCCTTCGACATGTGTGCCCAGCGTGCCGACTCCGCCGGCATGGGCATCGATCAGGGCCGCCGCGACCGGGGTGCCTTGGGCAAGGCCCAGATCCGCTGCCGCCTGAGCGGTAAGGCCGCTGCCCAGTGCCGCGCCCGGCTCCACTATGTCCGTGCCGATACGGGCAAACCCTTCATCGACCAGTTCACCCAGGCCGATAGCCCGGAAATAGGCTGGGTCCCAGCGTTGCTCGTGGGCGAGATAAGTCCATTTGCACGTCACGGTGCAGATCGAGCGCGCGGGGGAGCCGGAGGCACGCCAGGTCAGATAGTCGGCGAGATCGAAGAAATGATCGGTGGCGCCGAAGGCGTCCGGCAGGTTTCGTTTCAGCCACAACAGCTTGGGCGTTTCCATCTCCGGAGAGATGCGCCCGCCGACATAGCGCAGCACCTCGTAGTCGCCTGCGTTGATCTCCTCGGCCGCGCCGACCGCGCGGTGGTCCATCCAGACCATGATATTGCGCGCGGGATCGGCTGAAGGGCTCAACGACACGGGCGCGCCGCTCGCCTTGACGGCAACGAGCGAGCAGGTGGCATCAAAGCCGATCCCCGCAATGTCCTCGGGCATCAGATACGAATGCTTCAGCGCCTCGCGCACGCTCTCGGCTACCGCCTGCCAGACTTGGTCGCCCGATTGTTCGACGATATCTCCGGCCTCATGCCAGATAGTAATCGGACGTCGGGCAGACGCCAGCAGCCGGCCCCCGAGATCGAAGACCCCAGCCCGCGCGCTGCCCGTGCCGACATCGACGCCGATAACCCCAACCCGACTCATAGATCCAGGCTGACTGGCAGGATGGTGAGATCGCGGATGACAATGTTGCGCGGCCGCGTCAGCATGAACAGCACTGCTTCGGCGACCTCCTTGGGCTGCATCAGGCTACCGTTCGCCAGCGCCTCGTCCATCTTTGCCTGCGGCCAATCGTCGAGCAGGGCCGTCACCACGGGACCGGGCAGAACAGCACCGACGCGGATGCCATGCTTGGAGACCTGCCGCCGGACGGTGTGGACAAAGGCCTGCACTGCATGCTTGGAGGCGGTGTAGATCGGCTCCCAGACCACCGGAATGACACCTGCCACCGAACTGGTGACGATAATGTCGCCGGTGCGCCTTTCCACCATATGCGGTAGCACCGCGTGGATGGTCCGGAATACGGCATTGATGTTGAGGTTCAGCATCCTGTCCCAGGCGTCCGGATCACCGTCGATGACCTCGCCGCCGACATACGAACCGGCATTGGCATGGAAGATGTCGAGGCCGCCGGCCTTCTCTTGGATTTGCGGCATCATGGTCGCAACGCTTGCCGGATCCAGCAGGTCGATCACAACCGGAATGGCGCGCGAGCCCAGTTCGGTGCAGAGCTGGTTCAGCTTGTCTTCGGCCCGGTCAACGAGAACGACTGTTGCTCCGGCATTCAGCATGGCCCGGGCGCATTCAAGGCCAATGCCTGACGCCGCCCCGGTCACCGCGGCGACCTTGCCGCCCAGTATATCACTCATCTTCAGCTTTACTCCGACTGTTGGTTTTAGGCGCGCCCATGAGACGCGCGCGACTGCCGCGCCAGCGAATCGACGATAACCGCCAGTGCCAATACCGCCCCGGTGATCATGTACCGTAACGAGGAGCTGAGATTGAGCAGGGTCAGGCCGTTGGCGATGGCCTGGATGACAATGATGCCGAGTAGGGCCGAATAGGCGCTGCCGCGGCCCCCGAACAGGCTGGTGCCGCCGATGACCGCCGCGGCAATGGCATTGAGGTTGACGTCGCCGGTGCCGGCCTGCTGGCTGGACGAGGCGAGGCGAGACGCCGCAAGTACCCCGCCCAGCGCCGCGAAGGTCGAGCACAAGATGAAAGCGCTGGTATAGATCCGACGCACATTGATACCGGCGCGACGGGCCGCTTCCTTGTTGCCACCGACCGCGCGCATCGAGCGCCCCCACTTGGTTCGGGTGAAGGCATAGTCCATCACCACCACCAGGGCGACGAAGAGGCCGAACATCCACGGCACGCCACGCCCCAGATTGAGATAATAAACGGCGGCTTCAATGACGACAGTCAGCGCGATCGCCTTGAAAACGACGCCGCTTGCACCGCCGGTGCTGAGGTTCGCGGCACGCCGGCGCCGGATTGCAGCGAATCCGATGCCGATGGTGAACAGGCCGGGAAGCAGCCCCAACACATAGGATAGCCATGCCGGCATCATCAAAATCTGACCGAACATCACCAGGGAGGATTTGAACGGCAGGTTGATCGAACCGGCATTGCCCAGGATGTAGAGTTGCAGGCCAAGCAATGCGAGCAGTCCTGCCAGTGTCGCGACGAAGCTGGGCATCCCCAAATGGTTGTAGAGCAGTGCATAGAGCCAACCCATCAGCACGCCCGCGAGCAGTGCAACACCGATCGCCACTTCCACCGGCCAACCCTGACTGACCCACAGCGACCCAAACAACGCCGAGGCCAGGCCGCTCATCGAGCCCACTGAGAGATCGATCTCGCCCAGCATCAGAACGCAAACAACGCCGAGTGAAATAATGCCAACCGTGGCGCAGTCGAACAGCAGGTTCACCAAGTTATTGGGCGCGAGGAATACCGGATTAAGGGCCGTGAACACGACCGAAATGACCACAAGCCCAACGGCTACCGGAAGCATGCCCAAATCGCCGGACCGCACGCGCGCGAAGAAGCTGCGAATGGCGCCGCCGATGCCCTTGTCGTGTCGTACCCGCGTGTCGCCGCGATCGAGCGCCGGTCGCGGGGTATTCACCCGATCCTGGCTCATAGCGGTGTCTCCTGTGCCATGGTAGGTACTGCGCGCTTGTTTCGCATGCGCCGCGAGACTGAGTTTTCGGTGGCGCCGGTGATGGCGGCAACCAATTCCTGATTGGAGGCGTCGGGTGTAAACACACCACTGTTGCGCCCGAGCCGAAGCACCACGATGCGATCGGCCACGGCCAGCACGTCTTCCATATTATGGCTAATCATGATCACACCCAGCCCGCGGTCACGCACCCGCTCGATTAGGTTCAGCACCTCTGCGGTCTGGGCAACGCCGAGCGCTGCGGTGGGCTCGTCGAGCATGATCAACTTGGGCTCAAGCAGGAGCGAGCGGGCGATGGCCACGGTCTGACGCTGGCCGCCCGAGAGCGAGGCAACCGGCTCGCGCACCGATGGGATGCGGGCCGAAAGTTCATTGAGCAGCGTCCAGGCGCGCACCTCCATGGCCACCTCATCGAGGCGCCACGGGTCTTTCTCGCGGCCGAGGAAAATATTGGCGACGACATCGAGGTTCTCGCACAGCGCCAGATCCTGGAACACAGTGGCGATGCCGAGGTCGAGGGCCGATGCGGGGTCGCTCAGCGCGACCTCGCGCCTACCGAACTGGATCGTGCCGGCACTCTGCTGGTGCACGCCGGCCAGTATCTTGACCAGCGTCGACTTGCCGGCGCCGTTGTCGCCGACCAGCGCCACGACCTCGCCAGCATGGACGTCCAATTCGATGTCTGTCAGCGCCGAGACGGCGCCAAAATTCTTCGATATCCCGCGCAGACTGAGCACGGGGGCACCCCGGGCTGGGGCGGTGTCTGAGATCTGGGACATGTTGGTCGACCTTTCAGGTGCTTACCCCTAGCCGCCCGGCATGAAGACCGGGCGGGCACGTTGCGGCAGGCCTTACTGAATGATGCCGAGTTCGCGGCAACCATCCACATACTCGCCGGTGCAAACATCGTCGGCGCTGGCGATCTTTGAGTCAAAGATCTCCGCCTTAATGTTCTCGCGCGTCACCACAACCGGGACGAAGAGTTCGGAGGGCGTCTCGTAGAGGGTGGTTTTGGCCTCGGGGGTCTCTCCGTTGAGCAGCTTGAACGCCACATTGGCCGCAGCCGCAGCAACGATCTCTGATGGCTTGGAGATGGTATTGTACTGGTCGCCAGAAATGATGAGCTGCAGCGCCGCGGTGACGGCGTCGTTGCCCGTGACCGGTGGTACTGGGTCCACGCCCGCCGCCTTGAAGGCCGCAATGGCGCCGCCGGCGGTCCCGTCATTGGCCGCCGCCACGCCCACGATCTGGTCGCCAAAGCGGGTGACCTGACCGGCTGCCCACTGCTGGGCTTCGGAGGGCAGCCAGTCCGGCGTGTCGAATTCCGCCAGAGTGACGTACCCGGACGCATCAAGCGCCGAGTCGATGCCATCCCGGATGAGGCCGGCAGCCGCGTCGGTGGGCGAGCCATTGATCTGGATCACGCCCGAGCCCTCGGGAACACCTTTGGCCTTGAGGTGGTCAACGAGCGACTGTGCGATCGCACGGCCAATACCCTCATTGTCGAACGAGACATAATAGTCAGCGGGCATGTCCGGGATCGGCCGATCATAGGCGATGACCTTCACACCTTGGGCATGCGCCTGCTGAACCAGCGAGGCAGCAGCCGAGGAGTCGACCGGGTCAAGCACGATCACGGCGGCACCCTGCGTCATGGCCGAGTTGAACTGCTGCTGCTGCAGCGCGACATCGGCCGTGGCATTCTGATAGATCAGCGTGCAACTCGCGCACAGCTTCTCCATTTCGGCCTTGAACCCCGGCCAGTCATGCTCCTCATAACGGGTCGAGCCCTGGTCGGGCATGAGGAATGCCACTGTGGCACCCTCTGCCTGCGCGAATGCAGGCGTTGCCATCAGGGTGCCGACAAGAGCGGTCGCCAGGGCGGTTCCGATCAAACTTCTAGTCATGTAGTCCTCCCATTGTGATTAAGTCTGCCTCTATGCTCCTGCCGGTTGCTCCAGCGGGATTTTTGCGTGGAGTGGCCGGGGTGCGGCTCGCCACATTTTTGCCTGCGCGCTCAACGCCTCCCTGCGAGCGGAACGATTTCAGCCAGCGGCCTGGCGGCCGCGGCCCGGTTGCTCGCGTCTGGGGGAAATGCTGTTGATTCCCGCACGATGAGTTCCACCGGTAATCGCCGATGGACGACATCGCCGCCGGCGCCCTTGATCCTCTCATGTAATTGGGTCCACGCCAGACGACCGATTTCTCCGACCGGCTGACGGATTGCGGTAATGGAGGGCCGCGCCACCGGCATCCAGGGATAGTCGTCGAAGCCAACCAACGAAATCTCCTCTGGAACCGAGCGGCCGGCCCGGTTCAACGCGGCGAGGACCTGTAGCGTCGTGGTGTTCATCAAGGCGATTATGGCCGTGCCATCGACCAGCCGCGCATCGACTCCGGCAGGCAGGGCTTCAAGCACGCTGCCCAACCCGGTTTCAACGATCACCGGCTCCGCGCCAATTTCGGCCAGCACCTGGGTGATGCCCTGGATGCGCTCCCGCAAATTGCGCACCTGAAGGGATGGCGCGCAGACGACGACCCGGCTATGGCCCAGTTCGAGCAGATGGCGCGCGGCGGCCACACCGGCGGCCACATTGTCGATCTCGACAAAATCGCAAGGTGCCCCATCCGGCGACCGATCGGCAAAGACTAGCGGTACGTGGGCGTCTTCGATCTGCTTGCGGATGGCGAGCTCGCCCGAACAGGGGATTACAATGAAGCCGGCTGGCTTCCATTGCAGGAGAGCACTGATCCGGGCCGCCTCGATCTCTGGCTGATTGTCCGAACTGGCGACGATCAATTCGTAACCATCCCTTTGGCATTGCGCTTCGACCGCCGCCAGGATGGTGGGAAAGAACGGGTTTTCAAGGGAGGGCACCACCGCGCACACGATCCGCGACCGCCCGGTGCGGAGATAGGAAGCCGCCGGATTAATCCGGTAGTTCAGCTCGTCGACCGCCTTCATCACCCGCTCACGAGACGCCGGTCGGACGGGCTTGTCGCCGGACAGGACGTTCGAAACCGTAGCGGCGGACACATCCGCACGTCTGGCGACATCCTTGATGGTGATGGCCCGTTTGATTTTTCACTCTCCCAACCCGGTCTCGTTGATCGAGACACAAAACGATTTACGTAAATCGTTTCACCGATCAAATTGCCTGTCAAGGGCCATAACGGGCCGACGGGCTTTGGTGTAACCATCAAGGCCGATGCGCAAACTTGATATCCATCACTCAAGGCATTACGCCTGAAAATCGGTGAAGAACCGGGCCTTTTAAAAGGTGTTCGATTTAAGCGGCGACCGGAACGACTGGTTAGAGCGCTGGTGTGAGCGCGGCATCGCCGTGCAACAGGCCTCCACACTGCCGATACCCAGCGCAAGCTGGGGCAGTTGGCCATGGACGCCGCTGCGGGCCGACTGTGGATCATTGTCGAACAGACCTATCCGCTGGCAACAGCGATCACCGCGCTGGAGAAAACCGAAACCGGCCACGCGCGCGGAAAATCGGTCCTGACCTTGTGAGAGCGATCCGCCAGCCTGCACGACCATTCCCCGGAGACCGCGGTCTTGACCATGGCGTTCGAGTTTACCTCGGGCGGCTGGGGTCACCCGAACCCATTGCAGCTAAGAACGTGGGGGATTCGCGGTTGGCGAAGATGAGCTAGCTGTAGCGATTCATTGTCACCCGGAGGGAACTGGCATGAATGGCCTGAGCACGGCGAGTGAAGTAGCGTTTGCGGAATATGTCCAGGGTCTTGTTGATGTGATCGGCCATGCTGACCGCGCCGAGCCCCTGAACGATTATTGTCTGGGGCTGATGATGCCGTTGGAGCGCAAGAGCGTCGAGCCTTTGGCGGCGGTGACGGCTCCGTCGCGGGTGTCGGCCAAGCATCAATCGCTGCTGCACTTTGTCGGACAGGCGCCTTGGTCGGATGCAGCGTTGTTGGGGAAAGTTTATGATCTCGTTCTGCCGAGCGTCGAGCGGCATGGTGCTGTCGAAGCATGGATTGTCGATGATACCGGCTTCCCGAAGAAAGGCCGACATTCTGTTGGTGTCACGCGCCAATATTGTGGCCAGCTGGGCAAGCAGGACAACTGCCAGGTTGCGGTCAGTCTCTCCATAGCCACTGCCAGCGCGAGCTTGCCGATCGCCTATCGACTTTATCTTCCTGAAAGCTGGGCCAGCGATCCCGAGCGTCGGGCGAAGGCCAGGGTGCCCGACGCGATCGGCTGCCAGACCAAGCCGCAGATCGCCCTCGACCAGATACGTGCCGCCCATAGCGCGGGCGTGACGCCGGGTGTCGTGCATCGCCGATGCTGGCTACGGTGTCAACGGCGCATTCCGCGCCGGCGTGTCCGAGCCTGGCCTCCCCTATGTCGTGGGCGTGCAGCCCCTACTCAGCGTCTGGCGCCCTGGCGAGGGGCCATTGCCACCGACTTCAAAGGGCGACCGCGGCGCACCGGCATCGAGACTGCGCCGCAACCGCGATCATCTGCCCCTGTCGGCAAAACAGCTCGCGCTGCAGATGCCCGACGAGGCCTGGCGAATAGTGGCCTGGCGCGAAGGCGCCAATGTCGAACTCCGGTCGCGCTTTGCAGCGGTGGCGGCCGGCAGCATGCTGGTGGTGACCAACGATGTGGTGCAGGCGACCAACGACAAGCAGCAGCTCGTGCCGACCCTGGACCAGCTTGCCGCGCTTCCCGCGGCGCTGGGCACAGCCGAGACCTTGCTGCCCGACAGCGGCTATTTCAGCCAGGCCAATGTCGAAGCCTGCGCCAGGGCCGGGATCACGCCGCTGATCGCCCGGGGTCGGGAGCGGCACTATCGATCCTGGAAGGACCGCTTCGCCGCCGCGCCGCCGGCACCGGAGCGCCCGACCCCGCTGGAGGCGATGCAGTATCGGTTGGCGACGCCGGAAGGTCGCCAACTCTATGCGCTGCGCAAGCAGACGCCCGAACCGGTGTTCGGCATCATCAAATCGGTCATGGGGTTTCGACAATTCCAGCTGCGCGGCCTTGAACAGGTGAAAGGCGAGTGGAGCCTGGTAACGATGGCCTGGAACCTGAAGCGGATGTTCGCCCTCAGCCAGGTCTGAGGGTTCGGCACCCGCCGGATTTCGCTCGATCCCCGCCTGGAAGGCCATAGCAGCGCCAATTGCAGCGTCGAAAACCCGAACTCCTGCAATTTGCGCCGCCGCATCCCGGCTCATCCCTGTTCATCCAATATCGGACCATCGTGTCCGACAGGCTGCTAGAACTGCGGTGTGCCGAAGGATGGAGCGCACCAGCCATGTGTCTGCCGTAGCGGCAGCCCGATTACGAGCTGCAGGGTCAGGCAAAGCTCGATCGCCATATCCGAATACGTTGCCCGACCGCCGCGCGTCAGGCGACGTAGCGCCGACCATAAATCGGCCACGCCGTCATCAAGCCAGATCGTCAGATCCCCACGACGGCGAAGGACTTCGTTATATTCCGTTCAGTTCGTCACCCGCCGCCGCTGCTTTAGAAACACAATGACGGTGGGAGCCATTGAACTTGTGCGGCATTAAGGCAATCCAGTCCGGCAGCTACAACCCTAATACCCGGCAACGCTAAATCTGCAACGGCCGCGGATTACCTACCTCGTCACGAGCGGCGATACGGAACTCCGCCGTGCTGGAAACAAGAGACACAACCCTGGGACGCGTCGCGCGACCCTACCAGTTCGTATATGAGCCATCTCGGCGACGCAGGTGCGGAGCTTCCCAAAATTCAAAGTTCTGCTGGGCGATCAGGGCCTCATTGACCTCGATCCCTAGGCCCGGCGTGGTGGGCACGGAATAAACTGCGCCCTCAAGGCGCGGCTGCAGCGGGAAGAAGTCGGAATTGTCGAACCCCAGATGGGTTTCGGCGGGGGAGGCGCGGGTTTCCAGCCAGGAGAAATTGGGCACGGCGGCCGAAAAATGGATGGTGGCGGCGGTGCAGATCGGGCCTAGCGGATTGTGCGGCATCATGTCGACATAATGCGCCTCGCTCCAGCCGGCGACCTTCATCGCTTCGGTCAGCCCGCCGACATTGCACACATCGAGGCGATTGAACTGGTGGATGTCGCGCTCGATATAGGGAATGAACTGCCATTTGCTGGCGAATTCCTCGCCGATGGCGAAGGGAATATCGGTCATGCGGCGCAGCGCCTCATAGGCTGAGGGGCTCTCGTCGCGGATCGGTTCCTCGAGGAAATCCAGCGTGCCACTGGGCATTTTCTGGCAGAAGCTGGCGGCTTCCGCGACGCTGAGGCGGTGGTGATAATCGATCCCCAGCACGATCTCCTCGCCCAACACTTCGCGGGCGCGGGTGCACCATTTGGCCGAGATGCCGATATGTTCGCGCGGCTCGTAGGTATGCTTGTTCTCGTGGCCGGAGGGCGACAGGCGCATCGCGGTCCAGCCGGCCTCGACCAGCATTTGCGCCTGTTCGATCATGGCTTCGCCGGGCTCGGCAAAGGTGGTGGCGAAGGTCGGGATATGGTCGCGATGCTTGCCGCCCAATAGTTCATAGACCGGCAGGCCGAGCGCCTTGCCCTTGATGTCGTAGAGTGCGATGTCGATCGCCGAAATCGCGGCGGCGAGCACGCGGCCGCCCTCGAAATACTGGCTGCGGTACATTTCCTGCCAGAGCGCGGCAATCTGGAACGGGTCGCGGCCGCGCAGGAATTCGGCATAGTGCTCGACGGCGCCGACCACGGCCTTTTCGCGGCCGGACAGCCCGCTTTCGCCCCAGCCATAGAGCCCTTCATCGGTCTCGATCTTGACCAGCAACTGATTGCGGATGCCCACTTTGACGGCATAGGTGCGGATATTGGTGATTTTCATGGCGGTCGTCCTTGCCGATTACCAGTGCCAGAGGGTGCCGTCCTCGAGACGGTTCACCGGCAGATAGGCGCGTTGATAGGGATAGCGGGCGGCGAGCTTTTCATCGATGTCGACGCCGTGGCCATGCGCCTCGCCCGGATGCAGATTGCCGGCCGTGAGCGACCAGGCGCCGGGGAACACTTCCAGGGTCAGGTCGGTGTAGCCGGAATACTCCTGGATGCCGAAATTGGGCGCCCAGAGGTCGAGATGCAGATTGGCGCCGAGGCAGATTGGGGACATGTCCATGGCGCCGTGGCAGCCGGTGCGCACATTGTAGACGGCGGCAAAATCCATGATGCGGCGCAGCGCGGTGACACCGCCGGCATGCACGGTGGTCATGCGGATATAGTCGATCAGCTGCTCCTGGATCAGCAGGCGCGCATCCCAGATGGTGTTGAACACCTCGCCCACCGCCAGCGGGGTCGTGGTGTGCTGGCGGATCAGGCGGAAGCCTTCCTGATGCTCGGCGGCCACGGTGTCTTCCAGCCAGAACAGGCGGGCAAATTCCAGATCCTTGCCCAGCCGCGCCGCCTCGATCGGGGTCAGGCGATGGTGAGTATCGTGCAGCAGGTGCAGGTCCTCGCCATAGCTATCGCGCAGCGCCTGGAACAGCTTGGGCACGTAGTTGAGGTATTTGGGGGTCGACCACATTTCCTCATGCGGCAGGTTGTCGTCGGCCGCATTATTGGTGATCGACTTCTTGCCGGTGCCATAGACATCGGGCAGGCCGGGAATGCCGACCTGGGCGCGGATCGCGGTAAAACCCTCGGCCTGGCGCTTGCCGACGGCTTCGACGGCTTCCTCGATATTGGTGCCCTGGGCGTGGGTGTAGCACAGCACGCGCTCGCGGCTGGCGCCGCCCAGCAACTGATACAGCGGCATGCTGGCGGCCTTGGCCTTGATGTCCCAGAGCGCGGTGTCGATGCCGGCAATGGCCGCCATGGTGACGGGGCCGCGGCGCCAATAGGCGCCCTTGTACAGATACTGCCAGATATCCTCGATGCGGGCGGCGTCGCGCCCGATCAGGCAGGGAATGACATGCTCTTCGAGATAGGCGACGACGGCCTTTTCGCGCCCGTTCAGGGTCGCATCGCCCACCCCGGTCAGGCCCTGGTCGGTGTAGATCTTCACGGTCACGAAATTGCGGCCGGGCGAGCAGACGATCACCTTGATGTCAGTAATTTTCATCGAGAAATCCAAAAAACAGAGGCAGGCCGATCAGGCGCCGGCGGGCGCGAGATAGCGGAAACGGTTGTGGATCCGGCGCTGGTCCGGGTCCGGATGGGGAATGGCCGACAGCAAAGCGCGGGTGTAGTCGTGGTTCGGGGCGTTGACGACCTGGTCGGTGTCGCCGGTCTCCACCACCTTGCCGCGATACATCACCGCGACGCGGTCGCACATGTAGCGAATGACAGACATGTCATGCGAGATGAAGATGTAGGATAGCCCCATCTCGTCCTGCAATTGCATCATCAGGTCGAGCATCTGGCTGCGCAGCGACACGTCGAGCGCGGAGGTCGCCTCGTCGGCGATGATGATGCGCGGCTTGACCGCAATGGCGCGGGCAATGCCGATACGCTGGCGCTGGCCGCCGGAAAACGCATGTGGATAGCGTTCGCGCCAGGCTGGATCGAGCCCCACCTGCGCCATCAGCGCGGCGACCTGTTCGTCCACCGCCCGGCCACTGGCCAGGCCCGCCAGCTTGAGCGGCTCGGCAATGATCTGGCCCACGGTCTTGCGCGGATCGAGCGAATTGACCGGGTCCTGGAAAATCATGCGGATATCGCGACGGACCTGCTTCAGCGCCGCCGGATTGGCGGTGCGCACATCCACCACGCTGCCATCGGCGCGGCGATAATTGATCAGCCCGGCCTGCGCGTCATAGATGCGCAGCAGGCAGCGCCCGAGCGTGGTCTTGCCGGACCCGGATTCGCCGACAATGCCCAGCGTCTCGCCCTTTTTGAGGGTGAGGCCGACGCTATCGACCGCCTTGAGCCCCGAGCTGAAGGTCAGCGACAAATCGGACACGTCGAGCAATGGCACCGTTTCGGCCTCCTGCCCAACCCGGACCAGGCGGATTTCCGACTTGCTCTCGAGCCGGGTGACCGAGCCGATCAGCATGCGGGTGTAGTCGTTCTGCGGTGCATGGAAAATCTGCCGCACCGGGGCATGCTCCATGACCTTGCCGCGATACATCACCAGCACGTCGTCGGCGATCTCGGCAACCACGCCCATGTCGTGGGTGATGAACATCACCGCCATGCCATGGGTGCGCTGCAGCGAGCGGATCAGGTCGAGGATTTCGGCCTGTGTGGTCACGTCCAGCGCCGTGGTCGGCTCGTCGGCGATCAGCACGGCGGGATTGCAAGCCAGCGCCATGGCGATCATGACGCGCTGGCGCATGCCGCCGGAGAACTCGAAAGTGTAGCGATCGATGGCCTGTTCCGGGTTGGGAATTTCCACCTGGCGCAGCAGCTCGATGACCCGGGCGCGGCGCTCGGGCTTGCTCATGCGGGTGTGCAGGCGCAGCATGTCGCCGATCTGCTCGCCGATGCGGTGCACCGGGGAGAGCGAACTCATCGGCTCCTGGAAGATCATGGCGATCTCCTTGCCGCGCACGCGCCTTATGGCCTTGCCGCGCGGATCGAGCGCCGCCAGATCGGTTTTGGTGCCATCGGCCTCGGTCAGAACGATCGAGCCGCCGACAATGCGGCCGGGGCGGTCGACGATCTGCAGGATCGAGCGCGCGGTGACCGATTTGCCGGAACCGGATTCCCCGACGATGCACAGGGTCTGGCCGCGCCGCAGCTCGAACGAGACGTCATCGACTGCCTTGAACTCGCCATGGCGGGTATTGAACGAGGTGCGCAGGCCGCTTACGGCCAGCACCACGGGATGGTCGGTCGCCTGGGTCAATTCTGCACCTCATAGGGGTCGGCCGCATCGCGCAGGCCATCGCCAAGGAAATTGAGGCACAGCACGGCAATGACGATGGCGGCGGCCGGGGTGAACAACAGCCACGGCGCCTGGCTGACGGCACGGATGTTCTGGGCTTCCTGCAGCAGCACGCCCCAGGAAATGATCGGCGGCTGCAGCCCGATGCCGAGGAAGGACAGCGCCGTCTCGGCCAGGATCATCGAGGGGATGGCCAGCGTGAGCGTGGCGATGATGTGGCTGATGAAGGAGGGCACCAGATGGTGGAAGATCAGCCCCATCTCGCTCATCCCGTCCAGCCGCGCCGCGACCACGAAATCCTCATTGCGCAGCGCCAGGAACTTGCCGCGCACTTCGCGTGCCAGCGAGGTCCAGCCGATCAGCGAGACGATGATGGTGATGACGAAATAGGTTTGCAGCGGCGGCCAGCTGACCGGAATGGCGGCGGCCAGTCCCATCCACAGCGGGATGGTGGGGATGGAGCGCAAGAACTCGATGCAGCGCTGGATCACGGTATCGACGGTGCCGCCAAAGAAGCCGGAAATGCCGCCAATGGTCACCCCGAGCACCAGGCTCATGATCACCCCGAGCAGGCCGATGGAGAGCGAGACGCGGGCGCCATGCACGACGCGCGAGAAAATATCGCGGCCCAGCCGGTCGGCGCCGAACAGATACATGGCGTCGCGCGGCCCCGCCTCGAGCGGGCCGAACAGCTTGGTCGACATCGGAATGAAGCCGAGCATGGCGTAAGGCTGGGTCGGCACCAGCAGCCCGATGCGCACCGGCGCCTCGGGATTGGGGGCAAATTCGCGCCGCATCGATTCCTGGTTCAGCGTCATGGTCAGCCCGGTAACGTGGGGGGCAAACTCGCCATCGATGAACAGGCCGATGCTTTGCGGCGGCGCATAGGTGAAGGTCGCATTGGTGGCGTTGGGATCGAACGGCGCCACGAAATCGGCCAGCGCTGCGATCAGATAGAGCAGGCCGACGACATAGAGGCTGATCAGCGCCAGCTTGTGCTTCTTGAACTTGAGCCAGAACAGCTTCCACTGGCCGGCAACGGCAATCTCATCGGCGGCGCTGGCGGCGGCCAGAGGGGTTACATCGGTCATTGCAGGCGAATCCTCGGATCGGCGATGGCGAGCAGGATGTCGGAAATCAGCGTGCCGATGACGGTCAGCACCGAGATCAGGAGGATCAGCGTGCCGGCGAGATACATGTCCTGCGCCAATAGCGCCCGCAGCAGCAGCGGCCCGGTGGTGGGCAGGCTCATCACCACCGAAACGATGATTTCCCCGGAAATCACGGCGGGCAGGATCCAGCCCAGCGTCGAGATCAGCGGATTGAGCGCCATGCGCACCGGATAGCGCAGCAGCAGTTCCAGTTCGGACATGCCCTTGGCGCGGGCGGTGGTGACATAGGGGCGGGACAATTCATCGAGCAGATTGGCACGCATGATACGCACCAGCGCGGCGAGCGAGCCCAGCCCGATGACCACGACAGGCATCCAGACATGGCTGGCGAAATCCAGCACCTTGGCGACACTCATCGGCGCGTCGATATACTGGGCGGAAAACAGCCCGCCGACGCTCTGGCCGAAATAGGTCGACCACACATACATCATCACCAGCGCCATGACGAAATCGGGCACTGCGAGGAAGAAGAAGGCGATGAAGGTGGCGGTATAGTCGGTGATCGAATACTGGCGCACAGCCGAGATGATGCCGATCGGGATCGCCAGCGCCCAGACAAAGCACAGCGTCAGCATGGCGAGCAGGAACGAGAAGCCGAGACGGTTCCAGATCAGATTCGTGACCGGCTGGCCCAGTTCGAACGAGATGCCGAAATCGCCGCGGGTCAGGATGCCCGACATCCATTTGTAGTATTGCACATACATGGGCTGATCGAGGCCGTAGCGCTCGCGCATGGCGGCGACGGTGCCCTCTTCGACCGCGCCACCCTGGCTGGCCCAGTCGGCCATCAGCGTGCTCAGGTAGTCCCCGGGCGGCAGCTGGATAATGATGAAGGCAACGATCGAAACGGCGAACAATGTCGGGATGACATAGAGCAGCCGCTTGAGAATAAAGCGTGTCATGAAGGGGCCTTTACCCGTGCCGGGTCGGGGCGGAGGAGGAGGTGCCGGGCGTGGGAGTGAACGCCCGGCACCGTGACAGGCTGTTACTCAGCCTTGTCGAAATACCACTGGGTCAGCGTCGGCGCCGGGTGCCAGAGATTGCCGGTGATCGGGATGCCGTCCACCACATTCTTGAGGTCGTTGGACACCATCATGTATTTCGGCATCGGCCGCGACAGGCCGATATTGAGGTAGTTGTCGGCCGACAGCGACAGGAAGTGCTGCATGGCGGCGAGCCGGTCGGCATCGGTCACGGCGGCATTGACGGCATCATAGGCAGCCATCAGTTCCTTGACCGCAGCGGGCGGCTCCTGACCGGTGGTATGGTCGGAATACCACTCGCTCCACTTCATGGCGAAGAAGATGTCGGCCTTGAGGAACGGCATGTAGCAGCGCACGTCGGTATAGGCCTCGGACAACCCGCCGACGCAGTTCCAGATATAGGCTTCCTGCTCGTTGGCGTACCACATGGTATTGAGGCGCGCGCGGTCGGTGGTACGCAGCTGGATATCGAGACCGACATCCTTGGCATAGCCCTGCACCAGCTGCATCACGTCCGGATAGGACAGGCCGAACACGTCCGACACCATGAAGTTGATGGTGAAGCGCTTGCCGTCGGGGCCGAGGCGGTACCCGTCGGCGTCCTTTTCGGGCATGATCTTGTCGAGCATTTCGTTCGACAGGGCGGTATCGAATTCGGTGTATTGCGTGGTCAGCCGCTCGTCGAACAGTTCGTGACCCGGCTGGATCGCGACCTGCGCCGGAGCGCCCTGCCCGACATAGACCAGATCGATGATCTCCTGCCTGTTGATGGCGTGCGACAGGGCGATGCGGAAGTCCTTGTTGTTGAAGACTTCGTTTTTCACCGGGTCATCGATGTTCAGATTGAGCAGGATGACGGCGTCGTTGGCCGGCAGGTCCATGACGTCGACAAAGCGGTAATTGCCGCTGTCCTGGCCATCGAACAGCACCGATTTGAAGGTGGCGTTGTTGATGTGGCGGAAGGCGAAATCGAATTCGCCGGCGGTCATGCGCAGCGCCATCAGCTGGGGATCGTCCAGCTTGGCCCAGGTGATGCCGTCGATATAGGGCAGCTGGTTGCCGGCCGTATCGACCTTCCAATAGTAGGGATTGCGGGTGGCCACGACGCGGTCGCCATCGGCATAGGGCACGGTCAGCACCCAGGGGTTCATGGTGGGCAGATCAAGGTTCTGCCAGAACGCCGGCTGGAAGGTCAGCGACACCTTGGAGTTGAACAGCGCGACCCAGTCGCCTGCGGCGGCATCGGCCTTGATCAGGTCCGGCAGGCCCGCCGCATTGTACTTCTCATGGAACTGGCTGAGATAATGCTTGGGATAGATCACCGGGTGGTGCCCCTGGCCATAGGCGAGCTGCTGGATGAACAGGCCATAGGGCGAAGAGAACTTGAATTCGACGGTGCGCTCATCGAGCTTGGTCACGACGACCGGGTCGCCATTGACCACGAAGGTCGGGTTCTTGGACGGGTTCAGCGCCTCGTTCATGAACACGTCGGTGTACCAGAACATGATGTCATCGACGGTGAACGGCTCGCCGTCACTCCACTTCAGCCCGTCGCGCAGGGTGAAGGTATAGGTGGTGGCGTCGTCCGAAGCGGTGAAGGATTCAGCCAGCGACGGCTCGACCTTGGACCAGGTCGGGTCCCACCGCACCAGCAGCTCGTTGGCGATGGTGCGGGTCAGATTGTAATGATCGCCATTGGCGAGAATGGTAGTGCGCAGCGTGCCGCCATATTTGCCGACGCTGTCGACCATGGTCTCGACATAGGGCGCGGCCGGCAGCCGCTGGTCCACCGGCGGCAAGGTGCCGCCAGCCACCAGCGGGTCCAGCATGGGCGACTGCTGGTAATCCAGCGCCGCGGCAATCCCGGCCAGCCCGGTTACCGCCAGTCCGGCCAGCCCGGTCGACAGCACCAGACGGCGCAGCGTTCGATGAAAATTCATAAGCTTCCCTCCACATGGCCGGTTCGGCCCCATTGTCGCCAGTTGCGGTACATCCGCAGCTTGGTAGTGGACGAAGGCTCACAAATTGTACATTATTTGTCAATCCCGGTGTATAAAAGGTGGATTTTTGACCTTGGCCTTAGGCAAAAACCTGCATAAAACAACGACATGACCACTCAGTATCCAATACCAGCGCCGGCGCCGACCCCGCTCGAGGACGTCTCGATCTACGAGCTGATCCGCGAAGACATCATCAGCGGCCGACTGATCGCCAATGAACGGCTCAAGGTGACCGAACTGGCGGCGCGCCATGGCACCTCGACCAATCCGGTGCGCGAGGCGCTGCAGCAATTGCGCGGCGAGGGCTTTGTGGTGATGGCGCCGAATCGCGGCGCCCGGGTGCGGCCGATCGACGAAGAATTCGTGCGCGATGTGTTCGAGATCGAAATCCTGATCGAACCCTATCTGACCCGCTGGTTTGTCGGCATTGTGACCAGCAAGGAGGTCAAGGCGCTCGAGGAGCTGCAGCAGCAGATGGAAACGCTCAACTATGAGGATGAGCAGCTGCATTCCGAGCTGGATACGCGGTTCCACCGACTGATGTATGACCGCCACTACAACCGCCATTCGGTCGAGCTGTGGTGGAAGCACCGCGAAATCTTGTGGGCGATTTCCCGCCGCTTTCCCGTTTCGCTCAGCCGGCGCGCTACGGTGATGACGGAGCATCAGGAGCTAATTACCGCGATCAGGCAGCAGAATGCCGATCTTGCGGCTCAAGTGATTGCCCGCCACGTCGAAGGCTCGGGCCGTCACATCGTCGAGCACATGCGCGCGGCAAGGGCGCGCAAGTAGGGCATCATTGATGATCTGGACGGCTATCGAAACTATGCCCGAGCGGGATTGGGACGTCGGCCGCACAGGGCGTCGGGGCTCTCAAGGCAATTGGCGACCGTCGCCGACAACAGGCGTTAGGGAATATGGCAATGAGGACAACGACGATATGAGAATCGTACCGCCCCCATCGAACATGGCAACTTTGCCTGCACTCGTATTGAGCATGCTTGTGCTGGCTATGCCTCCTGTGGTGTAGATATGTCGGTACTCGCGGACAGTCAAGATACTGGGTGTCGCGCCCACCGTTGATGACGGTTGGACGCCAAACCACGCATCAGCATGGCCTGCTGCATGCGTTCGGGTCAGGCCTCTTTGCGTGTCCAGTCAGCGGTTGCAACAAAACCCGGCCTATCAACGCTCGGATTGATGTTTTCGCGGTTGGCGCCAGGCGCTGAGGCCAACTCTTTCATGGTGGGAACGACCCGGTTTCGGCCTTGCGTCTTGGCGGCATAGAGCGCCTGATCCGCGTTGCGCATCATCGAACCAAGATCAGCGTCGTCAACCAGTGCGGCGACTCCTATACTTACCGTCGCATGGATAGCGATGTCAGGCGCCACCTGAACCGCCGTTGCCGCAATTTTCTCACGTAGTCTCTCGGCTATGCCACAGGCGTGCGCAATGGAGGTATCGGGAAAGAACATGGCGAACTCCTCGCCACCGATGCGCCCGGCGCAGCCCGGCCGAGAGCTCACCGACGCGCAGGCGAGAGCTATCATTCTCAACACCTCATCTCCGGCGGCGTGGCCGTGCCGATCATTGAGTGCCTTGAAGTTGTCGGCGTCGAGGATCAACAGCGCGAGATCGTCCTGTTGACGACGAGCGGTGGCCACCGCCTGCTTTGCCACCTCGATGAAGTGGCGCCGATTGTGCAACTCGACCAGCGTGTCCCAGGATGCGAGCCGCGTCAGGCGCTCGATCAGGATACGCCTATCCTCAAAAAGCGCGAACAGGAAGAGCGACAGGGCACAGGCCGCTGCGACGAAGAACCCGGCATTGGACAGCCGATCCGCAATCGAAAGGTGCGCCATGAAGCCGCCACCGGACGCTGCTGCCCAGGTCACGGCGGCGCCGATGAGGACGTTGGCGAGCGTTATACCGCGTAATCCGCGGCGCAGGCCGATCCAGAGCAGCAGCAAATAGGTTGTTGCCAGCAGCAGCAGCGGATGCGTTGGAATGCTGCTCAGCGTTAGAAGAACGATCGACAGGATGCCCGCAGCTCCGGCTACGGTTTCGAGCCTTCCCCTCGCCTGCTCCAGGGGGGCGCTTCGGGCCGTCCATGCCAGGATCAGCGGCGCCACCAGCAACTGTCCGATGGAGTTGCCGATCCACCAATGCATCCAAGCGGAGGGAACCAGGTCGAGAGACGGCAAGGGTTTTTGCAAGCCTTGTATCCACAAAGCGGCCCAGTCAGGCGGGATGAGGCTCTGTGGGATCGTACCCAGGAGATACAGTATCGTCACGCCGCCAGTGGCGCTGATCGGTTGCAGGATGAGGAAGATCATCGCGATGAATAGGGACACGTCTCTTGGTTGATCGAAGCGCGACGACGAAAACCAGCGGCGGAATAGAAAGCCGCCCAGAATACCCTGTCCCGCATTGACTAGCCCAATGACTGCTCCGCCGAACAGTGAAGGCCCGGACCACAAGGAGAGTATCGTCTGACCCAAAACGATGCCGCCGGCAACGCGCGAACCGAAAAGGATGCAGAAAGCCAGCGCGATGCCTTCCGGGATAAAAACCACGCTGGTGACATTGCCGTATTCGACAGAGACGGCGAAGGTCAGGCGCCCGAAAACCACGTACAGCGCGGCAAGCGCCGCGCTCAGGAATAAGGTCTGAAGCAAGCTTCTGGGTTCCGGTGCTCTCTGCTTGCCACCCCGAACGTTGGTCTCCAGATTGCTCATATTTTCAAAAAAACCGGATCGGATAAGCTAGGGGATAAAACTGTGCCTTCATCGCCAATAGTTAATCTATGGGTCTTTTATGAAGTGTAATCGCGGCGCCGACTTTTCGTCTCAGGGTTAACGTCGGCCTGATAATTTAGATCGACGTTGATCGATCAGGTGGCCTGGCGGAGAAGACAGCCTAATGATTTCCATCGAGAAGTGGGCCTGTTAATCGGCGTGGGGTTTCAGCGCCTATCGGTGCCATAAGTCATTGAAATATAAGTCCCAGCGGGGTCACATAGTGAGCGCCGATCTACACGCTGACCCATGGCGTGCCTCGGGAGGCGTGTCAGATCACTCGCTGCGGCGTCTCTGCTCGTCGTCCATGGACAGAGCCAACGCCTCTGAATGAAGAACCCTGGTGCGCTCAAGGCATGCAGGAGCGCTGTGCTTCGATCCGCTTCCGCCCAGAATCATCGGCGACGACAACGAACCATTTCCTCCGCTCGGCGTTGTCGATCCATGGCGTCACACGAGAAACCGCTCGTCCTGATCACGGGTGCTGGAGGGCGAATCGGCGGAAAGCTGTTCGCCCATCTGTCCGCAGACTACACGGTCGTCGGGTTGGACCTGGAGCCGGAAGGCAGCCAAGCCCGCATCTATCGCTGTGACCTGACCTCAGACAAAAGCGTCAAAGCGGCTCTAGCCCAGTTGCGCGGCGAGTACGGCGCCGCGATTGCTGCGGTGGTCCATCTGGCCGCCTACTTCGATTTCAGCGGCGAGGACAATCCGCTCTACAAGACCGTTAACGTCGATGGAACCCGGCGCCTGATCCGCAACCTCAAGCCCTTTACGGTCGAGCGCCTGATCTACACCAGCACAATGCTGGTTCACGCGCCCAGCAAGCCCGGCGAGTTGACCACCGAGGCCACCCCGCTTGAGCCGACTTGGGCCTATCCGAAATCCAAGCTGGCCGCCGAACACGTCATTGCCCGCGAGGCGGGGGATATGCCCTATACGCTGCTGCGGCTGGCTGGGGTCTATGACGAGAAGACATTGGTTCCTACACTGGCCCAGCAGATCGCCCGCATCTATGAGCGTGATTTCGAAAGCGGACTTTATGCCGGCGATCCCGATGCCGGACAGAGTTTCCTACACGTCGAGGACATGGCGGACGCCGTCAAGGCGGCCATCGATCGCCGCACCGATTTGCCCGATGCGGGCGCCATCCTGGTCGGCGAGCCCGGGGCCCTGAGTTACGACACCTTGCAGCATCGCTTCGGCGAGTTGATCCATGGCGAGGCCGACTGGACCACGATCACCATGCCACGCCCAGTCGCCAAGGTCGGTGCTAGGCTCCAGGGCGCACTTGAGCCCGCGGTGCCCGACAGCCTCGACCAGGGCGAAAGGCCGTTCATCCGCCCGTTCATGATCGACTTGGCCGACGATCACTACGCGCTCGATATCGCGCAGGCCCACACCTTACTCGGCTGGGATCCGAAACACCGCCTGGAGCGGGCCCTTGAGGAAATCGTCGCCAATCTCAAGGCCGATCCGATGGCCTTCTACGCGGCCAACAGACTCGCGCCGCCGCCCTGGATGAGCGAGGCCGCCGACAGTCGCGCCGAACCCGAAACTATCCGCGCCGGTCACGAGGCCATGTTCAAGCGCGCGCACTTCTCTTGGCTGTGGGCCCATTTCGCCAATATCTTCCTCGGCGTCTGGCTGCTCACCAGCCCGACGCTTTTGAACTACAACGAGCCGGCCATGATGTGGAGCGACTGGGTTGCCGGGGCGCTGCTGATCGTTTTCGGGGCATTGTCGCTCAACTGGACTTTGCCGTTGGCCCGCTTCGGGGCGGGCATTGTCGGCCTCTGGGTCCTGTTCGCGCCGCTGCTGTTCTGGACGCCCTCGGCGGCAGCCTATCTCAACGGCACCGCCATCGGTGCGCTCGTCATCGGTTTCGCCGTGGTGTCGCGTCCCTTCCCGCTAATCTCGCCCTTGGCGACGCAGACCGGGCCGGACGTGCCGCCGGGCTGGAATGTCTCTCCCTCGACGTTCCTGCAGCGGGCCCCGATCATCGCCCTGGCTCTGGTCGGCTTCTTCGTCTCGCGTTACCTGACCGCCTATCAGCTGGGTCATGTCGACGGCGTCTGGGACCCGTTCTTTCCCGGGGTCGCCAACCCGCAGCTCAACGGCACCGAGGACATCATCACCTCCGAACTCTCCAAGGCCTGGCCGGTCCCGGATGCGGGAATCGGTGCCGCCACCTACATGCTGGAGATCCTCACCGGGTTGATCGGAAGCTCCCGCCGCTGGCGCACCATCCCCTGGCTGGTATTCATCTTCGGACTGATGATCGTGCCACTGGGGGTCGTCTCGGTAACCTTCATCATTATCCAGCCGATCCTCCTGAGCACCTGGTGCGCACTGTGCTTGATCGCCGCCGCGGCGATGGTGATCCAGATCCCCTATTCGCTCGACGAACTGGTGGCGACCGGCCAGTTCCTCATGCGCAAGAAGCAGCAGGGGGTGTTCATCCGCGCTTTTCTGTTCGGCGATACCGACGAGGGTGACCGTCAACACAAGGACGATTTCGACCGCCCGCCACGCAAACTGCTCGCCGAACTCGGCGGCGGCGTCGGCCTGCCGTGGACGCTCGGTGTCGCCATGCTGATCGGTATCCTGCTGATGACCACGCGGCTGACCCTGGGCAGTACGGGCGCAATGGCCAATGCCGATCACCTGATTGGCGCGCTGGTGGTCGTGGTGGCGGTCACCGCCATGGCCGAAGTCGCTCGCGCCGTTCGACTGCTCAACCTCGCCATGGGCGCGGCCATCGTCATCATGCCGTTCCTGCTTGGCGCTTCGCTGCTGCAAACCATCGCGGCGCTGGTGATGGGCGTCCTGCTGATGGCGTGCAGCCTACCCAAAGGGCGGATCGGGGGGAGCTATGGCGGCTGGAATAAATACATCGTCTAGGCAAGAGCCAGGCAATGGCGGCAATCGAAGCTTGCGGGGCGCCATCGCGTTTCTGCACCGTGCGAGGAGGATATGCAAATGAGCATCACAGCATTCGGCGTGGTTGGACTGGGTCGCATGGGTGGAGGCCTGGCGCAGTTGGCATTGTCCAAGGGATTTGGCGTCACTGGTCTGACGCGGGGCGCCGCCTCAAGGGAGTTGACCGCCGCCGGCTTGGTCGAGATTGCGGAGGTAACCGGCTTTCGCCAACTGCCTCGGCCGCGCGTGATTGTCCTTTATATCCCCGCTGGGCCACCCGTGGATGACCTGCTTGAGCGGCTGTCCGAAACCCTGGAGCCAGGCGACATCGTGCTCGATGGCGGCAATTCGTACTGGGGGGACTCCATCCGGCGCCATGATCGCCTGAAGGCCAGAGGAATCGAGCTTCTCGACGTCGGAACGTCGGGTGGGGTGTCGGGAGCCCAGCAAGGCGCCTGTTTCATGGTTGGCGGAGATCGCGCTGCCGCGGCTCGGGTCGAGCCGATCTTGCGCCAGTTGGCAGTCGAGGGGGGCTACGTCTATGCCGGGCCGTCCGGCAGCGGGCATTTCGTCAAGCTGGTTCACAACGGCATCGAGTTCGGGATGCTGCAGGCGATCGGCGAGGGTTTCAGTATGCTCGGCCACTTTCACGAGGCGCTCGATATCGATGGTGTCCTCCAATGCTGGCAGCATGGGTCGGTCATTCGCTCGTGGCTCATCGACCTGCTGGCCGAAGCGCAGGCGACGGATCCGACGTTGAGCCAGTCCACCAGCTATATCGAGGACACCGGGGAAGTGAACTGGCTGGTCGCCGATGCACTGCGCATGGAGGTACCGATCCCGGTAATCGCCCAATCAGTGATGCAACTCTTCGCCTCGCGCGATCAGAGCGGCACCTGGGCCAAGGCCATCGTCGCCATGAGACATGGCTTTGGGGGCCACCCCTTCGGCCCCGACACGCATGTGGCGAAGGAACGCCGCGTTGGTCGCGTCGGGGCCATTTTCCGCCCTGCGGCAGGGAAGAAATGACCATAAGCGATGCATCGGCCACTTCACCGGCACCATCGAGGATTCGTCGGGCAACTTCACTTCGTAAGGCAGCCAAGACATGCTGAAACTTGACCTGGCTGGCAAGCGCGCGCTCGTTACGGGCGCGAACTCGGGCATTGGGGAGGCCGTGGCTCTGGCCCTGGCCCGCGCCGGCGTCGACGTGGCGATCAACTTCATCGATCGTCCTGAAGACGCTGCGCGCGTCGCCGACGAAATCCGCAAGGTCGATCGCGACGCGTTGACCATCGAGGCCGATGTTGCCGATCCCACCCAGGTCGATGCCATGTTCAGCGCAATCGACGCCGCGTGGGGACCGATTGACATCCTGGTCAACAACGCCGGCGTCGATGGCGTGCGGGCCCTCGGTTGGGACAGCGACTTGACCGCCTGGCGTCAGGTGATCGAGGTCAATCTGTTCGGCGCCTTCTATTGCAGCCGGCAGGCGCTGCGCCGCATGATCGGCCGGCGCTCCGGCGTCGTGCTCAACATGTCTTCCGTGCATGAAATGATCCCCTGGAGCGGCTACAGCGCCTACGCGGCGTCGAAGGCCGCGCTGTCGATGCTCACCAAAACGCTGGCGCTCGAGGCGGCTCCGCACGGCGTCCGCGTCCTGGCACTGGCGCCGGGAGCCATCAAGACGCCGATCAACGGCGCCGTCTGGCAGGACGCCGCCAGCCTCGCCGATCTCAACGACAAGATCCCCATGGGTCGCATGGGACCACGAATGAGATCGCCAAACTGGCCGTCGTGCTGGTGTCGGACGCGGCCAGCTATGCAACCGGATCGACAATCTTTGTTGATGGCGGCATGACCAACTTCGCGAATTTTGCCCATGGCGGATGATCCCACACCGCGCGGCGACGCGCCGGGCGAACCCGGTATCTCGCCGACCTGGACCTCCAGCGCCAAAGACATGGTGAGCACTGCCCTTGGATCGAGCCGGTTATGGGCCAGCTTCGGCCACGGCATCGTCAACGAAGTCTATTGGCCATCGACCGGCCTGCCGCAAATCCGTGATCTGGGGTTTATCATCGCCGGACCCAGCGGCTGGATCGAGGTCAAGCGCGCGCACCGCTATATCCTCAGTATGCCAAAAGCCTATGTCCCATTGCCAAAGGTCGTGCATGAGGGCGACGACTACCGGCTGGAACTGGAATACCTGCCACATCCGTCGCGGGATGTCTTGCTGGTCCGCTATCGCCTGCATGGCGAAAAGGTCAAGCTCTACACTTTGTTGGCGCCGCATTTGGCGGGAGAACGGCGCGATAACACGGCTTGGGCAGCAAAGGATCTGAGCGCGCAGAAGGGCGACGTGGCGCTGTGCCTGCAGAGCGATTGCGGGTTTTCGCGCACCAGCGCCGGCTATGCCGGCACCTCGGATGGCTGGCAGGATTTTTCCCGCAACGGGGCGATGACCTGGAGCTATGCGCGTGCAAGCAACGGCAATGTCGCCTTAACCGGCGAACTGGCCGAAACCAGCGGGACGCTGGCGCTCAGTTTCGCGCATACGATTGAGGGTGCCCGCACCCTGGCCCGCGCAAGCCTTGCCGAAGACTATGGCACGGTGCGCCAGCATTTCATCGATGGTTGGGAGAAATGGGGCGAGACGCTGCAAATTCCCTACGCCTCACCCGAATTGCGCTACCAGGCCGAACTGTCCGCCGCGGTGCTCAAGATACACCAGGATCGCACCTATGCCGGCTCGATCATCGCCAGCCTCAGCGTGCCTTGGGGGAGCAGCCATGACAGCCTGGGTGGGTATCACCTGGTGTGGCCCCGCGACGCAGTCGAGGCGGCGCTGGCGCTGATGTCGGTCGGCCAGAGCGACGACGCCTTGAGTATGCTGGCTTATCTGATTGGTACGCAGGGCGTGAATGGCGGCTGGGCACAGAACTACTATCCCGATGGCCGGAGCTACTGGACAGGCGTGCAACTCGACCAGGCGGCGCTGCCCGTGGTCCTGGTCGGCAAACTCCGGGCATCGGGTGCACTGGTTCCCTCGATCCCCGTCGAGGCTATGGTCCGGAGCGCCATCGGCTTTGTCGTGCGCAATGGACCCGTATCCGAGCAGGACCGCTGGGAAGAAAACGCCGGGATCACCGCATTTACGCTTTCGGTCGCCATTGTCGCACTGGTTGCCGCCGCGGAGTTCCTGGATCCCGACGAACGCGACTATGCACTGTCCCTGGCCGACTGCTGGAATGAGCGCATCGAGGAGTGGATCTACACCAGCGACGGCCCGTTGTGTGGCGAGCACGAGGTCGGGGGTTACTATGTGCGCATCGCGCCCCCGCCCAGCCAAGGCGGGATCGGCGGGCGGGTCCAGCTCAAAAATCGAAAGGATGGCGATATCGCCGCCGACGCATTGGTAGCGATGGGCTACCTCTATCTGGTGCGAACGGGACTACGACGCCCCGACGACCCGCGCATCCTCAGTACGCTCAAGGTGACCGAGCAAGTGTTGCGCGCGGACACGCCCAGCGGGGTGAGCTATTACCGCTACAATGGCGACGGCTACGGCGAGCACGTCGATGGGGCGCCCTATGACGGCACCGGTATTGGCCGGCCGTGGCCGCTGCTGACCGGAGAGCGCGGACACTACGCCGTGACGGCGGGCGAGGATCCACTGCCGTTTCTCAATGCGATGACGAAAATGACCGGACCAGGGGGGCTTATCCCTGAGCAAATCTGGGACACCGAGGCTATCTCTGAGCGCGGCCTTTTCCCGGGAAAACCGACCGGCGGGGCGATGCCGCTGGTGTGGGCGCATGGAGAATTTCTCAAGCTATTGGCAGCTCACGCCACCGGGCGGCCGGTCGAACTGCTGGACGTTGTCCAAGTGCGCTACGATGGCCTGGCGCCCAGAGCAACCACCTGGCACTGGCGCACGGACAGCCCGTTCGAGAGGCTGCCCGCCGGCCGCGACCTGCTGATCGAGAGTGCTGAGCCGTTCTCGCTGCATTTCGGCTTCGACGGCTGGCAGCGGCTGGGTGACACCCAGGCCGCCCAGAACAGCTTTGGAATGCATGGTGTTCGCCTCACCGCGGGCGAGCTGAGCGGCGCTGAAGTGTTGAATTTCACCCTGCTCTTCGCCGGTCGCGAGGCCCAGCGGGGTAGCGACCAAAGGATCATTCTACGTTGAATGCTTTGGTTTCTGAATGTGGGCTTGCCGTCGGAGACGCCTTATTGAAGGAAGCCATGCTGTGTCACCATCACAACGACGAGGACGCACGCCGTCGCCGTTGAAACAATCAGAAGAGCATTTGTCGAGTTCCTGACCATTCCGACCGCGACCGTCGTGGTCTTTCTAGGTCTTGCGACAGCGACGTATTTCCTTGATCAACAGCGCCTCTCCCAAGACTGGCCTGTTGTCTTTCCGGGCGATGATGACGCGGCGCGGAGCCTGCTCACGACCCTCGCCGGGGGCATCATCACGATCACCTCGATCACCTTTTCCCTGCTGCTATTGGCTGTACAGCAGGGGCGCTGCAGCACTGACCAGTCAGCTGTTGTTGCGGTCGCTGGCTGGCCTGGGTGACCATGTCCTGACCGGGAAACTTCAGGATGCGCTGATAAAGCTCGCGGAGAGCTTGAGCGTTGCTGGACGTCTCCAAGCCGCCGCCGCCTTCATCACCGCCCGGCAGGAGCTTGAATCCAGGACCGGGCGTCTCAATGCCAGTGCACCGCAGTCGCGGCCGTGACCGGACCGGCGGACGATAAAAAACCTACGACCGCCCAGCGGGCCGTAGCATCACGGACTCGGCCAAGGGCCACCGGTATTAGGATCTCTTCATGAGGTCCGACTTGTCGACCTTCAGCGTCACCTTGCCGCCGGCAACGGATTGAATCTGGTCGGGCATGATATAGCGGTCCGCACTGAAAAGCCCTTCGCCGTCAATTCTGACAAACCCGCTTCTGACCAAGCGGGCGCGCAGCACCTCGGGAAGGTCATCGGGTCCGAACACGTCCAGGAGGTTTTCGATAAAGGAGCCTCGCTTGTTTTCGTCGATCGGGTTCGGGCCCGCCGTTTCGGGGCCGGGCGAGTCGGGATCCTCATCGCCAAACCTGACGAAATCGACCACGCCAATCTCGTGCCGGCTCTGATCATAGACTGCCATGTCCTTGCGGATGTCCTCTA
The DNA here is from genome assembly GCF_054489375.1 of Devosia sp. A449. Classification (NCBI taxonomy): domain Bacteria; kingdom Pseudomonadati; phylum Pseudomonadota; class Alphaproteobacteria; order Hyphomicrobiales; family Devosiaceae; genus Devosia; species Devosia sp. A449. The sequence continues at coordinate 39,535 of NZ_JBTMWU010000012.1, read as the reverse complement.
GGATCTTGTCCATATCTTGGTGCCTCTCTGCTTGTTCCAGCTTCCGGCTGGGCCCGCCGGCTTGATACTTGCCAAAGGCGGTACCGTGAAACTCACGTCCGGCGCGTTGGTTCCGTTTGCTGGCGCAACCACAGGGCTCGGAGGTGCCTGGTGGTCACGGTTTGCGCTGTCGCTGGCGCCTTCGGCAGCCGGCTCTGCATGGGCGTAGAGATCAGCGTGGTGCAATACGATGCGGCCTTGGCCTTCCTTGAGGATCACCGAAACAACCTCATCGCCATCCAGGCGCCGCGGGAACCGTCCGGCGTTGACCTGAACCGGGTGCAGGGTGGCTCAGCGCGGGCGGAGAACGTCGAGTTCTATCGTCGGTCTACCACGCGGCGGCTGGCGGGACGCTGTCGACGCCGTGCAGGTGCGTCAGAACGAGGTGGGCGGGGCAGGGGCGCTGTATGCGGCCTTGCAGACCTGCATTCTCCAGGACCTCTAATGCCACCACATGACGGGCTGGCTGCGCGAAGTGTTGAACGCGCTCGTTCGGCATTACGGGCTGGTGGATAAAGCCCGCGCCGCTTGACCCATCGGCCAAATCAGGCCGTAGTTTTTACGCTAAGGCGTAAACCGCCGAAAACGAGGCCCGCCAAGTGCGGGCTTTTTTGTTGCCTGCAATCCCAACATCAAAGGACTGCCCATGCATATCCGCTCCTTCATTGGCGCGGCGCTGCTCTGTCTCGGCATGATGGCGTTCGCGCCTGCTGCCATGGCTGACCCCGCGCCCGACATCTGTATGCTCGATATCTCACCGGCCATCGACCACGCCTATGGCGATGCTGCCGCCGTTCCGATCTGCCCGCCCGCCATCCTGGCCGTCCAGACGTTTGCCGCGCTCAGTCCCGGCGGTGACGAAGACGAGGCTGCCAGCCCTTGCGCGGCCATCCAGCCGAAACCGCTCGACTTTGCCGGTGCCCGCCTGCACTTCGACCCTGGTCGCTGTCTGGCCTGACCTATTTAATTGAAATGACCGATCCGCTTAACCGCGGGTCGGCCTGTTTCTCCAGTTGTGACAAAAAGCTCCACAACTTGACAAGCAGGCTTCATCAGGTCGCTATCGGGAACTCTCGATGGCAATGCGCGGGGTCATCACCCCGAAGGCCTCGGTTGCAAACGGCGCACCCCATTCGCACCTCGGGGCATACATCCTAAAAGCTATGTACGGTCGCACGCAGTCCCGCTAGCCTTCGTGCCGGCGCAGGCCGCTAATGGCCCTGTGCGGCCGCCCTGCTGCAACTCATAGTGTCCTGCGCCACCATCTCTCAGCAGGTAAGTGCATTGCAGCGCCGAAACCAGAATTATGGTTTCGAGCCCCCGGCCTGCTGTGACCATGTTCAGTTTGAGGTGAGCGTTAGCCGCGCCGCATTGCGAGACGGCAGAACCGGCCTCAATTTCATCGAGCGCGGCGATATACATCCCGCAACCCTTACCCAATGGTCGCCCGCTCGATACCATCAGCCCTCCCATCGCGGAGGGCTTTTTCGTGCCTACCCTTCAACATCGAAAGAACTGCCCATGCTCCGCAAGCTCATTGCGGTCGGTGCGGTTCGAGTTCTTGCTGCCATTGCGGGGGCTTGGGCGAGGGGCGCCCGTATGCCGGTCGGTGTCCTTACGGAGGGCGAGGATAAATGTCGGCGGCTTGAAGCAGGCTTGCCTTGACCACGCCAAGTAAACGAATCCTAAAACAACGGGCCGGGATTTGTCTGCCCCGGCCCATGATATTGCTAAGTGCCTCTTGCCCTACTCGACGGCAGCGCGGGCAGCGCCGAGCCATCCATCGACAGTTTCGCGGTTATCTTCGATCCATGCCGTGGCGTGAGCGACGAAATCATCATCACCAGCATACATGGCAGCGTTCTGTGCGGAGATGTCAGCCAGCGGCACCGAGGCGACTTCAAGCAGCGCACGCACGGCCGGGTTCTCTTCGAGAAACGCCGAATTGGCTACCGGCACGATATCGCCGCCAGGGAACCCCACGGTGCATGGGTCAGCAACACAACCCACGACACCCTCTATGGTCGCTGTTTGGGCAAGGCTCATGTCAGGTATATTGACTTCAGGGACCTCGATCCACATCACGTCTTCTCCCGGGACCAACTCATTCAAAGTCCAGTTCGGAGTCCATGTATAAAAGAGGATGTTTTCACCCGCTTCGTACGCCGCGATAGCGTCGGCCATGGATGCGGGATAGCCTGCCTTGATCGGGTTGATATGCTCGCGCAGTTCATAGGCATCGAGATGGTGCTCAATCATGAGCTCGCATCCCCATCCGGCAGGACACGCTACTAGGTCGGCCAGGCCGTCGCCATTGCGATCAAATGCCGCCTTAACTTCATCGCGCTTGAAATCATCGAGCGTCCTGATGTTGAACTCCTTGATTGCCGAGATGTTGACCAGGTACCCCTCGGTAGTACCAGCAGCAACAACCGCCCCAACAATCTCGGCACCCTGCTCAAAAGCCCGACGGTAGGAGTCGTGCAAAGGGAAGGAGCCATCAACCCAGAGATCCATATCACCCTGGGCCACTGCTTGATAGAAAAGAGGTGCGTCAAGCGTTACGATCTGCGGGACTTCGTAGCCTAACTCGACAAGCAGCTGGCGGTAGATTTCAGCGTAGAACCAGCCCGTGTCCCATGTCGCCTGAGCCATGTTGACGCTCACTCCCTGACCGGGCATGTCGTTGGCGACTGCGTTTGAGATCGGGGCGACACTCAAGAGCGCGATAGAGCTAACGGTGACTACGAGGGATTTGATATACAGCACTGTAAAGGAGACTCCAGGGTTCGAGACAGTAGCTGAGCTTCGATGCCCGTTTTAAAAGCCCGGGTGGAAGCGACTTCATCAGCAGCCAGAGGCGCTCCTTCTAGACAAGGACGGCCTTTGGAGCAAATCCGCAGGCATTGTTGCGCGATGTCGTAGGCATCTTTCGCGTCACCTGCTCGGGTGGCGCGGTCTGTTTCTCAAGGGTGTGCATACTGCGCACATCCTCGACAAGCAGAGTTTGAGGCGGCGGCGTGGAAGGACACGCGCAGCAGGAAACGAGTTGGGTGTACCGTCGCGGGGAGCCCAAGCTGTGGGATGGCAGGGTAGGCCGCGAATTCGCCCCAACCTTCCCGACAGCCGGTTAAAGCCCGGCCCTCAGAATCTCTCAGCAGGTGGGTGCATCGGAGCGCAAGGACGGGCGTTCCTTCGCAACCTATTCTTGAGTATAAGGAATTTCTTGCGGTTGACGCCTGTTCGGGTGTTAGCGACCATGGCTGAATTCCACTCAGGGGTATTCCCAAATGAAAATCGTTTTGATTGCTGCATCAGTTTTTGTCGCCGTTGTGGGCTTTGCCTATGCCAAGCCTGCAACGCCCAATATCCCGCATATTATTTATGAGGAGGCGACTGCCTACGCCGATGAGTTGTTCGGGGCCTTCGACAAGAATGGCGATAATTCGATCACGCGCGAAGAGGTGATTGCCTTCTACGCTGAGAACTAGTCCGCAAGGCTCCCCCGGCCTGCTGTGACCATATTCAGACCAAGGCCCCACGCCTCTCCATTGGAAGCGCACCCCGTGGGTCACTTATTGAGGTGATTGGCCTCGTCCGAACGGGCGCAACCCCATAGCCGTTGCTTGGGCAGCGCGGCTCACCTCCCCCCATTCCCCAGCCCTTGGCATAAGCCAGGGGAGTAACGCCGCTCCAAGATGAAGCGGCGTTAGGCAGTTTGAGCCCCGAATTATTTAGTTTGGGGTGTCAGGAATGTGTCGATGATATAATCCCAGCTCGCATCGTAGCGTTGGAACTCATTTTCGCACCGCAGCGCGCGCCGCCGGCAAAATGTTGAGCTGCAATTCGGCGCCATCATGTGACCCCGCCGGTGATTGAGATTTCAAAGACTTACCGTGCCGATCGGCACCCAAACCACGCGCCTATTCACAGCCAAGAGCGCTGCCTACTCAACCCCGGCACGATGCACATGGATGGATCGATAGAGAGCAACCTGCGCCGCATCGGCCTGGTGGTCAGGGTGTGAGTCTAGCCGTTTTGCGTGGCTTGCCCGCGGGCAATTCGGGTGATCGTCAAAAGGTTCGCGGCGAGGATGAATGCCTCCGCAGCAAGCGCCCCAACTGATCCGATCAGAAGATTGGTGGCGATCCAGCAAAGCCCCGCGGCGGCCAGTGCAAGGCGCATAGGTATGCCCCGCAGCATGAACATTGCATAGGTTCCGATCAATCCCGCAGCCAGGGGGAAGGCGTCCATAGGAGTGGCCCACGTCACGGCAGCGACGGTGCCGGTTACCGCAAAAGTTGCCAGCATGCCCGTCCAGCTTCCAGGCATCCGCCTTGCGAGCAGGATACGAAGAATGATCACCGCCGAGACGCCAGAAGCGACCCAGGACCCAAAGAGTGCGAACTGAATAGCGAAGGCGATATTGCCCAGTATCAGGATGGCCAGTAGCCGATCATCGCTTCTGCTGGCAAACGCCGCGACGCAAAAGACCAGCGCAAGCAGTCCAACGGCCTGGCCGGCCAACTCATGGGTAGTCGCTTCGAGCATTTGGCAACCTGGTTAGCAGGCCGTCGCTTGCCTGAATCCATCCAAAATCCGGACAGGAGAGCTTCGCCCATGCGCTCGCTGGGGGCAATAGTGCCGCCAGTGCTGGCCGGCTCATCCGTTCTGTTGCTCGCCGCGATCATTTACAACCGACTGACCCGGAAGGCTTATCCGCATCGGCCCAGCGCCCTGGTGCCCATCGTGTCGCGCGGGGCAGGGGGCGGTCTTGGCGTCACCACAGACGACCTCAGTGCCGCCATTCGTGAACGCGACGAGGTGCTGCCCGTTGACCCCGCCGATCTTGAAGAGGTGCTGCAGCGGCGGAAGTGCTTGCCTTTGCCCGCCGGTCGGGCGGCCTCGATGCGGCGGCAGTGATGTCTCAGTACATTGCCAGCATTGCCCCGGGCACCTCGCTGCGGATCGTGCTCAAGCTGCTGCGCAGCACGGGCGTCAAGGCCCTGCCGGTAATCGACAGCGCCCGCAAGGTGGTCGGCATCGTCACCCAGACCGACCTTCTCGACAAGGCCGATTGGGGCCCCGCCGCCACCCGCCCTGGCACGGGCTGGCGCTTGCCCGCCATCGCAAATTCGGATCGCCCCCTCCGGGGCAAGGCGCGCGAGGTGATGACGAAGGACGTGCGCTGCGTGCTCACCATCACCCCGATAGCCTGGGTGGTGCAGGTCATGGCGGAAACCGGGCACCATCATGTGCCAGTGGTTACCCCGATGGCCATTTGGCCGGCGTGGTCACGCAATCGGACGTGATCGCGGCGCTGTTCCGCGTAAACCGGGCCGAGTTGGCCCTAAGCGCCTGATGGTGATTGGGCCGGAGATGGATGAATTTGGTATCCGATGACCGTGGGCCTATGGTCCCTCTGGCGGGTGCTGGTGACCCCAATGGCGCCGCTGATGACCTATCTTGGCGCGGCGCAGGCGGCCGGGCCGGAGATCGCGCCTGAGCGCGTGTTCGACACAGTGCTGGGCGCTGCAGTCGGCATCAAGCCAACCGGCAGATCCTGAAGTGGCCGGCCCGCAATCTACCTAGATGGATCGCAAACTGGTGCGTTCCTCCAGCTTTGCGGCCACCTCCTTTCGCTCGCTATAGCGATCAGTCAGGTGCTCGGAAACCCCGCGCGTCAGCAGCGTGAACTTCATCAACTCTTCCATCACGTCGACGACCCGCTCGTAATAGGACGAGGGTTTCATGCGGCCCTCGGCTGTGAACTCCTGCCAGGCTTTGGCAACCGAGGATTGGTTGGGGATCGTGACCATACGCATCCAGCGGCCGAGAATGCGCATCTGGTTGACGGCGTTAAAGGACTGCGAGCCGCCCGATACCTGCATGACGGCGAGCGTTCGTCCCTGTGTTGGTCTGATGGCGCCGCCGGGCAGGGGGATCCAGTCGATCTGCGCCTTCATCACCGCGCTCATCGCGCCGTGTCGTTCCGGACTGGTCCAGACCTGGCCTTCCGACCACAGCATGGCCTCGCGCAACTCCTGCACCTTGGGATGCTCGGCCGCAGCATCATCGGGGAGTGGCAAGCCATGCGCATGAAAGATGCGGGTGTCCGCGCCCATGGCATCGAGCAGGCGTTGTGCTTCAAAGGTCAGCAGCCGGCTATAGGAGCGCTCGCGCAACGAGCCGTAGAGCAGCAAAATGCGCGGCTTGTGATCAAGCTTTGCGGCAGTCAAACGCTCAAGGTCAGGCCGATCGAACAGGCCCGGGACAAGATTCGGCAAGTCGGATGCATCAGTCACGAGTCGGGCCTTCAGCACGGATGATTTCGCCATCTTCCTTGATAAATTCTCCGATATTTGGATTGGGCAGAATCTCGAGAACGACTTCGGAAGGGCGCGCCAACCGCACCCCTATGGGGCTGACCACAAGGGGGCGATTGATCAGGATCGGGTGCGCCTCCATGGCATCAAGCAACTGCTCGTCCGACAGGGTTTCATCACCCAGACCGAGTTCAGCGTAAGGCGTGTCCTTCTGCCGAAGCGCCTGCCGCACGGTCAGGCCCGCCGCCGCGATCAGTTCAACCAGGCGCGCCCGCGTCGGCGGCGTCTTGAGATACTCGATAATCTCGGGTTCTTCCCCACTTTGGCGGATCATGGCGAGGGTGTTGCGCGAGGTGCCGCAATCGGGGTTGTGATAGATGGTAATGGTCATTGTTGATCTCCGGAATTGATCGGGGCAGGGCCCTCGGCGGATGCCTGCAGCAGCCAGGACATGAGGGCCAGGGCCAGCACGGCGCCGACCAGTTCCGCCAGGATAAAGCCGGACACATCGCGCATGCGAATGCCGGAAAAACTATCGGTCAGCGACCGGGCGATGGCGACGGCGGGGTTGGCAAAGGCCGTTGAAGCGGTGAACCAATAGGCGGCGGTGATGTAGAGACCGACCAGCCAGGGCACCGCTTTGCGGTCAAACCGCAGCCCCGCCAGGATGACCGCGACGAGGCCAAACGTCGCCACGCCCTCGGAAAACCACTGCGCCTCGCCGGTCCTGATTTTGCTGGAGGTTTGCACCAGCGGCAACGCGAACATCAGGTGGGCGGCGATGGTGCCAACCATGCCGCCGAGTATCTGAACGGCGGCATAGAGCCCCGCATCGCGGATGCTGAGCTCCCGGCGCAGGACGAAGACGAGCGATACGGCCGGATTGAAATGCGCCCCCGATATCGGCCCCATTATCGCAATCAGCACCACCAGAATGGCGCCCGTCGCCACGGTATTGGCGAGCAGGGCTAGGGCGGTATCGTCCGTTAGCGATTGCGCCATGATGCCGGAGCCGACGATGGTCGCGACCAGCATGGCGGTGCCCAGCGCCTCGGCGGTCAGGCGGCGGGGGAGGTCGATAGTCGCCACTTACTGACGAGCCTCTTGCGGGGCGCAGCAGGGCGTAAGTGCGGCAATCAACGGGGCGCAGAGTTCGGCACTGCCGCCGCAACAATCCTTGACCAGAAACAGCATGAGGTCGCGGAGCTGGTCGAGCTTGGCGCGATAGATGATCGAGCGGCTCTGCCGTTCGCCCTCGACCAGTCCCGCCCGGGACAGCGTTGCCAGATGCGCCGACATGGTGTTTTGCGGAATATCAAGCAGCCGGGCGAGTTCGCCAGCGGGCAGTCCCTCCGGTTCATGCCGCACCAGCAGTCGGAACGTCTCGAGCCGGGTCGATTGGGCGAGTGCGGCCAAAGCCGGGATTGCAGTTATTGAGTCCATATATCCAGATTGTTGGATATATTTAGGTCTGTCAATGGGCGGGTACAAGCAAGCTCAAACCCATGCCGCTCAGCGCCATGAGCGCGACCACGATCCAGGGCGGGGCCTTCCAGACGGTCAGCAATACAAAGCCCGTCAAGGCCAACGCAAAATCATAGGGACCGACAATGGCACTGGTCCAAACCGGATCGTAGAGCGCGGCCCCAAGCAGTCCGACCACGGCGGCATTGGCGCCCCGCATGGCCGCCTGCATGGCGGGCCGGGAGCGCAGCGCATCCCAGAATGGCAGCGCCGCAAGCAGCAGCAGGAAGCCCGGCAGGAAGATGGCCAGCAGCGCAATGACGGCCCCGGCCAAGCCATGCGGCGCCGGCCCCATGATCGCGCCGAGATAGGCGGCAAAGGTGAATAACGGCCCCGGCATGGCTTGCGCCGCGCCATAGCCCGCCAGGAACGCATCGTCACTGATCCACCCCGGGTGCACTACCTCGACTTCAAGCAAGGGCAACACCACATGCCCGCCACCAAAGACCAGCGATCCGGCTCGGTAGAAAGCGTCGAATAATGCCAGCCCCGGCAGAGGCGACGCCCCAGCGAGCATAGGCAGGCCGATCAGCAGCAGGAACAGCGCCAGCGCGATGGCCCCAGCCCGCTTGGTGACAGGGAATTTCAGTTGCGCAGCCACGGCCACAGGAGCGGTCCGGCATAGCCACAGCCCGGCAAGCGCCCCGACGACGATAGCGGCGATCTGTCCAAGTGCGCCGGCCAGGAGCACCACGATTAAAACAGCTGCCAGCGCAATGCTGGCCCGTTCCCGATCCGGCGCCAGCGTCCGCGCCATGCCCCATACCGCCTGGGCGACCACCGCGACGGCGACGATTTTGAGCCCGTGCAGCAGGCCAAGGCCCACCGGTCCGGCAAACGCAGCGGCGCTATAGGCAAAAAGCACCAGGATCAGCGCCGAAGGCAGGGTGAATGCAGCCCAAGCCGCCAGGGCCCCGAGTGGTCCAGCGCGGAGCAGGCCAAGCGCGAACCCAACCTGGCTGGAGGCGGGGCCGGGCAGGAATTGGCAGAGCGCGACGAGCTCGGCATAGTCTGCCTCATCGAGCCATTGCCGGCGCACCACCAACTCATCCCGGAAATAGCCGAGATGCGCGATGGGTCCGCCAAAGGAGGTGAGACCCAGCTTTAGAAATGCAAAGAACACTTCCCCCGCGCGTGAAGATGCCGGGCCAATTTTAGCATGTGGGGCGTCAGTCAATTTCGTTACTCATGATCACAATCATGAACAAATTATAGCATCTTGGTATCGGTCCAATGACGATGAGAGGCTGACCGAAGCCGTGTCATTATCCGCTGCATGGAGGATGGGAAATGGATATTCGAACGACGCTGACGGAGCCCCATATCGGCCAACGCGCGGCACCCTGCTGATTTCAGCGTCAGACATGGATCGCCTACCCGTGGGCGTCCCTTTTGTTGAAGTGAAACCTATGTTTACGCGACCTCACACGTTCTGGTTGGCAGATTTAGGGATGAAGCAACCGATCGTGGCGCACAGCGCTGCGGCGAGAAAGCCCAGGATGAAGACGATGGCAAAAGACCCCGTCTGATTGCCCGCCGTTGCGCCGGCCAGGATGGCGCCGACGATTGCTGCCGCGCTAGTGGTGCCAAGCGAGCGCATCAGGGCATTGAGCCCGTTGGCAGCGCCGGTCTCGTTGCGAGGAACGGCCGACATGATGAGGGCGGGCATGGCGGCATAGCCTAGGCCGATGCCGACACCGATGATGGTGTTGATGAGCGCGATGAGCCAGAAATTGAGCTGAAACACCACGCAGAGCAGGTAGGCGAAGGCGATGACGCTGGCGCCGGCGATCAGCAGGAAGCGGGGGCCGACGCGAAGCGACAGCCGCCCGGCGATAGGTGACATGGCCAGCATGGCCAGCCCGGAGGGCATCAGCACAATACTGGCCAGCAATAGATCGACCCCCAGGCCGCCTGATGCAATCGGCAGGCCGAGTAGCTGGGGGAAGGCGATGCTGGAGGAAAACAGAGCAAAGCCCATGGCAATCGACGCCAGATTGGTCAGCAGTACTGCCGGGCGGGCACTGACGCGCAGATCGACCAGGGGGTTGTTCACGCGCAGCTCATGCCAGGCCCAGGCTGCAAAGGCCAGGACGCCGACACCAACGCTGGTCAAGGTTGAGACCGAGGTCCAGCCCCATCGATTGCCCTGCGACACGGCAAGCAGCACGCCGACGAGGCCAATCACCAGGCCGATTGCGCCGAGCAGATCAAAGCGTCCCCCCGCCTTCACCGTGGTATTGGGAACAATGGTCGCCATCAGCACGAGGGAGATAGTGGAAATCGCCCCTGCCACGACGAACAGCATGTGCCAGTCGAAATTCTGCGTGACATAGGCACTGAGGGGCAGGCCGATGGCGCCACCGACGCCGAGCGTGGCGCTGACCAGGGCGATTGAGGTGCCCAGTTTGCGTGGATCAACGACGTCACGCAGCATCGAAATGCCCAAGGGAATGACGCCCATACCGACGCCCTGCAGCGTGCGGCCGACAATCAGCATGGGCAGACCCGTGGAGAACAGGCAGATCATGCAGCCGAGCACGATCAGCGCCATCAGGATGAGCGCTATTTTGCGCTTGCCGAACATGTCGCCGAGCTTTCCGGCGATGGGCGTGCAGACCGAGCCTGCGAGCAGCGTCGAGGTGATGACCCAGGCGGTGTCACCGGCTGGTGCATCCAGAAGCCTCGGCAACTCGCCCTGAATGGGGATCAGGATGGTCTGCATGAACGAGCCGCCCATGCCGGCGAAAGCCAGTGCGCCGACAATCAGATTTTGGCGGGCATTGCTGTATGGTGACGCAAAGGTTTCGTGGGCGGCGATGTTCAAAAGGACCTCGATAGTGAGACTTGATATTTTAATTGAGACTGAGTATCAATCGATCCGTCGTGTTGCAAGGGCGATGACGTGACCTTTGACCTTAAAGAGCGGGCGCGCGCGGTGATGCGCCAAGAGCTGGCCAGTGCCGCCTTCGATCTGGTGCTCGAGAACGGCTATGAGCAGACGGCCGAGGAACTCGCCGATGCGCTGGGCATTTCGCGCGCCACCTTCTTTCGTCACCTTGGATCGAAGGAAGATATTGTCGTGGCGGCCATGCTGGGGTCTGAGGATCTGTTCGCGGCAGCCTTCAGCCAAGCTCGGCACGCGCGTTCTGTTTCCACCTGGCAGCGCCTGAAGGCGGCCTTCCAGCCCATTATCTCTGACGCCGAGGCCACGCCCGAACGCGTTCGGGCGCGTCTTGCCCTGGTGCGCACAACCCCCGTGCTCGGCGCTCGATTGCAGCGTGCGCGCCGTCCTCAGGTCGACAGGCTGGTGGGCGCGCTCGTCGAGCAGGGCCATGATGCCTTGGCCGCAAATGCCCTGGCGGCGGCGGCGGTCGCGGTGTTTGATCGGTGTTGGTTGCTCTGGGCGGGTGACGAAAGCCTGGTGCTTCGCCAATTGGTCGATCGCGCATTCGCGCAGTTGGATGCTGCCTCATTGCCAGATCGTGCCGGATGATCGACGAACTATGAGTGGTCTCTGGCGAACGACCGTGACACTTGGCAGACCGGCGCGGAGCGATCGTTCGGGCGAGCTTTCGTCGAGTACCATCTTGACTTCGGCTTGCGGTAGAACGTGACGGCACCAGAAGCCCGCCTTCGCATCAGCGAAGCAGGAAGGGCATATAAACACCTAGTTCAGGCGATATTTCGAAGACGTCTCGTCTAGCTTTTGTCACAGCCAGGAATATGGGCTCACACCTCCGTGTCCGGTGCACGTGCTTAAGGCATTGGTTGAAGCGGTCTGGGGGCATTCGACGTCCTCGGCCGTTCGCCTATTGCCCCAAGCACCGCATCTGCCTGCGGCAAATAGCTCTCCTACATCGGCCGCCTCTCGAACTTGGTGTCTTCCGGGTGACCGTCGAACCGGCACAGGGCGCGGGCGGCTAGTTCGCGGGCTGGCTTGAGATTGCTGGCAGGGGGCATGTCATCGACACCTGGCTTCCATTCAACTGCCTGCAGCATCACACCCACCTCTTCCAAGTAGCTCATCCACATGGGCCGGCCGTCAAACAAGGTGTCTTCGGGGACGCTCTCGAACGCGCATAGAGCACGGGAGGCTAGCTCGCGGACGTCTTTGGGCTTGCGGGTAGAGGTCATAAGAACGCGGCTCCGGTCGGCACCGGCACTGATCTGTGAGCGTCGGCCAAATCCACCAGCCAGCGAGCGACGCCATCCGGAATTTCCGCGCGGCCGTGATACCATGCCAGCACCACGGTTATATCCACATGCAGCGCTTCTGCTAGCGTAAGCGTGGACCAGCGGACTATCTGTAAGCACTCACTCAAGCGGGCAGGGGTCATTGGCGGCAATATCGACTCTGAGGGAAGGGTAATTCGTGTTTTTGGATGCGTCTGGGGGCGTTAGAGCATTACCGCTACACGTCCATTGCTGCAAATCGCCATCGGTATCCCGCTGCCTGGATTGGCATCAGCGCATTGATGTCGGTATCGTGGGCGTCTTTCGGCGAGGTTCGAATGGCGGCGGCGGTCGTCGTAGAAGGTCAATGGCGCCGATGGAGGCCCGAGCGCCTTCTCGACGGCTTCGATACAAGGCTGGTATCAATGCTGATCGATAGACGCCATGATGGAATCTGCCGGTTGAACCAGTGCACAACCGTGGCAGATAAATGCCCAAGCTGTGCTCTTCGTAGTGTATTCTACGGTCACGCCCTTTGGTAAATCGGTGCAACCGCTCCTTACTGCTCACGCCTTCTGAAGAATTCCGTCTTGTTGGCCCGCAGCAAAAATGAGTGTTGCAAGGCGCCTCAGGCTCGAAAGCGCTTCGACGCGCGATTTCGGGCAGATGGTGTGGAGCGGGCTGAATACGGCCCTCATTGCGTCTGTCTGAGGCGGGCTTATTGGCACCATGGCGGTGACGCCATTTCGATCACTTGGGCGGCAGTGCCGCAGTCTAGTCAGGACGTTCTTTTAGCGGTATGAAAAAATGATCCTGTTGGAACGCATCCGAAGCGACGCCGGCGATATCCAGATCCTGAAAACCAAGCTTCACCGCTCCCTGGTCTACCAACAGGGCGGTTGCTGCCAGAGTGAGGCCGACGCCGACGGCATCAGCCTCTGCTCCTATGTCCACGGCATATTCGGTCTCCTGGCTCAATCGCCCCCGCACAACGTGCTGATGATCGGCTGCGGCGGCGGAAGCCTGGCGACGATGCTTGCCAGCAAGGGCGTCCAGGTCAGCATTGTCGACGTCAACCCGCTCGCCTTCGACATCGCACGGCGCTATTTCAATTTGCCGGATGAAGTGGCGTGCCACGTGGCAGACGGCCGGGATTTTCTGCGCGATAACCCGGCCCGCTACGACGCCATCGTCATGGATGCGTATGTCGGCGCGTTCGTGCCGCAGCACCTCCGGTCGATGAGCTTCTTCCGACTGGCGCATACCCGTCTTGATGAAGCTAAGGGCCGGCTGATCGCCAACGTGTTTACGGAGCATGATTTCGATGAGGCGCCAGATGTTGCCGCCACGGCGATGGGTGAAGTCTGGGACAACGTGCGGGTCCTCGACATCCGGGGTAGGCAGCACCGCAATGCCCTGGTCATGGCGGGACAGGTGATGGCGCTTCAGGAGCCGGAACTTCTCCTGCGACCCATGGCCGGAATTACGGAAATCCTGCACGACATCAACCGGTGGCGCTTCCGCAAGTGGCGGCTGCGCGGCCGCGACGACCGCAGCGTGAGTGCGCTCCCCAACATCTGATAGGAACCCATGTCCAGACCCGAAAGCTCCGCCTTTGTCAAAGGCCTGCTCTGCCGCTGCCCGCGCTGCGGCCAGGGTAAGCTTTTTTCCGGCTTCCTGAGCCTCGCAAAGGTTTGCAGCAGCTGCGACCTCGATTACAGCTTTGCCGACAGCGGCGACGGACCAGCGGTGTTCGTGATCTTCCTTGTTGCGCCGCTTATCATGGTCTTTTGGTATCTCGCCGAGGCCTGGTTCCACCCCGCACCGTGGATGCACCTGGTTTTGTGGATTCCTACCACGTTGGTTCTGTCGCTGCTGCTGTTGCGACCTTTCAAAGGCGTACTGGTTGCTCTGCAGTACCAGAACCGCGCCGGGGAAAGTCGCCATCACTGAAAAAGTCAAAAATGGGCCACGGACGCAAAGCAATATATCAACCGCAACCAAGAATTTTCGCGAAAATGGAGGTGGATACCCGGGTCCCCGACACACTTGTTACTCCCGGGGCCACTGCCGAGCAGCTAGGCTCGGTCACGATTGAAGACCGTGAAGTCGAGGTCGTCATGAAACCAGTGCTAGCCGAATTTTCGTAGCAGCATGGGCCTCTTCCAGAGATTGAAGGAGTGCATTGCCTGAATTGGTGAAAATGCCACCAAATCGCGCAAGCGAAGTATTGACGGTCGTGCTCAACGGATAGGATGTTCTTCGCATCGACCTTATTGTCTGGTGTCTAAAAAACTTCATCTGAAGCATTTTGCCGCAGCGAAAATCATCGATACCCGAACGTCAAGTTGCGTAGGCAAACTTCCCGTTCCCGTTCCCGTTCCCGTTCCCGATGCGGGAACGGGAAGTCGTTTTCTTGATTAAAGAAGGTCGTTGTCGGCCAGGAATTGCTTGGCGACCTCTTCAATGGAGGTGTTGTCGATGTCGACCTGCGCGTTCATCGCCCGCATCAGCTCATCGGTCAGCACAGCCGACATGGCGTTGAGCGGTGCGGCGAGTTCGGGGTTGGCTTCCAACACCACCGTGCGCACGACGGGGACTGCTGCATAATTGGGGAAAAAGCCCTTGTCGTCTTCCAGAATGCGGAAGTTGAAAGCCGGAATCCGTCCGTCCGTGCCCGTCACAAGGCCGATATCGGTATGGCCATCGCGCAGGGTGGGGAAGACGAGACCGGGATCCATGGCGCGGCGCTGGGCGCGAGTGGTCTTGAAGTCATAGGTTTCTTCCAGGCCGGGCAGGCCATCCGGACGTCCCGGAAATTCGGTGCTCATTGCCATCGTCAGGTTGACGCCGTCGTTATAGGCTTGGGCCATATCGGACACCGTCACCATGGCGTCGGTCTTTTCGTCGGCCCCACGTACAGCCACGGCATAAGTATTGTTGGTGCGGGAAGGATCGAGCCAGGTCAGCCCGACTTCGGCGTCGAGTTCGCTGACCAAGGCATAGGTCTCTTCAGCCGTCAGCCGGTCATCGATCTTGTTGAAGGTCACCAGCGACGTGCCGGTATACTCCCAATAGACGTCGATCTGGCCGTTTACCTGCGCATCGCGAACTACTTGAGTGCCAAGTCCATCGCGCTTTTCGACCTCGAAGCCCTCATTGGTGAGGAGCTGGGCGGTGATTTCAGCCAGAAGCAATTGCTCGGTGAAGCCCTTGCCACCCACAACGATCGCCGCGGCCTGCACTGAGGCGGTTGAAAAAGCGGCCAGCGCCGCGATGGCCAGAACTCGCATCGGTTTCTGCAATAGAATTCTCCTGTAAGATTCAAAAAATCGAAGCGCATATCCGTTTCGGATCAGCGCATCGGATTGACACCGCGCGGGATGGTCCAGAACTGGAGCTGTGTCATGGTCATGTCGACCAGAAGCGCCAGAAGCGCGGTGGGAATGGCACCGGAAAGCATGGTGCCGAACTCGTTGAGGGCAATGCCGGTGAAGATCAGTTCACCCAGTCCGCCGCCGCCGATCAGAAAGGCCAGCGGGACTGTGCCCACGTTGATAGCGAGAGCCGTTCGCACCCCAGCATAGATGACGAACAGGGCGTTGGGAAATTCCACCTGCCACAGGATCTGGCGCCGGCTCAGCCCCATGCCTTGGGCGGCCTCGATCAGATGGGGCGGGACGGCGCGCAACGCCGCTGTGGTATTGGCCACAATTGGCAGCAGCGAGGCAACGAACAGCGCAAACAGTGCCGGCGGGTTACCGATGCCAAAAACGCTCAGCGACAGCGCCAGCACCGCGAGTGTCGGCACGGTTGCTCCGATATTGAGCAGCTGCAGCGCCATGTCGCCATAGCGCTGGAACGCTGGTCGCGTCAGCGCAATGCCGGCGGGAATGCCGAGCACGATGGCTGCCCCTCCGGAGATGGCGACAAGCTGGATATGTTCGTTGCCCAGATAGACGATGTCGTCCCAGTGATCGGCCAGAACAGGCAGCAGTCCGCTGCCCCACGCCCAGGCACCCAGCACGAAGCAGAGTAGATAGAGGCCGTTGCGCCGCCATTGCGGGCTTTGGGAAACTGGTGCTGCTTCAGCCATCGCGGTAGGCCTCGCTCAGCAGCCCGGTGATCGAGCGCAGCGTCACATAACCCTTGAAGGTGCCGTCCTTGTCGATACAGGCCAGCCAGGACACGTTGTGCCGGAACATGGTCGAAACAGCTGTCCGCAAGTCCTCATCGGGCTTGACGGTGGTCGGCAGATTTTCGTGATGATCGCCAACCTTGCCTTTGCCGGCCTGGGCCACGTTCAACTGGATGAAGCCGCGCGCCCGGCCATTGCCTCCCACCATGACGATGGACTGATGCCCATGTTCTTCCATGATGGCCGCCGCAGCGCTGAGACTATCATCGGCGGTGACGCGCGGCGGATCGTGCTGCATCGCGTCGTTGACGGTGATCAGCTGCAAGCGCTTGAGCGTACGGTCGCCGCCCACGAAATCGGAGACGAACCGCTCGGCGGGATGAGCCAGAATATTGTCGGGCGTATCATACTGTATCAGTTTGCCGCCGCGAAAAATGGCAATGCGGTCCGCCATTCTGACAGCTTCGTCAATGTCGTGACTGACAAACATAATGGTCTTTTTCAGCTGCGACTGCATTTTGAGGAACTCGCCCTGGATGATCTCCCGGTTGATCGGGTCAATCGCGCCGAACGGCTCGTCCATCAACAGGACCGGAGGGTCGGCCGCAATGGCGCGCAAGACCCCGATACGCTGTTGCTGGCCTCCGGAGAGTTCCTTGGGGTAGCGTTTGAGAAAAATGCTTGGATCGAGCGCCACCATCTCGAGCAGCTCAGCGGCCCGACGACGCGATTTTTTCCGGTCCCAGCCCAGCATGTCGGGCACAAGGCAGATATTGTCCTCGATGGTCTTGTTCGGAAACAGCCCAATCTGCTGGATCACATAGCCAATGGTGCGGCGCAGTTGCACTGGATCATAATCAGCGGTGTTCTTGCCGCCGATAAAAATGTTGCCCCCGCTCGGCTCGATCAGCCGGTTGACCATTTTCATCGTCGTCGTCTTGCCGCACCCCGAGGGACCGAGCAGGACACAAATTTCCCCTTCGGGCACCTCCAGCGTTACGTGGTCGACGGCTGGCGTGGTGCTGCTGGGGAAGATTTTTGAAACATTCTCGAGCCGGATCATTGGTGTCCTGTCATTATTTTCTGAGGCCTGGCGAGGTGAGCAGGCGCTGGATGGCCAGCAGGCCAAAATCGGCAATGATTGCCAGAATGCTCACGGCCAGCGCGCCAGTAATGAGTTGGCGCGGATCGGTTTGGCTGATGCCGCGCGAAATGAAGGTGCCCAACCCGCCAGCACCGATATAGGCGGCAATCGCGGTGACGCCGATATTCATGACCACCGCCATACGCACGCCCACCATGATTACCGGCACCGCGATTGGCAGTTCAACTTCGCGCAGGCGTTGCAGCCGGGTCAGCCCCATGCCGCGCGCGGCTTCCCTCAGGGCAGGGTCCAGATTGGAGATGGCCGCATGCGTGTTGCGGATGATGGGAAGCTGCGAATAGAGCAGGACCGCAATGACGGCCGGTACATAGCCGATGCCGTGGCCGATCGTCGACAGCACCGGAATCATGATTCCGAACAGGGCAATCGAGGGAATGGTGATGATGATTGAGGCGACCGACAAAGTCACCTCTGCTGCTCGTCGATTCTGGCTGATGGCCACCCCGATCGGCACGCCGGTGGCTAGCGCCAAGCCAACTGCGACACCAACGATAGCAATATGTTCGCTGGTCCGGCTGACGATCAGGGACCAGTTTTCGATAGCGTATAGTAGGATTTCCATGTCCGAGGAGGCATACCCGATTTTCTATACGAAATACAACCCAGCAGAATTCGCCCTTAAAATGTAGGGCAATGTCGTATAGTATAGGTCGTGAAGTGCATTTGTAGTGTGAAGGTAAAAATCCATCAACAATTATAGGTGCGGATTTATATCTAAATTAGTCTGCGTTAGCCGCCTGTATGTGGGCGTAATGCTTTTCTATCACGCGAAAATACCAAGTCGACGTGGGCGCCAATGCGGCGATCGAGCAATGGGGGATCTAGGAAATGGGAATGTCTTGGAGGCTGTTGGACGCTCGTAGCGCAGCGCGGATTTGTGGTAATCGGCCCGGTTGCCGCCCCGACCCTCAATCCAGTGGAAGTTCGAGGGACGGGGGCATCCGCTGGCAACGCCTGCTCTGACCGCCGGCAGTCAGGTCGTGGTGGGCGCCGATAAGAGGTCAAAGTTCGGTGCCAATTGACATCCTGGATGGGCAGCGCGCTTTTATCCTGGAGCGGATAGCTCAGGCCCCGCACCTGCGCTGCATGGCCTCAAGCACGAGTTGGCCGCGCGCGGCGTGACGTTGTCGCACAATGCGGTATGGCAGTTTTTGAGGCGTGAAGGGCTGAGCTTTAAAGAAATCCTGTTCGCGCTTGAACAGACCCATGTCGCCAGCGCGCGACGGCGAGAGCGCTGGAAGGCCATCCTGCCCTATCTCGATCCCAGCCGTCTGGTGTTCATCGACGAGACCTGGATCAAGACCAATATGGCCCCGACGCTGATCGAGTGAGTGCTGACTTCGATGTGCATTCCATAGCCTAAAGTGATAGGGCGGGCCGCAGGAGTACCACAGGGCACTTCCTCCGCTTGCCCGCAGGGGTGAAGCGGACACTTAGCTAGGAAAACTATTTGCAGGTTCAAGTCCGCGATAACAATATCGATCAAGCACTTAGGGTGCTCAAGAAGAAGCTCCAGCGCGAGGGTGTCTTCCGCGAAATGAGGCGCCGCGCATACTACGAAAAACCATCTGAAAGGCGACAGCGAGAGGCCACACAGGCAGTGAACCGTGCGCGTAAGGAAGCGCGCAAACTAGCCATTCGAGAGGGCCTTATCGAAGGGCCGAAGAGAAAGGGGCCTGAGCGCCCGAGGGCGCCATCTCTCGTTCGTGGCGGCTAATAATCACCACCAATATCAAACGCCCGCCCGGCTTTCCGAGGCGGGCTTTTTTATGCCGGAAGTGCCGGTTTCAACAAGGAGAAGGCCGATGACCCTCAAAACTATCGTGGATAGACGCTCGCAGCGGAGCGCCGTTCACCTATGTGACCACCAAAGGGTTTTTGGAGCAGTTTGGGCTCGATACCCTGCGAGATCTGCCAAATCTCGAAGGGCTGGAGGATGCGGGTCTGCTCAACAGCGATCAGCCGCACGATGATTTTCCGAGCTTGTCGGTCGACAGTGGCGAGAACAGTGAATTCTAGGGTCCAGCTTTGTGCTGGTGAGTGCAATTGTTCGGCTCCATCATGTCACCCCGCCGGTGATCGAGATTTCAATGACTTACCGTGCCGATCGACACCCAAACCACGTGCCTCTTCACGCGCCTGCCTGCGTTATCTGTTCATCGGGCGAAAGGAGCATGATCAGAACCACGCCGGGTTGGACCAGGCCTTGCGGCCTTGAGCATCGACGACGACGATACGTGCGTATCCGCCCGCGCGGACTCGGTCGATCGGCAGTGAAACGCGGGTGAGATTGGGCTCGACCCGTTGTGCGGAACGCGATCCCTTGCCCAGCACCATGACGGCAGCAGCGGCAGAGCAATGTATTTCAACCGTGGTGTCGGTGTAGGTGATATCGTGAATCTGCGGCCCCTGGCTGGCATAGTAGTGACCGGCCTTGAGGGCCTCGAGCAGCGCCTCGGGGGCACGCGCCGACGCCTTGACCATCACGAAGCCGCCAAACCAATCGGGAGATTCGAAGTGGGCGTCGTCGGTGGCGACGATGCCGATATGGCGACCGCGATTGAGCAACTGGTCGATGAACAGCGAGCTGTCGCCGCGCGAGGTGCGCACCATGGTGGTGTGGTTGTATATTTCGGCGGCCATGGCGCCGGGAATGGAGGCGGCGTCATCCATATCCAGCCCATACCAGGTCGGGTGGGCAAAGGCGACGAAGGCGCCCGCATCGAGGCACCGCTGCGCCAGTTGGGGTCCGGTTTCGTCATCGGCAAGGCCGGAGAAATCCAGCGGCAAGCCAACGGCGAGAATGTGCCAAAGTTCGCCCGCATTGATATTGGGCGCATGCATTTCGGCACCGAACAGGGTGGTGAAGCCGTCAGTCCGCCATTGTGACGTGTCGACGATGGGGAAATTGAAGTTGCTGGTGAAGTGGTCGGTCAGCGCCAGGAAATCATAGCCGGCATCCCGATACATGGCGCAGACCTCGGCCGGCGAGCGCTTGCCGTCGGACCGGGTCGAATGGGTGTGCAGATTCCCCTTGTAGAATTGACCGGGCGTGGAGAAGGCGGGATCGATAGGCATGCAAAAGTCCTGTTCCAATTAGAATTACGCGAGTTCGAGTATCGGCTCATTGGCCTGCGAGTGCGCATGTGCCGGCCGCGATAGGCATAGAGCAGGCGCTTTAGGGGGCGGTCACCCGGCTAGCGCAATGTAGGATCCATCCGATCGCGCAACCAGTCGCCAATCGTTGAAACAGACAGCGTCGTCAGGATGATGATCAGCGATGGGGACAGCAGTATCCACGGCGCCGACTGGATGTATTCTCGGCCGTAGCCAACCATGTTTCCAAGACTGGTTTCTGGCGGTTGCACGCCGATACCGAGGAATGACAGGCTCGATTCGAGCAGGATCACACCGGGAATGTTCAGCGTCATGGCCACCACGATGGTCGCGGCAATATTGGGCAGGATATGCACCAGATAGACGCGTCCGGGCGTGCAGCCAATGTCGCGCGCCGCTGCCGCATAGCCTTGGGCATTGGCCGATATCGCTAGGCCGCGCGAGATGCGGGCCACCCCCTCCCAGCCGCTGAACCCCAATAGCAGGACGAAAACGAGCAGGGAGTCCCCCACAAAGGCCAGCACCGCAATGGCGATGATGAGGAAAGGCAGGGCCAGCTGGGTATCGACCATGATCTGGATGAGCTGGTCGACCCAGCCGCGGAAATAGGCGGCCAGAAAGCCCAGGGTGACCCCGATCACCGTGGACAGAACGGTGGCGCAGATGGCTATTGTCATCGAGATGCGGATTGAATACATGACGCGCGACAACACATCGCGCCCCAGCTGGTCCGTGCCCATCGGGTGTGTCCAGTCCCCGCTGGTGAAGGCGGGCGGCAGCAGCCGTGCCTTGACATTGACGGCCTTGAAATCGAATGGGGCCAGATAATTGGCAAAGACGGCGATGAGCAGCATTGCCGCCATCCACCCCAGCGCCAGCAGAACAACGGGAGGGCAATCCCTGAAGAACTGGCGGATACCGCTACCCCTGGCATGCGCGGCACCGATAGCGGTCGGCGAGATCTGGCTGATTTCAGTCATCTTGAACTTCCCTTACTGGCCGGTGTGGCGCGGATCGCGCATGCGCGGGTCGATAAGTCCGTAAAGCAGGTCAACGAACAGATTTGAGATCACCATGGTCAAGCCGATCATCAGCAGAATGGTCTGAACCACCGCCAGATCACGCGATGACACCGAGTCGATGAGCAGACGCCCGACGCCTGGCCAGGAGAAAACGCTCTCGACAACGACCGCGCCGCCGATCAGCCCGCCCAGCATGAGGCCGAAGATGGTAATGATCGATATCGCGGCATTAGGCAGGACATGGCGCAGGATGACCAGGTTGGACTTCAGCCCCTTGGCGCTGGCCGCCCGAACAAAGGGCTGGCCAAGAACCTCAAGCATCGCCGAGCGGGTGTAGCGGGCAATGACCGCCGAGCCTGCAATGGTCATGGTGGCGACGGGGAGGATCATGTGGCGCAATTCGGTATAACCGCCCGATGGCAGCCATCGCAGTTGCACCGCAAAGATCATTGCCAGCACCAGTCCGATCACAAAGGTCGGCACGGTAATGCCTAGTACCGATATCATCATCAGGGCGCGGTCGATGATGGAGTTGCGGTGCAGCGCCGCGAAAATGCCGATCGTCACGCCGATCAGCACTTTGAGAAACAGCACCGGGACTGCCAGTTGCAGCGTCAGGGGCAGGCGCGCCAGCACCGTCACCAGTGCCGGACGGCTCTCGCGCATTGAATTGCCCAGATCGCCGGTCAGGACCGAGCCGATATAGTTGGTGAATTGTTGCCACAGCGGCTTGTCCAGCCCCCATTCGATACGAAACGCGGCGATCACCTCGGGCGGCGTCGTCGCGACGTCATAGAAGCGCGCGACCGGATCGCCGGCGATGCGCAGAATGACGAAGGCAAAGGTGACGATGATGAACAGGGTCGCCAGGGCCCGGAGCAGCCGGGACAAGATAAACATGAACATGTTAGGCCACCGCAGCGTGCTGGATCGGGTTGACGAGATGGCAGGCCGCTTTGTGCCCGTTGAAATCGACGAGGTCCGGCACCCGGGTCCGGCAGATCGCGGTCGCCTCCCGGCACCTGGTATGGAACGGGCAGCCCTGCGGCACATCGAGCGGGCTGGGCAATTCCCCCGTCAGCACGATCCGGCTCGCACGGTCGCGATGGCGGTTGGGAACGGCTGACACCAGCGCTTTGGTATAGGGGTGCCGGGGACGGTGAAACACCTCGTCGGGCAGGCCCATTTCCACGATCTTACCCAGATACATGACGGCCACACGGTCGGACACCTGGCGGACGACCTTGAGGTCGTGGCTGATGAACACCGAGGTAAAGCCGGTGCGTTCACGAATGTCCTGAAACAGGTTGAGCACCTGCGCCTGCACCGACACGTCGAGCGCGGAAACAGGCTCGTCGCAGACGATCAGTTCGGGCTGAATCGCCAGCGTGCGGGCGATGACGGCGCGCTGGCGCTGGCCGCCGGAAAGCTGGTGCGGATAGAGATCGCCGTGGTGGGGTGTCAGCCCCACATCGCTCATGATGGTGGCGACGCGACTTTCACGTTCCGCCCGGCTCATCTCGGGATGGTGGACGATGAACGGCTCCCCGATCTGGTAGCCAATGGTCAGGCGCCGGTCCAGCGCGCTCATCGGATCCTGGTAGATCATTTGCATCAGCCGGCGCTGCTGGCGCCATTGCACATCCTTGCGCGCGGAAATCCGTTCGTCGCCAAACCAGACTTCGCCCGAACTGGCCGGCAGCAGGCCGAGCAGGAGCTTGGCGGTCGTCGATTTGCCGCAACCCGACTCGCCCACGATGCCGAGCGTTTCCCCCGGAGCCACGGAGAAGGACACCCCGTCGACGGCTTTGAGGACACGCTTGGCACCGAACAGCGCCCCCGGCTCGCGGGTGAGATAATGCCGCTTGAGATTGCGCGCCTGCAGGGTGCGGCTCATAGCACCGCCTCCAACTGGCGCGCGGCCCGATCCGCCTGGCGGGGCGGCACCGGATTGAAGAAGCAGGCCGAGCTATGGCGCGCCTGCGCGACGACGCGCTCGAGCGGGGGAACCGTCTGCTGGCAGCGGGCCTGGGCTTGTGGACATCTTGGCCCGAAAGCACAGCCCACCGGCATGGATTTGGGGGAGGGCACGGTGCCGGGGACCGGCCTGAGCCGCTCGATGGGGCCGTTGAGATCAGGCAGGGCCGCGATCAGGCCACGGGTATAGGGGTGAGCGGGGCGGTCGAACAGGATCGTGGTGGGACTGTCTTCAACGATGCGCCCGGCATACATGACCAGCACGCGCTCGGTCATTTCCGACACCATCTCCAGATCGTGCGAAATCAGCACCAGTCCCATATTCTCTTCCCGGCGCAAATCGTCGAGCAGGCCAAGAATTTGTGCCTGGATGGTGGCGTCGAGCGCAGTGGTCGGCTCGTCAGCCACCAGCATTTCGGGCTTGCCGGCCAGGGCCATGGCAATCATCACGCGCTGGTTCATGCCGCCCGAAAGTTCATGAGGATAGGCATTCAGACGCGACTGGGCATTGGGGATGCCCACCCGGTCCAGCAGGCGGGCTGCCTCGGCCCGGGCCGCTGCGCCGCGCATGTTCTGATGCAATGCCAGCGCTTCGAGCAATTGAGCGCCGATGCGTAGCAGCGGATTGAGGGAGCTGGAGGGGTCCTGAAAGATCATGGCGATCCTGCTGCCGCGCAGCCCGGACAGGGTGTCGTCATCCGCCCCGATCAGTTCCTGTCCGGCCAGCCGAACGGAACCGCCCGAACGGGCCCGATTGCCGAGCAGGCCGAGCGCGGCAAGCCAGGTAATCGATTTGCCGCACCCCGATTCACCGACAACGCCAAGGGCTTCGCCGCGCTCGACGGTGAACGAAACGCCGTGCAGGGCGCGGATGAAACCGGCGCGGTCCTCGAAATCAACGGTCAGGTCTTTGATGGCAATCAGCGGTGTCCGGTCGGCCATGGTCACGCTCCAGTGGGTTCAAGCAATGGTTTTCGGGTCACCAGCGAGCCCTGATGGTGGACATAGCCGGCGCAGGGTTGGCCAACGGCCTGCAGCAGATGGCGCGAGGCCCCCTGCAGGATCACGCAGCTGAGGCGCCCCTGAATGTAGATGCCAGTGTCGATATTGATGCGGTTGGCATGGCTTTCCACCTGCGCGCAGCAGGAATGGCCATGAACCACGACCTTGCCGAAGGACAGGGCGTGGGTGAGAAATTTGTCGCGGATCCAGATCAGATCGTGATCGCGCTGGTCGTTGAGCGGTCGGTCGGGATCAACGCCCGCATGGACAAAGAGATAGCCCTCGTGGCTATGGCTGAGGGGAAGACTGGCGAGAAAATTCTGGTGGCGGGCCGGCATTCTGTCCGCCAGGATGGCGCGCAGCTGTGCATTGGTCGCGCTGTCGGCGAAGTCCACCTCGCTGTCTTCCCGCAGCACGCCGTAGGATTGCAGGGTCTCCCGCCCGCCCTTGACGCCCCAGTTCGCCAGATTGTCCTCGCCGGCAATGAAATCGATCAGCCATTGTTCATGATTGCCGCGAAGGCAGATGACTTCTGCGCCGTGGAACCGGTTCTCCCGCAGTCGGCTGACGCGGTCGATAACGGCGCGGGCATCGGCACCACGGTCGATATAGTCGCCGGTGAAGATGAGTTTGACCTGATCGGTGGGATGGCGGCGCAGGTCATCTTGGATCTGGGTGAGCAGATCATCCAGAATCTGAATCTGGCCGTGGATGTCGCCAACCGCGTAGAGACGCTGGGCCGTATGGCCCTCGTTTGGGCCAAGCATGGCCATATTGCCCTCGATCGCAAGGCGATGTCGCATGGAAAATTTGCCAGTCATAAAATTGCAGTCAAAACGGGAGGGAGCGCATGGCGGCCATGCGCTCCCAAGTTTAGCTAGTCGGCGACGCTGATGGCGCCCGGACCGAAATCCATCGCGAAGATGGCCGAGGGGGCCCACTCAATATCGGAGCGCTTGCCGTAAAGGATCGCGTTCTGGTGCAGCAGGACGTAAGCGGGATCTTCAATCTCGAGGATTTCCAGCGCGCGGGCGAAGGCCGCGCGGGCTTCTGCGGGCGTGGCGGCTTCGATCAGGGTCTGGCAGAGCGCGTTGAACTCGTCGTTGGTATACGTGCCGGTCTCAGGATTGGTCGACAGGTTGTAGCTGCCATTCGGACAATTGTTCTGCAGGATGGCCAGCGGATAGCCAAAATGCACCGTATTGGACAGGTCGTACATCATCCGTGTGTCATTGACTTCGCCAGGAACATCCGTCACCGAAAAGTCGATGTTGAAACCGGCTGCCCGCATGTTCTCAATGTTATACTGCGCGACCGTGAGCTGGTTCGGGTAATAGTCGGGCTGGACGCGGAAGGTGATCGCTTCGCCGTTGTAACCGGCTTCGGCCAGCAGCTGCTGGGCCAGTTCGATGTTGAACTCGACCGGCTTGTGCTCGCCGATATAGAGATCGCCGAACATCGGGTGCTGCAGACCATGGGCTTTGGCCGTGAGACCGCTCCACAGACCTTCGACAATGGTTTCATGGTCGATGGTGTGGGCTAGTGCCTGACGTACCTTGACGTTCTGCAAGGGACCGTTGCGGGTATCGAGGTTGATGAAGCGAATATTGGCCAGTGGCCCGCCTGCGACATCGAAACCATCGGAATTATTGATCAGGTCAACCTGGTCGGGGCCGACATCGGTGATAATGTCATATTCGCCCGAGAGCAGGCCGTTGATGCGGCTGGCGCCTTCGGGAATGACCAGGTAGTTGAGGCCGGCAAGCGGGGGCTGGCCTTCCCAGTACTGCTCATGGGGAACCATGCGGATGGCAGCGCCTTCATCGAGCGAGGCGACCTTGTAGGGACCGGTGGAAACCGGCGCGATTGCCCAGCCCTTCCAGCCATCGGCTTCGCGGAACGCGCGCTTGGAGATGATCGAGGCATGATTGAGGCGCGCCAGGCGTGCCTCGGTATCGAGCGTTGCCTGCTGCATGACGAAGCGGACGGTGTTCTCATCGACGATCTCGATGTGATCGAGCAGGGGCCATGCCTGCTCCTTGGTGGCGGCAACGGTGGCGGGCGGAACGATGGTCTTGGTGCCATCGGCGAGAACCGCGTTGGCTTCGCTGGCTTCGCGGGCGGCAGTCTGCTCGGGCAGCAGGCCGAAGCGTTCGTCCGAGAACGAGAAGACCACATCGTCAGCGGTCATTGGATCGCCATTGTGGAAGGTCACGCCATCACGCAGCTTCAGCTCCAGCTGGGTGGGAGAAATCCAGCTCCAGCTTTCGGCCAGGCCTGGGCCGGCCGCCAGGTTGGGATCGGACAAGTCGAGTGCGATCAACTGCTCGAAGATCGAACTCTGATATTTGCGCTGGGCGGTGCTGGCGCCCTCGACGTTGTCGAGCGAACCGGCGGTGCCCATCGACTGCAGGGCGACGTTAAGGACCGACCGGTCTTCGGCGTGGGCAACGCCCATGATAGCGGTGGATGCCATCAGGCAAAGCATGGCTGTGGTCTTAGTGAGGATGCTCATATCCATCTCCAGGTTGACGCGCCGTCAGGGCGTGTTTTTTCGGCCGCGCGGCGGGCGCCGCACGGCAATAGGTGTTGTTGCCAGGGTGTCAGGATTAGGCGGACGCGGACGGACCCTCGCCGGCATGATCCAGATATTGGCGGTCTGCTACCGTGCTAACCGTCAGTTTCGATGTCTTGCCGTTGAGGCTGGCCTCGAAAGTCTGGCTTTCAACGGCGGCGACCGGTTCGCCTTCGAACAGGTCGAGCAAGGCGCGCCCGCTCATCGTGGCCGGCACCGTTACCCCCAGCAGATGCAGGATCGTGGGCGCAAGGTCATAAATTCCGGTGCGGGTATTCACCACACTGCCCTTCTTGGCCAGGGCGCCATCTGCAATCAGCACCGCCGATAGTTCGCTCCAGTGCATGCCGCCATGCGTGCCGCCGCCCATAAGCGTGGTGTAGGGGCCGGCATCGAGATAGGCGGTGCCGCTGACGCCATGTTCATTGGCGCCATTGTGGCCGGCCATTTCCAGATAGAGATCGGGCGCACGCTGATGATCGGCGCCGGTCAATGCCATGGACAACGTTCCGTCCACCGAAGGCTGCATGCTGTCCGTGGACAGGGGGCGGGTGAAGCCGGCGCCATACCAGGGCTGGGCGGCGAGGATTTGGGCTGCCGATGTCAACAGGCCGGGATCGGCCTGGCGCAGCCAGAGCCCCGGCGTGCGTCCGCCCCGCATCAGGATATCGGCGTCGCCGGCAAAATTGGAGTCGATCCTGATGCCGGCCTCTCGCAAAGTTTTGGCGACGTCGGCGCTTTCTCCGCTGGTCACATGGCCATGGTCGGAGGTCACCATGATGAGAATGTCCTCGGCGTTGGGCTGGCTGTCGCGCCAGTCCAGCAATGCGCCGATCGCGACATCGCATGATTTCATCGTTTCCAGCTGGCCCTGGCTGCCCAGACCGAATTTGTGCGACGCGCTGTCGACCTCGGTCAGCCAGATGATCGACGCCTCGGGGAGAGCCGCAGGCCACACGCTCTGGGTGAAGATTTCTATGGCCTTGGCTTCGGCTCCACGATCAAAGCCCCCCGAGGGAACCTTGTGTGCGCCCTCGATGTCGGCTGCGATATCGTGGGGATAGGCGATTTGGGGGTGGCGGACATTGAAGCCGACATTGCCCCATTGCTCTCCCTTCCAGCTCAGGGCGGTGAACGAGCCCTGTCCCGAGGAGGTCACCACCGCAAGGGTCATGCCCGCCTTGGAAAGCGTTTCCCCAAGGCTGGTCGCGGACACATAGCCGCCCGGAAGGGCATCGTCATTGGCATGCCAGTCGTGGATGGTGTCGGTGCGGGCCAGCGTCGGATCATCGCCGCGGGCATAGAAGACGTTGCCCAATATACCGGTCTGGGCGGGACGGGCGCCATTCGCCAGGGCAGTCAGGGCGCCACGGGTCTCGGAAGGGAACACCGTGCGGTGATTGGCGCTCGAAACGCCACGCGCCTTCATGGCGGCCAGGTTCGGCATGGTCTGCTCGTTGATCTGATCGGGGCGCAGGCCATCGATCCCAACGATTATTACGTGATCAGTATGCATCGGAATGCCTTTCTAAGGCGACGACATCGGCAGACCCGGTCTGCTCGTCGGCGTCCAGGGGATGGGGGTAAATGACGGTACTGCCGGCCTGGCGCAGACGTTCGGCCAGCGGCCCGAACGGGGGCAAATCGGTAACGATGGTTTCGACGTCGCTGAAGGGCACGCTGCGATAGCGCCCGACTTCGCCCATCTTGGTGTGGTCTCCGACGAAAATCGTGCGGCGGCTGTGAGCCATGAGCGATTGCTTGAGCAGCATGTTGAAGCGATTGGCCTCGACCAGGCCATAGCCGGCATCGAGGCCATAAATGCCGACAATGGCGAGATCGAACGTGCAGGCCGCAATGGCATCGAGCACTTCATCGCCGGTTGTCACGCCGCTGCTGGCGTCATACTGGCCGCCGGTCAGGACGACGCGATGGCGGCTGCCCGAATTGAGGGCGTCGGCGATGGAGGGCATGGGCGTCATCACGTTGACCGCAGGCCCGTTGAGCATGGCCTCGGCGATGGCCAGGCCCGTGCTGCCGCCGGTGATGAATATCCATTGGTCTTTCTGGATCATGTCGGCGACCAGCCGGCCGATGATGCGCTTTCCGGCCCGGATCATATGGCGCCGCTCGCTGACCGGTGCGCTGCGATCGGTGGGGATGGCGCCGCCGTAAACGCGCTGAATGTCGCCATTGCGTTCCAGCTGCGCTAGGTCCCGGCGAATGGTTTCGGTCGATACGCCACAGAGCGACGCAATCGCGGCAATCGACATGCCATGCCCGTCGTTCACGAGCTGGATGATGGTTGTTTGGCGGCTCGCAGCAGGAACTTTCACCGTCACGACCTCGGCGGGGGACATCAGTGCGTGCAGTCCTACAGGCGGTATGTGACGCTACCTTGAAACTTTGTTGTACCTTGGGTGAAGGTTGTTGTGGTTTGTGGTCCTTTTGACGCATGTCTGCCGCCAGCACCCATGGTTCATGGGGCGATACGCACAGGTGCCACGCTCAGGTGCTCAACTGCGCGGCAACGCTCCCTACAAGGGCTGACTGACGAGAAGGCTGGGCGTTGCGCACCCGGGTGAGCGGCACTGGACGGCAGAGGTGGCCCGGGTGCTGGTGAAGTTCTACCTGAACAACTGGCAATGGGGTATCGGCACTGTCATCGGGGTGGTGAGCCTCTGGGTGGCAGTCTTGGCGTTGCGGCAATGATTGACACCAACAATGCGGCCATCGCCTCATCTCACTGCTTTCGGTGCTTGGCTACCGTCGAATGTCGACCTCGCAGGTCTCTCTTTGCGCTGAACCATGTTCGACTCCTTCCTTACGAGTCTGCAAGAGGCTGGCTTTACAGCGTCGACAGAAACGCCCGGAGGCTTGCTTCATACTGCGACGGATCGAGCTTCCAAGACTGGATGTGATCCGCTGCCGTGCGGAGGTAGGTCGTCGGGGCGCTGCGCATTGCGACGAGGCGGTCACTGCTGACGATCGGCACGATCTGGTCAATGAATCCGTGAGACAAAAACAACGGTTTATCCAAGCGTGCGAGCGCCTCCGTGGTTTCCGCCTCCCCAAGGGGCACTGTTGAGAACCAGTCGCTAAAGAGCAGAGCACCCCGCGCTAGGATCGGGGCGAGTGGTAAATGCATCTTCTCGATCTGCTCGGTCAGAATGCTGTCGAAACTAATGGCGGGGGCATCAAGGACAATCGCAGAAATCGCGTCTCGCTGTCCCGAGTGAAGCATGAACTGACCGACGATGCCGCCGCCCATTGACTCGGCAATCAAAATGACCGACGGCGCTCCATTTTGCAAAGCATAGCGAACGCCGCGCTCAAGGTCTGGCCATTCGGTAAGGCCAAATGCATAGAGCCCGCTAGGGTCGACGGGCGCACCGCTGTCATCGCGATAACTGATCATCAAGACCGGGTGTCCGGCATCGTGAAATGTCGGGAGGAAACGGTAGCCATTTTCTCTGCGGCCGCCGATGCCGTGTACAAATAGCGCCCACGGTGTCGCCGCGCCAGGTGACACAGTTGGGATGAACCAGGCGGGCAGTTGGCCCAACTCGCCATCGATAGCGATGCTCTCGAACTGATAGCCAAAGGCGCGATTAGGATCTCCCTGATAGCCGATATCGGCTGGCACTTCGGGTGCTGGCCAGCCAGCGTTCTGCGCGGTCGCCGCGCCAACACGTAATGTGCTTTCGAGGAGCCGCGACGCCTGCCAGCTCCCGATCAGGATGTAGGCCAAGAGGAGAATAACCAAGACGCCAAGCGCCCACCGTACCGACTTCGGAAAGAGATTCATGTTCAGCCCCCACGCCGATGGACGATAGGCGGGCAGCGATAACAATTCGTCACCCCTGACGATGCCAGGAGGATGCTATTGAGGAGCGGTGCCGTGTCACATACACCAATATCCCACGAGCCTGCGAAACGCGCCGCGGCAGCGAGTAGTAGCGTGCTCGTTTGGTCTCCTTCATCCATCCCGGCAGGCGGCGATGTGGAATTTCCTTGTTCGCTGACGGTGGGTTGATCACGCGGGCCTAATGGCCATACTGCCTTGGTCTGTCGTCCCCGGATAAGGAAGCATATGTTCGCCCGATTGATTGGCCTCACGGCCATTATGTCTATCACGCTGGCCGGTGCCGTCGTCGCTGATCAGGTTTCAAACACCGCCGAGTTACCAACTTTGGACGGTCGAGGTGGAATTCTGGCAACGGAAAGCGGGCGCTATATCTTCGGTCCCGACACGTGCGCCATGTGGGTTGAAGATGGTCTGCATGACATTGAAATCCAGGGGCCTGGCACCGATCCCGACGGGCGGTTGTTTTTCTTCGAGCTCAGCTCGACCGGTCGCCATCTGAGTGTCGGTTTCGATATCGCTTCGGTGTTCGACAGTCCGGACGAACAACTAATTGCAGATGGCTTTGACGTCGAGGTTTCCGGCACAGCCATTACCGTCCGCGACCTCGTGTTGCGGGATCAGGACGGTAATCTCGTCGGAGCCGGCATGCTGGCCATCGATTGCCAGTCAGCCTCATGACCGGACTATTTAGTAGGCCGCCTCGTATAAGGTGGAGGGAGCGTTGAGATGAGGATGACTGTCTTCGCTGTGGCGGGCTTGTTGCTAGGCCCGGCCGCGGCCCAGGAAATGCCGGTCTACGAGGCTACAGGTACTGTAGCGTTTATGTTGGGCGCGGATTCGCACCAATACTATACGACATGGAACACCGTGCCGAACGAGCCAGGGCGTGAGATCCATACCGCGTCGTGGCAGGTGCTCAAGCCGATGTTGTTGGGCGGCGTCAATATAGCGCCCGACGACGTGTTCGTGGTTGTCAGTGCTCGCCCAACCGTGAATCCACAAGCCGGGCAGGCAGAGATTCGTTTAGAGTTTTCGCTCGACCCTGAAACACTGCAGCACAGGTCATCTGTTCCATTTACGGTGAGGTATGAGCCGAAAAGCGGGGCGGCACCACTGACCTGGGAGGGCATCAACGTCCTCTCAATGCAGACCGAGCGCGTTGATGACAACACGATCCAGTTGCACGCGGAAATCGAAGGGATTGGCAACGGCAATGGAGTGGAAGGGTTCACCGCAGTGCTAGATCTTCAGACCATCAAAAAAAGATAGGCCGGTCCGGAGGCCTGACCCGTCGAACGGCGGCAAGGGTTCATTTTCAGAAGATCGCCCGAAGCGACTCGCCAAGCGAAAGCCCGGCGTGGCCTTTGTCGTCGCCCGCACAAGCCGGGGCTCAAGATCCTGGCAAGACGCACTTCACGTGCGCGGAATCGAGTTGGATGAGCTGATTGGAACGGACATCAAACCGCACCGCCCACAGGGTATCTTCGGTTTGCAGCCATCCGTCCATATCTTTGGCCCTGACCAGACCAATCACCGATGGATCGGGTACATCATCTACATAGCATTCCTCGAAGGCCCAAAGTTGCCCTTCGGCCTGTTCGGGGACGTCAAGTGAGGCGATGATCTCCCAACTCGGGATGCCCTCGGCATGATCGAGAAGCTTCTGCCCAAGGACCGCCGACACCGACCCGTCCTGCTCGTTGAGTGCGGCGATTGAGTAGGCGCAGAAATCCTCTTCCATCGGGATACATGTGCCCATGTCGCTGAGCATGCCGTTGGGGTAGGGCGGCACGATTGCTCCCACCAGTTCAGCGGCGTTAACTGGGATGGTAAAGGCAAGAGTTGCCACAACCGCGGCGCTGACCATTTTGTGCATGTTAACCCCCCGATAGGTCCGAGAGGCTTGCACGGGTTAGCTGCACTGGCAACCGGAGGCATTTCTCGGGCCTGTGGCCTTCAACGGTCAGCGGCTTGGAGTGCGACCTCCGCTGCAGCTCTGGTAAACTGGATTGTGACTTTGGTTCCCTGTCCTGGCTCAGACTCAACTTTGAGCTGAGCATGGGCGTTTTCGCGCAACGACCGAACGATCAACGCGCTTAGCTTGCCCGGCTCGGGCCACTCAACGCCAGCGGGCAAGCCAATACCATCATCTGCGACCATGACCCTGCAACCGGTATCATCAACGATACAATGAAGCTGAATTGTCCCTGCTTCACTATCGCGGAAGGCATATTTGAGTGAATTGGTCAGCAATTCGTTGACCACTAACCCTGCGGGCATGGCGATGTTTATAGAGACCAGCCAAGAGTCCACTGTCGTTTCTAGCCGCACGCCATCGACCGCTTGGGCTTGCATCGCGGCGGATGCTATTTGGTTCAAGTAGCTGCCGAGATCGACTTCTCCGCTTTGTGCTTCAGCAGTCATCGCCCCATAGAGCAGGGCCAAGGCTTCAACGCGACCTGCCAGCCGGTCAAATGCAGCCTGCCGGTCGGGCGCTTGCCGGGATTCCAAGCGGATCAAAGCGGTGATCATCTGCAGGTTATTTTTAACGCGGTGCTGAATTTCCTGCAGCAGCGTGTCCTTTTCACGCAACTGCTGCTCGAACTGCTCTCGTTCATCGGAGTCGTTGGCGTCAATGAGGGCCACCAGTCGGAACATCGCGGCGTCATCATCATCAAGTATCAGGTTTGACCACGCACTCACGGTCGCAGAAAGCCCCTCGGCATGGGGAATGGCAAAGCGGCCGACAAAGTCGGTGGAATCGATGACTGCCTGACCAAGATTGGTGCCATCCGGATCGCATGCTCTGCCAGCAAGGATGTTCCAGCCTTGCCCCGCAGGCCAGTCCGCCGCCGCCCCGATGAGGTTTAGAAACGCAGGGTTCGCATAGACGATGCGTTCTTCTGGTCGAAGTTCTGACACCGCGATGGCGATAGGGAGATGGTCGAGGAATTGCCTAAAGCTATCGCTTTCCAGCCCGTCCGCCAGTTCTGGGGTGTCGATGAGCTGATCAAGTTGGGAGGACGATCCATCGTTATCTTCGGCGCTGGTCATGCCGGACTCCGTGTATCTTCAAACAGCTCATGGATATCAAATGGCACGTTGGGGTACTAGGCCGGCTCCGATCTTACAGCGTCACAGTTTTTCCCCGGGAAGCTTGCTGGCCTGCTTCACCCATTGGATAAACTGAGCCTCATCGAAATCGCCTTCGTAGATGTCGAGATAGCGCACTTCGGGATGCTTGGACTGGCCGGGCGGCTCGGGGCGCAAAGACGTGCCGCGAAAGAACGTCACTTTCACGTATTTTGCAAAACAATGCAGGCTGAGGAACCAGATATCGTCCTCGGTCCCGTAGAAGGGGGAGTTCCATTTTACGGCCTTGCGGACCCCCGGCACGACAAGCTCAATGCATTCATCAAGGCGTCGGCCGAGATCACTTTTCCACCCTGGCATGGCTGCGATGTAGGCCTGGACGGGTTCGTCACCATAGCCCTTGGCGATCTGCGGGTTGCCGCCAGACAGAAGTTTGGGCTCTGTCGTGTTCGTCATCTCGGCCTCCGCATCACTGCTGTTGCCGCAAGGATCAGAGATTTGGTTTGATCAACGCAAGCCCCAAATCAGGATCGAGTTTCTTGCGCAGGTATTCTGGCGATTCAGTCAGGATCACTTCCAAGGTCGGGCGGACCACCGCGGTTTGAAGGTGTCCGGCGACGGCACTGCCATCTCGGCGGCCGAGCACGGCGTGGATATGCAATGCCGGCTCGCCTTCGGCCCCAATCGCAATGTCGCCCGTCAGTGACGCAACCTCGACCTGTTCATTCACGTCGATGGGCAGGTAGGTCTTCGCCTCCCAATCGAAGAAGGCAAGGGTGGCGCGCTGGAACGCGCCAATGGCTTTGAAGCTTGCCGCCTGCAGCCCTGCCCCCTTCGCAAACGCAGTCAGGCAGGCGGTTACTTCATCGCCCGTCGAA
The DNA here is from genome assembly GCF_054489375.1 of Devosia sp. A449. Classification (NCBI taxonomy): domain Bacteria; kingdom Pseudomonadati; phylum Pseudomonadota; class Alphaproteobacteria; order Hyphomicrobiales; family Devosiaceae; genus Devosia; species Devosia sp. A449. The sequence goes on along the minus strand of NZ_JBTMWU010000012.1, from coordinate 4,635 downwards.
AGAATGATGGCGTAGGTTTGCTGTCCCTCTGCATCATGGATGAGCTTGCTCTGCATAGGGTCTCTCCGCGGGCTATAGGTCTGGGTCAGGAGCACGAGAGCAAATGGATCGCCACGCTGGCGCGGCGGCGCCGCACGACACGATTGTCACTGCATAGGCAGATCTGCGGCATCCTCAGCGAACGCCTGAGTGACCAGCGAGAACGCGCCCAGGTCTGGAATTTCAACGTCCTTTGGAGTGATCAGGATCACGGCCGCGACTAGAACGAGCGCAGATTTTAGCAACAGTGCTGCCCTGCGTTTTTCTCTGATCGTCATCATGTCGGCCTCCGTCTCTGCTCGGGTCTCCCTGTGCCAACGACCGGAGCGCGAAACTGTTCCGGTCGAGGCTATGACCAACGCAGAATTATCCAGAAGCCTCAATGTTAGATTTCTGACCTGGTGTCGACTTTCACGCGAAAGATCGCAGCCCAGGGCCGACACTGTGATCGTCTTTGCCGAGGTCAACATGGTGAGCCCGCTCCACACTGGGATAGGCAAGGTAGGTCGCCAATGCCTCGATGCCATCTGGGACGCCATAAATGGACGATAGGCATGATCACCGCAGACAAGCGCTTAAGGCGTTGGGCCTCAAGGCACGGCAGGCGATCCGCGTCCTGAATTTGCAATTATGCGCCAGCATTCGAACATTGGGCCCCCACAACTGGCGCTGGGCGGAATGATCCACCGGACGGTTTAGCGTTGGAAGCCCATGGTCGAGGCCGTGGGACGGGGACTGAGCAAGAGTGAACTTGGAATTACCCGCAGGTGGCCCGAACAAGATTCCCGGCAGCGTTGGTTTCGAGGTTCAGGCGCTCCTCAAGATAGTTCTGAATCACGGCCTGACCAGGCGCGATGACGCGCACCTCGCCTCTGGATTGGACCGCTACGCCACCTATCTGGACGTCCGCTGCGGTCGATCCCGTGACCGGTTGGCCAGCCTTGTCCTGGAGCCGAGACGCCCCACAATCGGACGGCGACGGAAGCTGTGCCGCAGGCTGGGCCATGTTCGTGCACCCGGTGAGAACGAGAGCGGCAGCGAGGGTAGCAACGCCCGGAATAAAGTGCAGTGTCATTGATGGCTCCTTCTAGCTAGCCGCACCATCACAGCGCGATTTGGCTATTTTGAGATGCAACGACTTTGCGACAGCCAGGTTGTCACGTCTTCCGACAATGGCAGTTCCAGATAACCTCTGGCACCAAGCCAATCTCGAACAATATGACGGAATGCGTCCTGCCTCGAGCGGCAATCGATCAACTCGTCCCTTATGAAGCGCTCCAGGCCTTCCGCTAGATCGGGTTCCATCCGGATGGTGATGCGCTCGTTCATTTTTCCCTCATCGGCTCATTGGAGATCAAACATGCAGGCGATCGAAACGTCAATCTGAATGGGGCTGCGGGCGCAGGAGCACCGCGCACGATCAGCAACGTCCTATCCGCTCACCGTCGGCAAGCCGGCGCCTGCACGACAGGACCCGGCGGGCTCGAGCAATCCGCCGCCCGCCGGCACCGCACTGACCCCAAAACCGTGGCGGAGCAAAACCAGGCCACCGAGATCATCGACCCCGACACCGGCGAATCCGCGCATAACTGCTAACCCAGAAGCGCCATATGCCAAGGGCCCGATCAGGGCCCTTGGCATATCCGCTCACCAGCAGCACTGGCCGGTTTTTACGCCGCCACACTGGCCGACTTTTGCTCCGCCGTTGACACTGGAAGTTAAACCGATGAACTTTTGCCCGATCGGGACGCCCACAAACGACCCCGTTTCGGTCGTTAGAGCCCCAAGTGGCAATTCCTAAAAGCTGCCGTTTGCCGTCGTAGGACCATATCGGTTTTGCGCCTCTACGGACGCTTTTCTCCTTTTAGTGCCTCATATTCCCATGATGGCAAATACCGCAACGCTGCCCACTGCAGTTGTCAATCCTGGGCTTAATAGTGCGCCCACGGCGCGGAGCTTGGTTGGTCTTCGTCGATATCGAGTTCGTAGCATTTCCCAGACCGTACCGCGTTTGCGTGGAGAACCTGGCACGCCGGCATATCGAACGCCCGACTGGCCGACGCTGTAGATCACCGGCCCTGACCTGAGTTCTCAACAAATGCTGTCAAATGGGCCCCAGCTCCCGGCCCACGGTTTACGCTGGTACGCTCACCCCGTTCATGATCACCTCGCGCGCATGGCGGGCACCTTGGTTTATCAGAGCGAGATCCACGCCAACGATCAGCATGTCCACGCCCATCTTCACCAGACGTTCTGCGTGGTCCCCGGTTGCCGGGACACAGGTGGACATGACCTTAATATTCCGCGCGTGGCATTTTTCTATCAACAGTTCCAATGCTGGCAGCACGGTGTCGCCGGTAAAGGACGGGTCGGTGTCAACACCGGCCGAAATCGCGAAATCAAGCGGGCCGAAATTGACAATGTCGATGCCCTGGACCGCCAAAATGTCATCGATATTTTCGAAGAAATCCGTGTTTTCTGCGGTCGGGATCACCAATGTGTTCTCATTGGAGGTACGCAGATAGGTCGGCCAATCCAGGTCCGGCCCGTTCAAGGTGGCCGAGCGAACGGCCCCGTCGCCACCCCGGATGCCAAAGGGCGGGAACTTGGATGTAGCGACAATTTGGCGCATCTCAGCGGCGGTGCGGATTTGCGGAGTGATAACCCCATCGGCGCCCATCTCATAGGCCTTGCGAATGTCATGCTCCAGAATACAGGGCACGCGGATCAGCGGCGAGACGCCCTTGATCTTTGCAGCCAGGATCATGCGCTCCAGATCGGGGCCGCCGAGGCGGAAATTGGCGTGCTCAGTATCGATGAAGGCGAAGTCCAGCCCCCAATTGCCCAGCACTTCGACGGCGAACGGCAGCCCGGTGTAAAGCGTCATGCCAAAGGTCGGCTCGTTATTGTCGAGGCGCTGCACCGGGAGCAGGAAGCCCGGGCGCGATGATATCCATCGCCCATCCGGCGCAATGCCGCCACCGGGCACGATCATGTGGATATGGGGATGGTGGGTCATGGCCGAGCCCCAGGTGTGGAGCACGGCGGTCATGCCGATGCGGGCGCCCAGGTGTTTTGGATCGGCAGCGATCGTCAGCATGGTCTGCGATGCCGCCTTGAACAGGAGGTCGTAGACCAGCGCCTTGTTGTGGAAGGCGATGTCGGCGACCTCAAGGGCGGCACGCACCGCTCAGGGGTCAGGTGGCGCCTCGATGGGGACGAAGATGCCCAGACGGTCGAGCGGACTGGTGACGGACCGCACCGTGCGGGTTGCCACCTTGGTATAGAGCGCTGCCGTCTCGGGCTTGCTGTGCCCGAGCAGCACCTGGATGACGCGGATATCGACGCCGTCCTCAGATGCGTGGCGAAGCTGTGCCGCAGCGTATGCGGGCCGACGTGCCTGGCGATCGCCGCCGCCTGGGCCGCCTCGACCACGACGCGATAGAGCTGCCTGGTGCTGATCGGCTTGAGGGCATACTGGCCCGGAAACAGCCAGCCGTCGCGATGCAGCACACCTTGGCGATGCCCGTCCTGCCACCACTGGCGCAACAGGGTGAGTAGGTCGGGCGAGAGCATGGCATTGCGGTATTGCCCGCCCTTGCCGCGCTCGACACGGATCAGCATGCGCTCGCTGTCAATATCGCGCACCTTGAGCATGGCGACTTCGCCGACGCGCAATCCGGCGCCATAGGCAACCGACAACGCCGCCTGGTGCTTGAGGCTGGTGGTGGCCTTGAGCAGGCGTGCGACCTCGTCGCAGCTCAACACCACCGGCAGGTTGCGGGGGCGGCTATCCCGCACACGAAATTACTGACAGTCCCATCAAGGGTATTGGCGAAGAAGAACCGCAACGCCGAGACCACGCTGTTCATGGTGGGCACCGGAACGCCGGCTTCGCTCTGGGCCAGCTGGAACTGGCGTACATCCTCGGTGGTCGCGGTATCCGGCGGCCGTCCCAGGAAACTGGCGAAGCGCCCGACATCGCGGATGTAGTTGCGCTGGGTCGCCACCGAGAAGTGCCGCATGGTCATGTCGTCGATCGGCTTCTGGCGGAGCGGACTGACAGCGGTGTTGGGAATGATCGTAGTCATCGTTAGGCTCCTGGAGGAACGCGGCGATCCTCAATCAAGCCGTGACGCAAGGAGCCTGACCGCTACCTCACCGCGCACACCCTGCCGCGCAGCGGGTTCGTTCAACCACCCCATTCTAGACATCGCCGAATGCGGTGTGGTGAAAGCTCATGGCAGCATGCCGACATGAGTGGGTTCGCATAATATCGGTTTAGCAACACGGCGCGGACTCGCTTAGACGCTTGAGGGGTGTCCGAAACCGCTACAGCGCCGCCAGATCACGATTGCTGACCTTGCCCCTATAGGCGTCCCTGATGGTGACCTTGTGCTCGAGGGCGTCGATTACCGACTGGGTAAAATCGGTGTCGTACATCTGCGACAGATTATTGAGTCCGCCCGGCGTGAACACATTGATCTCGAGCAGCTTGTCGCCGACGATATCGAGCCCCACCAGAAACATGCCATCGGCGATCAGCTTGGGCCGCACGGTTTCGGCGATACCCAGCATGGTCTGGTTCACCTCGAT
>NZ_JBTMWU010000011.1:0-111784 GCF_054489375.1 Devosia sp. A449 | reverse complement strand
GCGATCATGACGAGTGATGAGCGTGGGGACGGTCGGGGATGGGAGGTCGCTCCCATTGGGCAGAGGAAACCGGCAGCTGCGTCTGCAACATTGGCGTACCTGAACCAACCTGCGAAAATCCCGGCGTGATGGCGAGGCGACTGGCTCACTATCAAAAAACTAATATCGAGGCAGCGCCTCGCCATCATCGCTCGAAAACCGCACACAGGCGGCGCTTTGGCACGCGTCAGTGATTTTGTCCCAATGCGACAAAGCGATGAATTCCGCCATGCGTGGGACGCATAATGCAGGTGACGCATACGGCATGGCATTGCCGCACAAATCATCGCATCCTCGGCAGGTTGCCAATCATCTGAAGGGGATACGCCAATGTTTGTGCGTGCCGTCTGGCGTCTCAAGCGCCTGGTCGACATCAAGCAGACGTTGCGGGAAATGGACGTTCCCTCAACGCGTGATGCAGACCTGTTGGGGCTTTCCGGCCCTGATTTCTCCAAAATGACGCAGTCCTTGTTCGACCGCTGAGCCTTTGCACCGTCCAATTTGTCGTTCTGGCCGCCGGATGGTCACCTGGCGGCCATCGCCCGGACGCAAGCGTTAACCGAATATGAATACACTCAGTTAAAGCCCTGCACCGCTCGCATAGCTTGCTTGATCAATGACCCACTGCTCATTCGGTCGGCCTTGCCCTAGATATAGCCTTGTAAACGCAAGGAGATACCAAATGGACATTCGCAAGACTTTCAAGAAGTGGGCCGCCTACCAGCAGACCGTCCGTGAGCTCGCCGCTCTCGACAACCGTCAGCTCAACGATCTGGGCATTGCGCGCACCGACATCACTCGCATCGCCCGCGACCATGCTGCCGGTCTCTAATATTTGCCCAACTGAACTCTCAGCCCAAGCAAATCGAACAGCCGCTTCTCTCTGAGATGCGGCTGTTTTGCTTTTCGGCGGCACGCCGCTAACGCCTGAATCTATCCACGCCCTGCCCTGATGCAGTAGCCTAGTCGTCAGATTTGTTGCACTCGACGACGCCGCTTGCTATCTGCGCAGCATGTCCACATCAGAACCTATTCATATCATTGGCGGCGGTCTCGCCGGCTCCGAGGCCGCGTGGCAGGCGGCGCAAGCCGGCGCCCAGGTCGTGTTGCACGAAATGCGCCCCGTCCGTATCACCGACGCCCACCAGACCGACAGTCTGGCCGAGCTGGTCTGCTCCAACAGCTTCCGCTCCGACGATCACGAGCATAATGCCGTGGGGCTGCTGCATGAGGAAATGCGGCGCTGCGGCTCGCTGATCATGCAGGCCGCCGACCAGCACAAGCTGCCCGCCGGCGGTGCGCTGGCCGTTGACCGCCACGCCTTCTCGGCCGAGGTCACCCGCGCCATCGAGAACCATCCCAATATCACCCTCGACCGCACTGAAGTGCCGGGCATGCCGCCCGAAGACTGGCGCAATGTCATCATCGCCACCGGCCCACTGACCTCGCCGGCCATGGCCGAAGCCATTCTCGCCAAGACCGGCGAAGATGCGCTGGCCTTCTTCGACGCCATCGCGCCGATCGTCCATCATGACAGCATCAATATGGACATCGTCTGGGCCCAGTCGCGCTATGACAAGGTTGGACCGGGCGGCACCGGCGCCGACTATCTCAACTGCCCGATGGACAAGGACCAGTATTTTGCCTTCGTCGAGGCGCTCAAGGTGGCACCGCTGCACGAATTCAAGGATTGGGAAAAGGTCCCCTATTTCGACGGCTGCCTGCCCATCGAAGTGATGGCCGAGCGCGGCGTCGAAACCCTGCGCCACGGGCCTATGAAGCCAGTCGGCCTGACCAATCCGCGCGACCCCACCGTCAAATCCTACGCCATCGTCCAGCTGCGGCAGGACAATGCGCTGGGCACGCTGTGGAACATGGTCGGGTTCCAGACCAAGATGCGCTACGGCATCCAGGCCGATATCTTCCGCATGATCCCGGGGCTGGAAAACGCCCAGTTCGCCCGCCTCGGCGGCCTGCATCGCAACACCTTCCTCAATTCGCCGAAGGTGTTGGGGCCAGACCTTAAGCTGAAGGCCGATCCGCGCATCCGCTTCGCCGGTCAGGTCACCGGGGTTGAAGGCTATGTCGAAAGCGCCGCCTGCGGGCTGATCGCCGGCCGCATGGCCGCTGCCGAATTGCGCGGCGAAACCTTGGCCGCGCCGCCGCTGACCACGGCGCTCGGCGCCCTGATCGCCCATATCACCGGCGGCCACGTCGAGGCCGAAAGCTATAGTGGCGCTCGCAGCTTCCAGCCGATGAACATCAATTTCGGGCTGTTCCCGGAAGTGACCATCGTCAAGCCGGAAGGCGTGGCGCGCTGGCGTGGGCCGGACAAGACCATCGCCAAGCGCAAGGCGATCACTAGCCGAGCGCTGGAAGATCTGAAGGCCTGGGCCTGAACGAAAACGGAGCTGGCTAGCGGTTACGCCAGCTCCACCATGCCAGCCGGGCGATCTTGCGCCAGTCGGCTTCATCAGGCACCGGCGCGAACAAACCACTGCTGCGCTGATTCAGCGCTGCCAGTTCTGCCCGCAGCAGGGAGACACTGGCAAAGGCCGGCTTGAGCTTGCCGGGCAAAGCGGCAATCGCCGACTCGGCCTTGGTCAGATGTTCGCCCGCCAATTCGGCGGTCTGCCCCAAAGCTGCCGCCAGCCCCTCGCTCTCGGTGCCCGAGAAAATCTCCCCCTCGCGCACCCCATTGGCGGCAAAGATCGACCAGGGCAACACGATGCGCCCCTGCGACGACACATAGCCAAAAGCCCGCAGATGGCCGATCATGGCATGGGCCACGCCCAGATGGCCGGCGGCGTCGCCGGTCTCGATGCTCTCGCCATCATTGAGGATCATCGCCGCCAGCTGATACAGCGTCGACACCGTCTCGCCGGCATAGCCTTCAAAGCTCTCGAGGTCCGGCATCGGATCGTCATAGAGATCGAAGCGCCGCGCCCCAATCAGCCGCAGCAGCGTGCCGGCCGGAATATTGTAGCGGGTGGTGGTCGCCAGCAGCGCATCGGCCACCGGGTTTTGATGCACCGCGCCATGCTCCTGCCCGGATAGCGTATCGCTCCACCACTGCAGGCGGATTTCGCCGGGGGCCGGATTGCTCACCCGTTCGCGGACGGCAGCGACGTCGGCGTTGAAAGCATAGAGCGCGGTGATGGCATCGCGGTAATCCCCGCGCAGCACCAGCGTGGCAAGATAGCGCTCGTGATCACCCTGACGCAGGGCTTCGGCGGCATGGACAAAACTCTCAGCGGCCATTCAGCGGACCTTGTCGACGGCGATCAATGCCGCCGCCACTGCCCGCTTTTCGGCGAGCAGCACATTATAGGTACGGACGGCGCTGCCGGTATTGATCGCCTCGACGATCACACGCCGCTCCCGCAGCGCCTCACGCAGTTCGCGCGGTACGGCGGCAATGTCGGGGCCGATGCCGATCAGCAGCACATCGATATCGTCGGCTGCGGCGAAGACCGGGGCCAGCGATTCGATGGTGATCGCCTCCGGTGTCTGCACGTCCCAGGCGAACATGCCCTGCGGTAGGCACAGCAGCGAGCCGCGATGCGACAGGCCGGCAAAGCGGAACCCGCTATTGCCATAGGCATCAATGCCGACCTGCTCGGGGTAGTATCGCGTCTCGCTCAAGTTACTTCCAGCTTCAGACAGAGGAGCCGTCGATCGCCTTTGCCGCTGGCTTGTCCTCATCAACCTTCGACTTGAGGCCGAAATTGATCAGGATCGGGCCGTTGACGATGATCGACGAATACATGCCGACGATACAGCCGAAGGTCATGGCGATGGTGAAGCTCCGGATCACTTCGCCGCCGAACAGCACCAGCGGAATCAGCGCCAGGAACACGGTGAACTGCGTCAGCGAGGTGCGCACGATGGTCTGGTTGATCGACAGATCGATCAGCTCCGGCAGTGGCATCTTGCGATGTTTTCGCAGGTTTTCACGCACACGGTCGGAAATCACCACGGTTTCGTTCAGCGACAGACCCACCAGAGTCAGCACGGCCGCAATCGAGGTGAGGTTGAATTCCAACCCGGTTATCGAGAACAGCCCGATGGTCATGATCACGTCATGAGTGGTGGTGGTCACTGCCGCCATGGCGAACTGCCACTCGAAGCGGAACCAGATGTAGATCAGGATCGCCCCGAGCGCGATGATGACGGCGATCGCGCCCTTCCAGGCGAGTTCGCCCGAAACCGTGCCGCTGACCGCCTCCGTGCTGCGCACGGTATAGTTCTCGGTGGCCAGCGCATCACGGACCTTGGACACAGCGACCTGGTCGGCGTCCTGGCCGCCCTCCTGTGCCTGCACGCGAACCAGCACGTCTTCCGGCGTGCCAAAGCCCTGCACCTGCACTTCGCCCAGTTCCAACCCGTCGAGCAGTTCGCGCACCTTGCCGACATCGGCCGGGCCGTCCTCATGCTGGATGACAATGGCGGTGCCGCCGACAAAGTCGATGCCGAGATTGAAGCCCTTGAAGTAGGCCGAGCCGATGGATGCCACGCTGGCGACGATCGAGAACAGGATCACATAGCGCGAGATCTTCATGAACGGGATTTTGGTGCCGTCCGGGATGAAGCGGAAATGCTGGATCTTCAGCACCTTCGGGCGCACCGCCCGGAACCACATCTGCACCTGATAGGAGGTCAGGGTATAGGAGGTGAACAGCGAGGTCAGGATGCCGAGCGCCAGGGTAACGGCAAAGCCCTGCACCGGGCCGGAGCCCAGAAAATACAGCACGATGGCTGAGATAAGCTGGGTCAAGTGCGAGTCGATAATGGTGCCCCAGGCCCGCTCGAAACCGGCATTTATGGCCTGGATCGGCGTTTTGCCGGCGCGCTGCTCCTCGCGCATGCGTTCATAGATCAGCACGTTGGCGTCCACGGCCATGCCGATGGTCAGCACGATGCCGGCTATGCCGGGCAAGGTCAGCGTGGCCCCCAGCATCGACAGCGCACCGAAGATCAGGATGACGTTGAGGATCAGCGAGACGTTGGCGAACACGCCCCACACGCCATAGGCCAGCACCATGAACACGACGACGAGCGCGCTGGCGACAACACCGGCGGTCAGACCCGAACGGATCGAGTCGGCGCCGAGGCTGGCGTCCACCGTGCGCTCCTCGACCACGTCGAGCGAGGCCGGCAAGGCGCCGGCGCGCAGCAGCACAGCGAGATCGTTGGCCGTGGAGGTGGTGAAGCTGCCGCTGATCTGGCCCGAGCCGCCGGTGATTGGCTGCTGGATGACCGGAGCGGTGATGACCGTGTTGTCGAGCACGATGGCAAAGCGCTGACCGACATTGGCGCCGGTGATCTGGCCAAAGGTGATGGCGCCACGGGTGTCGAACTTGAAGCTGACCACGGGCATGGAGCGCTGCTGGTCATAGCTCGGCTGCGCATCGACCAGCGACTCGCCGCCAAGGGCGACGTCTTCATAAAGCAGCTCTTCGGTGCCGTCCTGGCTGGGCAGGATCATGGTGCCGGCGGGCAGGCCCTGGGCCTTGGCCTGGGCGGCGCTCATGCCGGGATAGACCATGTGGAAAGTCAGTCGCGCGGTGCGCGAAATAATGTCCTTGAGGCGCTCGCTGTCGCCAAAACCGGGAACCTGCACCAGCACGCGATTGGTGCCCTGGCGCTGAATTTGCGGTTCGGTGGTGCCAAGCTCGTCGACGCGCTTGCGGATCACTTCGATGGACTGCGCCACCAGTGCCGACATGCGCTGCTCGACACCCTCAGGAGTGAGCGTCACGGTGAGCTTGCCATCCGGCGTTTCGCCAAAAGCGAGTTCGTTGACGCCGCCCACGGCGATCAGCGAGTTGCTGATCGAATTCTGCAGCGCCTCGACAGCGGTACGCGCTGCGGCCTTCTGGCTCGGGTCGGTCAGCTCGATCGTCAGCGTGCGTGTAGCCGGATCGGTAGTGATGAGATTGCCGATGCCATTCTGATTGGCAAGCGTATTGCGGACGTCGCGGCGCAGGGTCTGCAGCCGCTCGGTGACGATGCCGTCCTGATTGACCTGCAACAGCAGGTGCGAACCACCCTGCAAGTCCAGACCCAGAACCACAGTCTGCCTGGGCAGGAAGCCCGGCCAGTTGTCACGCACGTTGTCGGGCAGGAAACTGGGGACCGCAAACAACACGCCCAGCAGGGCTACGATGGCGATGATGGCGGTGCGGATGGGCGAAAACTGCATCTAGGTCGTCCTGAAAGGAAAAAACCGGAGCCCATGGGCTCCGGCGTTGTTCATGTGACGCCGTTAGGCTGGCTTGTTGTCGTTGACCGGCTCGGCCTTGGAGCGGACGTCGGCAACCATGCCGCGCACCAGCTTCACCTTGACGCCCGAAGCGATCTCGACTTCGAGGTCTTCGCCATCAACGGCCTTGGTCACCTTGCCGACGATGCCGCCGGTGGTGACAACGGTGTCGCCACGACGGATGGCCGACAGCATGGCCTGCTGGGCCTTCAGACGCTTCTGCTGCGGACGGAAAATCAGGAACCAGAAAATCACGACGAGCAGCAGAATGGGCATCAGCTGGACGACGATATCGGTGATTCCACCCGATGGGGCGGCGCCGGTTGCCTGGGCAAAAGCGGGCGTTACGAACATTAGGCGAGGCTCCTATCGATTCTTCTTGGCTTATTGGAAGGCGACACCAGGAACCAGCAAAATGGTTGCGGAACCACTGGACGCATATGGGGCAAACTGCACTTGCGCCCCGGTCAAAATCGCGCGGACTATACATTTGCCCCCCAGCGATTGCAAAGCCATTCCGGGGACTGCAAATTGCCGCGCCGATCATAAGGACGACATACCTTGAAGACCGAAGACCGCCTAGCCGAAATCTCCGCTGCACTCACTGAAATTTCGAGTGTTCTCAAAGGCATGGTGCCGCCAACCAAGATTGCATCGAGCGCGTTGGGCGCAGCCGATGCCTATTATTGGGATGGCGATGCCGGGATGTTGATGGCTGTGCCCAAAGTCAGCCGCGTATCGCTGGACATGCTCAAGGGCATCGATTCCGTGCAGGACATTCTGCTGCGCAATACCGAACAGTTCGCCCGTGGCCACGGCGCCAACAATGCGCTGCTCTGGGGCGCTCGCGGCATGGGTAAAAGTTCGCTGGTCAAAGCCATCCACGGCCATATCGGCGAACGCGCCAACGAGGGCTTCCAGCGTCTGGTGTTGATCGAGATTGCCCGGGAAGACCTTGAAACCCTCCCTGCCCTGATGCGCCAGATCGGCGGTATCGAGGCCCGCTTCATCGTCTTCTGCGACGACCTCAGCTTCGACAATGGCGAAGTCAGCTACAAATCGCTCAAAACCATCCTCGATGGCGGTCTCGAAGGGCGGCCGGAAAACGTGCTGTTCTACGCCACCTCCAACCGCCGCCATCTGATGCCGCGCGACATGATCGAGAATGAGCGCTCGACCGCCATCAATCCGGGCGAAGCCGTCGAAGAAAAAGTGTCGCTCTCGGACCGCTTCGGGCTGTGGCTGGGCTTCCACAATTGCGACCAGCCGACCTTCCTCACCATGGTGCAGGCCTATGCCGACCACTATGGGCTCGATCTCGACGCCGAAACCCTGCGCGCCCGCGCCATCGAATGGTCCGCCACCCGCGGCGCCCGCTCGGGCCGAGTCGCCATCCAGCTGGTGCGGACGCTCGCCGGCGAATTGGGCAAGCCGATCTGACTTACACAAACAAAAACCCCCGCTCGCGCGGGGGTCTTCTTGTTTCAGATGCTTCGACTAACCAGCCAGCAGCGGCACCGGATCGACCGGCGTAGCGCCCTTGCGGATTTCGAAGTGCAGCTGCGGCTTGGTCACCGAGCCGGTCATGCCGGCGGCGCCGATATTGTCACCGCGACCGACGACGGCGCCCTTGGCCACGCTCATCGACTGCAGATGGGCATAGGCCGAGACATAGCCATTGGGGTGGCGGATCAGGATCAGATTGCCATAGCCTTCGACCCCGGAGCCGACATAGATCACGGTGCCGTTCTCGGCGGCCTTGACCGAAGAACCTTCCGGCACTTCGATGTTGATGCCGGTGCCCTTGGACGAGGCGAAATCGACCAGCACGCGACCGCTGGCGGGCCAACGGAACTTGTCATTGCCCGACATTGCCGGTTCCGCGGCGGGAATTGCGGCAGTCTGCGTCGGCGCCACCTGTGCCGGAGCGGCCTGTGCGGGGGCAGCGGGCGTTGGCGTTGCGGCTTGCAGCGCATTGGGCGCGGCCTGCGGCAGCGTCTGCTGCGCCGGTGCGGGTGCCATTGGCGTGGCGCTGGCGACCTGGGTCGGCGCCTTGGTTGCCAACAGATCAGCGCGACCCGGGATGATCACCTTCTGCCCGACCACAATCTTGTCGGGCGACGACAGATTGTTGGCCTGAACCAGCGACTGGGTGGTCACTTCGTAGCGGCGGGCGATGGTGTAAAGCGACTCGCCGCTAGCAATGGTGTGGGTAAAGCTGTTCGTCGCGCCAGGCTGCGGCGTCGCCGCGGCAAGCGCCGGCACCGAGTTATTGGTGGGCAAACTGCCAAGGGCAGCAGGAGACGGCATCGGAGTGGCCGAAGCGAAGGCGGGCTGTGGTTGCATGATGGGCAGGGATCCCTGAGAAGACGGGTTACTCAGTACAGGAAGGTCTTGGGACTGGACGGACGGCATCGGCTGGTTAAAGGCAGTCTGCGGCTGGTTCCAGGCAGGCTGGACGGCCGTCGGCTGACTGTTGAAACCGCCACCACCGACATTGGCCGGGGGCAGAAACGGGCTTTCGGCCATCATATTCTGGGGGGCACCCAGGCTCGAGGGCATCGGCTGGCCAAAGCTGGCGGGAGCACTTTGCTGCACGGAGCCAGTGGTCACGGGATCGCTAAAGGCCCGACTACCGAGACTGGAACACCCGGAAAGCGCAACGGCGGCCGCGATTAGGCCAACCATTGCAACGGCACCTTTGGGCGCCCGGCGGGATACGCGGATACTCATCAGCTACACTCGTACGCAGGTACTCAACACAAGTTTGAAACTAAGCCGGTAAGGTAAAGACGAGTTTAAGGCCGATGCGATTTGAGCAAATTCGTGACGGCCGGATTCTGGATTGGGTAAGGTTAAGAACGAAGGGGCCGCGCTAGCCCCACCGGCACCTGCTGAAACGCAAAAACCCGCCGGATATCCCCGGCGGGTCGAATGGCCCTTATAGTGCCAACTTTTGAACGTCCGGACTGCCTAGAGCTGTTCGGCCCGCAACTGCGCCGCGCTCTTGGCCGACAACAGCCCCGGCGCTACGTCGAACACCGTCTTGGCGCCATACTGGCCCATCTGCTGCAAACGATGCGTCGCCCTGGCATAGGCCACCAGCACGCTGGCGGTAAATTCGGGATTGCTGTCGAGCTTGAGGCTATATTCCACCACCTGGGCATTGGCCTCGGAGGTGTTGCCGCTGCGAATGACGAAGCCGCCATGCGGCATCGCCTGGTGGTCGCGGCGCAATTCCTCGGCGGTGATGAAATTGACCGTGGTGTCATATTCATCGAAATAATGCGGCATGGTGGTGATGGCGGTTCGCACCGCCTCGGCATCAGCCCCCGCCTCCAGCACCACGAAGCATTCGCGCCGATGCTTCTCGCGGGTGGTTAGCGTCGGACGTGACGCGCTGCGCACCAGATCGACGGCCTGTTGCACCGGACGGGTATATTGCACGCCATTGGCCACACCGGGCACGCGGCGCACCGCATCGGAATGCCCCTGGCTCAACCCGTCCCCCCAGAAGGTATAGGTCGCACCATCGGGCAGCAGTGCTTCGCCGATCACCCGATTGATGGAGAACAGGCCGGGGTCCCAGCCCACCGAGATCAGCGCCGTCTTGTGATTGGCCAGCGCCGGGGCATCGACCGCAGCAAAATAGTCGGGAATGCGGGCGTGGGTGTCGAAGCTGTCGACGGTGTTGAACAACGCCGCCAGTTCAGGCCCCTGCTTTGGCAAGTCGTCCTTGGAGCCGCCGCACAGAATCAACACGTCGATCTGGTCGGCATGACCGGCGAGATCGGCCATGGCAAACACTGGTGTGTCGGCCTGTAGCGGGCTGATCGTCTCGGGCGCCCGGCGGGTATAGATGCCCACCAGTCGCATATCGGGATTTTTTGGCATGGCGGCTTCGACGCCGCGTCCGAGGTTGCCGTGGCCGGCGATGGCGATCCGAATGTGGTCAGCCATGATGAGTCATGCCCTCTTATTCATGCAAATTATTGTGGTTGCCGCGCGCCGACGCCCTAAAGCGTCAACATGCCCCGCATTCGTTCCACCAGCGCCGCATCGGTTTGCTGCAGCAGCATCGGCGTTACCGTTACATAGCCGTCGCGGCGCATGATTTCGAAGTCGGCCGAGCGGTCGAGCGGCATCGGGGTTTCGGGGATGGCGATGAAGAATTTGCCGTCATTGTCGCTGGGATAATAGCGGAACGGCGAGCGCGAAAAGCGCTGATGCGGGGCCACGGCGATGCCCTTGGTCTCATCGGGATCGCAGAACGGGAAATTGACGTTGTAATAGTGCTCGCGCCCTTGGGCGGCGGCAATGATCGAGCGGGCAGCGGCAGCCCCGTGGCGGATGGAGTTGGACCAATCCACCTCGCGGCTGACCTCGTAATTCATGCCCTGGCTCATAGCGATGCCAATGGCGCCCTGCAGGGCCCCTTCCCGCGCGCCGGCCGCCGTGCCTGAGCAGTTGATGATATCGCCCAGATTCTGCCCGGCATTGACCCCGGACAGCACCACATCAGCCGGGCGATCGCCCAGCAGATGGGTCATGCCGGCAACGACACAGTCAGCCGGCGAGCCGCCGACCACGGCAAATGTCCGCTCATCGCGCTGGTCGAAATGCAACTCGCGGCCAAGGGTGAAGCGGTGCCCTGCCCCTGACTGGTTGCCATCGGGCGCCACGATCCAGATATCATCGCTCAGCGTCCGGGCGATATCGGCCATGATGGCGATGCCAGGCGCATCCACACCATCATCATTGGTGATGAGGATGCGCAGGCTCATGCCCGGCCGCCGATGGAGGTGAGGCCGCCCATATAGGGCTGCAGCACGTCAGGCACGCGGACCGAGCCGTCTTCCTGCTGGTAGTTCTCCAACACAGCGATGAGGCAGCGCCCGACAGCCGTGCCCGAACCATTGAGCGTATGGACAAAGCGCGGTGCCTGCTTCTCGCCGGCGGGGCGATAGCGCGCATCCATGCGCCGCGCCTGGAAATCGCCGCAGACCGAGACCGAGGAGATTTCGCGATAGGTGTCCTGACCCGGGAGCCAGACTTCCAGATCATAGGTCCGCTTGGCGCCGAAGCCGATATCGCCGGTGCACAGATCCATCACCCGATAATGCAGGCCCAGACGCTGCAGCACCGTCTCAGCGCAAGCCAGCATGCGCTCATGCTCGTCCACCGAAGTTTCCGGCGTGGTGATCGACACCATTTCCACCTTGTTGAACTGGTGCTGGCGCAGCATGCCGCGCGTATCGCGACCGGCCGAACCGGCTTCCGAGCGGAAACAGGGGGTGAGTGCGGTGAGGCGCAGCGGCAGTTCTTCCTCGGCAAGAATGGATTCGCGGACGAAATTTGTCAGCGGCACTTCGGCCGTCGGGATCAGCGCCAACCGCGATTCGCCGTGCGGGGTGAAGAACAGGTCGTCCTCGAATTTCGGCAACTGATTAGTCCCGAACAGCGCGTCGTCCTTCACCAGCAGTGGCGGCTGCACTTCGGTGTAGCCATGCTCGGTCGTATGCAGATCGAGCATGAACTGGCCGAGAGCGCGTTCGAGGCGAGCCACCTGCCCCTTCAGCACGACAAAGCGGCTGCCGGAAAGCTTGGCGGCGACCTCAAAGTCCATCTGCCCCATGGCTTCGCCGATCTCGTAATGCTCCTTGGGAGCGAACGAGAAGCTGGGCCGGGGGGCACGGGCTTGGGCGGCGGTCTCGGGCGTGCCGTTGCGGCCGAAATATTCGACATTGCCGGATTCGTCGGTGCCGTCCGGCACGTCTTCGAAGACGAGGTTGGGAATGACCGAGAGGGCATTGCGCAGTTCGAGTTCGATGGCGCGCTCGTCGGCTTCGCCCTGGGGAATGAAGTCCTTGAGGCCAGCAACTTCGGCCATCAGTTCGGCGGCCTTGGCCTCATCCTTCTGCGCTTTGGCCTGGCCGATCTGCTTGGAGAGCGCATTGCGCTTCTCCTGCGCTTCGTTCAGGCGGGCGATGATGTCGCGACGCTTGTCATCGATGGCCAGCAGATCGGCGGAACGCACGGAGACGCCCTTGCGCCGCGAAACGGCAGCATCGAAGGCTTCGGCGTTGGCTCTGATCCACTTGATATCGAACATCGATTGCTACGGGTCGTCGCCCGCCTCTTGGTTGGTAAACTGCTATAAATGCACTGATTTGTGAGTTTGTCTAAGGTCGTCAGGGACGCCCGGCAATCCCCAAAGCGCCAATGCCACCGAACGGCGCAGCAAGACCCCACGGCTGGCCGCGCCAACCATGAGGCCCTTGGCGACTATTCAGATGATGATTTGGACAGCTCGGCTTCCTGTGCCGCCAGCTTGGCAGCACGGCGCTTTTCGACCATGCGAACCGACAGGATCGAAAGTTCGTAGAGCAGATACATCGGCACGGCCAAGCCGATCTGGGAGATCGGATCAGGCGGGGTGATGAAAGCCGCGAAAATCAGAATGCCGACGATGGCGTAGCGACGGCCCTTCTGGAGCATGTCGACATGCACGAGATCGATCTGGGCCAGCAGCGTCAACACCACCGGCAGCTGGAAGCAGACGCCGAAGGCCAGGATCAGCAGCATGGCGAGGCCGAGATATTCGCTGACGCTGGTCAGCATCTCGATATCGGCGGTCTGCATGCCGGCAAAGAAGCTCAGCGCCATCGGCAGCACGACGAAATAGACCAGGGCCGCGCCGGCTACGAAAAAGATCGGTGTGGCAATGAGGTAGGGGATGAACGCTTTACGCTCATGCTTGTAGAGCCCGGGTGCCACGAACATGTAAATCTGGCTGGCCACCATGGGAAAGCCAAGGAAGACCGCCCCGAACAATGCGACGTTCAGATAGGTAAAAAACAGCTCCTGCGGCGCGGTGAAGATCAGGTTCGCGCCTGGCACGGAGTGCTTGTAGGGGATCAGCAGCCAGTCATAGATGGTGCTGGCGAAAATGAAACAGAAGGCCATCAGCGCGACGATGGTCACCGCCGAATAGATCAGCCGCTTGCGCAGCTCGACCAGGTGCTCGAGCAGCGGAGCCTCGCTGCCGGCGAGTTCGTCTTCGGCAGTCTTGCTCTTGTCTTCGATCTGCTTGGTGTCGGCCATAATTTATACGTCCCCAGCCTTGGCGGCTTCGACAGGAGCTGCCTTCGGCTTGGCGGCGGCGCGTTTCTTGGGCGCGGGCTTGGCAACGGCTGGTTCAGCCTCCACGGCCTTGGCCGGCTTTGCCGCTGCCGCAGGCTTGGCCGTCGCGGTCTTCTTGGCGGCAGGCTTCTTCACCGGCTTATCAGCCGGTGCCGGGCTTTCCAGCGGAGCGAGTTCAGTGGTGATCACCGGGCGGGTCGGGGCGGCCTTGGCCTTCACCGGAGCCTTCTTGGCCACGACTTTCTTGGCCGGAGCGGCCACGGGCGCCTTGGGCGTCGTGGCGGCGGACTTGAAGCCGGATTCGGCGGCGACCTGATCCGCCGTCTTGGGCGGCGTCATGCCAGCGGCGGCCTTGATCTCATCGACGACGCTTTCCGCCTTGGGATCAGTCGGCTTGATGACGCCGCTGGGCTTTGGCCCCGTCGGCGTCATGGCGTTGAACTCCTTGCGAATTTCGTCGGAGGTCTTCTTGAGCGGCGCGGTGATCGAGTTGCGCAGATTGCGCACCTCGTCCATTCCGGTCGTCTTGTTGATCTCACGCTGGAAGTCGTTGCCCATGCGCCTGATCTGCCCGACGATCTTGCCGACGCGGTTCATCACCACCGGCAAGTCCTTAGGCCCGATGACAATCAGCGCAACAACGCCGATCACCAGCATCTCTGTCCAGCCCAAGCCGAGCATAGTTCTAATCCTTACACAGCAACGGCGCGGCCGGCAGAAGCGTCCTTAGACGTCCTTCTTCTCGGTCTCGCGAAGGGTGGCGTCAGCGGTGGTGGTAACCTGCTCCACCGGCTTGTCGTCGTCCTTCATGCCCTTCTGGAAGGCTTTGATGCCCGAAGCAACTTCACCCATCATGCCGGAAATCTTCCCGCGACCAAACAGCAGGATCACAACAACGGCGACAACGAGAATGCCCCAAATTCCTGGCGCGTGCATTTTAGTCTCCCTAGAATTCGTTTATGCGCGTTACACGCGATAGATGGGTCAGAAATAGGTTCAATCGCGGGCAAACACAAGAACGTGCTCGGGATTAAGCGTCACGAAGACGTCCTGGCCCACAACTAGTTCGGCATCTGATGGCTGGCGCAGGCCCAACGGGGTGTCCAGGCCATCGACCATCAGCTCGCAGATATCAATGCCAATGGCATCGCGCTTGCCGACGATGCGGCCCAGCGTGCCCGTGCCACGCGCCGCCATGGACACGCCGCCGGCGGGCCGAATGGCAACCGTGACCGCAGCCCCATCGGTCAGACCCGGCGCCGGCACGGAGCCCAGCGGGGTCGAAACGCGGCCGCCGGACACCACGCTGTCGATCTCGCTGAGCGGCGAGAAGAAGCGGGCGGCGCTGAGGTCGATGGGATGGCGGTAGATTTCGGTGGCGGTGCCGATCTGGGCGATGCGGCCATGGCGCAGCAGCGCAACCCGGTCGCCCAGCACCATGGCCTCTTCGGGGTCATGGGTGACGATCAGGCTGGTGACGTGGGTTTCCCGCAGCACGGCAAGGGTTTCCTCGCGGACGGTCTCGCGCAGGCGGGCGTCGAGGCTGGAGAAGGGTTCGTCGAGCAGCAGCACGCCGGGGCGCGGAGCGACGCTGCGGGCCAGCGCCAGGCGCTGTTGCTGGCCGCCGGAGAGCATATGGGGGAAGTCGGCCTCGCGGTCGGCCAGCCCCACCCGGCGCAGGGCAGCGCGGGCCTGGGCCAGCGCAGCGACGCGCCCGAGCTTGCGCAGGCCGAACAGGACATTGTGCAGGACGCTCAAATGCGGGAATAGCGCAAAGTCTTGAAACATCAACCCGATACCGCGGCGATCCGGCGGCGTGGTGACGCCGGGGGCCGAGACGGTGCTACCATTGATGCGGACGGCGCCGCCATGAATGGGCTGGATGCCGGCAGCAACGCGCAAGGCGGTGGATTTGCCGGAGCCCGATTCGCCGAGCAGGCAGACGATTTCGCCGGGTTTCAGGGTCAGGCTGAAGCGGTCGAGCACCACCCTGCCCCCGAGCCGGACATCGACGGCGTCGAACTCCAAGGTGGCGGCGAAGCTGACGCCGGTGGTGCCGCGCAAGCCCCAGTCCGAACTGGATTTTTCAGCCATCAGTCCTGCTCCTCGTCGCCGCCGGCATCGTCGGGGTCGAGCGGGTCTTCGTCATCGCGCAGCGCACCGTCGAAGGGAAGCGGGATCTGCATATTGGGCGGCAGGCGGCCGGAAAGCAGGCCAGAACCCTTCAATTCGTCGAGACCGGGCAGATCGCCAAGGCTTTCCAAACCGAAGTGATCGAGAAAAGCGTCGGTGGTGCCGTAGGTTACCGGGCGACCGGGCGTGCGACGACGACCGCGCAGGCGAATCCAGCCGGCTTCCAGAAGCAGGTCAATGGTGCCCTTGCCGGTGGCAACGCCGCGGACTTCCTCGATCTCGGCGCGGGTGGTGGGCTGGTGGTAGGCGATGATGGAGAGGGTTTCGAGCGCCGCACGGGAGAGCGGACGCGTCTCCTGCTCGTCGCGGCGCAGCAGAAAGCCGAGGTCTTCGGCGGTGCGAAAGGCCCATTTATCGGCGCGTCGCACCAGGTTCACTCCCCGCCCGGCATAGCGCTGCTGCAGCGTCAGCAGCAGGGCCGCAATGTTCGCTTCGGGCCCTACATAGGCTCGCAGGCTGTTGGCATCGAGCGGCTCACTCGCGGCAAAAAGCAGCGCTTCAAGCACGCGGAGATGGCGCTCAAGCACCTGGTTGGGCTCATCAATCGGGTCGGTCATTGCTGGTCGGCCTTGCGGCGGCGCATGAAGAGCGGGCCAAAGGTCTCGGTCTGGCGCAAATCGATCTGGCCGAGGCGAACCAGTTCGAGGCTCGAGGCAAAGCTCGAGGCGCGGATGGTGGCGCGCTCGGCCGGCATGGCGAGATATTCGGCCAGATAGGAATCCATCGACACCCACTCAAAACTATCGCCGATCAGGCGCTGGAGGATGTCCCGTGCCTCCTGCAGCGACCAGACGGTGCGCTGAATGGGGGAATAGTCGGTGGAGACGCCGCGTTCGCGCTGGGTGGAATAGGCTTTGAGCACATCGTAGAGCGAGGCTTCCCACAGGCTGGTACGCCGGATCTGGATCGGCTCGGGCATGCCGCGGGCATAGATCTGGAAGCCAAGCCGGGGCCGGTTCATCAGCTGGCTGGCGGCGCGGCGCATGGCTTCGAGGCGCTTCAACCGGAATTGCAGCATGGCGGCCAGCATTTCACCGGACGGCTCATCGTCCGACGGGGCCTGCGGCACCATCAGGCGGCTCTTGAGATAGGCCAGCCAGGCGGCCATCACCAGATAATCGGCGGCGACCTCGATGCGTTTCTCGCGCACGGTTTCGATGAAAGCCAGATATTGCTCGGCCAGAGCCAGCACGGAAATGGACGCCAGATCGACCTTCTGACGGCGGGCAAGATCAAGCAGCAGGTCGAGCGGGCCTTCATAGCCGTCGACATCGACATACATGACATCCTCGTCCGCCGGTGGGGCGGGCGTGTCAAACCAGTCGGTCTGGGCAGTCGTCATGAATTCAGGGCCGCGCTGCAGGACAATTGCGTCATCCTTGGCCGCTCGGTCCGGGCGCGTCAAGCGGCGATAGGGTGGGCAAGCCCCGGCCCGGAGGCCGGCGACTACATGGTGAAGCAGTCGCCGCCGGCGGCTTTGACGTTGGTGCAGATCGTGTTGGCGTCCTGCAGGGAATTGGCGGGCACGCGGACACGGTAATAGATCCCCTTGGCGCCGAGATCGACGCGCTGGACTTCCATATTGGCGCCGCCGAAGAGCGGACCGAAGCGGTTGACCATGGCCTGGGCGCTGGCGCGGGCCTCGGCTTCGCTGCGCTGGGAGGCCAGCTGGACATAGGCCGGTGCATCATTGGGCAAGGCGTTGACTTCGACAGCCTGCGGAATGGCCGCAGCGGGTGGAGCCGACAGCTGCGACGCCGCGGGCGGCGGCGGCAGGGTGTTGCCGGTGGACACCGGACTATCGACCACGGCGTTGATCGGCGAGGTCGGCGCGGCGGCCTGCGCCACCAGCCCGGACGGGCGCAGACGCGGCACGGGTGCAGTCTTGCCCGCGACCGGATTGCCGGCCAGATCGACGGCCGGAACGGTGGAGCCGGGCGTCACCGGAACCACTGTGGCGGCTGGTGCTGGTGCTGGCGTCGGCGCGGGTGTCGCAGCCGGGGCTGGAGCAGGCGTGGCCAGCAGCTCAGGGCTGACGGGTTCGGCGCCGGGCACTTCGGGAACGTTGGGGCGCGCCACCGGCAAAATCGTGCTGCCGGCCACGCTATCGTCGCCACTGACAATGGTGCCATCGGGGCGCACGGTAACGGTGCGCACCTTGCGATTGGCGAGGCCTTCTTCGCTGACATCAGCCGTGGGCGGAGTCTGGGTGACCTCGTTGACGTCGGCCTGATCGCGGGAGACGAGTTGTTCTTCGGCCCCAGGGACCACGCCATTGATCTCGTTGAACACGATCGATTGCGACGCTTCAGCCTCGGCCGGAGCAGCCGGGGTTTCCTTGGACGGAGTGGCATCGGCAGTGAGCAGCGGCGCAGGACCGGCATCGCGGCCAAGGCCGAGCACCCAATAGAGCCCGAATCCAGCGGCCAAAAGCAGCGTTACCGCAACCAGCGGGCCAGCGGCAGCCCGGCTGATACCCAGGGCGCGCGGCGCGCGCTGACGCCTGGCAGCGATGGGCGCAGGCTCGTCGACTTCGGGGGCGTCAACCCAACCGATTTCGGCACCGGTCGCCTGGGCGGCGGCCATGATGGCTTCATCGGCGCCAGACAGCGAGCGCGCAGCGCTGGCTGCGTTATAGGCTGGTGTGGCGGGAATTGTAGGGGTGGCCAGGCTGCGTAGCGCCGGGCTCGGCGCTGGCCGCTCTTCGGCAACCGGCGCGGCCGGTTTGTCGAACTCGACCCGCATGGCGCGGCCGATGAGATTTTCGATCTCGTCGATCGGATCGCGGCCCAGATCATCATCCGGCGACAGCGGTGCGGCCGGTGCCGACGCAACGCTGGGCTCGATCGGAGCGGCGGCGCGAACCGGCGCCACGGGGGCGGGTTCGGCGACGACGGGGGTGACCGGCGGCGCCACTGGCGCGGTCCTTGTGGCGAGCCCAAATACCGGGGCCACCTTGAAGCGGTCCTGCTCGGGTGCCGCTTCAGCTTTCGGGGCAGCCTGCGGCTGAACCGGATGCGGGATTGGAGCAGGCGATGCCCCCTGCCCGCCAAAATCGGTACTGCTGGCCCGGCTCATGGCGGGTTGCGGTACAGGGGCCGGTTCGGCAGGCTTGACGGGTGCCGGTGCGGCAGGATGCGGATCAGCCGACAGCTCGGCCGCGATAAGATCGGCAATGCTGTCGTGGTCCTGCGCTTCGGGCGGCGCTACAGGCGCAGCTGCCGGTGCAGGCGGCGTCGGCCTCGGCGTCGGTGCGACAACCGGCTTGGAGCCACCAAGGTCAAAGTCGAAATGGAAAGGCTCTGGCGTCTCGACCACGGGATCGGGCCGGACACTTGTTTCGGCAACGCGCGGCGCAGGCGGCTCCGCGGCAGGCGGCGTCACTGCCGGGCGTTCAAAATCAAAACGCGGCGGCGGAGTCGGCTTGGGTGCATCGTCGCCGCCGGGAATACGGACCGAAAACGACGGCGCTGCCGCTGGGCGTTCGCCGGGGCGGGCATCCTCTGCCATGAGTTTGGCCAGCTCGGCGATCAGATCGTCGGCGGCGTCGGGTTGTCCGGCCATCGGCTGCGTTTTCGCTGTCATCAAGCAGCGCCCTCTAGATTGCGACTACGGCGCCCAAACAGGGGCATTGTGCCGGGAGTCATCATAGTAATACGCCCGAATTATGAAAGCTCCTCAGGCGCCGAGACGCCCAGAATAGCAAGTGCGTTCACGATTACCTGGCGCACAGCGTCGACTAGCGCGAGTCGAGCCAAAGTCAGCTTTGGGTCGTCAACGTTAACAAACCGTAACTGCGGGTCATCCTTACCCTTGGCCCAGAAGCCGTGGAGAGCCGCCGCCAGCTCATGAACATAGAAGGCAATGCGGTGCGGTTCATGGGCAATTGCGGCCGCAGTGACGGTGCGCGGCCAGGCGGCCAGCACGCGTACCAGGTCAAGTTCGGCCGGGGTAACGAGGCGATCGATTTCGGCAGCAGCCAATGCTGCCGGGGAGAAATCGAGCGCCGGCAGATCACGCGCGGCAGTCTTGAAGATGGAATAGGCCCGGGCATGGGCATACTGAACGTAGAATACCGGATTGTCCTTGGTCTGCTCCTTGACCACAGCAAAATCGAAATCCATCGCCGCGTCATTACGCCGATACATCAGCATGAAACGGGTGGCGTCGGCGCCGACTTCCTCGACCACGTCGGCCAGGGTCACCAGATCGCCGGAGCGCTTGCTCATCTTGAACGGCTCGCCGTTCTTGAGCAGGCGGACCAGCTGACAGATGCGCACATCCATATCGGCGGCATTAAGCGAGACGGCCTTGGTGGCCGCCTGCAGGCGCTTCACATAGCCCGAGTGATCGGCGCCGAGCACGTTGATCATGTGCTTGAAGCCGCGCAAGAACTTGTTGCGGTGATAGGCGATGTCAGCCGCGAAATAAGTGTAGGAGCCGTCCGACTTGATCAGCGCCCGATCGGTATCGTCGCCATAGTCCGAGGCGCGGAACAGCGTCTGCTCGCGATCTTCCCACTCTTCGGGCGTCTTGCCCTTTGGGGCTTCGAGGCGGCCTTCATAGACCATGCCCTGCTCGCGCAGCCAGGCCAGCGTGAGCTCGATATCGCCCCCCTGCCCGTGCAGCTGACGCTCCGAGAAGAACACGTCATGGTGGATGCCCAGGCGCGCCAGATCGGCCTTGATCAGCTCGAGCATGGCGACCAGCACCCGCTCCTTGACGAGGGCCAATGCCTCGCCGGCCGGCTTCGTCAGCAGCGTATCGCCGAATTCGTCCTTGAGCGCCTGCCCAACCGGGATCAGGTAATCGCCGGGATAGAAGCCGGGCGGGATTTCGATGGTTTCGCCCAGCGCCTGACGGTAGCGCAGCAGGGTGGAATTGGCGAGCGTGTCGATCTGGCTGCCGGCGTCATTGATGTAGTATTCGCGGGTCACCTCAAAGCCGGAATAGGCCATGAGGGAGGCGAGCGTGTCGCCAAAGACGGCGCCGCGCGTATGGCCGACATGCATCGGGCCGGTGGGATTGGCCGAGACATATTCGATATTGACCGGCTCGCCCTGCCCGAGCGTCGAGCGACCATAATCAGCGCCGAGCTGGCCGACAGAGCGCAGCACCTGGTGCCAGATCGGGTTGGCCAGACGGAAATTGATAAAGCCGGGGCCGGCGATTTCGACGGAGATCACGTCGGCATCGTGACGGAAATGTTCGATCAGGGTGGTGGCGATTTCGCGGGGATTTTTGCCCAGCGGCTTGGCCACGACCATGGCGGCGTTGGTGGACAGGTCACCATGGGCGGAATCGCGCGGGGGCTCGACCACGATGCGGGCCAGCAGGTCGGCGCCGACTTCGGGGTAGAGAACCTGCATCGCATTGGCGACGCGCGCGGAAAATAGAGCAAAAACGTCCATGACATACCTGAAGGCTAGGGTGGGCCGGGGTTAACGGAATTCCGGGCGAGCGTCAAACAGGCGCGCATATTCATCGAGGGCATAAGGGTCGGTCATGCCAGCAATAAAATCGGCCACGATGCGGGCGCGGGCGGCGCCAGTGACCGCCTGGCCGGCGTCGCCCCAGCGGCCCTGCATGTCGGCCTGCTCCATGTAGCGGGCGAAGAGGCGTTCGATCACCGCCTCGCTTTCGCGTACCGGGACCATGACGGCTTCGTGGCGATAGACGCGCTCGAAAAGGAAGGATTTAAGGCCGCGTTCGGCCGCCGCAGTATCGGAGGAGAAGGTGACGAGGGTTTTGCCGGCCGTGCGCACTTCTTCGGCCGAGGTGACACCGGCGGCGGCGATATTGGCTGTTGTGGTGGCGATCACGTCTTCGATGGCGCTGGTGATCAGGCGGCGCTGGACCTCGTGAGCCTGCCGGTTGGGCTCAATATCGGGATAGCGAGTCAGCACCTCGCGCACGATGGGACCGGCCAAAGCTACATCAGCCAGATCCGGCAGCACGATGAGGCCGGCGCGCAGGGCATCGTCGATATCGTGGGCGTTATAGGCCACATCGTCGGCAATGGCGGCAATCTGGGCTTCGAGCGAGGCGTGGCTGGCGAGGCGCAGATCGGCGATAGCAGGAATGTCGTCGAGGCCGCTGGGCAGGCCCTCGGCGGCGTAGCGGCCACAGGGCGTGCCGTCGACATGGATCAGCGGGCCGTTGTGCTTGAGAATGCCCTCCAGCGTCTCCCAGGTGAGATTGAGCCCGTCATGCTCGGCATAGCGGTTCTCCAGCCGGGTGACGACGCGCATGGCCTGGATATTGTGATCAAAGCCACCATAGGGCGCCATGGCGCGGTGCAGCGCGCGCTCGCCGGCATGGCCGAACGGCGTGTGGCCCAGATCATGCGACAGCGCGATGGCCTCGGCCAGATCCTCATCCAGGCGCAGGGCGCGGGCCATGGAGCGGGCCATCTGGCTGACTTCGAGCGTATGGGTCAGTCGATTGCGGAAATGGCGGCCCTCGTGATGCAGGAACACCTGGGTCTTGTGCTGCAGCCGCCGGAAGGCGGTGGAATGGATGATGCGGTCGCGGTCGCGCTGATATTCGGAGCGGGTTGGGCTCGGGCCGGCGCCGTAGAGACGGCCGAGCGACAGTGCAGGTTTACTGGCGTAGGGGGCGGTATCGCTCATCGGTGCTGACAAGGCCCTTTTCATTTTCGGCAAGAGTTACTATTTTAGCCTGACCGTTATGACATTACGGCTAGGACCTGAGAATGACCGCCACCGCCCTTGCCTCCCCCCAAGTCGTTTTGACCGACCGCGCCGCCAAGCGCGTTTCGCGCATTCTTGCGAAAGAGCCCGAAGGGACGGTGCTGCGCATCTCGGTGGCGGGGGGCGGCTGCTCCGGGTTTCAGTATGAATACAACCTCGTACAGGAAAAGCCGGCGGGCGACGACATCGTTTTGAGCAAGGGCGACGCCGTGGTGCTGATCGATTCGATGAGCCTGGAGTTCATGGGCGGGGCGGAAATCGACTATGTCGATGATCTGATCGGCCAGTCCTTCCAGATCAAGAACCCCAATGTGGTGGCCTCTTGCGGCTGCGGCACCAGCTTCGCCGTCTAGCCTCTTGCTGGTTCGACCGAGACTTCGCATAAGTTTCCGCGAGGGAGTTTTGCCATGTCTCAGTCGGTCGACAGCGTTATCGATGCCGCTTTAGCCAACAAGAAAATCGTCGGCATGGAAGTGCTGGCAACCCAGCACGGCAAGGTGATCTATCACCGGGCGGCGGGGCATTTTGACCGCGAAGCCGGCATCCCTATGCCCAAGAACGCTATCTATCGACTGGCGTCGCTGACCAAGCCCATTGTGGCGATGACGGCGCTGGCGATGATCGAGCGGAGCCTGCTGCAGCTTGACGATGCGGTATCGAGCCACCTGCCCTATTTCACCCCACGCTCGCCCGACGGCAGCTTCGGCGATATCCGCGTCCGTCACTTGCTGACCCATACGGCCGGGCTCGGCTATGGCTATCGGGGCGACCCGGAGCTCACCACCGGCCTGCAGGATACCGATCTTGACCACGAAGCCAATTTCACCCGCCTGGCCCGCCAGCCGTTGCTGTTCGCCCCCGGTACGGCGTGGAATTATTCCACAGCCACCGATGTGCTGGGCGCGGTGCTGGCCAAGGTGCATGGCACGACACTGGCCGATGCGGTGCGCCACTATGTGACCGGCCCGCTGGGCATGAGTGACAGTAATTTTTCGGTAGGCGACGTCGAGCGGCTGGCCGTGCCCTATGGCGACGACGCGCCGGAGCCGGCGCGCATGACGGCGCGACACTCGATTCGCGATGCAAATGGCGACGAGAAGATTTTCGCGCCGAACCGCATCTTCAATCCCAAGGCGTTCCAATCGGGCGGCGCGGGCATGGCCAGTACGGCCAGTGATTTTCTGCTGCTGCTGGAGGGATTGCGCAGCGGTGGGCAGGGAATCATCGGCAGCGAACTGCTGACGGCGGCGATGAGTAACCAGATCGGCGAGCTGCCCCGCGATGCCGGGCGACGTTTTGGCTATCTGGGAGCCATTGTGGCCGATCCTGTGGCGGCGGAAACACCGGAAGCGGTGGGAAGCGTCAATTGGGGCGGGGTCTATGGCCATTCCTGGCTGGTTGATCCGGCCAACGGGTTTATAATGATCTCCATGAGCAATACGGCGCTCGAAGGCTGCACCGGGCGCTATCCCCGCGACGTTCGCGATGCGCTCTATGCCGATTTTGTTCGCCGCCCCTAGTTCGGAGTTCTCCCATGCGCATCGCCACCTGGAATATCAACGGCATCAAGGCCCGGTTGGAAGTGCTGCTGCGCTGGCTGGAAGAAGAAAAGCCCGACATCGTGGTGCTGCAGGAGATCAAATCGATCGACGAAGCGTTCCCGCGGGCCGAGATCGAGGCGCTGGGCTATAATCTGGAAACGCATGGCCAGAAGAGCTGGAATGGCGTCGCCATCCTGTCGCTGCTGCCGTTTGACGAAGTGACGCGCGGCTTGCCGGGCGACGATGCAGACGAGCAGGCGCGGCTGATCGAGGGCGTGTTCTCGGTGGAGAGCGGCGTGGTGCGGGTTTGCGGGATTTACCTGCCCAATGGTAACCCGGTGGATACCGAAAAATTCCCCTATAAGCTGGGCTGGATGCGGCGGCTGGAGGCCTTTGTCGCCGAACGGCTGGCGCTGGAAGAACCCTTTGTGTTGCTGGGCGACTTCAACCTCATTCCCGAGCCAATTGATGCGCATGATCCCAAGGCGTGGTGGGGCGACGCCCTGTTCCGACCGGAGAGTCTGGAACGCTGGCGTACCCTGAGCCATCTGGGGCTGACCGATGCGTTGCGGGCGACCACGGCCGAACCGTCCTATACATTCTGGGACTTCCAGGCGGGCGCCTGGCGGCGCAATGCCGGCATCCGTATCGACCATCTGATGCTGTCGCCACAGGCGGCCGACCGGCTGCAGGATGTGACGGTGCATAAGGATGTGCGCGGCTGGGACAAGCCGAGCGACCACGTGCCGGTGGAAGGGCAGTTCGCGTTTTAGTTTCCCGCGGCTGATCGGCGGGAAGCTTAGAAGCCGGCGAATTGCGGGGCGATGCTGTCGGCGAGGGCGAGGGCTTCGGTGTTCTGCTCGGGGGTGGCGTGGGAGACGGCGCGGTTGAACATCTCGTCGATCCAGGCCGCATCACCGGTGCCGGCACAGCGCTGCTGGGCGATGGCCAGCCACATCAGGCCTTCCACCGGCTGGGCTTCAATGCCGTCAACGCCGTTGAACAGCATATCGCCGAGATGGGCCTGGGCCGGGCAATGGCCCTTACGGGCGGC
Source organism: Devosia sp. A449 (assembly GCF_054489375.1). Taxonomy (NCBI): domain Bacteria; kingdom Pseudomonadati; phylum Pseudomonadota; class Alphaproteobacteria; order Hyphomicrobiales; family Devosiaceae; genus Devosia; species Devosia sp. A449. The sequence goes on along the minus strand of NZ_JBTMWU010000011.1, from coordinate 86,836 downwards.
CAGCGAGAACCAGCGGGCGCTTTGCAGTGGGTTGATGCCCATTTCGTCGGCGCGGGTGTAGAGCAGGCCAACGCGATACTGGGCATCGGCATCGCCGAAATAGGTGGCGGCATGCAGCAGCAGAGCGTGCGAGCGTTCGGCATCGACGGGGATGCCGGCGCCGGGCAGGCCCTGACGGTAATAATCGCCAACCTTGACGAAGGATTGCGCCACAATATCGGCCTCGACGCCCTTGGGCGCGGCATCGGCATGCTGGTTGGCAATCTGGGCGAAATAGCCAAAGGCCTTGACCGGGTCACGGTCGACGCCTTCGCCATTCTCATACATCGTGCCCAGCTGCCACATGGCCATCGGCTGACCGGCGTCGGCGGCATTTTCGAGCGCCGCCAGCAGATCATCACCCGAAATACCGCCCCCTGCCCCGTCCAACATGTTGGCCATGTTGAGCGCAGCATCAGCAGCGGTCTGGGCGTGCACGGGCAGGATCGACGCCGCAATGGCGAGAAACGCTGCCGTGGTCACGGAAATCAGGGAGTGGTCCCTAACGGTCCGCATCATACTCCTTTTGCTCGCCGGGCGATTGGCGAGCCATGTTCCCGAAGCCGGTGTTTCGGCTCCACTGCGCGCGCCAGCCAAAACGGCGACGCTGCCAAATCTTGTGCCCAATCTAGCCCCTGCATCGGGCAGGGAAAGCGAGTGTTAACAATTTGGTAAACTCCGTTTGTGACCGCATTCGGCCGAGCGCGTGGCGCTCGGAAGGTATTGCCTTGGCAGGCGCTACCGGTCTCATCGTCGTTTCACCGTCAAACCGGCGCAAAACCGAGCCCTTGCCTGCCACAAAGCAGAATCGGGCTGGATCGTCGCGGCCGGGTTGCGGCCTCAAAGGGAGAAAAACGCGCAAGAACACGGATTCCTCCGCATCGCTTGCAGTCATCCGCCCCCAGATGCCTACACCGTCTCGTGTATGGGGAGATTGTGGCGACAAACATCGCCAAATGGTTGCCGCAGGGGGCAGTGAAATCGATTCATACGGGCTGTTGCGGAATCGTCACATATGGGTGGTGGGAGGGGAGGCCCCTGCTATCGGGGCTCTCCGTCACCCCCTCGTAGCCTCCCCCATCAAGGGGGAGGTATCGTTTGGTGGGCCGGGCTAGATGGTGCCCGTCAGCTCAGGCGCTTGAGGGCTTCGGTGATGTGGTGGCGGCGTTCGATGGCGGCGTCGCGGCGGGCTTTTTGCTCTTCGATGACTTCCTCGGGCGCCTTGGCGACGAACTGCTCGTTGCCGAGCTTCTTGTCGATCTGGGCGATCTCGGCGTCGAGCTTGCCGACTTCCTTTTCGAGGCGGGCCTTTTCGACGGCGATGTCGATGACGCCGGCCAGCGGCAGGGCCCAGGTGGCTTCGCCGACGACGAACTGGGCGGATTCGCCCGGAACGGTCGATTGTGGCGAGATTTCCTCAAGGCGAGCCAGCCGGGTGATCAGCGAGGTGCCGGCGACGAGACGGCGCAGGGTTTCGTCCCCTGCCCCGACCACGACCATTTGCAGCTTGGCGCTGGCGGGCACGTTCATTTCGCTGCGGACCGAGCGGACATTGGTGATGACGTCGATCAGCCATGTCAGTTCGGCATCGGCGGCCGGGTCTTCGAGGCCGGCCAGATCGGGCCATTGGCTCAGAATCAGCATCGCTTCACGAGCCGGCCCGAATTTGCCGGTTTCCGCCCACAGCTCTTCGGTGACGAAGGGCATGAAGGGATGCAGGATGGCCAGGATCTGATCCAGCGCCCAGGCAGCGGTGGCGCGGGTTTCGGCCTTGGCGGCTTCGTTTTCGCCCATGAAGACGGGCTTGGCGAATTCGACATACCAGTCGCAGAAGGTGCCCCAGACGAAGTCATAGGCGGCGTTGGAGGCTTCGTTGAACTTGTAGTCGACAATGCCCTGGGTGACGGCGGCAGCGGCGCGGGCGGTGGCGCCAACGATCCAGCGGTTGAGCGGGAGCGTATTGGCCTTGGGATCGTAGCCGTCGACGCGGCGGCACTCGTTCATTTCGAGGAAGCGTGCGGCGTTCCAGATCTTGGTGACGAAGTTGCGATAGCCCTCGACGCGCTGCAGCGACAGCTTGAGGTCGCGGCCCTGTGCAGCCATGGCGGCCAGGGTGAAGCGGGTGGCGTCGGCGCCGTACTGGCCGATGAGCTCCAGCGGGTCGATGACGTTGCCCTTGGTCTTGCTCATCTTCTGGCCCTTTTCGTCGCGGACCAGCGCATGCATGTAAACCGTGTGGAACGGCTCTTCATCCAAAAACTCAAGACCCATCATCATCATTCTGGCAACCCAGAAGAAAATGATGTCGAAGCCGGTGACCAACACGTCAGTCGGGTAGTAGCGGCGCAGCTCGGCGGTCTCGTCAGGCCAGCCCAGAGTGGAGAAGGGCCAGAGTGCCGAGGAGAACCAGGTGTCTAGCACGTCTTCGTCGCGGGTGATGGTCGTCGGCGCGCCGTAATGCGCGTCGGCCTGAGCCTGGGCTTCGGCTTCGCTGGCGGCGACAAAGGCGTGGTTATCCGGGCCGTACCAGGCTGGAATTTGATGGCCCCACCACAGCTGGCGCGAAATGCACCACGGCTTGATGTTTTCCAGCCAGGCGAAATAGGTGTTTTCGTATTGCTGGGGCACGAATTTGGTGCGGCCTTCGCGGACGGCAGCCATGGCGGGCTGGGCCAGCACGTCGGCCTTGACCCACCATTGGTCGGTCAGGAAGGGCTCGATGACAACGAGTTTGGACTTCTCGTCATGCGGCACCATGATTTTCTTGTCCTCGATGTGATCGAGGCCACGGGTCGGGTTTTCTTCAGCCAGCGCGGTCAGGTCGGCGACGATGGCCTTGCGGGCGGCAAAGCGATCCATGCCGCGATAGGCGGCGGGGATGAACTCGTCGGCGATGATCTCGCCGCGCGTGGTGAAGACGTTGATCTGCTCGAGATTGTTGCGAACGCCGACTTCGAAGTCGTTGAAATCATGGGCCGGGGTTATCTTGACCGCGCCGGTGCCGAGCGCCGGATCGGCATAGTCGTCGGCAACGATGGGAATGCGGCGACCGACCAGCGGCAGGTCGACAAACTTGCCGACCAGCGACGCGTAACGCTCGTCTTCGGGATGCACGGCAATGCCACTATCGCCGAGCATGGTTTCCGGGCGCGTGGTGGCGACGATGATGTAGTCGCGGGTTTCCCACTCGGTGGGCTGGCCCTCTTCGTCATGCGCGATCGGGAACTGGTAAGTGACGCCATCGGCCAGGGGATAGCGCAGGTGCCACATGTGGCCCTTGATCTCGATGTTTTCGACTTCGAGATCGGAGATGGCGGTTTCGAGACCCGGGTGCCAATTGACCAGGCGCTTGGCGCGATAGATCAGGCCGCGCTGGTGCAGTTCGACAAACACCTTGGTGACGGCACGGACCATCTGATCGTCCGGCGCGCCGTTTTCGCCCATGGTGAAGCGTTCGCGGGAAAAGTCCGCCGAGGCGCCCAGGCGCTGCAACTGATTGAAAATAGTGCCGCCGCTTTCGCCCTTCCATTCCCAGACGCGCTCAAGGAATTTCTCGCGGCCCATCTCGCGGCGGCCGGGAAGCTGGCGCTCCATCAACTGGCGCTCGACGATCATCTGGGTGGCGATGCCGGCATGATCCATGCCCGGCTGCCACAGCACGTCCTTTTTCAGCATCCGGTTAAAGCGCACCAGAATGTCCTGAATGGTGTTGTTCAGGGCGTGGCCGATATGCAGCGAGCCGGTGACGTTGGGCGGCGGGATGACAATGGTGAAAGTCTCGGCGCCGGGCGCGGCTCCGGCCCCGGCGGCAAAGGCATTCGCCTTGAGCCAATCGGCATAGATACGGGTCTCGACGGCGCCGGGCTCATAGGACTTTTCAAGCATGGATCACTCGCAACAGCAGCGACAAGCCAAGGGAGCCTTCTCAAGTGAGAAGGGATTGGCGGGCCGAACAAATAGGTTGGCTGACTTCAATCAAATGCGCGGGGTGCGGTCAACAGGAACACACGCATGGCTATGCCCCGCCCGGCAACAGCCGGTCGGCTTGGAAACAGGCGGAGCCCCGAGGCGGCGACCGCCTCGATGTAATGTAAAATAGTGAGACGGCAATCGCCTCGGGGCGTCGGGTTTTTCTCGGAAGGCAGACCGCAAGCCCCAGCATGGACCCGTAGCCCCATGCCAGAAAGCCCCATCCGCGCAGCCCAGGGCGGAGCGCGACCTCCACCCTCCCGACCGTCAATCCGGACACCGGTCGCTGCAGCGCCGCCTGTATCCCGGAAGATGAGGGGGAGTATGCGGGAGGAATTGGGGGCGGGGATAAGATGGATAAGTGGGGGCAGGAAGATGGATCACCGGGACAGGCCCGGTGATGACGGTGGTGGGTGCGTTCGCAAGTTTAACCCGGATCGTCACCCTCGGGCTTGACCCGAGGGGGTTGCAATTGCTGCGGTACGGGAAGTGTAGAGCCCTCGGGTCAAGCCCGAGGGTGACGTGCGGAGGCAATTGTGGTCACTGCAGCTGCAGTCGACACCCTCCCCCTTGCGGGGAGGGATCAAGGGTGGGGGTGGTTTGGTCGGGATACCGGGGCTCTCGTACCCCCTCCCGGCTCGATGACGGACTTAGCGAAGAGCTAAGTCCTATCTCGCTCTCCCTCCCCGCAAGGGGGAGGGTGAACCCGGTGGGTGGACGGCTAGAGTTCGCCGCGGGAGATACGCGAAATTTCTTTTTCGACCATGCGCTCAACGACGGAGGGCAGGTTTTCGTCCAGCCATTCCTTGAGCATGGGGCGCAGCATGTCGCGCATCAGCGACTCGATGGTGGCGCCGGAATTGCCGAGGCCAAGGCCATGCAGCCGGGTGATCGAACTGCGAACCGCAGCCTGGGTGGCGGGCTCGAGCAATTGATCGGCCATGTCGCTGGACAGGGTCGGATCGGGGAGCGGCGCGGCCTGGGCGACGCTGGCCAGCGGGCGCGGCGGCGGCTCGGGGGCCACGAAAGCGGGAGCCGGCGGATCGAAAGCGGGAAGCTCTTCTTCTTCCTCGTCTTCGATGGAGGTCAGGTCGAAGGCAATATCATCGGGATCGACCAGCTGCGGCGCGGCAGCAACGGGCTCCTCGTCGACAGCGGTATCGGCCAGGATGGAGTCAAAGCTGAAACCACCGACATCGTCATCGCCCGCATCGACGATCTGCGCCGGCGACAGGGCCAGCGGCTCGATATCGTCAAGCATGTCGCTGAGGTCGCGGTCGATCGAATCGGCCATGGGGCGGGCGGGTGCGGCCTGCATCGGCGGTGGCGCCGCCTGGATGGAGGGTCGACGCGGCACCCCGGCGGCATCGTCATCAGCAATGATCTGCCGGATGGACGACAGGATTTCGTCCATAGAGGGTTCTTTGGGTGCCGGCTTGTTCATCAGTGCCTCTTACTCGTGCGCGCCCGTACCAGTCAGCGCCCTCCGCCGGAGGCGACTGAGCTGATTCGTCACCAACACCTTAAACCCGGTTGCCACAATTAGGAATCGCTGAGGCTGTCCACAAGCAGGTCTTCCACTAAAACTTGTGGCCGGGAATGACCCGGCCACCAATTCTGGATGTTGGAGCGTGACGACTTGCGCCGAGGCAGCTCTAATCGGCGACGGTGCGCAATTCCTGCCAGACGTCTTCGACGACCTGATTGTAATGCACGGCCGACTTGACCTCGACATTGAGCGCCAGATCGGTGGCGGTGAGGCGGCCCATGGCGGAGAGCAGCGAGAAGGTGGCGATCACCTTATTGGTGGAGGCGTTGATCAGCCCCTCGCGCGCCGTGGTCAGCTCGGCCTGGGCGTTGAGTACGTCCAGCGTGGTGCGGGTGCCCAGATCGCGTTCCTGAATCACGCCATCCAGCACGGTGCGGCCGGCCGAAACAGCGGCGTTGGCGGCGGAAATCTGTGCGTCGGCGCTCTGGATGCCGGCCCAGGCGGAAATCACCGCTTCGCGAATCTGGTCATAGGCCGACATGGCGTCGACCTCGGATTTGATCTGCTCGATATTAGCCTTGCGCACATTGGCGCCGATGGCGCCGCCGGCATAGATCGGCACGGTGATCTGGAAACCCAGCTTGCCGCCAACGCCCTGAGCGCCACCGACACTGCTGAAACCGGTGCCAATCGTGCCCGAAACGCTGGCCGAAGGACCGAAGCTGGCCTGGGCCGCATCGCTGCCGGCCTGCGCGGCGCGGATGGCGGCCTTGGACAGCAGGATTGCCGGATGGCCGACTTCGGCCTCGGACATGGCCGCCTGCAGCGAATTGGGAATGAGACGGCCGTAATTATGCGCCGGCTCGAGGTTTTTCGGCGCCACGCCAACATAGCGCTGGAAGGTCGCCTGGCTCATTTCGAGGCTGCTCTGTGCGGCGCGATAGGTCGCGTCACCCTGGGCCAGCCGGGCTTCGGCCTGCGCCACATCGATCCGAGTACCCTCGCCTACTTCGAGACGATCGCGGGCGGACTGGAGCTGGGCCTGGAAGAAATTGGTGTTTTCCTGGCGCAGGGCAACCAGCTGGCGATCGCGCAGCACCGACATATAGGCCTGGACGACGGCGAGCAGCACGTTCTGCTCGGTATTGCGGATCTGGTATTCAGCCGCCTCGGCGCCGGCGCGGGCGGCCTCGATCTGGGCGTCGGTTTTGTAATTGTCGAAAATAGTCTGGTTGTAGGAGAGGCCCGCGGTCACCGACTGGGAGGCGGCAAAGCTGCCGCCAGCGGTGGTCCAGTCATAGCTGCCGCCGAGCGAGGCGCCGATGGTCGGGCGTTTGCCGGCATTTGCCAGCGCCACATTTTCTGCCGAGGCCTTGGCACTGAGCAGCGCCGCCTGCAAATCGGGAGCATGATCATAGGCGATCGTCAGCGCCTGGGTGATCGACTGAGCCTGCGCAGCGCCGACCGAAGCGGCTGCCAACGCCAGGGCCAGACCGCTGACCACCAATTTTCCGCGTAGACCCATTGCCCGACTCCAATAACCCCAGAACTTTATGCGCGGCAGATAGGGTTCACAATCAGCCATAGCAATCATTACCGAACATTCGTGTACGATTAGTCCACCGTCGTGCTCCACAGGTCACACCGGCGGCGGTATTTTCTCAAAAAACGAAGACTTGATCCGCTGGCGCCGTAACCAGCGGCGGCAAAAACGCATTGAACTCGGCGCGGGCCGTGACCTTGCCGCCGGATTTGACGAACACATTGGCCACCGCGACGCCGCCCGACGCCACCATGGCGACCAGACGACCACCATCCTTGAGCGCATCGATATAGTCCTGAGGCACGCTCGCAAGTGCGCCCTGCACCATGATGACATCGAAGCGCGCCTTGCCGAATTGGCCGACGGCGCCGGTCACCACGCTGGCATTGCTCAGGCCGCTGGCTGCCAGATTGGCGGCGGCCTGGGCGGCCAAAGCGGCGTCGGCTTCAATGCCGATAACGCTGGAGGCCAGGCCGGCGATCACCGCGGTGGAATAGCCGGTGGTGGCGCCGATATCGAGTGCGGCGTCGGTTTCGGCGATGTCGGCAAGCTGCAGGAGTTTACCCAGCGTGGCCGGCGCAGCCATGAAGCGGCTGGCGCCCCGGGCGCCGAACCAGTGGATATCATCGACATAGGCGATGTCGCGGCGGCTGGCGGGGACGAAATTCTCGCGCGGCAGGGCTCGCATCTGCCCCAGGATACGCACATTGATGACGCCGCTGGTGTGCAGCTGGCTATCCACCATGTGGGCGCGTGCGCGCTCGAAATCGACCATCAAAACCGCCCTGCCCGCAAGTTCATATGCCGGACGTGAATATCGTCCGCGCGCCGGGCTGACAAGCGGTGAGATGCAATCAGTGCAAAGTGTTGAACAGACTGGGGATAATTCGGCAGACCAGTGGATTGATCAAACTCTTGCCGAATTCGCGACACCTATGGGACAGGTCAGGAATGGCACCGGGTCCCCCCGGTCTTAACATTGTTCATATTGAGAGCATAATTCATGAAGTCGATATTGATTGCCGCCGGTCTGTCGCTGGCACTGTTGGGTGCAGCACAAGCGCAGGACGTGATTCGCCACACCACGCCTGGCTCCAATTTCCCCATCGCCCGGGCGGTAGAAGTGCCGGCCGGCATGACCACGGTCTATCTGAGCGGTGCGGTGCCGTCGGTGATCGACAGCGCCGCTGATCGTTCGACCACTGCCGCCTTTGGCGACATGGAAGCCCAGACCGTCAGCGTGCTGCAATCGATCGAAAAGTCGCTGGCTGACCTGGACCTCACCATGGGCGACGTCATCAAGATGCAGGCATTTCTGGTGGCGCCCGATGGAACGCCGGTGGATTTCCAGGGCTTCATGAAGGGCTACAGCCAGTTCTTCGGCACTGAAGCCCAGCCCAATCTGCCATCCCGCTCGGTGATGACCGTTGCGGGCCTGGTCAGCCCCGGCTGGCTGGTGGAAATCGAAGTGACCGCAGTTCGCCCCTAAGACCCATCACCATGGCCCGGCGCTTCCCAGAAGCCCGGGCCATGCGCTTTGGCGAGCCTGACGCTGAGGCGCTGCGGGCAAAATAGCAATGTGGGGAAATAATTGGAGGCCACGTCCGGAATTGAACCGGAGTACGCGGATTTGCAATCCGCTGCGTAACCACTCCGCCACGTGGCCTCACATGCGCAGTACCTATTGGACTGCATTGGCTTATGCAAGACCCCGGCGATTGGACGGTGAATTTTCTGAACAGGTCGCTGCGGATCGAGCAAATAGCGAAGGCCCCGGCGTTTCTGCCGGGGCCTTCGCTATTATTAGATCATCGAGCGGTTTTCAGCCTTGGCCTGCAGCCAGTCGGCGTGGAAGGCGCGGACGAGGTAGAACAGCACGAATGCGACGATCACGGGGAAAGCCAGCACATAGGCGGTGAGAAGAATGGGGGTCATGAGATTTCCTTTCAGGATTAACGGCTGGACGACGCGGCGAGAATTTCCGCCTCATCGAAATTGCCGGTGTTTTTCGCGATGGAAGAGAAGTCGAAATTCATGTCGCTGCGCCATGACATCAGGGTGCAGATGATGGCGCTGATGGCGTAGGCCAGCAGCGAAGCGGTCAGCACCGGATAGGCATGCAGCGCACCGATGCCGAACGGCGCCACAGCGATGATGGCGACCACGCCGACGATGCGGGCCACCTTGCCGCCGAAGAAACCGAAGGCCATCAGCCCGGCAACCACGCCGACCCCGATCACCGCCAGGATGTCGGAGACAAAGGCGACGGGACCGACCAGTTCGATGAAGCCGAAGCGCACCGGGAAGAACACGGCGAGCGCAACCAGCACCGAGGTGGTGAAGGCCGGATTGGTGACCTTGTTCCAGTAGAAGCTGGCAATCACCGGGAACACCAGAGCGCCCCAGATCGCACCGACCAGCACCAGCAGGTCCAGAATGTTGAACTTGTTGCTGGCAAAGAAGAGCGCGACGATCGTGGCGACGATCATGGTGATACGGCCGATCAGCAGCATCAGCTTGGGATTAGCCTGGTCCTTTTTCGCCAGGTTCCGCCCATAGATATCGGCCATCATGATGGACGACAGTGCAGAGAGGTCGGAGTCGGCAGTCGAGGCGAGCGAGCCGATGATCATGATGAAGAAGATGCAGAGGAAACCGATATTCAGATAGCTCGAGGCGAGCTGCGGAATAAGGTTGTTGGCATCACCATCCAGCGGCTCGACGCCGAGATAGAGCGCGAGCACGCCCAGAATGCCGACCCCGATTACCGTGGCGCCATAGCCGATAGTGGCGGTGACGAAGGTGCGCTTGATCATGTCCTCGCGCACGGCGAACAGCCGCTGGGCGATCGTCTGGTTACCGATGGCATAGGCCAGCACGGCGGCGATATAGGGCGCGCCCTGGTTCATGAAGGCATCGGAAGAGAAGAACGAGCTTTGCTGGGCCGTCAGATTGACTGCGCCGACAACGAAGATCTCCGTCCCGCCGGCGGCAAAGAACACAGCCGGCACAATGATCACCACCGCGCCAAGCATGGCCACGACCTGAATGAAGTCAGTCAGGATGGATGCACGCAGACCGGACCACAGGGTGTAGAGCAGCACGCCGCTGCCAACCATGAGAATGCCGGCGGTGAAGGATAAGGGGGAGAGCATGGCGATCAGCGCGCCGCCCGCGATGAAATTGGAGGTCAGGCTCAACAGGCTCCCCAGAATATTGGAGCCCGCCAGGATCAACTGGCTGGATTGGCCATGCCGCGCATGCAGGATTTCGGCGAGAGTATGGGCTTTGGGGGCGAGGCTGCGGATGCGCTTGCCGAAGGGGTAGATGAACAGGATCATCAGAGCGCCCCAGAGGCCGTAATGGATGGGGCCGGAGACGCCATAAGTGTAGCCAGAGGTGGCTGAGGCGTAGAGGGAGGAAGCCCAGATCCAGGTGGCGGTCATCGACGCGGCCGAGACGCCAAGTCCGACATTATTGCCGGCAGTCATGTAATTGTCGGCGTTTTCTTTCTTCTTACCAATGGAGAGGGAGATAAAAAACGTGCCGCCGAAAAAGATCAGGAGCAGGAAAAGAGTTAGGGGTGTCCCTAATTGTTGGAGTTGCATTTAGCCTCTTGGTGGCGTTGCTGTTTAATCCGATGCGCAAACGGCAATAGCGTAGCCAGCAACAAAAAGTTGCGGCACATCGGGGCTCGGTTTGGGTGCCAACTGACTGCTGACAACGAGGACGGCGAAGCCATCCAAAAGGACGAACGAGAACAGGTCGCTCATCAGAGTTTGCTGCCACGCAGCCCGCTCTACATATAGGCAGTGACCACAAAAAGCTACCCTTCGCCCCAAAACAGCGCGATTTAGGCCCAGATTTGGCCCAAAAAGCGGCGCTGGCGGGCGGCGCGGGGTCGCCGCGCAGCGATGCGGTTTATGGCTTCACCACTGCGGCAGGCTTGCTTAGGTTGCTCCCAAGGACATGGGGACGCAGCGGTGACAGAACAAGCGGCAATCGGCGCGGGACAGCGCAATTACTTCCAGCCCATCATGGCCGGAGCGCTGGCGGCCATTGTGGGCTATGCGAGCACCTTCACCCTGGTGCTGGCGGCGCTGACGGCCACCGGAGCCTCGCCGCAGCAGGCGGGTTCGGGACTGATGAGCGTGTGTATCGCCATCGGCATTCTCAACATCGTGGTCAGCGCGCGGGTCAAGCTGCCGGTGAGCTTTGCCTGGTCGACGCCGGGCGTGGCCTTCATCCTGACGGTGGGCGAACCAGTCGGGGGATTTCCGGCCGTGGCGGGCGCGTTCCTGGTGGCGGCAGTGCTGATTATACTGACCGGGCTGATCAAGCCGCTGGCTCGGCTGATTGCGGCGCTCCCTGCCCCGCTGGCCAATGCCATGCTGGCCGGCATGCTGCTGACATTGTGTCTCGCACCGATCCAGGCGGTGGCGGAAATGCCGGCGCTGGCGCTGCCGATTCTGTTGGCATGGATGCTCGGGCTGCGCTTTGCCAAGCGCTATGCGGTGCCGATTGCCGTGGTGGTGACCGGCATTGTGCTGGCGAGCACGACGAATCTGCCGCCGGGAGCGCTGGATGGCAGTTGGCCCAGCCTGGTGCCGGTGATGCCGGTGTTCACCATGGATGCGATTCTGCGCATCGGGCTGCCGCTCTATATCGTCACCATGGCATCGCAGAATCTGCCGGGTCTGGCGGTGATGCAGGCCAATGGCTATTCGGTGCGGCCGGCGCCTCTGTTCGTGCTGACGGGAATCGCCAGCGCGATTACCGCGTTTTTTGGCGGCCATAGCAGCAATCTGGCGGCGATCACGGCGGCGATCTGCGCCGGGCCGGAGGCGCATCCCGACAAGAATCACCGCTGGCCGGCGCCGATCTCGGCCGGCGTGGTGTATCTGCTGCTGGCACCGGGCGCGGCGCTGGCGGCGGCTTTCATCGCCGCATCGCCACCCTTGCTGATTCAGGCCGTGGCGGGGCTGGCGCTGCTATCGAGCCTGGCGGCGGCGCTCTCGGGCGCGCTGGTGCAGGAAGAAACGCGGCTGCCGGCGATTCTGACCTTTGTCACCACCGCCTCGGAAATCACCATAATGGGAGTCGGTGCACCGTTCTGGGGGCTGGTGGCCGGCATCGGCATGCTGCTGCTGTTGCGGTTCGGGCTCAAACCGGCGCTCGGGACCACCGGCAAGTGAACCTGCCGCATGGCGTGATCATTGCCGGCGGCCAGGGCGCACGACTGGGCGGGGTGCGCAAAGCGGATCTGCGTGTCGGCGGGAAACGGCTGCTGGAGCGGGTGACAGTGGCGCTGGGCGGAGTGGCCACGCCGCTGATGGTTTCGACCGGGCCTGATTCTGGCCGCGCGGTGTTGTCAGGCGATTCCCTTGCGGTGGGTGATCTGCCGGGACCGGTGGGTGGACCGCTGGCCGGATTGGCCGCTGCTGTGGATAACTTGCAGCGGCGCGGCATTCACGCGGGGCTGCTGATTTCGGTGACGGTGGATACGCCATTCCTGCCGGGTGACTTTGTCACGGTGATGCAGGCGCGCTTGGGCGATGCGCCGGCTGCCTACGCGGCCTGGGGCGCGGAGTTCTATCCGCCCAATGCCATCTGGCAGCTTGCGGCGCTGACTGGCCTGCCACAGCAGGTATTGCGGGGCGAAGGCCCGAAAAGCCTCAAGGCGCTGCATGAAGCACTGGGCGCGCGGCGGGTGGATTGGGCGCCTCGCCACAACGACAACCCATTTGCCAATCTCAACACGCTGGCCGATCTGCTCTCGCTGGAAAGATTGGCCCGCGATAAGCCGCTCTAACCACAACTAAAATGATTAGCCTGCAAATGGGGCTTGGCAAACCAAATCAAGTTCGCTAAACGGACCTCGCCTTCACCCAGAAGGCATCTGAAATGTGTGTTCCGCGATAGCTCAGTTGGTAGAGCGTTCGACTGTTAATCGAATGGTCGCTGGTTCGAGTCCAGCTCGCGGAGCCATTTCTTCCTACCCCCAATTCCACCTTGCCCCGCCATTGCCAGCGCCACTTCGGCGCGGTAGGGCTGCGTGTCATTCAGGCATTGGATTTTTCCCCCATGGACGCCGTTTCGAGCAAGACCGCACCCGCAGCGGTGCAGCGGGCATCGCTCATCATCATTCTGGCGGTCAGCGCCTCCCACCTGCTCAACGACCTCATGCAGTTCCTGTTGCCGGCGCTCTATCCGCTGCTCAAGGACGCCTATGGGCTGGACTATCTGCAGATCGGGCTGATTACCCTGGCCCAGCAGATGACCGCCTCGCTGCTGCAGCCGCTGGTCGGCTATTACACCGACCGCAATCCCAAGCCGTTTGCGCTGGCCGTCTCCATGCTGTTCGCGCTGGCGGGCGTGGTGCTCATCGCCACGGCCAATAATTTCGGCCTGTTGATTCTCGCGGCCATGATCGGCGGCGTCGGCTCGGCCATTTTCCATCCCGAAGCATCGCGTGTGGCGCGGCTGGCATCGGGCGGGCGGCTGGGCTTTGCCCAATCGCTGTTCCAGGTCGGTGGCAATCTGGGCACTTCACTCGGACCGCTGGCCGCAGCCTATTTCCTGCTGCCGCGCGGGCAATCCAGCACGATCTGGTTTGCGCTCGTGGCGATTACCGGACTGGTGATTCTGAGCGCGGTGGGCCGCTGGTATGCGGCGCATCAGCGGGCGAACATCGGCAAGCCGGTGGCCAAGGTCGCGCGGCAGGTGCTGTCGCCGCGCCGGCTGACGGTGGCGTTCCTGGTCATCGGGGCGCTGCTGCTGAGCAAATATGTCTATATTTCCTCGATCACCAGCTATTACAGCTTCTTCATCATCGAGAAATTCGGGCTGAGCGCCGAGGAGGCGCAGCTTTATCTGTTCCTGTTCCTTGGGGCGATTGCGGCCGGCACCTTTATCGGCGGCCCGGTCGGCGACCGGTTCGGCCGGCTCACCGTCATCTGGTATTCCATTCTGGGCGCCCTACCCTTCACGCTGCTGCTGCCCCATATGAATTTGACGGGCACGGCAATCGTCAGTGTCGCGGTCGGGCTGATCCTGTCCTCGGCGTTTTCGGCCATCGTGGTCTATGCGCAGGAACTGGTGCCGGGCAAGGTGGGCATGATCTCGGGTTTCGTGTTCGGCTTTGCCTTTGGTATCGGCGCCATCGGCGCGGCGGTGCTGGGGCTGCTGGCTGACCATATCGGCATCATCACCGTCTTCGGCATCTGCGCCTTCCTGCCGTTCCTCGGCATCCTCACCATCTTCCTGCCGCGCTCGGCAGAACTGCATCGAGACACCCCATGAGCAATGGTAGCCATACCGACGAAGCCAGCCAGATCACGCTGACCCGCACCATCGACGCCCATATCGACGACGTGTTCGCCGCCTGGACCGACCCGGCGCTGATCGAGCAATGGCAGGCCGACGAAGCCGAACTCGATGCCTTCGAGGGCGGAGAATACAAGTTCACCACCTTTGGCGACGACGAAGACCCCGAGGACCACACGGTCAGCGGGGAAATCCTGCAATTCGTCGAAAACGAGAAGCTGGTGATGTCGTGGGTCCACAAGGATGACGACGAGGACGGGGAAGAGCTGATCTTCGTGCTGGAAGTGAGCTTCAAGGCCATTGGCGACGAGCAGACCAGCGTCACCATCACTGAACGCGGGCTGGCGCATAGCGATCCGGAATCGCGCATCTTTTCCATCGAAGCATGGAGCTCCGCATTGGAGCATCTGGCCGAGGTGATGGAATAGAGCATTCCTGACGCGGAATGATTTTCTGCTTCCTGGCGGTTGGCGCATTGCGGTTGCGCGCCAGCACGTCGGGGTGGAAAGCCGTGCCGCCAGAGGTGGTTGTGGCTTGCGGCCCAAGGGAGCGCCCCCTAGCATCCGATCTTTGTAAGATTTTCCAGATCGATCCATGGCCAAGCATCAAGACCTTATTTCCGCCATCGGCAACACGCCGCTGATCCGCCTCAACCGAGTATCCGAACGCACCGGCTGCGATATCTGGGGCAAGGCGGAATTTCTCAATCCCGGCCAGTCGGTGAAGGATCGCGCGGCGCTGTTCATCATCCACGATGCGGTGAAATCGGGCGCGCTGAAGCCCGGCGGCACTATTGTCGAGGGCACCGCGGGCAATACCGGCATCGGGTTGACGCTGGTGGCCAATGCGCTGGGCTTCAAATCGGTGATCGTCATCCCCGAGACGCAGAGCCAGGAAAAGAAGGACGCGCTGCGCCTCTATGGCGCCGAGGTCATCGAGGTTCCGGCCAAGCCGTATAAAGACCCCAATAATTACATCAAGATTTCTGGCCGGCTGGCCGAGAAGCTCAATCGCGAGCTGCCGGGCGGCGCGATCTGGGCCAATCAGTTCGACAATGTTGCCAATCGCCGGGCGCATGCCGAAACCACCGGGCCCGAAATCTGGCAGCAGACGGCGGGACGGATCGACGGCTTCATCTGCGCCGTCGGCTCGGGCGGCACGCTGGCCGGTGTGGCGCAGGCGCTACGGGCGCGTAGCGAGGACGTCAAAATCGGCCTCGCCGACCCTGAAGGCGCGGGCCTGTACAACTATTATGCCCATGGCGAGTTGAAATCCTCGGGCAATTCGATCACCGAGGGCATCGGCCAAGGCCGCATCACGGCCAATCTGGAAGGGCTGACGATCGACAATCCCTACCAGATTTCCGATGCCGAGGCCCTGCCCTATATTTTCGACCTGCTCGAACATGAGGGCCTGTGCCTGGGCGGCTCCAGCGCCATCAATATCGCCGGCGCCGTGCGCATGGCCGAGGATTTGGGGCCGGGCAAGACCATCGTCACCGTGCTGTGCGACTATGGCAATCGCTATGCCAGCAAGCTGTTCAACCCGGTCTTCCTCCACGACAAGGGCCTGCCGGTGCCAAGCTGGCTGGAAGGGCGCACGCCGCTGGATATTTCCAGTGTGATCGCGGCGGACTGAGCCGCCACCACGCGCGGGATTGTTCAATGGCTGCGGGCTGATAGAGTGGCGCCTCACAACTCTGGCGAGGCGCCTTGATCGGTATCGGCGACATCTTAAAAGCAATCATCGCCGACCTGCATCTGGTCGCGGCCATTACGGCTGCCGTTTACCTGCTCGCCTTTACCTGCGCCGTGCGCGAAATCATGGTGTCGCGCACCTCGCAGGGTTCCATCGCCTGGATCCTGGCGCTGGCGCTATTGCCGGTGCCCACGGCATTTTTCTATCTCATCTTCGGCTGGAAGGCGTTTGACGACTACGCCACCGACCGCATTCGCAATGGCCGCGCGGCACGGCCGCTGCGCGCCAAGGATCTGGCACTGATCGACCGCGAAACCAGCCATAAATGGCCGGTGCAGACCAAGGTTTCCGAAGTGCCGTTTCTCAACGGCAATGAGGTCGAGTTGCTGGTGGATGGCAAGGCGACCTTCGATTCGATCTTCGAGGGCATCGCCAAGGCCAAGACCTATCTGCTGGTGCAGTTCTATATCGTCCGCGACGATGCGCTGGGCAAGGAACTGGCCGAGCGGCTGATCGAGCGGGCCAATGCCGGGGTGCAGGTATTCCTGCTATATGACGATATCGGCAGCAGCGGCATGCCCAAGCGCTATCGGGCGCAATTGCGTGAGGCCGGCATTCGCGTCGCCGGCTTCAACCAGCGACACAAATTCCTGCGCTTTTATGGTCCGACCCGGATCAATTATCGCAACCATCGCAAGATCGTCGTGGCGGACGGCGAACATGCGTGGGTCGGCGGGCATAATGTGGGTGTGGAATATCTCGGCGAGAACCCCAAATTCGGGCATTGGCGCGACACCCATGTGCGGGTTTCCGGTCCGGCGGCACTGGGCTGCGCCCTGCTGTTCCGCGAAGATTGGGAATGGGCCACCGGCGAAACCCTGCCTGCGGTGCCGCCTGAAACGGTGGAAACGCCGGGCGACCAGTCGGTGCTGGTGATGGGCAGTGGGCCGGCGGACAAGCTTGAAGAATGCGCCATCGCCTTTACCGACATCATCGGCCGGGCGCGCGAGCGACTATGGATCGTCAGCCCCTATTTCGTGCCTGATACCGATATCCGAACGGCCTTGTTCGCGGCCAAGCTGCGCGGTGTCGATGTGCGGGTGATGCTGCCCAACGCGCCGGACCATAAGCTGGTGTGGCTGGCGAGCATCGCCCATGCCGACGCCATGATCGAGCATGGCGTGTCGATCTATCGCTACCAGAACGGCTTCCTGCACCAGAAAGTGGTGCTGATGGACGACCAGATCGCCTCCATCGGCAGCGTCAATTTCGACAACCGCTCCTTTGCCATCAATTTCGAGATCACGCTGTGGTTTGCCGACAAGCAGACCATCGACAATGTGGAAGCCATGCTGATCGAGGACTTCGAACAGTGTCGCCAGGTCGACATGGACGAGGTCCGCAACCGCACCGTCCCGATGCGCTTCCTGACCCAGGCCGCACGCCTGTTCTCCCCCGTCCTCTGAGATTTTTGCCATGACCGAATTTCTGTTCCGCGACGACAGCTATCTGCAAGCGGTATCCGCCATTGTGACGGCACTGACCGAGGAGGGCGGCATCGTGCTGGACCGGACGGTGTTTTATGCCGCTTCGGGCGGGCAACCGGGGGACAGCGGGGATATAAGGCGGGCGGATGGTTCGACGATCAGCATCGCCACGGCAGTGCATCCAGAGGGCGACAAGACGCGCATCGTGCATGTGCCGGCCGAGGGGCAAGCCCCGGTTGCGGTGGGCGAGACGGTGGAGGCGGTTATCGACTGGGAGCGCCGCTACCGGCTGATGCGGATGCATACGGCGCTGCATCTGCTGAGTGTGGTGTTTCCGTTTCCGGTGACCGGCGGCTCGGTGGGCGACGACAAGGGGCGGCTGGATTTCGACATGCCAGCGGTGCCTGACGACCTTGCCGAGCTGGAGGCTGCACTCAATGCCATGGCGGCGGGTCAGCACGCGGTGAGCCATGAATGGATCAGCGATGACGAGATGGCGGCCAATCCGGACCTGATCAAGACCATGAACGTCAAGCCGCCGATGGGCCAGGGCCGCGTGCGGCTGATCCGCATCGGCGATGTCGACTTGCAGCCCTGCGGCGGCACACATGTGCGCAACACGAGTGAAATCGGTGCGCTCAAGCTGGGCAAGATCGAGAAAAAGGGCAAGCAGAACAGGCGCGTAAGCCTGTTGTTTGCGGAATAGATTCCGGTTGGGGCGTCCAGCCCACTCGATGTCATCCCGGCCTTGAGCCGGGATCCATCCTGATATGTATGCATCGGCGAGATCTGGGGATGGGCCCCGGCTCAAGGCCGGGGTGACATCGTGGGTGGGGGCTGGTTGGCGCTAAAGACAGAACTCGCGTGGAGCCCCAGCCGCTAGCGCACCGGCGGGGCGTAGAGCAGGCCGCCATTGCTCCACAGGCCATTCTGGCCGCGCAGCAGGGCGGCGCCGGTCTGGGGGCCGAAATGGCGGTCGTAGAGCTCGCCGTAATTGCCCACCGCGCGAATGACATTGGCCATGAAGCCAGGCATCAGCCCCAGTGGGGTGCCGAAATCGCCCTCGACGCCGAGAATGCGGCGGACGGACGGGGTGCGGGCGGCGAGCAGCGAATCCACATTGAGCGCCGTGATCCCCACTTCTTCGGCATTGATCAGCGTGAATAGCGTCCAACGCACGATATTAAACCATTGCTGGTCGCCTTCGCGCACCACCGGGCCGAGCAATTCCTTGGAGATGCGCTCGGGCAGGATGCGGTGGGCGGAGGGATCGGGCAGCGCCCGCCGAATGGCCTGCAACTGGCGGCCTGAGGCCGAGACGGCCTGGCAGAGACCGGCCTGATAGGCGAGCGCCAGATCGGAGACGTCCTCATAGGGCACTTCGGAATAGCTCGCCTGATTGGCGAAGAAGAATTCCTGCAGGCGCTCCAGTTCCTCGCCACCATCGATGACGCAGACGCTGATGCCGTCCAGCTCAAATGCCGACACCACGCCCATGGTCTGCGGCACGAGAAAGGCCTGGCCATCAAAGAAGGCGGTGCCGACGAAACTGGCGCCATAGAGCGTGTCGCGCCGCTCGGTCCAGGGGCCGTTGCGGGTCAGCACATCGACCATGCCGGTTTGCAGCGAGGCGAAGCGGCTCTCGCCGCGCAAGGCGCGGAATTCGATCTTGTCGGGGTCGCCAAACACGGCAGCGGCAATGCCACGGCACAGATCGACATCAAAGCCGGCCCAACGGCCCTGCGCGTCCTGCTGGGCAAAGCCGGGGAGCGCATTGGTGGCGCCGCAGATGAGAAAGCCTCGATCGCGCACCGTCTGCAGCGTCTGGGCGCTGGCCGGGGCAAGGGCAAGCGTCAGCATGCAGGCACAACCCACTGCCAGCGACAGCAATCGCTTGATAAAAATGGTCAAAATCCGCGGGCTTCCCTTGCCTTGTTCCACCATATTGGCAGTCGGCAACTCGGGGTCAAGGCGGATGGCGGATTGCCCTGTGCATTTCACGACGGAAGATTTCTGCGCGCCAACAAAAAAGGCCCTCCCGACAGGAGGGCCTCTGTTTGCGCGGCGGGTGCAAGCCGTCAGTGCAGGATCTGGCTGAGGAACAGCTTGGTGCGTTCATGCTGCGGATTGGAGAAGAAGGCCTCGGGCTCGTTCTCCTCGATGATCTGGCCCTGATCCATGAAGATGACGCGATTGGCCACCTGACGGGCAAAACCCATTTCGTGGGTGACGCAGATCATGGTCATGCCTTCTTCGGCCAGGCTGATCATCACTTCGAGCACTTCCTTGACCATTTCCGGGTCCAGCGCCGAAGTCGGCTCGTCAAACAGCATGATGCGCGGCTGCATGCAGAGCGAGCGGGCGATGGCCACGCGCTGCTGCTGGCCACCCGAAAGCTGGCCGGGGAACTTCTTGGCCTGCTCCGGGATCTTGACGCGTTCCAGATAATGCATGGCGGTATCTTCGGCCTCGGCCTTGGGAATCCCGCGCACCCAGATCGGCGCCAGCGTCAGGTTCTGCAAAATGGTCAAATGCGGGAACAGATTGAAGTGCTGGAACACCATGCCCACCTCGCGGCGCACTTCATCAATGCGCTTGAGGTCGGCGGTCAGTTCGGTGCCATTGACGATGATCTGCCCTTCCTGGTGTTCTTCCAGGCGGTTGATGCAGCGGATCAGGGTCGACTTGCCCGAGCCCGAAGGCCCGGCGATGACGATGCGTTCGCCTTCCATCACCTTGAGGTTGATGTCACGCAGCACGTGGAAGTCGGCATACCATTTGTGCATGCCGATGACCTCGATGGCCACATGCGTATCGGAGACCTGCATCTGTGTCGTGTCGATGCGGCGATCAACTGTCGTTTCGGAAGCATGGGACATTTGAACTACCTTTTATGACCAGTATTGAGGCGGCGCTCCATATACATGGAATAGCGCGACATGCCGAAGCAGAACACCCAGAAGACCATGGCGGCGAACAGATAGCCGGTGGTCGCCGTATTGGCGGATTGCCATTCCAGCGCCGAGTCATTCTTGGTTTTGACGGCTTCGAGCAGGTCTTTCATGCCCACGATGTAAACCAGCGACGTATCCTTAAAGAGCGAGATGAAGTTATTCACGATGCCCGGGATCACGTGCTTGAGCGCCTGGGGCAGGATGATGAAATACATCCGTTGCCAGTAGCCGAGGCCGAGCGACGCGCCGGCCTCATATTGTCCGCGCGGAATGGCCTGCAGCCCCCCGCGCACCACTTCGGCCATATAGGCCGAGGTGAACAGCGTCACGCCCACCAGCGCCCGCAGCAGCTTATCGACGGTCATGCCCTGGGGCATGAACAGCGGCAGCATGATCGACGCCATGAACAGCACGGTGATCAGCGGCACCGCACGCACCAGCTCGATGAAGGCGATACACAGCGTGCGGATCACCGGGAGCTTGGATTGCCGGCCCAGCGCCAGGATGACGCCGAGCGGGAAGGACACCGTGATGCCGACCACCGAGATGATCAGCGTGACCAGCAAGCCGCCCCATTTTTCGGTAGGCATCGGCTTGAGGCCGAACATGCCGCCCATCAGCAGGACATAGCTGACGATAGGGAAGACGAAGAGGAAGAGCACCGCATTGACGCGCTTGAACGGAGCCCTGGGGATCAGCAGCGGGATGAACAGCAGCGCGCCCATGGCAAAGACGATGTTGGGACGCCAATGCTCGGGGATGTCGTAGAAGCCGTAGATGAAGAACTCCATCTCGCTGTTGATATAGGCCCAACAGGCGCCGGCATCGATCATGCGGCACTCTTCCACCGTGCCATTAGGGCCAACGGCGTGGCCGAAGATAAAGTTGTAGAGCGGCGGCACGATCCAGAGCAGGAACAGCATGCCCAAAATCGTCAGCACGGTGTCGCTGGGGGTGGCGAAGAGATTCTTCTGCGCCCAGGCGATGGCGCCGGTGGTGCGATGGGGCGGGGCTTTGGCAGCAACCAAATCGCCGCGAACGAATCCAATATCGGTCATGGCTGTCACCTCTCCACCAGAGTGACGCGGGCATTATACCAGTTCATGATCATCGAGGTGGCCAGCGAGAACGTCAGATAGACCAGCATGGTCAGCGCGATACATTCGATGGCGCGGCCGGTCTGGTTGAGCGCGGTGCCGGCAAAGACGTTGAACAATTCGGGATAGCCAATGGCGGCGCCGAGCGAGGAGTTCTTGGTCAGGTTGAGATATTGACTGGTCAGCGGCGGCACGATGATGCGCATGGCCTGGGGTACGACGACCAGCCGCAGCCGGTCCCCTTCCTTGAGCCCGAGCGACTGGGCCGCTTCGGTCTGGCCGCGATTAACGGCGAGAATGCCGGCGCGCACCGTTTCGGCGATGAAGGCTGCCGTATAGATGGTGAGGCCGAACAGCAGCGCCAGGAATTCGGGGGGCAGTTGCACGCCGCCCTTGAAGTTGAAGCGCTGCAGCACCGGCGGATCGAAGGCGACGCTGGCGCCGCTGACGAACCAGACCAGGCCCGGCAAGACGATCAACAGGGCAACCGAGCTGAGAAACACCGGGAAGCGGTGGCCAGTGGTTTCAAGGCGCTTTTTGGCCCAGATGCGCAGGAAAATGATGGCCGTAATGGCCAGCGCCACGCCGATCCAGACAAAGCCGAACTGTTCGTCGGGCATCGGGCGCGGAACGAAGATGCCGCGCTGGTTGATGAAGGAATCGAATGGCAGGGTGTAGGATTTAGCCACCGCCGGCATCGATTTGAGCACCGCGAAATACCAGAAGAACAGCTGCAGCAGCAGCGGGATATTGCGGATGGTCTCAATATAGATGGTGGCGAGACTGGAAACGATGAAGTTGCTGCTCAGTCGGGCAATGCCGATGGTGAAACCCAGAATCGTGGCGAAGAAGATGCCGATAAAGGCCACCAGCAGCGTATTGGTGATGCCGACCAGGAAGGCTTCCCAGTAGTAGGACTCACGGGTCCAGCGAAACAGGGAAAAACTGATGTCGAAGCCGGCGGTCTTCCACAGGAAGTCGAAGCCGGTGGTCTTGTTTTGCGCAGCGAGGTTGGCAGCGGTGTTGCCGACGATCCAGAGGATAAAGGCAAGCAGCAGCGCAGCAACGACGACCTGGTATATAATGCCGCGGATCACGGGGTCGTTGTAGAACGATACCCGGGGGGCCGCGGCCGGCCCCGTATCAAGAGTGGTCATAGGATAGACGTCCCCTGGCCGTAACGGCCGCTCCATGCGTCGCCCCTGGGGCGACGGGCGATGGAACAAAAAACCCGGCGCTCAATTGGGAGCGCCGGGCGTTGTTCAGCTTAGCGGATCGGCGGGGCGTATTGGATGCCGCCATCGCGCCACAGCGCGTTCAGACCACGCTCCAGCCCGATCGGGGTCGCTGGGCCAACGTTGCGGTCGTAGGTTTCGGCGTAGTTACCGACCAGCTTGATGATCTGGTAGGCCCAGTCCTTGGTCAGGCCGATCGGGGTGCCGAAGTCGCCTTCAACGCCAAGCAGGCGCTTGATGGCCGGGTTATCGGAGCCGAGCATTTCGTCGACATTGGTCTGCGACACGCCCAGTTCTTCAGCTTCGAGCAGCGCGAAATAGGTCCAGCGAGCGATGTTGAACCAGCCCGAGTCGCCGGTGCGGACCACGGGACCCAGCGGCTCCTTGGAGATGATTTCCGGCAGGATGATGTGATCATCCGGCACGGCGAACTTGGAGCGCTCAGCGGCCAGAGCCGAGGAGTCGGTGGTGTAAACGTCGCAGCGGCCGTCTTCGTAGGCCTTCACCACTTCGTCCTGGTCAACGAACACAACGGTGTTGAATTCGAGGTTGTTGGCGGCGAAATAGTCGGCCGCGTTCAGCTCGGTGGTGGTGCCGGATTCGATGCAGATGGCGGCGCCGCTGAGGTCCAGAGCGGAGGCAATGCCATCGTCCTTGCGGACCATGAAGCCCTGACCGTCATAGAACATTGTGCCAATGAAGCTGATGCCCAGCTGGGTATCGCGGCTCATGGTCCAGGTGGTGGTACGCGACAGCACGTCGATTTCACCGGCGGACAGCGCGGTAAAGCGTTCCTGGCTGGTCAGCGAGGTGAAGCGGACTGCGTCGGCGTCGTTGAAGACCGCAGCGGCAAGCGCACGGCAATAGTCGACTTCGATACCGGTCCAGACGTTGTTCGAATCGGGTGCCGAGAAGCCAGCCACGCCGCCGGTCACGCCGCACTGAATATAGCCCTTTGCCTTTACGTCATCGAGAATGGCCGCTTGCGCTGCCGTCGCGACGAGGCCGAGCGAGGCCGCGACCGCGAACGTTACGAGCGTTTTTTGCATTGATTTTGCCTTTTGTTTCCTGACCCTGTGTCCCGGAGCGCAGCAGCTTGCACCAGCGTCTCCAGTGGCACCGCCGCCTTTGTATGGCGGTCTGATGCTGCTAAGCATGCAAGCGTCTATTGACCGTTGCGTCAAGAGCTGATGGGGAGTTAAGACAGTAAAGCTGTCTCTTTTATAGCCATTATTCTCACATTGATCTGATTTTGAGCACAGAGCCAAAGCATGAGCGTCCATAAAAATAATACTATACTAGATCAGTCGGTTGAGACGGTATTGACCCATCACGGTCGATACCCAGATGACCAGTTCGGTTTCGTCAATACGCCGGTGTATCGCGGCTCGACGGTACTGTTTAAATCACTGGCAGAACTGGAATCTCAACAGCAGCGCTTTCTTTATGGGCGAGCAGGCAACCCCACCACTGAAGGGGTCGAAGCGATCATCACCGCGCTAGAGGGCGCTCACCGGACCCAGCTGGTGCCCTCCGGATTGGCGGCAATCACCGTTGCCCTGCTGAGCTGCGTCAAGGCGGGCGACGACCTGCTGATCAGCGACAGCGCCTATGAGCCCGGCCGCATCTTCAGTGATGGTTTTCTGGCGCGCATGGGGGTGACAACCCGCTATTACGACCCGCGAATCGGCGCCGGGCTGGCGGAACTGATGCAGCCCAACACCAAAGCGGTGCTGGCCGAAAGCCCGGGGTCGCTGACCTTTGAAGTGCAGGATATTCCGGCACTGGCCAAGGTGGCCCATGCGGGCAATGCCAGCCTGATCGTCGACAATAGCTGGGCCAGCCCGCTTTATATGAAGCCGCTGGCGCTGGGCGCCGATATCGTGGTGCATGCCGGCACCAAAATGTTCGTCGGCCACTCCGATACGTTTGCCGGCACGATTTCGACCACCGAGGCAGCCTGGGCCAATGTCGAGCGGACGCGGCGGGAGCTGGGGTTCTTTACCTCGGGCGACGACGCCTTCCTCGTGGCGCGCGGGTTGCGCACACTGGCCATCCGCATGAAGGAGCATCAGGAGCGGGCGCTGGAGATTGCCCGCTGGCTGGAGCAGCAAGACGAGGTGGTGCGAGTGCTGCACCCGGCTTTGCCCAGCCATCCTGACCATGAATTGTGGAAGCGCGACTTCACCGGCTCGGGGAGCCTGTTCGGGGTGGTGCTGGCCCCTGCCCCGCGCGCCTCGGTCGCCGCCTTTGTGGACGAGATGGAGCTGTTCACCATGGGCTATTCCTGGGGCGGCTATGAAAGCCTGTGCCTGCCGGTCAGGCTCGGCAAGAACCGCACGGCCCGGCCATGGACCGAAGAGGGCAATCTGTTCCGCCTGCATATCGGGCTGGAAGGCGTCGACGACCTCAAGGCTGACCTCAAGGCCGCTATCACCCGCTATGCCCGGGCGCGCTGACCAACGCGTTGGGCCGCGCGCCGCAGGGCGATGAAGCGACGCCGCACGATCCGGCCATCGGGCCGGATCGTGAACAGCCAGCGGCGGCGGGCAAATAGATTGCGCACCAGATAGGCACCCAGCATGCCGACGATCAGCCCGGCAAACACGTCGGTGGGATAATGCATGCCCACCGGCACCCGCGAGAAGCCGACCGCGATGCCAATGGCGAAGAACAGCGGGAACAGCCGGGGCCACAGGAAACCGATGACAAAGGCCGTGGCGATGGCCGTGGTGGTGTGGCCCGAGGGAAAGCTTTGGAAATCCCAGGCATTGGCGACGGGATGGAAGGCAAAGGCGCCGACATTGTCGAATTCGACCGGGCGGCTGCGACCGATGATCCGCTTGAGAATGGTGACAATGAGCCCGGGGATGCCGACGCCCAAAAAGATGAAGCCGGACAGCATGGCAATTTCGACGGCGACCAGACGCGACAAATGCCTGAGCAGCGGCGCGGCCGGCAGGGCGAGAAGCACCAGCACCAGCGTGGGAATCAGCACCCAGTCGGACAGGCCATAATCGGTGATGAAGAAGAATGGCGCGCGCCATTGCTCGGGCCAGGCGATGGTGCCGCGCGAAGCCCAGATATCGATCTGCGACAGCAGGGCGACGCCGATGACAACGGCAAAGCAGAACCACGGCCAGCGGCGACTATCGAGGCCCAGCGGCCAGCGTTTGGTAAGATCGGTCATGCCATGGTTTTGCGGGGAGCGATCTTTCCCGTCAATAGTGCAGCTCAATGCCAACACACGCTTGCCCTTTGGAAACGAACAGGCTAACCAGTCGATCGATTTCGGAGTGTAGCTCAGCCTGGTAGAGCACCGGTTTTGGGAACCGGGGGTCCAAAGTTCGAATCTTTGTACTCCGACCATCATATTTGCATCGTGTTGAGGACTTTGCATGATCGCCCGTATCTACCGCCCGGCCCGCAATGCCATGCAGTCGGGACGCGGCAATTCCAAGCAATGGGTACTGGTCTTCGAACCAGCCTCACCACGGGAAATTGATCCGCTGATGGGCTATACGAGCTCCGGCGATACGCGCCAGCAGGTCAAGCTGAGCTTCGACACCCAGGACGAAGCCGAGGCCTACGCACAGAAGAATGGCCTCGCCTATTCGGTGCTGTCGGCGCATGACGACATCCCCAAGCGCCAGAGCTACCCGGACAATTTCCGTTCCGACCGCAAGACGCCCTGGACCCATTAGGGTTTTCTCAGACATAGAATCTGCAACGCGCCGCAAGTGATTGTGGCGCTTTTGTTTTTTGGGAGATCGCATGGATAGCGTCATGGTGATCGTGCTGCTCGGGGCCGCCGCCGCCGGGTTTGCCCAAGGTGTCTCCGGCTTTGCCTTTTCCATGGTGGCG
Source organism: Devosia sp. A449 (assembly GCF_054489375.1). Lineage (NCBI taxonomy): Bacteria > Pseudomonadati > Pseudomonadota > Alphaproteobacteria > Hyphomicrobiales > Devosiaceae > Devosia > Devosia sp. A449. The sequence continues at coordinate 60,135 of NZ_JBTMWU010000011.1, read as the reverse complement.
CTGTCGATCTGGGCCTGGGCCATCGATCCGCAGTTGGCGGCCCCGATGGCGGTGTTTGGTTCGCTCATCGGACAATTGGTCGCCCTGCCCTGGGTGTGGCGCGGCTTTGATATCCGCAAGCTGGTGCCACTGGTGCTTGGCGGGTTGATCGGCGTGCCGCTCGGCGTGGTGCTGCTGCAATGGGTCGACCCGACACTGTTCAAATTCGCGCTGGGCGTGTTCCTGCTGCTGTATTGCCCGGTGATGCTGCTGATGCCGGCTGACTATGCCTGGCATCATGGCGGCAAAATTGCCGATGGCGCGGCCGGCTTTGCCGGTGGCGTGCTGGGCGGGCTGGCCGGGATCTCTGGACCGGTGCCGGCGCTGTGGACCACGCTGCGCGGCTGGGACAAGGATACCCAGCGTGGCGTGCTGCAGGCGTTCAATATCGCCATGCACATCACCACCCTCACCGCCTATGCGCTGTCCGGCGGCATTACCAATGAGGCGCTGGTGATGTTTGTCTGGATCACCCCGGTCTTGTCGGTTCCGGCGGTGCTGGGCGTGCTGCTGTTCCGCCGGCTGGCGACGCAGACATTCCGCCGCCTGATTCTGATGTTGCTCTTGGTGTCGGGTTTGACGCTGGTCTGGGGTAGTGTCGTACTCTGGGTTTAAGAGGTATCCGATGACGCTGTCCGCTCGCTGCCTGCTCCCGGTCCTCATGGTTTTTGCTCTGGTCAGTCCCGCATTGGCCGACCCGGCCCTGTGGGAAGTGCGGGACGACGACAGTTCCATCTGGCTGTTTGGCTCGTTCCACATCCTGCCCGAGGGCACGGAATGGCGGACCGAGCTGTTTGACGGGGTGCTGGCTGAAGCCGACAGTGTGGTGTTCGAAACCGATGTGCGCCCGGCGGCCATTGCCCAGATGGGCGCTAACGCTTTTGCGCGCGGCATCTATGTCGATGGCACACTACTGACCGATGTGATGGACGAGGCGCTGGAAGCGCAATTGCGCCAGCAGGCGGCGGCGATGGATATGCCGATGGGGATGGTGCTGGCTATGCGCCCCTGGATGGCGACCAATACCATCACGGTGCAGATGCTGGCCGCGCATGGCTATCAGGACCAAGGCGTCGAATTCATCCTGCAGCCAGAAATCAGTGAAGAGCGGCTTGGGTCTCTCGAAACCGGCGCAGAGCAGCTGGAGGTGCTGGCGGGAGCGCCGGACGATGAGCAACTGGCCATGCTGCAGGCGACGCTCGACCAGCTCGACGCGCTACCCAAGCTGATGGACAAGATGAAGACGCGCTGGGTGGCCGGCACACCCGAGCAGTTGGCCGACCTGTTCCTGATGGAGCTGGGGGGCTTTGAGACGGCGTTTCTCGATCGCTTGCTCTATGCGCGCAACCAGAACTGGCTCGGGCCGATCGAGGCCATGCTGGCGGAGAATCGGGAAAACCTGGTCATTGTCGGCGCGGCGCATCTGATCGGCGATGGCAGCGTGCTCGACCTGCTGGAGCACGCTGGGTATCAGGTGCAGCGGGTGCAGTAAAAATCCCCGCTTTCGCGGGGATTTTTTGTGACTGTCAGACGTCGCTGAGCTTGGTCCATTTGCCGTCGTTCTGGCTGGACTGCACCGAGGCGATGATGAACTGCATGCCTTCGACGCCATCGGCCAGCGTGGGCAGCAGGCTTTCATAGGCTGCGCCGTCGCCACGGATGACCGCAGCAAACTGGCTGTAGAGCGTCGCGAAGGCTTCCAGATACCCCTCGGGGTGGCCGGAGGGGATGCGGACATTCATCGTGGAGGCGGCAGTGCCGGAAATGGCGCCGCCACGCGTAAGCTGCTGACGCGGCTTGCCGAATTCGGCGAACCACATGTAGTTCGGGTTATCCTGCCGCCACTCGATGCTGCCCTTGTCGCCGTAGACGCGCAGTTGCAAGCCGTTTTCGCAGCCGACCGCCACCTGGCTGGCCCAAAGCATGCCCTTGGCCCCGCCTTCGAAGCGCAGCATGATGTGGACGTTGTCATCAAGCTGCCGGCCTTCGACAAAGCTGGTCAGATCGGCCGACACCGAGTCGGTCGTCAGGCCGGTGACGAAGCGGGCGAGGTTATAGGCATGGGTGCCGATATCGCCGATGGCGCCGCCGGCGCCGGAACGGGCCGGATCGGTGCGCCAGGAGGCCTGTTTGTTGTCGTCGGCGGCCGGTTCGGTCAGCCAATCCTGCGGGTATTCGACCTGGATGACGCGGATATTGCCCAGCGCACCGGACTCGACCAGTTCGCGAGCCTGCCGGATAAGCGGGAAGCCGGTGTAGTTATGGGTAAGAAGAAACCGGGCGCCATTCTTGGGAATAATGGCAGCAAGCTTGCGAGCATCTTCCAAAGTGCTGGTGATTGGCTTGTCACAAATGACGTGGATGCCGGCTTCGAGGAACGCCTTGGCCGGACCGTAATGCATATGGTTGGGCGTGACGATGGCGACGGCCTGGATACCGTCCGGGCGGGCGGCCTCGGCGCGGGCCATTTCCTCGTAGGAGGTGTAGATGCGGTCTTCGGCCAGCCCGAGATTGCGGCCGGATTCGAGGGCTACCTCAGGGCGCGACGACAGGGCGCCGGCCACCAGATCATAATCACCATCGATGCGGGCCGCGACGCGGTGGACGTAGCCGATAAAGGCTCCCGTGCCGCCGCCAACCATGCCCAAGCGAATGCGCTTTGCGCCGTTTTCAGCCATTGAAGCCTCCCTATTGTCGTTGTTTGTTCAAGGTTATCCAAGTGGGCGTCCCCTCCCCCTTGAGGGGAGGGCTAGGGTGGGGGTCGGCGTAGTTCAGCACAAGAGCTCAAACGACCCCCTCCCTCGATCCCTCCCCTCAAGGGGGAGGGAGGCCCGACTGGACCGTCTTAGCTCAGCCCCAAAATCTTGCGGTTGGCCGCGAGGTCGGTACCCGCCGACGCAAAATCGTCGAAGGCGTGTTCGGTGACGCGGATGATGTGGTTCTTGATGAACTCGGCGCCTTCGCGCGCACCGTCCTCGGGGTGCTTGATGGCGCATTCCCATTCGAGCACGGCCCACCCGGCAAAGTCATATTGTGCCATCTTGGAGAAGATCGAGGCGAAATCGACCTGGCCGTCGCCGAGCGAACGGAAACGCCCGGCCCGGTTGATCCAGCTCTGATAGCCGCCATAAACGCCCTGACGACCGGTCGGATTGAACTCGGCGTCCTTGACGTGGAACATCTTGATCCGCTCGTGATAGATGTCGATGTAGTCGAGATAGTCGAGCTGCTGCAGCACGAAGTGGCTGGGATCGTAGAGCAGATTGGCGCGCGGGTGGTTGTTCACGCGCTCAAGGAACATCTCGTAAGTCACGCCGTCATGCAGGTCTTCACCGGGGTGAATTTCGTAGCAGACGTCGACGCCGTTTTCGTCGAACGTATTGAGGATCGGCATCCAGCGGCGGGCCAGTTCGTCAAAGGCTTCTTCGATCAGGCCTGCCGGGCGCTGCGGGAATGGATAGAGGAACGGCCAAGCCAGTGCGCCGGAAAAGGTCGCGTGTTCGGTGAGGCCGAGATTCTGCGAGGCCTTGGCCGCCCAGTTCAGCTGCTGCACCGCCCATTCCTGACGGGCCTTGGGATTGCCGTGGACGGCAGCCGGGGCAAAGCCATCCAGCATGGTGTCGTAAACCGGATGCGCGGCAACCAGTTGCCCCTGCAGGTGAGTGGAAAGCTCGGTGATGGCGAGGCCATGCTTGGCGGCGGTGCCGGCCAGTTCATCGGCATAGGTCTTGGAGGTGGCGGCTTTTTCGAGATCGATCAGGCTGCCGACCCAGGTCGGGATCTGCACGCCCTTATAGCCGAGGCCGGCGGCCCAGCCGCAAATGGCGTCGAAGGAATTGAACGGCGCCGCGTCGCCCGCGAATTGCGCCAGAAAGATTGCGGGCCCCTTGATGGTGCGCATGTCGATTCTCCTCGTGTGGCCCCTGCCCGATGGCGGCGCCTTGTCGTTACCGATTCAGCACTAGACCCCACCCTGCCCCTTTGACTGGCCCAGGATGAGGTCTGTTGTTATTTGCATTGTTCGACAGGCCCATGGGCCTGTCAATGAGGTACGCACCTCAATTACTTCAGCAGCGCCAATGCGTCAGTCGGGCTGAGGGCCAGCGGGCGCTCGCAGGTGGTCGACAGGGTGAGCACCTGACCGCTCTCGCCGGCCTTGAGCAGGCTGGTCATCACGTCGACGACATGCAGCGCCACGTCGAGCCCGCAACGGGCGCGATAGCCGCCCTCGATGGAGGCCATCATGTCGGCGAGGCCGGCCGCGCGGTAATTGGCGCGCGGGATTGGCTTGTCGAGTTCCTGATTGGCTTTGCCGAAGGGATGATCCCACGGCGTGACGTTGCTGCGCTCGCCGGCGATATTGGCGGTGACCAGATCGCCGCCGAAGAAGTTCGGATCGGGCACGAAGATCGAGCCATCGGTGCCGTAAAGCTCGATATTGTGGTGGCCATGCGCCGCCACGTCCCAGCTGGCGCCGATAGTGACGATGGCCCCGGAGGCGAATTCGAGAATGCCATGGATGGTGGTGGGCGTGCCGACCTTGACGAAAGTCCCCTTATAGGGGCCTTCGGCGGTCACTTCACGCTCGGTGCGGGCCATGTTGGTGAAGGCCGACAGGCGCTTCACCGGGCCGAGCAGGTGGACCAGATCGGTAACATAATAGGGGCCGAGATCGAGGATCGGGCCGGCGCCGGGCTGGAAGAAGAAGTCCGGATTGGGATGCCAATGCTCCATGCCACGGCTCATGACGTGGGTGGTGCCGCTCATGATCTTGCCGAGCTTGCCGCTATCGATGATTTCGCGGGCCTGCTGATGCGCGCCGCCGAGGAAGGTGTCCGGGGCCGAGCCGACATTGAGGCCGCGATCATCGGCGGCCTTTTTCAGCGCCATGCCCTCTTCGAGCGACAGCACGAAGGGCTTTTCGGAATAGGCGTGCTTGCCGGCCGAGACGATATCCATCGACACCGAATAATGGGTGGCGGGGATGGTCAGGTTGACGATGACGTCGATTTCGCTGTTGTTGAGCAGCTCGTCAGGCGTCTGCGCCCGCACGCCGAATTCCTCGGCGCGGGTCTGGGCTGCAGCGGGCAGAATATCGGCGATAGCGCGCACCTCGAGCCCCTTGAACAGGGGCGCGAGACGCAGATAGGCACTGGAGATATTGCCGGCACCCATGATGCCGACGCCAAAGGTCTTGGCCATTTTAGCTTATTTCCACTTCTTGGCGGTAGCGATCGAGCGCGTGGCGAAACGCAGCTCATCAGAGGGCTTGTCGTGCTCGGCGACGAAATATTCGGCCTTGGTCTTGGCCTGCACCTTGCCGATCAGATTGTCCCAGTCGAGCACGCCATGGCCGACATCGGCCCAGCCATCTTCATCAAGGCATTCGCCAGCGGGGGCGATATCCTTGACGTGGACGGCAGTGATGCGGCTGCCATAGCGGTCGAACCAGGCGAGTGGATCGGCCTTGCCGCGCACCACCCAGGCCACGTCGCATTCCCATTCAATATTGGGCGCGGTTTCGAGGATGATTTCCATCGGCGTGCGGCCCGAGCTGGTGGGCACGAATTCGAAATCATGGTTGTGCCAGCCGAAGCCATAGCCTTCCTTGGCATAGGTCTCGCCGGCCTTGGCCAGCATTTCGGCCAGTTCGAGCCATTTGGACTCGTCGGCGCTGCGGCCTTCAGGGCCGATATGGGGGCAGAAGATCTTCTTCATGCCGAGGGTTTCGGCGGTCTTGAGAGTGGTCGAGACATCGGCCACCTGGGCCGGGCCGAAATGGCCGGTCGGCATGGCGAGGCCATTCTTCTTGAGACTGGCGGCCAGGCCGGCAGCGTCGTCATAAAGCCCGCCATAGCCCTCGACCTGGGTGTAGCCCAGCGCGCCGAGCTTGCTGAGAAAATCTTCAAGCGACGGGGTATTCCGGGCGCTGTAGAGCTGGAATGACAAAACGGTCATTAGGGCCTCGCTGTAACGTTAGAATGGGCAATCGCATCCGCTGGAGATGCTTGGGATAGCGTGGTTTCGGGAAGCCGTCGCGCCTGCCCGGCAGACCAATCACCGCAAAAGTAACATTGGCCTGACGCATTGAGGCGAGACAGGAGCGGAGCGCCCGAAGGCGCTGTCGCAATGCGGGAAATCGGTTAGAGACGGTTGGTGGACTCGGCGCTGAAGATCGAGCCGCGCGCCGGATCGAAGCCGACAACCAGCTTCTGACCAACGCTGAGATGGACATCGCTATCGACGCGGAAGGTCACCGGATGGCCGGCGATCTTGGTCCAGGCCAAGGTGTCGGAGCCCATCGGCTCGACGATTTCGATCTCGATTTCGAGCGAGAACGGCATCTTCTTGACGTCCTCACCCAGCACGATGTGTTCGGGGCGCACGCCCAGCACCGCCTTGGTGCTGGCGCTGACCGGATCGGTGAAGTGATAGGTGCCCACCGGAATTACCGTGCCGTCATCGGCGGTGAAGGTCGTGCCGTCCAGCGTGCCATGCAGCATGTTCATCTGCGGCGAGCCGATGAAGCCGGCGACATAGAGATTGACTGGCTTGTTGTAGATGGTGTGCGGATCGGCCAGCTGCTGGATGACGCCGTTTTTCATCACGGCGATGCGGTCGGCCAGGGTCAGCGCCTCGATCTGGTCGTGGGTGACGTAGATCATGGTATTCTTCAGGCGATGATGCAGGCGCTTGATCTCGACGCGCAAATCGCTGCGCAGCTTGGCGTCGAGGTTGGATAGCGGCTCGTCGAACAGGAACACGTCGACGTCGCGCACCAGGGCCCGGCCGATGGCGACGCGCTGGCGCTGGCCGCCGGACAGTTCCACCGGCTTGCGCTGCAAGAGTGGCTGAATCTGCAGAATTTCGGCAGCACGCTGCACGCGCTTGTCGATCTCGTCCTTCTTCATGCCGGCGACGCGCAGGCCGAAACTGAGGTTCCGCTCCACCGTCATCTGCGGATAGAGCGCATAGGACTGGAACACCATGCCGATGCCACGATCCTTGGGCTCTTCCCAGGTGACGTTCTTGCCGCCGATGAAAATCTGGCCGTCGGACACGTCGAGCAGACCGGCGATGCAATTGAGCAAGGTGGACTTGCCGCAGCCCGAAGGCCCGAGCAGCACGATGAACTCACCTTGCGCGATGTCGAGGTCGAGATGTTCGAGAACCTTCACGCTGCCGAAACTGAGCGATAGATCCCGGATGGAAACACTGTGTTGCATCTGCTTAACCCTTCACCGCACCGGCGGCGATGCCGCGGACGAACCATTTGCCTGAGATGAAATAGACAGCCAGCGGCACGGCAGCGGTCAGAATGGTCGCCGCCATGTGCACGTTGTATTCGCGAACGCCGGTTGTCGTATTGACGATGTTGTTGAGCTGCACGGTCATCGGCATGTTCTCGCGACCGGCAAACACGGTGCCGAACAGGAAGTCGTTCCAGATGCCGGTGACCTGCAGGATGACGGCCACGATGGTGATCGGCACCGCCATCGGCACCATGATCTGGAAGAAAATCTGCCAAAACCCTGCCCCGTCGACGCGCGCTGCCTTGAACAGTTCGGGCGGCAGCGAGGCGAAGAAATTGCGGAACAGCAGCGTCAGGATCGGCATGCCGAAGATGGTGTGGATGATGATGATGCCGGGGAAGGTGCCGAACAGCCCCAGTTCGCGCAGGGCGATGATCAACGGATAGATCACCACCTGGTAGGGCACGAAGGCGCCGAACACGAGCAGGCCGAACAGGATATTGGCGCCCTTATATTTCCAGAACGACAGCGCGTAGCCATTGAGGGCGGCGATGACGATGGAAATGGTGGTGCCGACCAGGGTGATCTTCACCGAATTGAGGAAGCCGGGCTTGAGGCCGTTGCAGTCACGGCCGGTACAGGCGGTGTCCCAGGCCTTGAGCCAGGGTTCGAAGGTGATCTGCTGCGGCCACTGGAAAATGTGGCGCATCTGAATTTCCGGCATGGCCTTGAGCGAGGTCACCACCATGACCCAGAGGGGCATGAGGAAGAACAGAGCGGCCAGGACGAGGAATACATAGACGCCGACGCGACCGATGGTCAGCGTCTTGGGCTTGGCGCCGCGCGGGCCGGCTTCGATACGGGTACGGGTGGCGGCGGAGGCGGCGAGAATTTCGGTGGTCATTATGCGCTCTCCTTGACCTGGTTGGCACGCCACTGGGCAAAGGCCTGAATGCCGAGCAACACGATCACCGGCAGCAGCATCATGGTGGCGGCGGCCATGCCGAGCCCCACATTGGAGCGGTCGGTAATGTGCTGGATGACGAAGACGGCGGGCATCTGGGTGGAGATGCCGGGGCCGCCCTGGGTCATGGCGACGATCAGGTCATAGACGCGGACCACGCCGACGCATTGCAGGATGAAGGCGGTGAGAATGGCGCCGCGCATCATCGGCAGCACGATGAAGAGATAGGTTTTCCAGGTCGGGATGCCGTCGATACGGGCAGCCTTCCAGATTTCGCTGTCGATGCCGCGCAGGCCGGCCAGCATGATCGCCATGGTGACGCCAACGCCGTTCCAGATGCCGGCGACGACGAGGCCGTAAATGGCGGTGCCAGAATTGACCAGCGGCGCGAAGGCAAATTCGGTGAAGCCAAGGCCGCGGACGGTGGCCTGGATGCCGTAATTCGGATCGAGAATCCAGCGCCAGACCAGGCCGGTAATGACCAGCGACATGGCGAAGGGATAGAGGAAAATCGAGCGGAACCAGTCCTCTGCCTTGATGCGCTGATCCATGAACACAGCCAGCAGATAGCCTGCCGTCATGTTGGCGCCGATCGAGAGCAGGCCGAAGAACCAGATATTGTTGACCGAGACCAGCCAGCGGCCGGTGGACCACAGGCGCTTATACTGATCGAGCCCGACGAAATTCTCCGGCGCGAAAGCCGGGAAAATGCGCGAATTGGTGAAGGACAGCACGAAGGCGTAGATGATGCAGAGGACGAAAACGCCGACCGCCGTGACAATCATCGGGATGGTGCCGAAGATGGACATGAGCGTCGACAGGCGGAACGGCTTCCGCCCAGAGGAAGACACTACCCTAACGGCAGTCCCGTCCTCTTTGGCCGTAGCAAGCTGAGCCATGACGATTTCCCTTATGGGTCGTAGTGAAGGGCGGTCCGACTCAGGCGCGACCAGGTTTGCCCCGAAATGCCAAGCCGGGCGGCCCTATGCGGAGCCACCCGGCTTGTCAGCGATGGTTATTCAGCCGACGCGATGATGTCGACGAAGCGCTGCTGGATTTCCTCGACGCTCAGGTCGGGGTTGGCCCAGGCTTCGGCCCAAAGGTCGTCCATCTGGCCGACCGAGTCCTGGGTCAGATAGATGCCGGCGCCCTGGATCACGTGATCGGGGTCCTTGAGGATCTCGAGGCCGACCTTCATGCAATCGTCGGCCAGGGACATGTCAACGTCGTCACGCACCGGGAGCGAACCCTTGGCGTTGTTGAACAGGGCCTGGACCTGCGGATTGACCATCATGGAGGCCATCTTCAGCTGAGCGGCTTCAACCGCAGCGTCATCCTGTTTCGGGAACAGGAAGATGTCGCCGCCGGTATCGAGATAAGGCTGCTCGGACGGGCCTGCGATACAGGCGTAATCGACGCCGGGTTTCTCGCCGGCAACGGCGAACTCGCCACGAGCCCAGTCACCCATGATCTGCATTGCTGCCTGATCATTGATCACGAGGTTGGTGGTGTCGTTCCAGGTGCGGTTGGCCGAACCTTCGTCGGTATACTGCTTGAGCGACTTGAAGATTTCGATGGCGTGCTTGACTTCGGGCCCGCCGGCGACGTCGAGATTGCGATCCTTGTAGATGGCTTCATGGCCGGTCTTGCCGAGCTGGCTCAGCATGACGACGCCCATGGCGCCACCGATCTGCCAGGCTTCGCCACCGATGGCGAAGGGGATGATGCCGGCTTCCTGCAGCTTGGGCGCGTCGGCGATGAATTCGTCGAGGTTCTTGGGCAGGCTCAGGCCGGCCTTTTCGAACGCCGGAACCGAAGCCCAGCCCCACTGCCACGAGTGAATATTCACAGGGACGCAGTAGATCTTGCCTTCGAACTCGCAGACATTGAGGATCGCGGCGGGACGGATGAAGTCCTTCCAGCCCTCTTCAGTGGCAAGCGGGGTCAGGTCGAGCAGCAGACCAGCCTGGGCCAGCTCTTCGAACTGACGGCTGATGTTGAACTGGGCGGCGCCCGGAGGATCGCCACCAAGAGTGCGCTGCAGCGTGGCCGAGCGGGCGTTTTCGCCACCGGCAATGGCCGTATCGACCCACTTGTCTTCGCCCAGGGCGTCGAACTCGCGAGCGAAGACGGACACGGCGGCTTGCTCGCCACCCGACGTCCACCAGTGAATAACTTCGACATCCGCAGCATTGACTGCCGTGGAGCCGAGGAGAGCAGTTGCCATAGCGGCAACCACTGCAAATTTCTTCATAGTTGTCCTCCCAACGATCACTTGGAGCGAAACGCCCCTGCGAGCCTGCCAGCCACAGGGTTGCCTTCTTGTGAGGCCTCCCCTGCTGGCGAGCGTGTAATCGATTGCATGCTCCGTCCCCGAAATCTCTGCAATCGATTTCATTAGTTTCATACACGTCTTGCGCGCCTGTCAATACCGATTTAGACAGAATGACTTTCCGACAGCGAAAGGGGGCGCTGTCAGGCATGAATTTGGTGAACAAAACACCGACGATTCAAGACGTTGCACGTTTTGCAGAGGTTTCAACCGCCACCGTGAGCCGCGCCCTTTCGAGCCCCGAAAGGGTCAGCGAGAGCACTCGCGACCGTATTTCCGAGGCGGTGCGCGTCACCGGCTACACACCCAACCAATCGGCCCGCTCGTTGCGCCAGCGAACCGCCCGAACTATCCTCGTGGCGCTGCCCGATATCCGCAATCCGTTCTTTTCAACCATCCTCGATGCCATCGAACGCGAGGCCGCTTCGCGCGGTTATGGCGTGCTGGTGGCCAACCGGTTTTCGAGCGCCGAGTCAGGGCGGCGGATGCGCGACTATTTTCAATCCAACCGGGTCGACGGCCTACTGCTGTTCGATGGCTCGGTGGACCTCGAGCAGCTGATGATGCTCGCCGGCGATCCGATGCCGGTGCCGTTGATCGTGGCCTGCGAGGAAATTCCGCACGCCCCGTTCCACACCGTCAAGACCGACAATGTCTTCGCTGCGGCGCAAGCGACGCGGCATCTGATCGAATTGGGGCACCGCAAGATCGGCCATATCAGGGGGCCGGCCGACAATGTGCTGACCGGCGAACGGCAAACCGGCTTCACCCAGGCAATGAGAGCCGCCGACCTCGCCATTCGCCCGGAGTGGCTGTTGGCGGGCGGTTTCGACATGGCGTCGGGCCAGGCCGCCGCCCGGCACTATCTGGCGCTGGATGACCGGCCCACGGCCGTTTTCGCGGCGAATGACGAGAGCGCCATCGGCTTCATTGCCGGGCTGCGCCGGAACGGGCTGGAATGCCCGCGCGATATCTCGGTGATCGGCTTTGACGATCTGGAGGTGGCGTCCAATATCTGGCCGCCGCTGACCACCATGCGGCAGCCGCGCGCCGCGCTGGGCCGGATCGCGGCCGGCGCACTGATCGATATCATCGAAGGCCAGCAGCAGAGCCGGGTGCCGATGCATATGGTGCTGAGTTCGGAGATAATTATACGGGGCAGCACAGCGCGGGCCCCTGCCCTCGACCAATCCGCCACATCAGAATGAACTTGCGGCAACAAGGGCGTTTCCTTTGTGCCGAAATACGCTAAATGAAGCCACATGCGCCGGTCCCGTAGCTCAGCCGGATAGAGCAGCAGCCTTCTAAGCTGTTGGTCGGAGGTTCGAGTCCTCCCGGGATCGCCATAAAAACTCCATAAATATCAATGACTATGATGGAGTTGCCCTTTCGCTGGGCGAGTATGGATCGTTCGTGGATGCGCGAACCATAAGGGTGCTACGCACCTCTGGGGCTCCAGTGAAGCGGTGGTTCTTGATGCTGGGTCGCAGATTTGGCGCCTTGTCCAAGTGGACGACAGCAAATTGTCACATTCATGCGCGGTCCAGGCTTGGCCGACTGCATAATTTTCTGTTGTTGTAAATAGACGCAGAATCGTTACTTGCGCGCGATGAATTCAAGGGCTAGAAGCGCCCAATCAGCTGGGGCAGACCGATGAGTACTATACGGAAAATGGAGTATATTTTGGTGGCGGGCGCTTGCATCATTGCGGCCTATTGGTTTGTGATGTCTTGACCGACCAACCAATACCGGACGACGATGCAGCAGAACGCCCGGCAGCAGAGCCTTTCGATCCCTGGGAAGACAAGTTCAACTCACATTACCGACCATCCAGCACCGAGCGGGCCAATAAAGAGCCTGACAATGAGCCTGATTCGACAGCCAGGTAGGCTGGTCCTGCCCGCGTGAGGCGAACAGCGACGACTCAGCCTGCTGCCGCTGATGCCGAAATCTGGTGAGCGACGAATCCCCTGCTCCGCTCGCCGCCACCGGCTCTAGCGCCGCATTTTTCCAAATTTGCTAAAAATCGAAGCCCATCTGCGATACCGGCTTGGCCGCGCGTGGCTTGGGTGAGGGTTCGGGGGGCGCAGGAGCCGGCTCTGCCACGATAGCCGTGGTTTTTGCCGCTGGCACAATCGCCGCAGTCTTTGCCACCGGCGCAGTGAAGCCGGCCAGCCAAGTTTCGACCGGCCTGAGCCGGGACGGATGCAGGCCATAGCGGTTTTCGCGACCGGACTTTTTCTCACTGATCAATCGTGCTTGCTTGAGCACGCGCAAATGTCGCGAGATCGCCGGACGGCTGATATCGAAGGAGCCGGCAAGGACGTGAACCGGTTGCGGTCCGTTGCGCAGGATTTCGAGAATGCGGCAACGGGTCGGGTCGGCCAGGGCGACAAGGGTGGCGATGGGCGGCATGCGGTTTCCGAACTGCTTTGGCCGATGCAGTAGTAACGACAGCGTTACGCGTCAAGCTTTGCCCTTGCCAGACAAGGGGTTGTTCACCAGATGTGTTGAGCCGGGCTTTACGATGCCGCGCGATGGCCGCGTTGCGGCAATAATCTGGTCACTTCCCTGCGCCAAGGTCGCGGTTACCGGAGGGACGACCGTGCAGAAGCTGTCAGCGACATATTCATGGTGGAGCCGCGAACAACGGCCGTTCACCCGTGCCGAAAAAGTGGTCGATGGTATCGTCCATATCTTCGGTCTGATCGTCGCCATCGCCGCTGGTTCGGTGCTGCTGGCTTTCGCCATTTTGCAGACGGCGCCGGAAGCGGTGCCGGCGCTGGTGGTCTATGTCGGCTCGCTGGTGACGGTGCTTGGCGTATCGCTGGCCTATAATCTATGGCCGGTTTCGCCGATCAAGATGGTGCTGGCACGCTTCGACCAGGCGGCCATCTTCCTGTTCATCGCAGGCTCCTACACGCCGTTTCTCGCCGTCATGGGCGGCACGACGACCGGCATGCTGATGACCAGTTTTGTCTGGGGCGCCTCGCTGATCGGGGTGGCGCTCAAGCTTATCGTGCCGGAGCGCTTCGGACGGCTGGCCATTGTGCTCTATCTGGCGATTGGCTGGAGCGGGATCTTGGTGTTCCAGTCGCTGGCACAGACCCTGCCCGCCACGACCATGTGGCTGCTGCTGGCCGGGGGCGTGACCTATTCCTGCGGCATCGTCTTCCATTTGTGGGAAAGACTGAAGTTCCAGAACGCATTGTGGCATGTGTTCGTGGTCGCGGGGGCCAGCCTGCATCTGTGGGCGGTGATCGACTGCATGGTCATTCACCGGCTGTAGTCAGTCCGCCAGCGTCCCGACGCGGTCATGCTCCATGGTGTCGCCGGGCTTGAGCCCGATTTCGACCGAACGCCCACCCGGAATTTCCAGCACGAACTGCACCGGCGCCCCTGAGGGAATCGAGGTGACGTCGTGGGGGCGCGCATTGACGTGGATGGATTTGATCACCCCGTCGGCGTCGACAAAGATCATGTCGAGCGGAATGAAGGTATTGCGCATCCAGAACGAGACCGGACGCACTTCCTTGAAATCGAACAGCATGCCGGCGTCGTCGGCCAGTTCGGTGACGAACATCAGCCCCTGCGCCCGGCTTTCGGGCGTATCGACGACATCGACATTGAAGCTGTAGTCGCCAGTCGCGCTATGCAGCACGAGCCTGGAATCGTCCGCAAAAGCGGGCAGCGGCAGGGCCAAGGCGGCAATGGCAATAACCGCTCCGGCGCGGCGCAGGACCGGGGCGAAATCCAGAGCAGACAGCATCATAGGGGCAATTCCTAGTGGGAAGACGGCGCGTCGCCCCAACCATCGGGCCGGATTTCGGCGACCATAAGGCCCTTGGGACCATTGCCGTAGCGCACCAGCACATATTGGCCTGGCCGCAGTTCGGTGATGCCGAAGCGGCGAAGCGTTTCCATATGGACGAAAATGTCGGGCGTGCCCTCGCCAGCCGAGAGGAAGCCGAAACCGCGAATGCGATTGAACCACTTCACTTCGAGCCGGACCATACCCGAGGTTGGCTCCACCACCACATGGGTGCGGGGCGCCGACATCTGGGCGGGGTGGCGGGCGGTCGATTCGTCCATAAAAACGATGCGGAAGGCCTGGAGGCCACCGGGACGATTGAGCGCCTCGACGACGATGCGGGCACCTTCATAAGCGGTCTGGTAGCCGTCGCGGCGCAGGCAGGTCACATGCAGCAGCACATCGGGCTGGCCATCATCGGGGATGATGAAGCCGAAGCCCTTGCCGGCATCGAACCACTTGATGGCGCCGGAGATTTCAATGGTATCGAGGCCGGATTCGCCGGCTGGGGATGGCGTGTCGGAATGGCCCACGGAGGCTGTCGTACCCGACAGCCTCGCGGCATCGTTGCCTTCGTCGGTGAATTTCCCCCCCATACGCCCCAAAACCCTTCGCACTCGCCTCGCTGACGCGAGGTACAAATCACTTTACCGATCTGCACTCTGTCCGATTCAGCCCTGCTTGTTAAGACTCTGTTTGGAATTGGTTCGGTTGCCGAGCCGCTTGGCGCTTGCTAGGCCCTTGGCCAACCGATTTCGCAAGGAGATGCGCCATGAAATATCTGCACACCATGGTCCGGGTGACCAATGTCGAGGACAGCCTGCGATTCTATTGCGAAGGTCTGGGGCTGCAGGAAACGCGGCGGACAGAGAATGAAAAAGGCCGGTTTACGCTGATTTTCCTGGCGGCGCCGGGGGATGAAAGCGCCCAGGTGGAACTGACCTATAACTGGGACCCCGAGGAATATACCGGCGGTCGCAATTTCGGCCATCTGGCCTATCGGGTGAAAGATATTTACCAGCTGTGCCAGCATCTTATGGATATGGGCGTGACCATCAACCGGCCGCCGCGTGATGGGCATATGGCCTTTGTGCGCTCGCCGGACGGGATCTCGGTGGAGCTGATCCAGGAGGGTTCCCTGCCCCCGCAGGAGCCGTGGCTGTCGATGCCGAACACCGGAAAGTGGTAACACGCTGCTGACGTTGACGTGACTACCACAAGCAATTCGTTAACCGTCACCGTTAGGCGGCGGTTAGCGAAACCGATCGTATTTTAGCGACTTCACCGAATGGACCGTTATCTGTTGCAAAAATGCAGCAGAGGTCGCCTGGAAGTCGCCATGCCCGCTCCTCTCCGCACTCTCTTTGCCATCGCGACCACGACGCTGATGCTGACAGCGTGCGTGCCCATGGCGATGTTCGCCAGCTCCAGCGGCGCTGGCTATTCCGGCAAAAAGAATGACTGGGGCACGTTTGTCGCCAGCAATGAGGTCAACGCCTTCTGCCTGTCGCCCAAACTGCGATTCCTGGTGTGGGAATTCGAAGGCCATTTCGGCCGCAAGGTGGTGATGAGTTCGGGCTATCGCGACGGCCAGCACAATAATGCAGCCGGCGGCGCCGACAATTCCTACCATACCCGCTGCATGGCCGCCGATTTCTACATTCCCGGCGTCGACAAGCAGCAGCTGATAGATTTCGCCATGCGCACCGACAGCGTCGGCGGATTGGGGTGTTATCCGGGCCGCCAGTTCATCCATGTCGACGTGCGCGACCGGCCGCGCGGCTACAATCGGCCTGTCACCTTCTCGGGCTGTTGATAAATTTGCGTTTTTTGGCGCTTATGGGTTGCACAACTGAAATCCCCAAACTATACGACACCCAGCGCTTAGGCGCCCTTCGTCTATCGGTTAGGACGGCACCCTTTCACGGTGCAGAGAGGGGTTCGATTCCCCTAGGGCGTACCATTTCCCCTTGCTAGCGGGGTTGCTGAAAAGCTAGCATTCGAGTTCCTTGCTCCGCGCCCATCGTCTAGCGGTCAGGACACCGCCCTCTCACGGCGGGAACAGGGGTTCGATTCCCCTTGGGCGTACCAAGGTCTTGGCAATTCGCCCCTCTGGGGCTCGCCAGTTTCATTTTCACTGATGTTGCATTGAGAATCGCCCGTTTGGGCGGCGGCTCGGTGTGTTTGATTCGTTGCTTCGCCGAATCGGGCCAGTGGCAGCTCGAAGTTGTCCTGCGAGGGGGGAGCCGTACCACCCTCACTCCAACCCTCACCACCGAAGGGCAAGGGGATTTGGCTTCCTTCTGGTCAAATCCAGAGCGGCCTACACATGATGCAGCCCCTCCCCTATTATTAGAGGGCTGGGCAGGAGGGGGCAGACGCCCGACGACCGGAGCATCCAAGCAGCAGCTTCCTCGCTCCAGCGCTGTCCGCTGGCGCTCAGAGGGGGCGGCGATACTGATAGATCCCCACATCGATCGAGCCTTCGGTGAAGCCGGCCTCGCAATAGCTGAGATAATACACCCATTTGCGCTTGAACTCTTCGTCGTAGCCGAGCGGAGCAATCATCGGCCAGCGTTCGAGAAAGCGCTCGCGCCACAGCTTGAGCGTCTTGGCGTAGCTAAGGCGGAAGGTTTCGACGTTTTCCAGCACCAGATTATATTTGTCGCCGAATTCCTGCATCACCGTCTTGGTCAGCAGCATGCCGCCGGGGAAGATGTAGCGCTGGATGAAATCGGGGCCGCTGCGATAGCCGTCGAAATCAGCCTCATTGATGGTGATGGCCTGAATGGCGGCGGTGCCGCCGGGCTTGAGGCGATCATGGATGGTCTGGAAATAGCTGGGCCAATTGTCCTCGCCCACAGCCTCGATCATTTCGATGGAGCCGATATGGTCGAACTGGCCTTCGGTATTGCGATAATCCTCGAAAACCAGGGTAGCGAATTCATCGAGTCTCTGCCCCGCCAGGCGTTCGAGGCCGAATTTGAGCTGTTCGGCCGACAGGGTGATGCCGCGCAGATTGGCCTTATAGTCCCGGGCGATGGTTTCGGCGAAGCCGCCCCAGCCGCAGCCGATTTCCAGCACGCTGGAGCCGGCGGTGACACCGGCCATATCGGCGACGCGGCGATATTTGATGAGCTGCGCCTCTTCGAGGCTTTGATCGCCCGAGGTGAAGACCGCTGAGGAATAGGTCATCGAGGGGTCGAGCCACTGGCCGTAGAAATCATTGCCGAGGTCGTAATGCTCGGCGATGTTTTTCTTGGAGCCTTCCAGCGTGTTGCGTCGGGACAGATGATAATGCAGGTCGCCGGCCGCCTTGCGGAAAAAGCCGGGATTGGCCTGCTCGAACATGTCGCGATTCTGCAGGAAGAAGCGGAACAGCGCGGTGAGATCATCGACCTCGATATCGCCATTCATATAGGCGGAGGCAAAGCCCACCGTGCCGCGCTGCATCGCCTCGGTGATGACGCGGAAATTGCGTAGTCGGAGTACCGCGCGCTCGCCGGTCGCCGGATTGCCTACGGTGCGGGTGCGGCCATTGGGCAGGATGACGGTGAGCGCCCCGTGGCGGGGCTTACCGACCAGTTTCAGGCCGATCTGTTCGACGGCCCAGGAGGCGAAATGCGTCCACGGCGTTACGCCGGTATTGCTATTTTCTGCTACGGTTTTCGTCATCTTGCCGCTGATCCAAATATCGAAAAACTTGGCAAGGCGGCGGCCGGGCGCCGCCTCAATCTGAGCGTCGGCGACATATTCCGAGGCACGAAAACGGTGCTTCTCGGGCTATGCCGACCAGCAGTTTAACGGTGATAAAGGGATATGCAAGCAGCAGTTTTGGGGCTTCAGCCCTTGGGCTTGGCCAGATCGGTGAGGCGGAACTGTACCTGTTCGCGGCCCTGATAGTGGTCGATAGAGAGTGCGCCGGCGAAATGGAAGGCGCTGTCGCCGCCGCGCAACAGGGCATCGCCGATGGCGGTATTGGCGGCGCGGAAGGCGATGGCCTTGAGCCGCGCGCCATCTTCGGAGGTCAGGGTGAAGCTGACATGGCCGCCCTTGCCGACCACCTGGGCGAATTTGGCCCGATGGGCGGGAAAGGCAAAGACTGGGCCGGGATTGCCGGAGCCGAACGGCCCGGCGCGCTCCAGATCGCGCACCAGATCGAGGCTGGCGCCGCGCGCGGTCAGCGCCGCGTCGACGGGCAAAGCGGTGGCGGCGCGGGCGATGGCGACATCGCCCGCCAACGCTTCGGTGAGGAAGGCGCGGAAGCCGCCGAGCTGGCCCGGCTTGATGGTGATGCCGGCCGCCATGGCGTGGCCGCCGCCTTTAGCGATCAGCCCCTGCTCGACGGCCTGGATGACGACGCGGCCGAGATCGACGCCAGGCATGGAGCGGCCTGAGCCGGTGCCGGTGCCATCGGGATGCAGAGCAATGGCGAAGGTGGGGCGACCGAAGCGCTCGCGCAGGCGTGAGGCGATGAGGCCGGCGACGCCGGGGTGCCAATTGGCGGAAGCCAGCACCAGCACCGGCGGGCCCTCGCCGCTACCGATTTCCACCTCGGCCACGGCGGCAGCTTCTTCGACGGCCTCCACTTCGATGCGCTGGCGCTCGGTGTTGAGTTCGTCGAGGCGGGCGGCGATGGCGAGCGCGTGGTGCTCGTCATCGACGGTCAGCAATTCGGTGCCGAGCGCGGCATTGCCGATACGACCGCCGGCATTGATGCGCGGGCCGATGAGAAAGCCCAGATGATAGGGGTTCAGCGGGCCGCTCAGCCTGGCGGCCAGGGCAAGAGCGGCGATGCCCTTGTTGTCGCCGCGACGGGCGACTTCGAGACCGCGCACGACGAAGGCGCGGTTGAGCCCGGTGAGCGGCACCACGTCGCAAATGGTGGCCAGCGCCACCAGATCGAGCAGCTTGAGCAGGTCCGGCAGGCCGGTATCGCCGCGCTGGCGCAGGGTGCGGTTGACCGCCACCAGCACCATGAAGGTGACCCCGGCGGCGCAGAGATAGCCGAGGCCGGAAATATCGTCGGCCCGGTTGGGATTGACCAGCGCATTGGCATCGGGCAGCGCGTGATCGGCCAGATGGTGGTCGATGACCAGCACATCGACGCCCCGGCCCCGGGCATGGGCGATTGGGGCGGTGCTGGTGGTGCCGCAATCGAGGGTGATGATCAGATTGGCGCCGGCATCGATCAATTTGTCCATCGCCGCGATATTGGGGCCATAACCTTCAAAGATGCGGTCGGGGATGTGGACCTGCGGCTCGATGCCGAAATGGCGGAGATAGCGCGCCATCAGGGCGCAGGAGCAGGCGCCGTCGACGTCATAATCGCCGAACAGGGCGATGGCTTCGTTGTCGGCGATGGCCTGGGCCAACCGATCGGCCAGCGCGTCCATGGCGGTAAGCGTCGAGGGATTGGGCATCAGCCCTCGAATGGTGGGCTCGAGATAGGCTTCGGCTTCATCAATGCCGACGCCGCGCGCCGCGATGATGCGGGCGAGAATTTCGGAAATCCCGCTGCGCTGGGCAATGGCGGTGGCGGTCCGGGTGGTGCTGGCATCCAGCCGGTCGGTCCAGGCGCGGTCGGTGACCGAGCGGGAAACGTCGAGGAAAGGGCGCGGCGCGTCGAGCATGGGGGAGAGGTAGGCGATTTGGGCGGTGCTGGGAAGTGGTTGTCTTCACCTCTCCCTTTCCTCTCCAACGCACCACCCGGTAAAGCCCCCTCACCGGCGCTGCACACCGACCTCTCCCCCGAAGGGAGAGGTGAAGACCGCCTTACCTGGCGTGTTGGGCTTTGATCCAGCGGACGGTCTGGCTCCAGGAGCGCATGACGATGGTGCTGGTTTGCACCGCATTGCGGCTGAGGCGGATGCCGTCGAGCAGGCTGCCATCGGTGACGCCGGTGGCGGCCACCAGCACGTCGCCGGACGCCAGTTCGGTAACGTCGTAGATACGGTTGGGGTCCTTGATTCCCATGGCGACGGCGCGGTCGCGCTTGGCCGGGGTATCGAGGATCAGCTTGCCCTGCATGTGCCCGCCAATGCAGCGCAGGGCCGCGGCCGCCAGCACGCCTTCAGGAGCGCCGCCGGAGCCGAGATAGATATCGACGCCCGAATCCCAGGTGTTCACGGCATGGATGACCCCGGCGATATCGCCATCGCTGAGTAGTTTGACGGCAACGCCCGCGGTGCGCAGCTCCTCGATCAGACCCGCGTGACGCGGCCGGTCGAGTACGATGGCGGTGATTTCCGACAGCGGCACGCCCTTGACCTGGGCCAGCGCCTTGACGTTTTCAGTGGCCGTCCAGTCGATATGGACGGTGTCGGGGGCGTATTCGCCGCCGATGGCGATCTTGTGCATATAGACGTTGCGGGCCACGTTCAGCAGCCCGCCGCGCTCGGCCATGGCCAGCACAACGATGGAATCGGGCTGATTCTTGGCGCAAAGAGTAACGCCTTCGAGCGGATCGACGGCGATATCGACCTCAGGCCCCTGCCCGGCCCCGACCGACTGGCCGATGAACAGCTCTTCGCATTCGTGCTCTTCGCCCTCGCCGATGACGATGCGGCCGGAGATGGCGACGCGGTCGAGTTCATCTTTCATCGCCAGAACGGCGGCCTGGTCGGCGGCTTGCTCGTTGCCCTTGCCGCGCCATTCGGCGGCTGCAACGGCGGCGCGCTCGGTGACGCGCACCAGTTCCAGGGTCAGGCTGCGGTGTAGATTGGCGGGGCTTCTATCGCCCTCTACCTTGCTCAGTCTCATAGTTCCTCCCCAAGGCACATCGCGATGGTGGCCTGTGAAGCCAGGCTCTCTGCGCGTCCGCGCTCACGTATTCAACATACGTCGCGCGCCGGTTCTTGCGATCCTGCCTTCTCGGCTCCTCCTGGCGCGATCGCAATACCCTCTTTCGGGGTACTACAGCGCTTCGATGCGGATCAACTGCGGATCGCCCACAATAAAGCCATCGGCGGCGATCTGCGCCAGTGCTTCGCGCACCGACGATTCCAACGTCTGCTGGGTGATGATCACCACCGTGCGGGTCGGCGAGCCATCGGGCGCCACAGCCTTAGCGCTCAAATCCGACCGCTGGATGACAGAATCGATGGAGATCGCGTGTTCGGCCATGCGGCTGGTGATCGAGGCGAGCGCGCCGGGCATATCCTTGGCATTGATGCGGATATAATAGCCGCCCTCATGGGCCCGCATCGGGGCTTCCTTGTAGGGCAGCAATTCGGGGCTCGGAATGCCGAGCGGCGGCACGCGGGTGCCCCGGGCAATATCGAGAATATCGGACAGCACCGACGCCGCCGTGGGCGGGCCGCCAGCACCAGGGCCGGCCAGTAGTAATTCATGCACGTGGTCGGTTTCCAGCGCCACGGCATTCATCACCCCGTCGACGCCGGCAATGGCGCTGCTCTTGGGCACGAAAGTGGGATGAACGCGCTGCTCGATGCCTTCATCGGTGCGCTGGGCGATACCCAGCAGCTTGATCTTGTAGCCGAGTTCAGCGGCGACCTTGATGTCGTGCTGGGAAATCTTGGAGATGCCTTCGACGCTGATCTTGTCAGGGGCAATCTCGTAGCCAAAGCACAGCGTGGTCAGGATGGAGAGCTTGTGCGCCGTGTCGAAGCCTTCGACGTCAAAGGTCGGATCGGCCTCGGCATAGCCGAGCGCCTGCGCGTCCTTGAGGCAGGCGGCAAAGCTGATGTCCTCATTGCCCATGCGGGTGAGAATATAGTTGCAGGTGCCGTTCATGATGCCGAACACCTTGGCGATGCGGGCCGAGCCCAGCCCCTCGCGCAGGGTCTTGATCACCGGAATTCCACCGGCAACCGCCGCTTCAAAGCCGAGCTGGGCGCCCGAATCTTCGGCCATGCGCGCCAGCAACACGCCGTGCTTGGCCAGCAGGGCCTTGTTGGCCGTGACCACCGGGCGGCCGATTTCGAGCGCCGCTTTCACCGCGGCAAAGGCCGGACCGTCTTCGCCACCGATCAGTTCGACAAACAGGTCGATGCCATCGGATTTGGCCAGGGCCACCGGATCGTCGAACCATTCGAGCCCGGAAATATCAATGCCGCGGTCGCGGGAACGCGAGCGCGCGGCAACGGCCGTCACCACCAGCTGGCGGCCCAGCTTGCGTTTCAGCTCCAGGCCATCCTTTTGCAGGATTCCGACCAGCGTCGCGCCGACATTGCCCAGCCCGGCCACGCCGATGCGCAGCGGCGGCAGGCTTTCGCCATCGCCATAATCCTGCATCGCCCGCAAGATGCGGGTGCGCGTCTCGGAACGCGGCTCGCGGCCCTCGCGCAGGTCAAAGACGAAGAGCGGATCGCCCGCAACGGTGCGGCCGAACCGGGTCGGCGTCCAACCACGGGCGGAGATGAAAGTTTCGACGGCTTGGCGGAAAGAGGCAATGTCATTCATGGTGGCGCCATCTGCATAGGAATGTGCCTAGTCGTCAATAGGAGTTTGGTGTTGGCGCGTTGATGTTGGCGCAATCCCCTTGGCTTCTCCCCTTGTGGAGAAGGTGCCTGAAGGGCGAATGAGGGGATATATCCGCGGGCGCGGATGCATGGGCATACGCAGGCCCCCCACCCAGCATTTCTGCTGAACGCAGCAATGCTATCCCTCTCCCGCAAGGGGAGAGGGTAGAAAGGCGTATTAGCCGACCAGCGGCACGACGTTTCCTGACCCGGCCTTGGTGCCCAACAGCTTTTTGATGTTGCGGGCGGCCTGGCGGATGCGCTGTTCGTTTTCGACGAAGGCGAGGCGAACATACTGGTCGCCATATTCGCCGAAGCCAACGCCGGGCGCGACGCCGACGCCGGTTTCCTTGATCAGCAACTTGGCGAATTCGAGCGAGCCGAGATGGGCGAACTGCGCCGGAATCGGGGCCCAGGCGAACATGGTGGCCTTGGGCACCGGAATCTCCCAGCCGGAGCGGCCAAAACTGTCGACCAGCACATCGCGGCGCAGCTTGTAGATCTTGCGCACATCCTCGATCACGTCGTCCGAGCCATTGAGCGCGGCAGTGGCGGCGACCTGGATCGGGGTGAAGGCGCCGTAATCGAGATAGGACTTCACGCGGGCCAGTGCGGCGATCAGGCGCTCATTGCCGACGGCGAAGCCGACGCGCCAGCCGGGCATGGAATAGGTCTTGGACATCGAGGTGAATTCCACCGTGATGTCGATGGCGCCCGGCACCTGCAGCACCGACGGCGGCGGCGCATCCGCATCGAAATAGATCTCGGAATAGGCGAGATCGGAGAGGATGAAGATGTCGTGCGCCTTACAATATTTGACCACCTCGGTGTAAAAATCGAGATCGGCGGTGTAGGCGGTCGGGTTGGCCGGGTAGTTCAGCACCAGCGCGATGGGCTTGGGGATCGAGTGCCGCACGGCGCGATCCAGCGAGCGCATGAAATCCTCATTCGGATCGGCGGGCATGGAGCGGACGACGCCGCCGCTCATGATGAAGCCGAAGGAATGGATCGGATAGGTCGGGTTGGGCACCAGCACCACGTCGCCTGGGGCGGTGATAGCCGAAGCCATATTGGCGAAGCCTTCCTTGGAGCCAAGGGTGGCGACCACCTGGGTGTCAGGATTAAGCTTCACGCCGAAGCGGCGGCCATAATAGCTGGCCTGGGCCTTGCGCAGGCCGGGAATGCCGCGCGAGGTGGAATAGCGGTGGGTGCGGCCGTCCTTGACGGTCTCCTGCAGCTTTTCCACGATGTGCTGCGGCGTCGGCATGTCCGGATTGCCCATGCCCAGATCGATGACGTCGACGCCTTCGGCGCGAGCCTTGGCCTTGAGCGGATCGATATGCGCAAACACGTAAGGGGGAAGACGGCGGATTTTGTGGAAGTCGTCGTTCATGATTTCCTCGGCGGCCCTGCTGGGACCTGAAACTGGACCGCGACGCGCCTGACGGGCGCCACACCTCATCTTGGAGGCGGTGATTATCGCGGAATTATGGTTGTGAACGGGTTAAACGGCTCCTGGTGGAGCGCTTTGTCGTGTTCGGCTCCTCCCGGCCCCAATCGGGCCTTGCGGGAAGAGCTAGCGGGCGTTTGCCGCCGCCATGAAGGCAAAATGGGCCACTGCACAGCCGGCGAGCGAAGCTCCAACCTCAGCAACAGTGTACAGAGACTGCATGTCCCTTGCCCTTCAGATGCGATTTTTGTAAGGAAATCAGCTATCGATAAGGCCGTTCATAAATCCTCCTCCGGGTATTGTAAATGGGCCGAGGGACGCCAACCTTCGGCTCCAGAACGGTGTATGATGAGGTTTTGACTTTGAAGCGCATTGCCCTTGTCACGATCGGCACGCAAGGCGACGTTCAACCCTACCTGGCGCTAGCCATCGCCCTCAAGGAGCGCGGCTATTCCGTCATCCTGGGGGCGTCGGAAGAATTCCAGGGCATGGTAGAAGGTTACGGCATCGAGTTTCACACGCTCGGGCCCTCGATCCAGTCGTTTCTGACCCAGCAGCGTTTTGAAAACGCCATGAGCCAATCCATGCTCATCAACGGGCCATCCCTGCTCCGGCAGGGCCAGCAAATCGTCGACACCGCCGCGCGGCACGCCTGGAACATGTGCCAGGGCGCCGACATGCTGATCCTCAATATGAACACCAGCTTTGGCATCGACATTGCCGAGGCGCTGCATATTCCCGCCATCATGGTGGGGCTGCAGCCGCTGAATTCGACCAGCGAATTCCCGCTCTGCATCTATTACGGCGCCGATTTCGGTCCGGCCTTCAACAAGCTCACCTATACGGCAATGACCGTGCAGCAGATCTACTACAATCTGCCGCGCAACAAGCTGCGCCGCGAGCTGATGGGGCTCGACGCCCGCAAGAAGGGTGGTTTTTTCCGCAATACCGACGGCACGGCGATGACGACGCTGTATCCCTATTCGCCGGTGGTATCGCCGCGTCCGCGCGACTGGCCCAAGAGCGCCATCGTGACCGGCTATTGGCAGCTCAAGGACCGCACCGACTGGCAGCCATCCGAGGCGTTCCAGCAATTTCTCTCCGAGGGCGAAGCGCCGGTCTATATCGGCTTTGGCTCGATGCCGTTCGGCGCCGAGCGCAATACCAAGATTCTGAAGGAAGCCGTCGCCATGTGGGGCGGCCGCGCCGTGGTGGCGCGAGGCTGGGGCGGCATCAATCCGCAGGACCTGCCGGACAGTATCTTTGCCATCGAGAAGGCGCCGCACGACAAGCTGTTCAAATATGTGTCGGCCGTGGTGCATCATGGTGGCGCCGGGACGACCTCGGCAGGCCTCCACCTGGGCCGGCCGACCTTCGTGGTGCCGCAGGCCGTGGATCAGCCCTATTGGGGCCGGCGCGTCTATGAGTTGGGCTGTGGGCCCAAGCCGGTGCGGCTGCGCAAGCTGACCTCGGATATTCTTGCCGGCGCACTGGCGGACCTCGCCACCAATGCAGATTATCGCCGCAACGCTGCGGATGTCGCCGAGCAGTTGCAGGGCGAAGATGGCGTCGAAAAAGCCATCAAGGTGATTGAGCGGGTGATGACCAACTACGTGCCGCGCACGCCCAAGGCGCCCAAGATCAAGAAGCCGAAGAAGGCCAAGCCGGCGCTGAAGCTGGTCGGCTAGACCTGACGAGGAGCCACGGACATTAAAAAAGGGGAGGCTTGCGCCTCCCCTTTTCCTTGTGATGTACCCTGCCCGATCAGGCAGCGACGGCCTCGTCGAGGGCTTCGATGCTCTCGCCGCGATCATAGACCTCCTGATTGAGGATGCCCTGACGCTTGGCGACGATGGTCGGCACCAAAGCCTGGCCGGCGACGTTGACGGCGGTGCGGCCCATGTCGAGAATCGGATCGACCGCGAGCAGCAGGCCGACGCCTTCAAGCGGCAGGCCGAGGGTGGACAGCGTCAGCGTCAGCATGACGGTGGCGCCGGTGAGGCCCGCCGTGGCGGCCGAACCGATGACCGACACGAAGACGATCAGCAGATAGTGCTCAAGGCCCAGCGAGATGCCGAAGAACTGGGCCACGAAGATGGCCGAGATCGCCGGGTAGATGGCGGCGCAGCCGTCCATCTTGGTGGTGGCGCCGAGCGGTACGGCGAAGGCGGCGTATTCACGCGGCACGCCCAGGTTCTGCTCCGTGATGCGCTCGGTGACCGGCAGTGTGCCGATGGACGACCGCGAGACGAAGGCGAGCTGGATGGCGGGCCAGGCGCTCTGGAAGTAGCGGATGGGGTTGAGGCCGTGGGCCTGCAGCAGCACCGGATAAACGATGAACAGCACCAGAGCCAGGCCGATATAAATGGCCGCCGAGTACCAGCCGAGCTGGGCCAATGCGTCCCAGCCATAGACGGCCACGGCATTGCCGAGCAAGCCGATGGTGCCGATTGGGGTCAGGCGAATGACCCACCACAGGATTTTGTGGATGATTTTGAGGAAGGCGCGGTTGAAGGCGAGGAACGGATCAGCTGCCGGACCAACCTTGAGGGCGGCAATGCCGACCACAATGGACACGATCAGGATCTGCAGCACGTTAAAGTTGAGGCTGGTGGTCGCGCCGCTATCGGTGACGCGAGTGGACGCCTGCAGGCCCAGTAGATTGGATGGGATCAGACCCTTGAGAAAATCGAGCCACGAGCCAGTGGAGGACGGCGCGCGGGCGGCGGTCTCGGCGACGGCGGTATTGAGGCCGGGCTGGATGATCAGGCCCAGCGCAATGCCGATGCCGACCGCGATCAGTGCGGTGATAGCGAACCACAGCAAGGTCTGCCAGACCAGCTTGGCGGCATTGTTGAGCTCCCGCAGATTGGCGATGGAGGCCACGATGGCGGTGAACACCAGCACAGGCACCAGCGTCCGCAGCAGCGAGACGAAGGACGAACCGATGGTGGAGAGGGTCTGCACCAGCCAATTGGCCTGGCCGGCGGCATCAGGCCCCATCTGGCGGGCAATGTAGCCCAGGATGAGACCGATCACCATGGCGGCCAGAACCTGGAAGCCGAAGGAATAGTAGAAAGGTTTGGGCGCGCGGGTTACCCGGGCGGGGGATATGGTGGTGGGTGACATATTTGACC
The DNA here is from genome assembly GCF_054489375.1 of Devosia sp. A449. Taxonomy (NCBI): domain Bacteria; kingdom Pseudomonadati; phylum Pseudomonadota; class Alphaproteobacteria; order Hyphomicrobiales; family Devosiaceae; genus Devosia; species Devosia sp. A449. The sequence continues at coordinate 32,666 of NZ_JBTMWU010000011.1, read as the reverse complement.
TGCTTGTGAGCAAGTCGGATAGCCCAACGACCGGGCCGCACGACTTGACGTTGAGCATAATCTACCCCGGCAGCGGGAAATTGGCTGCGTACGGAATTCCATTTCAAGCGGATGCAGGAAAATTTCCTGTCAGAACCACTCGATTCCCCGCAAAGGGCTTGCCAACACTCAGATGCGGCGCAGCGCCAGCGTAACGAGGGCGGCCAGCAGCACCGGCAGCAGCAGGGCCGCGATGAAGGCTAGCACCATGATGCCGATGCCCACATCGAACCAGGCGAGCGCCAGCAGGCCGATACCCGCCAGACCGAAGGCGATGCCTATGCTGCGATGGACCGCGACCCAGGCGCGGTCTGAGCCCACCGGCCAGGGCATGCGCAGGCCGGCATAGGTGTGCCGCTCGGCTTCGAACAGCACGATCCCCAGCACGAGCAGCACGGCGCCCAGCAGGATCGCGGTGAAGCGCACCAGATCGAGGTCCGAGCCGATGCCGGCGAAGAGCAGCCCCAACTGGGTGGCGGCAATCACCGCCAGCAGCAGGCTCAGGGCCGGATCGAAGATGTGCTGGGTTTTGGCAAAATGGTTTTTGGTCAGCAGGCGACCGAGCAGGAAAAACGCGGCCAGCAGCAGCAATTGCACAATGGGCGCCACCAGCAGGGCGGGATCGCGCGGCCATAGCCAGTCGGCGCTATTGCCGGCCCAGTGGGCAGCAAAAGCAAAATCGGCGGGGATGCGATAAAATCCGACGCCGGTAATGCCCAGCGTCACCATCAGGAGCAGGAGATGAAAACGGGTAACAAGGGTCTGCATGACGCCCGAGATGTAGGATGCTCTGAGCAAAAGAAAAGGGCCGGTTTCCCGGCCCCTCTCCAAATATGTTTGTGAAGCTTAGCGCTTCGAGAACTGGAAGGACTTGCGGGCCTTGGCCTTGCCGTACTTCTTGCGTTCGACGACGCGGCTGTCGCGGGTCAGGAAGCCACCCTTCTTGAGGATCGGACGCAGGCTCGGCTCAAAGAAGTTCAGCGCCTTGGAGATGCCGTGACGCACGGCACCGGCCTGGCCGGACAGACCACCACCAGCAACAGTGACGACAACGTCGTACTGCTCGGCGCGTTCGGTCGCGACGATCGGCTGCTGCACGATCAGCTGCAGCACGGGACGAGCGAAATAGGTAGCGAACTCACGGCCATTGACCACGACCTTGCCCTTGCCCGGCTTGATCCAGACACGAGCAACGGCGTTCTTGCGCTTGCCAGTGGCATAAGCGCGGCCCTGGGCGTCGAGCTTCTGGACATGCACCGGAGCGGTGTTGATGACCGGAGCGACGGTGGAGGCGCCGAGTTCTTCGAGGGAGTTGATGGTTTCGGCCATATTACTTCACCCGCGCATTCTTGGAGTTCATCGCAGCAACATCCAGCTTGGCCGGGTTTTGCGCTTCATGGGGATGCTCGGCGCCGGGGTAGACGCGGAAGTTCTTCAGCTGAACGCGAGTCAGCGGACCACCAGGCATCATGCGACGGACGGCGTTCTCGAGCACGCGCTCGGGGAAACGGCCTTCCAGGATCTGACGCGCGGAGCGGTCCTTGATCCCGCCGGGGTGACCGGTGTGCCAATAGAACTTGTGCTGATCCAGCTTGCGGCCGGTGAGCTTCACCTTGTCGGCATTGATGACAACGATGTTGTCGCCCATGTCCATATGCGGGGTGAAAGTGGGCTTGTGCTTGCCGCGCAGGCGGGCGGCAATGATCGAGGCGAGGCGACCCACGACGAGGCCTTCGGCGTCGATCAGGATCCACTTCTTTTCGATCTCGCTCGGTTTTGCCGAGTAAGTGCTCATGCTTGAATTCCCTAGATAATTGGGGCTTGCAGCCTTCATCCAAGGAAGAAAGCGGCTTGTTCGGAGGCTTCCCTAAGGCAGGATTCGATACAGGTCAAGCGTCTTGAAAAGATCGTGCTATTTCAATGCCTTACAGATGCGGTATTATATTACCGCACCTAGGGAACGCCTTTTGGTCAGGTCGGCCAGATAGGCGCAAATGCTCGAGGCGAGGATGAAGGCCAGGCCCTGATGGCCGACGGCCAGATCGATCTGGATCATCGACAGCAGCGTGGCAATGCCCAGGCCTACCTGGGCCAGCACCAGTACGGCAATCAGCACCAGCCAGCGGTGGACGCCGCCCAGCCCTGCCCCGCGTGCCTGCAGGATCAGCAGCACCGCCACCACGGCAGTGATGAAATAGGCCAGCATGCGGTGGGTGAACTGCACGGTCAGGCCATGCTCGAAGATGCTGCGCCAGACCGGCTCATGGGCGCCCAGACCGTCGGGGATGAACTTGCCTTCCATCAGCGGCCAGGTGTTGTAGCCCATGCCCGCATCAATACCGGCGACGAAACCGCCGGCGGCGATCTGCAGCACCAACAGGGTGAGCAGCAGCGCGATGGTGGTGACGTTGAAACTTGTGACAACGCCCTCGGTCGGTTGCGGGCGCATGCGCCGGGCGACCCAGACCAGCGCCAGCAGCAGCAGTGCGGCGGCGGTCAGATGGGTGGCGAGGCGGTATTGCGACACCGAGGTCAACTCGGACAGGCCCGAAGTGACCATCCACCAGCCGAGAAAACCCTGAAAGCCACCCAGCAGGAACAGCCCGGTCAGCGGCACGACCATATCGCGGGTCAAGCGCTTCTGAGCCAAGAAGACCACGAAGGGGATGGCGAAGGCAAAGCCGAGCATGCGGCCGAGGAAGCGGTGAATCCACTCCCACCAGAAGATGCCCTTGAAGTCCTCCAGGGTCATCCAGTGGTTATAGACGTCATATTGGGGGATCAGCTTGTAGCCGGCGAACTCGGCCAGCCAATCGGCTTCCGACAGGGGCGGGATGATGCCCGAGATCGGCCGCCAGGTGGTGATCGACAGGCCCGAGCCGGTCAGCCGCGTCATGCCGCCAACCATGACCATGCAGAGCACCATGAAAGCCATGACATAGAGCCAGATACGCACCGGGCGCAGCCGGTCGGTGGCAAAGGTGGTTTGGCTCAGTGCGGCGTTTTGGACGGTGGTCACGGCAGATTCCCGGTGTCGGTGGGGGTGCTGGAGTGGTATGCCCGAGGCAAGTTTCCTGCAACAGGCGCGATGCCGCACATGACCCAGCGTAGCCGCAAGGCCTTCGGAATTCTGCTGATCCTTGGTTCGATCGTGGCCTGGCTATCGATCTTCACCTCGATCTATCTGGCGTTTCCGCCCGACCTGCCGATCTGGATCCTGATGCCCTATTTCATCGTCGCGGGTATGGGATGGCTGTACCCGGCCATGGTGCTTATCCGCTGGATGTCCAAGCCGGACTAACCCGTCAGTTTCCCCATCACGGAAAAGATCGCACCAGTCGCGAAAACATCGACATAGCGGCGGGACTGAAAGTAACCGTTGAGCGAGATGCGCGGCAGAGCGTGTGGCGTTTGGGCGTGGTGGGCGTAAAGGCCGCCGGGTCGCGTGGTGACGGCTGAACGGAAGCCGAGATCGCGGGCCAGTTCGAATTCGCGCGGGCCGGCAGAGAGCGGGCCGCCCAATGGATAGGAAAAATGCGCTGGACGCTGGCCAAATTGGGCCAGCAGGATATCGGCGGATTGGGCGATTTCACTGCGGGCCTGCTCGAGTGGCAGCTTGGCCAGTTCGTAGTGATGCACGGTATGGGCGCCGATGGTGCAGAGCGGGTCGCCGGCAAACAGGCGCAGCTCCTGCCAGTCCATGATCAGGTCGCGGCATTGCTGGTCGAGATCATAGCCATAGGCCGTGGCAAAGCTGCGCACGAGTTGCACCCGCTCAGCCTCGGGCATTTTGCGCATTTGCCAGTAGAGCGCGTCGAAAGCCGCCTGTTTCTGGGCGGTGTTGCGCGTGTCGACATAATCGGTCTGGCCATTGGAGGTCATGGCAATGGCCTCCTGGCGGGCGATGATGTCTTCGATGGCCTGCCACCAGAGTTCGCCCACACCATCGACCAGGGCCGTGGGCACATAGAGGGTAAAAGGCGCTTCCTGCCGCTGTAGGATGGGCAGGGCGTGGCGGAGATTGTCCTTATAGGCGTCGTCGAAGGTCAGCACGACGAATTTGCGGCCGGCGACCAGGGAAGCGAGGCGCTCCAGCGCTTCATCGAGACTGACGATATCGAGGTCCAGGTCGCGGACCCGCTCGATGACATATTCGAGAAAGTCGGGCCGCACCTGCAGGATGGCATTGGGCGAGAAATCGGCGGGCGCTTCGGGCAGCACGCGATGCAGGGTGAAAATCACCCCGCGCGAGGTGCACAGGCTGCGGATGAGGCCGGGCAGCCGCGTGAGCCACAGCGCTTCGAACATGGCGCGGATTGCCGTGTATTTGACGGACATGGCCGGTCCGTTCAGGCAGCGACGCGGGCGGGGGCGGCAGCGATCTCGCAACGGCCGAAGCCCGCCGCGAGCAGCCGTTCCTGCGTTTCGACCACGGCATCGGCATCATCATCATCGCTGGCCACCAGGACCAGTCGACCATCGAGGCCGTCAAACACCGGCAGGCTGGACGAGCCGCCGACGCGGCCGGTCAGCACCACCACAACTTCATAGATATCGCCCAGGGCCTCAACCAACGTCAGCGGCTTGGTGGAATCGCGGTCGATGGCGCCCCCCTGCCCCCACGGCACTTCTGCAAAACTGTTGTCGGAGGATTTGTGGACCACGTCGCCAAAACTGGCGGCATCATGGCTGAGATCGGTGAGGCCAAGCTCATCACTGGCCTCGGCGCTGCCGGCATCGATCAGCGCCACGCTCAAGCCGCGGGCCAGCGCCTCGCCCACCAGTTCCTCGGCCAGCATGGCGCAATCAAGATTGGTGCGGTGGGCGGCCAGGATCACCACATGGGTGCGGCCCAGCACAAGATCGGAAGTTAGATCGGCAAGCGCAATCACGCCCGGAACCGGCAGAGGAGAAGCCGTCCGCAGCGGCACGGCGTCCAGTTCCGGCTCGGGTTCAAGCTCGGGGTCTGGCTCATTGAACCCGAACGCGTCGTCGGGCCTGGCGCTGAGCAGCGTCTGAATAAAGCGTTCGGCCTCGGCGGAGCGCTCGCCGACGGGCGGCGCCACCGGCACCTGTAGGACAGGCTCGACCCGTTCGGGCTCAGGTTCGATTTCAGCGTCGATCTCTTCCGGTTCGTCGAAGAGATCGTCCTGGGCCAGCGCCTGGACCTCCTCAACCATCTCGGCGGGGGCGACCGGCTCTTCCCAGCGCTGCTCGGGCTCCAACTCATCTTCGATGAAGGGCACTTCGTCGAGTTCGTCCTGGGCGCGTTCGGGCTCACGGCCCGAAATGATGGCGCGGCCGGAGATCAGTTCACCGAAGATGATGACGCCGAGCTGGGTCGCCAGCGCCACAATGCCAACCGCCAGCAAGATAAGGGAAGTCTTGGGCGAGGCCGGCGACACTGACGGCGCAGCGAGGCTGACCACCCGTACGTCGGGCAGCGCCGAATTGGCATCGACCCGCGACATGGCCTCGCTATAGCGCTGCAGATAGCCTTCGAGCAGGTCGCGCTGGGCCTTGGCCTCGCGCTCCAGCCCGTCCAGCGTCACCGTGTCGGTGGTAGCGGTGGAAGCTGACGACTTGGCGCGGGTCAGGTCGGCCTGTAGCGAGGCTTCGAGATCGGCTTCGATCTGGCCTTCGGACTCCAGGGCGTCGGCGACGCGGCGGCCTTCAAGGCTGATCTGGTTGTTCAGCTCGGCGATCTGGGCGGTCAGGGCCTGAATGGTGGGGTGGTTGCTGAGCAGGGTCGCCGAGCGCTGGGCCTTCTCGCCCTGTAGGCGGGCCTTTTCCTGGCTGAACTGCTGGATGACCACCGACTCGCGGACATCGGCCACGCCATCGATGGGCTGGCCGCGTTCGATCATGCCGCGTATGAGGGCGGCGCGCGACAGAGCGGTGCTCTTGCGCTCCTGCGCGGCACTGATCTGGGTGGCGATGGTGGAAAGATTCTGGTTGAGCAGGCTGGTATTGTTGGTGCCGGTGAACAGGTCGTTGGCCACCTTGAAATTGGCGACCGCAGTTTCCGCCGCTGTCACCGAGACGCGCAGCTTGGCGATCTCGTCGGCGAGCCAGCCCGACGCTTCAACCGTATCGGAGAGCGACAGCTCGGCCCGGCGGGCGACATGGGCATTGGCCACGGCATTGGCGATCTTGGCGGCCAGTTCCGGATCGGTAGAACGCACCAGCACCGAAATGATGCGCGAGTCGCGCTCCTGAATGACGGTGAGGCGCTCATAGAGCGTGTTCAGCACGGTTTCATCGACGCTGACCGGCGTCGCCTTGCGCCCGAGCAATTGCGAAATAATCGCCATCGGGGAGAAGCCGCCGCCCCCTGCCCCGTTGAATTCACTCACCGAGCGCAGGTCGAGCTTGTCGATGACATTGAGCAGCGTGTCGCGGGATTTGAGCAGTTCGATCTGGCTCGACACCACGCCGGCATCGCTGCTCGGGGACGGCGCCAATTCGTTGGAGGCGCGGCTGTAAATATTGCTGCGCGACTCGATCAGGATCGAAGCCGAGGATTCATAAAGCCGCGGCATGAACATCAACAGGACGAAGGTCGCGGCCAGCAGCAACGCCGTCACCACGATGACACGCGGCAAGCGCTGCACCACCGAACCCAGTACGGCACCAACATCGATCCGAGCGTCGCGCACGGTCTGCGACTCAAACGCCATGGTCATCCCTCGTATTGCGGTCGATTTATCGCCCCCTCGTGGTAATCAATCCGTTAACCCAATTGCAGATCGCAAGAATACGCTGCGCGCAGAAGGAATTTGTTAACCACGTTTGCGCGACATTGGCGCCGTCTGAACCGCCGGGATTCTCATGCGCTGGTTGCCCATTCTCATGATTGCGCTGATGCTGTCGTTGACAGGTTGCGCCAGCACGCGTCCGGCCACCTATCTCGTTGACACCAAAGGGCCCTACCAGCTCGACACCGGCGACGCCGTACGGGTCACCGTCTATGGCGATGCGGATCTGAGCGACACCTACCGGATCGACGACAGCGGCGCGATCGCCTTCCCGTTGGTCGGCCCTGTGCCGGTGCGCGGCGTGACCACTACGGCTGCTGCCGGACGGCTGGCCGCAGCATTGGCCAATGGCTTCATGCGCAATCCGGACGTGGCGGTGGAAGTGGCGGAGTATCGTCCCTTCTTCATCCAGGGCGAGATCAAGAATGCCGGGCAGTTCCAATATGTCTATGGCATGACCGTGCGCGCCGCGATCAGTACGTCTGGCGGCTTCTCCGACACCGCCGATCGCAGCCGGGCCATAATCTATCGCCGCCAGGGCGACGAAATGGTCAAGGGTACGGTCGAGCTCGACGCCCCGATCTATCCGGGCGACACCGTGGTTATCCTTGAACGCTGGTTCTAAACCGGTGCCCGGTTCCAAACTGCGCATTCTGCAGGTGATGCGGGCTCCTGTTGGGGGCCTGTTTCGACATGTGGCGGACCTAACGCGCATGCTGGCCGCCGATGGCCACGCGGTCGGGCTGGTGGTCGACAGCCTCGTCAACGACACCCAAACCGAAAGCAAGCTGGCAGCACTGCTGCCCCACGCCAGTCTGGGCATTCATCGCTTCGCCATGCCGCGCGTGCTGGGCGCGGGCGACCTCACGACACCGTTCGCGGTGCGCCGGCTAGCGCACTCGCTCGGCATCGACGTGATGCATGGCCACGGCGCCAAGGGCGGCTTTTATGCCCGGCTGGCGCGCCTGACCGGCAGCAGCGCGGTAGCGCTCTATACGCCCCATGGCGGGGTGCTGCATTTTTCCAGATCGTCGCTATCGGGTCGCATCTTTCACCAGCTTGAACGCCGGCTGATGGCGCAGACCGGGGCGCTCATCTTCGAAAGCGCCTATGCCAAGGCGACCTATGCCGCGCTGATCGGCACACCAAGCTGCCCGACCGAGATCATCCACAATGGCCTGGCGCCCGATGAATTCATTGCGGTAACGCCCGTGCCCGATGCGGCGGACTTCGTGTTCGTCGGCGAATTGCGCGACCTCAAGGGCATCCACGTGCTGGTCGAGGCGCTGGCTGGCGTCACTCAGCCCGGCGGCAAGCCCGCCACGCTGGTGATGGCCGGGGATGGCCCCGACCGGGCGAAGCTGGAAACCCAGATTGCCCGGCTGGGATTGGCCGACCGTGTGACCCTGCTGGGCGCACAAGCGGCACGACCCACCTTTGCCCGCGGCCGGGTGGCCGTGGTGCCGTCACTGGCCGAGTCGTTGCCCTATATCGTGCTTGAGGCCGCAGCCGCGCAATTGCCGGTGCTGGCGACACGGGTCGGCGGGATTCCCGAAATCTTTGGGCCGGAGTCCGATCGTCTGGTGGCGGCGAACGATGCCACGGCGCTGCGCACGGCGATGCAGGCGGCGCTTGATGATCCAGCAGCGGCACAAGCGGGCATGCGGCAGCTCTTGGGCCATATCGAAAGTCGCTTCTCGCTGGCCACCATGGCCGGCAGCGTTGAAGCACTCTATTATTCAGTATTGGCACGAGCTTAAGCTTTCAACTTCACCGAGTATAAACGCCTTGTCGCGACAATGGCGGTAGAATTTCTATACCGGTAGCGCCCCATGTATCGAGTTGACCCCAAGCAGGCCGTGCGTCAGCACGTATCCAAGCAAGCTGCGGCCGGCGCGTCGGGGCAAAAGCTGTCGGCAGCGGCTGAGGCGATCATCGCCGCGCCCGTCGAACGCAGCCTGTCGGGTAGTGTGGTATCTGGCGTGGCGCAAGCGGTCGAAGCCGCGCTGCTGGCGCTGCTGGGCTATGGCATCTACGAATATTACGTCGAGCTGGGTCAACCGACCTTTTACATCCCGGTGATCCTGGCCTCCTGCCTGCTGTTCAACGTGCTGGCCAATACCGCCCGCACGCACCGCATTGCGTCCTATCGCACCCTGTTCGACCAGACGGCCCGGGTCCTGATCGGCTGGACGCTGGTGATGACGGTGTTGACCGTCGGCATTTTCTTCTTCAAGGCCGGCGATCTGTTCTCGCGCGTCTGGCTGGTCAGCTGGTATGTCAGCGGCGCCATCGCGCTGATTATCTACCGCGTCGCCCTGCGGGGGCTGGTGCAGCGCTGGACGGCGGCGGGACGCCTGCGCCGCCGCACCGTGATTGTCGGCGGCGGCACCGACGCCGAAGACCTGATCGAACAGATCCGCGCCAGCGCCAGCAGCGATATCCATTTGCTCGGTTTGTTTGACGACCGCATCGACGAGCGCTCGCCCGAGATGGTCGCCGGCCATCCCAAGCTGGGCCGGGTCGTCGACCTCATCGAATTCGCCCGCCGCACCCAGGTCGATCTGGTGCTGGTCTCCATGCCGCTATCAGCGGAAAAGCGGGTGCTGGACATGCTGACCCAGCTCTGGGTGCTGCCGGTCGACATCCGCCTGTCGGCGCATATGAGCAAGCTCAAATTCACCCACAACGCCTATTCCTATGTCGGCGATATCGCCGTATTCGACATGGCCGACCGGCCGATTTCGGACTGGAACCTGGTGTTCAAATGGGTGTTCGACAAGCTGGTGGCGCTGACGGCGCTGATCCTGCTGTCGCCGGTGATGCTGATCACCGCCATTGCGGTCAAGCTCGAGAGCAAGGGGCCGGTGTTCTTCCGGCAGAACCGGCACGGCTTCAACAATGAGCTGATCAAGATCTATAAATTCCGCTCGATGCGGACCGACATGCTGGACGCCACGGCGGCCCAGCTGGTCACCAAGGGCGACCCGCGCGTCACCAGGGTCGGCAAATTCATCCGCAAGACCTCTATCGACGAGCTGCCGCAGCTGTTCAATGTGCTGAAAGGCGAGCTGTCGATCGTCGGGCCACGCCCGCATGCGCTGCAGGCCAAGGCCGCCAACCAGCTGTATTATGAGGCGGTTGAAGGCTATTTCGCCCGTCACCGCGTCAAGCCCGGCATGACCGGCTGGGCGCAGATCAATGGCTGGCGCGGGGAAACCGACACCATCGACAAGATCATGCAGCGGGTGAACCACGACCTCTATTACATCGAGCACTGGTCGATCCTGTTCGACATGTACATCGTGCTGATGACGCCGGTGTCGCTCGTCTCCAAAAATGAGAATGCCTATTGAGCGCCGCTGGCACCCTGGATGGCAACGGCACTGAGGCCGGGTCCAGGGGGCTCGGCCTTGCCGTGCTGCGCGCCCGCGCCATGCGGCTGCTCGACATCATGGTCGGCTTCTGGATCTTTACCGGCGGCATGGTGCTGTTCGAGCCCTCCCCCTATGAGCTGAGCTTCCTGGCAGTGTTGCCGCTGGCGTTCATTGCCGGGATGGGCCTCTATCGCTCGACCTTTGGCCTGCTGGCCATTCTGGTCGGCTTCACGCCCTTTGCGCTGATCGCCTGTTTTCAGGTGCGCTTTACGCCGCTCACCGATGCGCTGATCTTTTCCATCGTCACCATCTTCCTGCTGCTCACCGCCTATTTCATCGCCAATTACGTGGCGGAAGCCACCGAGCGGCGGATGCGCATCGTGATGAACGCCTATACGGCGGTGGCGGTGATTTCGGCGATCATCGGCACGCTGGCCTATCTTGGCATCCTGCCCGGAGCCGACATTTTCCTGCGCTATGGCCGGGCCAAAGCGGCGTTCAACGACCCGAACGTCTATGGCCCCTTCCTGGTGCTGCCGGCGATGTATGCGCTGCAACGGGTACTGCTGGGCTCCACCCGCTCGGCCATGCTGGCCGGGCTGGTCTATCTGATCCTGTTCGTGGGTGTGTTCGTCAGCTTTTCCCGCGCGGCCTGGGGACATTTTGCCATGTCCTCGCTGATCGTGCTGGTGCTGTGCTTCTGGCTGGAGGCGGCGGCGCGCGACAAGGTCCGCATCATGATCATGTCGCTGCTGGGCGCCGCCATGCTGGTGGTGGCGCTGGCCGGGCTACTCAGCATTCCCTCGGTGGCCGATCTGTTTGAGACGCGCGCGGCCGGGCAGAATTACGATTCGGGCGAAACCGGGCGCTTTGGCCGGCAGGGCTATGCGTTCGAACTGGCGCTGGACCATCCGCTGGGCATCGGCCCCGGCGAATTCCGCAATCTGCGGATCATCGAAGAGCCGCATAATGTCTATGTGTCGGTGCTGCACGTCTATGGCTGGGGCGGCGGGGCTATGTATTACCTGCTGGTGATCCTGACCCTGTGGCGCGGCATCGCCGCCCTCACCCGCCCCTCGCCCTACCGGCTGATGATGATTCCACTGGTGGCGACTTTCACCATGCTGGTGGGGGAATCGGTGATCATCGACAGCGATCACTGGCGCCACTACTACCTTGTGGCCGGACTGATCTGGGGCATCGCCACCGCCGTCCACAATGATGAGCGGGCCCGCGCGCCACGCGAGCAGATGCTGATCTAGAGGGGTCCGCGCAGATAGCGCTCGGCCAATTGCGCCGTGCCCTCGGCAAAGCCGTCCATATGCTGCTGCGCCAGCTTGGTTTCGGCATGCGAACCGATCCAGGCCAACAGCGCCATGCGGCGCAGCATGATCATGGAATCGATGGCCGCGATATCGGCGGGCTGCAGCGGGCGCACGGTCTGATAGCCCTGCAACCAGGCCGCCTTCAGCGCCGGCACCGTCTTATGGGTCTCGTGGAACGAGATGGCGGCGGCGAAGTCGTAGGTGAACCAGCAGAAGCCGCTATCGTCGAAGTCGATCAGCGTCACGCGGTCGCCGTCGACCAACAGATTGCCCAGCCGCATGTCAGCATGGATCAGGCCATAGCGGTCGGCCCCGGTGCCATATTCCGCCAGCCGCAGCCAGAGGGTCGAATCGAGGCGGTCGAGCGTCGAGCGAATGCGGTCATTGACGCCGGGCGCGATGCGCCAGTCGCCCCACAGCCCGTCGGCATCCAGAATCGTCGCCGCCTGCCAGACCTGCCGCTCAAATCCCGGCGGGCGCTGCCAGTTGGACACATGCTGGTGCATGGTGGCGGCATAGGTGCCCAGCGTACCGAACAGGCCTTCCAGATTGTCGTCCGGCGTCGGTTCGCTACCGGGAATATGGCGGAACAGCACGGCAAGGCGATCACCCTCGGGCGTGACGAATGCCTGCAACAGCTGGCCGTCACGCCCCGGAATCGGCTCGGGAATGGCCAGATCGGTGTCGCGCCGCAGCGCCAGCAGCCAGGCCAGTTCGCTCTCGATCGAGGGGCGCGACTGGTAGCCGGGGCGATGGATGCGCAGGGTGAAACGACCCTGGTTGGGCGTCTCGATCAGAAAAGTGTGGTTTTCGGAGTGGTTGATCAGTCGGGCGCTGCCGCCTTCGACTTCGCCCCAGTTCGACAGGGCGGGCTCGATTTCACGCGCCGTCAGGGGCATCAACAGGGCTCCAGACTGGCAGCTGGACGCCGCGCAGCTTTACGGCTGACCAGGAGAGGAAATTTTGGTCGGAGCGGCCGGATTTGAACCGACGACCCTTTGTCCCCCAGACAAATGCGCTACCAGGCTGCGCTACGCCCCGACTGCGCGGAGACATAGACAGACTGGGCATATGAGGCAAGCCCCATTTTCCGGAGAAAAGGAACAAATAGGCGATACCCCGTGGAAAAGCCCAGTTGGGTGGGGGGAAGCCCCACGCAAAACCCCACGGGACGGGAACCAGATTGAGGACGAACAATAGCACGTCAGAGACCCGCTACTTCCGCGCGATGAGCCTGTCGGCCAAGCGGTCAGCCTGGACGCGGATATCGGGGATGGCTTCGATCTCGAAGAAGCGGCCGCGCGTCAGTGGCCCGACCACCAGTAGTTGTTCGCTGACCGTGCCGGCGGCGTCGATGACGGCACAGTCCTCATCGACATCGAGCCCAATACGGAGGGCATCGGCCCGTGCCCTGCCCCGCGCTACCAGATCGCGGATCACCGGGTTGGAACTCGACATCACGTCGACGCTGACACCGCCGCAATCATAGACCCGGGCCACGTCGAGCTTTTCGCGGGTGGACGAGCCACGGCGGCGAATCTGGGCCTGCACCGCGCCGTCATGCGGTTCGGCGCCGATGAACTCGGCAGCGATCAGCTGCACCTGGCCAATGGCGATGGCCTGTACCAGCCGCTCATGCAGTTCCGGCGGCAGGCGATGGCGGTGAATATTCCACCACGGGCGCAGATGGCGCAGAAACTGACGGCGCGTCTGCTCCGACCAACTCTGCCACAGAAGCTGATTATAGGGGCGCAATCCATCGACGACGCTGCGCCAATCGCCACCGGAGGCTTCGGTGCTGCGCGCCAGTCCCCGGAACCAGGTGAAAAACTGGAGAAGGCTGGTGCCGAAGGGCACATCGGCGGCGTCGAGTTCGAGCGGCGGCACGTCGCGATGGCCCTTGGGCAGCAGGCCATTGCGCGACACCACGATGATCGGGCCGCGATGATTGGCGTCGACCAGTGAAATCCAGGCGTCCACCATGCTGAGGCCGGAGCCGAGGATCACCACGGCAGCATCCGGATCAAGCGGGGTATCGCTCTCGGAGCCGAGGCGCACGGCAATGCCACGACTGCGCGCCGGCTGGGTTTCGTGCCCCACCGCCAGAACGGCGCTATCGCTGTGGAGGCGCGTGCCATTGGCGAGCAGGGTTTCGATGCCGGCGGGGCTTTCGTGGACGGCCACCGCCTCCTCGGACAGCACCACCAGCCGGCCGGGGCTGGAGCGGCCGGCCTCGGCCAGCACATGCGCCAGATAGGCGCCATAGAGGCGGCGCGGCACGAAGACCCAGGGACCGCTTTCGGCGGAATAGCCCTGGGTCTGCAGCCAGCGCCAGAAATGGTCGGGATCGTCGGCAAAGGCGCTCATGCCGCGAGCTGGCACGTTGACCTTGTGGTCCTGCTGGCTGGCGGAATAGGCTAGGCCCTGGCCGAATTCGCCACGGCGCTCAAGCAGGGTGACGCCGATATCGGTGGCGGGATCGCGCAGCAAATGGGCAGCGAGCAGGACGCCACTGGCGCCACCACCGATGATGGTAACCGTGGGGCGCGGCGCTACAGCCTCGGGCTCAGCAAGGGGCGGAATGGGCATAGGGCCTCGTCACAAATTGGCGCGGGGCAGAATCCGCCTTCAGGTCGGGATTGTAAATAATGCCTAGAAAGGCACCAAACAAGGCAAAAAATTGCTCCATCCGGGCAGCAATCCCCACCGAAAATGGCGTGGAAGCCCTGCGGCGAGTGAGCCGCGCCCGAACTCTGGACCCGGCGCTGCGCTAATTCATCGGCGTGATAGGATTGCCCCGGACCTGTACTGGAGCGCTCGGACGGCAGCGCATGTCGCGACGGAAATCACTCGGCGACATGCCAGCGATCTTGCGGAACGACTTGTTGAAAGCACTGAGTGAACCAAAGCCGCTATCCATGGCCACTTGCAGCACATTGGCCTCGTCCTGCATCAGCAGCGCCTGGGCGTAGCTGAGCCGCATCAAATTGACATAGTCGTTCAGGGTCATGCCCGTCGACTTCTTGAAGACATTCATCGCGTATTTGGGATGGATATCGGCGGCTGAAGCGATGTCGGCGGAATCGATTTCTTCGCGGAAATTGTCGGCGATGAAATCGCAGATGCGGACGACGATGGGCGAAGAATGGTGGTCGAGCCCATCCACCGCCTTGACCACATCGGCCGGCCCCGGCAGCAGGCTATAGGGATCGAAGCGCACGCGCTCGATGCGCAGCAGCAGTTCATCCACCGCCATGCTGGCCTTCAGCGCATCACCGGATCGCGCATAAGTGTTCCAGCGGGCGAAATTCAGTGCATCGGAGGCGTCGGTGGCGCGCGTGATCAGGGTTGCGCCCTGCATCAGTTTGGACTGCACGTTCTGCGGCAGGCGCAGGCGGAAGAAATGTACCAGCGGCAGATGCCCGCCAGCATAGATCAGATCGTCGGAAGCATCGTCGAGGAAATGCGGCAGGCCGCCCCAGAACAGGGCCAGATCACCGGCATCAAAGCGAACCTTGTGACCGCTCATGTGATAGTGGGCCCAGCCCTGCACGATATAGTTGACTTCAACCTGCGCGTGCCAGTGTGCGGTCCGCATCAGCAGCGGGGTTGCGTGGAACATTTGCAGTTCCGTCGGGAGACGTTCTACCCCGTTAGTACCGGGCTCGTAGTAGGCCCTTCCAACCATCTTACTATCCGCCAATTTCACATGCCCATTATGAGGGACGCCGTCTGCTTTCCCTGTAGCTTAGGAAGGGCTCACAACAAGAGCAAACGAAAAGGGAGGATACACAATGAACCGCATTGCTTCGCGGCGAGGGCTGGTGCTGGGCTTGGCTATGGCCGGTGTCAGCATACTCAGTGTCGCTGCCGCCTCGGCCGGGGAAATTTCAGTCTGGGTCTGGGACCCCAATTTTAACGGCAACGCCATGCGGGAGGCTGCCAGCCGCTATACCCCTACCCACCCCGACGTCACCTTCAACATCGACGACTCGGCCAGCCAGGACGATATCCGCGCCAAGCTGCAGACGCAGTTGCTGGCCGGCAGCACCGATGGCCTGCCCGATATCGTGCTGATCCAGGACGACGTGGCGCAGAAATATCTGCAATCCTTCCCCGGCGCCTTCGAGCCGCTCTCCGACAGCATCGATATGTCGGTTTTCGCGCCCTACAAGGTCGCCGCCGCCACCTATGACGGCAAGTCCTACTCGCTACCCTTCGACTCCGGCGTGACCGGCTATTTCTACCGCTCCGACTATTTCACCCAGGCGGGCTATAGCGCCGACGATCTCAAGGACATTACCTGGGACCGGCTGATCGAGATCGGCACCGACGTCATGGCCAAGACCGGGCACAAGCTGCTCGACTTTGACCTGAGCGATCCCGGCCTCATCCAGATGATGATGCAGTCGGCCGGCACCTGGTATTTCAACGAGGATGGCAGCCTCAACATCGTCGACAACGCACCCCTGCGGAAGGCGCTGGAGACGTTTGCCAAGTTCTATGCCGCCGATCTGGTGAAGCCCGTGTCGGGCTGGGCCGAATATACCGGCGCCTTCACCTCGGGCGAAGTCGCCTCGGTTCCCGTCGGCGTCTGGATCACCGGCACCATCAAGGCCAATGCCGATCAGGCGGGGCTGTGGGCCGTTGCCTCGACGCCGCGCCTCGACATCGAAGGCTCGGTCAACGCCTCCAATCTGGGCGGCTCGAGCTGGTATGTCCTGTCGTCGTCGGACAACAAGGCCGAAGCCATCGACTTCCTCAAGACCATCTGGGCCGAAGACGTCGAGTTCTACCAGAAGATCCTGGTCAATCAGGGTGCCGTCGGCTCGCTGCTGGCAGCGCGCGAAGGTGACGCCTACAAGGCCAATGACGACTTCTTCGGCGGCGCTCCCGTCTGGCAGGACTTCTCGACCTGGCTGAGCCAAATCCCGAGCGTCGACTATGGCGTTTACACGGCCGAAGTGCGCTCCGCCATCCAGGCGCAGCTCCCTGAGATCATCAAGGGCGGCGACCTCGACGTGGCGCTGCAGGCGATCAACGAACAGTCGGAACAGCAGATCCAGTAGTCTGCGACAGGGGCGGCGGGCTCACCCGCTGCCCCAAGCCTGACTGTCCATTTCGACGTGCTGCACCATGGGAGGGCAACACTTGTCACAAACGCGTCTCGACCGTCGCGGAGAGGTCCACGGGTGGCTGTTCATCGCCCCTGCCCTGGTGCTGCTCGGCCTGTTCATGATCTATCCCATTGTCTGGTCGCTCTGGATGAGCTTCCAAGTCGGCAAGGGCATGAATTTTAGCTTTGGTGGCTTCACCAATATCCTGCGGCTGACCAAGGATGCGGTGTTCCTGCGCGCGCTGGGCAACACCTTCACCTTTTTCATCGTGCAGGTGCCGATCATGATCGTGCTGGCGCTGCTGTTCGCAGTGGCCCTGAACGACAGCACATTGCGGTTTCGCGGGTTGTTCCGCACCGCGATTTTCCTGCCCTGCGTGACCTCGCTGATTGCCTATTCCACCCTGTTCAAGTCGATGTTCGCCACGGACGGCGTGATCAACCAGACCCTGATGGCGCTGCATATCGTCGGCGCGCCGATTGCCTGGTTCGGCGATCCGTTCTGGGCCAAGGTTACCGTCATCATCGCCATCACCTGGCGCTGGACTGGCTACAACATGATTTTCTATCTGGCGGCGTTGCAGAATATCGACCGCTCGATCTATGAGGCCGCCCGCATCGATGGCGTGCCCGCCTGGGCCCGGTTCCGCTATCTCACCATCCCGATGCTCAAGCCGGTGATTCTGTTCACCACCGTCATCTCCACCATCGGCACGCTGCAGCTGTTCGACGAGGTTTACAACTTCACCGCCGGTACCGGGGGCCCCTCGGATTCAACGCTGACCCTGTCGCTCTACATCTACAATCTCACCTTCAAATTCATGCCCAGCTTCGGCTATGCGGCAACGGTTTCGTGGGTGATCGTGGTTGTGGTCGCCATCCTCAGCTTTGCGCAGTTCCTCATCGCCCGCGATCGGAAATCGTCATGACCGACACCCCGATGACCACCGCCACCACTGTCGCCCGGACGGGCTGGCGAATGCCGGCCAACCCGTTCGCCCTGCTCCGCCGCGGGCTGCTTTATCTGCTGCTGTCACTGGCGGCCTTCATCTCGGTGTTCCCGTTCTTCTGGATGATTGTCGGCGCGACCAACAAATCCGCCGATATCGTCAAGGGAAAATCCGATTTCGGCTCCGAGCTGTTCAACAACGCCACGACCTTTTTCACCATGGTCGATGCCCCGCGCATTTTCTTCAACTCCGCCTTCATCGCCATTGTCGCCACCGCGCTGACGCTGATCGTTTCCTCGCTGGCTGGCTATGGTTTTGAAATGTTCCGCTCGCGGATGCGCGAACGCATCTTCGCCTTGCTGTTGCTGCTGCTTTCGATCCCGTTTGCCGCGCTGATGGTGCCGCTGTTCGTGATGTTTTCGCAGGCCAAGCTGGTCAACACCTATACGGCGGTCATTCTGCCCAGCGTCGCCTCGATCTTCATCATCTTCTATTTCCGCCAGGCCACCAAAGCCTTCCCGCCCGAATTGCGGGACGCCGCCCGGGTCGATGGGCTCAAGGAATGGCAGATATTTTTGTTCATCTACCTGCCGGTGATGCGCCCCACCTATGCGGCGGCCACCATCATCGTCTTCATGGCCAACTGGAACAATTACCTTTGGCCGCTGATCGTGCTGCAGACCGCCGATAACAAGACGATCACCCTGATCATTTCGTCGATGACCTCGGCCTATGTGCCCGATTACGGCATGACCCTGTTCGCCACGGTGCTGGCCACCCTGCCCACCCTCATCATTTTCTTCCTGCTCCAGCGCCGCTTCGTCGAAGGCATGCTGGGCGCGGTCAAATAAGGTGCATTCAGCATGAGCAGCTTGAAGCTGAGAGGCGTGCGCAAGTCCTACGGGAGCGTCGAAGTCATCAAGGGCGTCGATCTCGACATCGCCGCCAAGGAGTTCGTGGTGTTTGTCGGCCCGTCGGGGTGCGGGAAGTCCACCCTGCTGCGGATGATCGCCGGGTTAGAACACATCACCGCCGGCGAGTTGCAGATCGGCGGCGAGCGTATGAACGAGGTGGAGCCGTCCAAACGCGGCATCGCCATGGTGTTCCAGACCTATGCGCTCTACCCGCATATGACGGTGCGCGAAAATATGGGGTTTGCGCTGCGCTTTGCCGGCGTCGCCAAGGACCAGATCGCCAAGCAGGTGCAGGAGGCTGCGCACATTCTGGCGCTGGAGCCGCTGCTCGATCGCCTGCCCAAGGAACTCTCGGGCGGCCAGCGGCAGCGCGTCGCCATCGGCCGAGCCATTGTCCGCAATCCGCAGGTGTTCCTGTTCGATGAGCCGCTGAGCAATCTCGATGCCGAATTGCGCGTGCATATGCGCATCGAAATCGCCCGGCTGCACAAGGAGCTGCAGACCACCATCATCTATGTGACGCATGACCAGGTGGAGGCGATGACGCTGGCCAACACCATCGTGGTGCTGCGCGATGGGTTGATCGAGCAGGTCGGCCGGCCGCTCGACCTTTATGACGATCCGGCCAACCAGTTCGTCGCCGGCTTTATCGGCTCGCCTCAGATGAATTTCCTCGCCGCCGAGATCGTCGAAAAGACGGCGGACAACACCACCATCGCCCTGCTCAACCACAAGACGATTCGGATCACCCTGCCCATCGCGGCGGGCAGTGTCGGGGACAAGGTCACGCTTGGCGTGCGCGCCGAGCATTTCGGCGAAGCGGGAGCCGGCGCGGCCGACATCACCCTCGATGTCGACGTGGCCGAGCATCTGGGCTCGACCAGCTATGTCTATGCCAATTCCGGCGGCGAACAGCTGGTGATCGAGCGCGAAGACTCGCGCCACGAAATCGGCAGCGAGCGCCTGACCGTCTCGATCAGCCCCGAACGCGCCTTCCTGTTCGACAGCGCGGGCCTGCGGCTACGCTAGTCATGACTGTTTGCCTGCGGCGCCCGCCGCGCCCTCCCCGATCAAAATCGCCCGCCCATAACAGCGGATATGCAAGGACCAAGACTATGACCGATCAAAAAATCCGCTGGGGTATTATCGGGCCCGGCAGCATTGCCAAGGCGTTTCAGGGGGGCGTCGCCGGTTCCAAGCATGGCGTGCTGGCCGCCGTCGCCACCCGCAACCCCGGCAAGCCCAATCTGACGACCGACTTCCCCGGCGCGAAAATCGTGCATGGCTATGAGGCGCTGCTGACCGATTCCGAGATCGACGCAGTCTATATCGCCGTACCCCATACCGGCCACGCCGAATGGGCGATCAAGGCGGCCGAAGCGGGCAAGCATGTGCTGGTGGAAAAGCCCTTCGCCCTCTCGGCCTTCGAGATCGACGCGGTGCTGCATGCCCACCGCAAGGCCGGCACTTTTGCCGGCGAAGCCTTCATGTATCGCCTGCATCCGCAGGCCGCCAAGCTGGCCGAACTGATCCGCTCGGGCGTCATCGGCGAAATCCGCATGATCCAGTCGAGCTTTGGCTTTTCGATGGGGACATTTCAGCCGCAGCATCGCCTGTTCGCCTCGGCGCTGGCCGGCGGCGGCATTCTCGATGTCGGCGGCTATCCGGTGTCGATGGCCCGTTTCATCGCCGGTCAGGCGATGGGCAAGCCGTTTGCCGATCCGGTGAAAATCCGCGGCACGGCCAAGCTCAATGCCGAAGGCACGGATGACTGGGCCGCCGCCATTCTCACCTTCGAGAACGGCATCGTGGCGCAGGTCTCCTGCGCGGTGATGGCCAATCTCGACAATGTGCTGCGCATTCACGGCGCCGATGGGCGCATCGAAGTGCCCGATTTCTGGTTCGCCGGCGGTGACCGCACCCAGGGCCTGGGCCGTATCGACATCATCAAGGGCGGCAAGACAGAGACGATCAGCGTCAACGAGAGCCGTCACGTCTATTCCTTCGAAGTCGACGCCGCTGCCGAAGCCATTTTTGCCAAGCGCCAGGAATTCGCCGCGCCGGGCATGAGCTGGGCCGACAGCCTGGGCAATGCCCGCGTGCTCGACGCCTGGCGCAAGGATGCCGGCATCGAATATTCGGTCGAAAAAGCCGCCAACCGGGTCAATACCCTCGATAACCGCAAGCTCGGCCCCAATAGCGGCATCATTCCCAAGCGCTCGATTCCGGGCCTCGGCAAGCCAGCCTCGGCCGTGGCGCTGGGCTTTGAGGATTTCCGCAGCTTTGCCTCGGGCGCCATCCTGCTCGACGCGTTCTGGGAAAAGGGCGGCAATATCTTTGACACCGCCTTCGTCTATGGCGCCGGCTACACCGAAACCCTGTTCGGCGAGTGGCACCGCAATCGCGGCACCCGCGAGGGCGCGGTGCTGATCGGCAAGGGCGCGCATAGCCCGCTCTGCTATCCCGACGTCATCGCCAAGCAGCTGACCCAGTCGCTCGATCGCCTGCAGACCGACTATGTCGACGTCTATTTCATGCACCGCGACAATCTCGATGTTCCGGTCGGCGAATTCGTCGATGCCATGGATGCCGAGGTGAAGGCGGGCCGCATTCGCGGGCCGTTCGGCGGTTCCAACTGGACGAAGGAGCGCTTCGACGAGGCCACCGCCTATGCCGAGCGCACCGGCAAGACCAAGCCAATGGCGCTCAGCAACAACTTCGCACTGTCGGAAATGCTGGTGCCGATCTGGGATGGCTGCGTCAGCGCGTCCACCGATGACTGGAAGGCCTGGTTCAAGGACCGTCAGGTCACCAACTTCTCCTGGTCGAGCCAGGGCCGCGGTTTCTTCACCGACCGCGCGGGTCGCGACAAGACCGACAATGAGGAACTGGTGCGTTGCTGGTATAACGACAAGAACTTCGCCCGGCGTGACCGCGCCATCGAACTGGCGAAGCAATTGGGCCACAGCCCGATCCACGTGGCGCTGGCCTTCGTGCTGGCCCAGCCCTTCCCGTCCGTGCCGCTGATCGGGCCGCGTACCCTGGGCGAGCTGGACGACAGCCTCAAGGCGTTCGAGATCAAGCTGACGCCGGAACAGGTGGCTTGGCTGGATCACGGCTAGGGCATGAGGGGCCGAAGCACGTTGCCCCACACCTCCCAACCTCCCCCATCAAGGGGGAGGTGCCGTTCCGTGGTTGTGACTGGATCGTGCAACGGAGTGGAGAGATACCTCCCCCTTGATGGGGGAGGCTAGGAGGGGGTGGAGCCCGGCACTCGGCCCTATCCTTCACATCCCCGCCAACTCCCGCCGCCGCACCATCTCGGCAATCCAGGCCGGCGCATAGGGCGAGGTGCAGCCCGGCGAGGCCGGGAAATCGATCAGCACCTTCAGCTTCTCGCCAATGGCAATCGCGCGCTGGCGCAAGGCCGGGTTGCGGATGCCGATTTCGGCGAGGCAGTGGTTCATCGACCATTGTTTCGGCTCCGGCGCCTGCGCCATCTCCCGCTCGATCTGATCGAGCAGGCCGTCCAGATCGAGGCCCTCCGGGGATTTGATCACCCGGTCGGTGGTGAGGCTCCAGCCGGCGCGGCCGACCAGTTCATCCTCATCCTTCCAGCGCAGCCGCAATGCTTCGGCATGCGGCCCGGGCTTGACCAGATGGGTGATGAGCCAATCGAGCAGTTTTGGCGCGTGGATGTCGCGGATCATGGTGTCGAGTTCATCAGCGGACAGGGCTTTTGGCCGGCACACCAGAGTGGCCAGCAGCCGGGCGGCGGTATCGCCGGTTGCCCAGAGCTGCAATCCTAGCTCGTGCTGGATTTTGAGGCGCTTGGCGACAGCCCGCAACTGGGTGAGGTTCACGCCATGATCGTCGCCGCGCAATTCATTGACGACGCGAAATTTGGGATTTTCCAGCGCGGCCAGTTCGGCCATCACTGCACCCAAGGTTTCGTCGGCCATCGCAATATCTCCGTCTTGCTCGCTGCCACTGTCGGCCCAGAGCCCGGCAATTATAGGGCCGGCAGCCTTTGCCGCAACCAGCCCTGCCGCTACGCCCAATCCAAGGCGACCGTTCGATAAACCCAAACACAGTTACACCATTGTGCTTACTTGTCGGCCTCGCCGCCCTGCCCTATGTTCAGCATCGTGAAACGAGAGTTTCGCAATGTTCTCAGGGCGGGGTGCGATTCCCCACCGGCGGTAAAGGCGACAACGCCAAGCCCGCGAGCGCTTCGCACAAGCGAAGGTCAGCAGATCCGGTGTAATTCCGGAGCCGACGGTATAGTCCGGATGAAAGAGAACGGGACCAACGCTGGCTTGTCCGCGTCCGCACGATTCCACGTGCGGCCGGTTGCCGACGAGACTTCCCGTAACCCTGAGGAAACTGGTTACGGAAAGGACGATCAATGAGCCAAGTTTCCTCTGCTTCCCACAATGGCGCCACGACGGGCGCAATCCTGATGGTCACCGCGGCCATCGCCTTTGCGGGCTCCAACGTGCTGCAATCGGTACTGCCGACTCCGGCCGAATATGGCGGTTTCGGCATGAGCTCGACCGGCATGGCCTTCTGGCAATATGTCATCGCCTCGGTGCTGGCCCTGCCGCTGATCCTGCGTATCGGCATCGGCAATCTGCGCACCAAGCGCCCGCTTGCCCATGAAATTCGCGCCTTCGCCTCGGCGCTTGGCGTGCATGTTTTCGTCTATGGCTTCGCCTCCGGCGTGCCGATCTGGCAAATGGTGACCCTGCTGTCCACCGGCCCGCTCTTCATCATTTTCGGCTCGACGCTGTTTCTGGGTGAGCGCGCCACCACCGCCCGGCTCGCCGCCGCGCTGGTGGGCTTTGTCGGCGCCATCATCATTTCCGGTGTTGGCGCAGAAGGCCTGAGCCTGACCACGCTGGTGCCGATAGTGGCAGCGGCGCTGTGGGCCACCACGGACGTGCTGACCAAATATCTCGCCCGCGAGGAATCGCCGGAAACCCTGACCATCTCGCTGCTGGTGCTGATGACGCCGAACCACCTGCTCATCCTGCTGGCCGTCAATGCCATGGGCTGGCTGGCTCCAACGATCATGCCGGCAGGCCTGGTCACCGGCTTTCCCTTCGCGGTGCCCGGCGGCACAGCGCTGTGGCTGCTGTTGCTGCTCGGCGCGCTGACCGCGGCGGCCCAGTACCTGCTGAGCATCGCCTACAAGGCGGCCGACGCGACCTATCTGCAGCCGTTCGGCGACCTCAAGGTGGCGCTGGGCGGGCTGCTAGGCTGGATTTTCCTGGGCCAGGTACCCGGCGTGCTGTTCTGGCCGGGCACCCTGCTGATCATTGGCGCCTCGATCTTCCTGTTCTGGATCGAGTCGAACAAGCGACCGAGCCTGCGCGCCGCCTGACACCCACAATCATCCCCGCCACGGCGGGGATGATCCTTTTGGGTGTCGCTACACCGTCACCCAGCGCCCCTCCCGATGGCTCTGCGCCATCGCATGCACAGCGCGTTCGATTCCTAGACCGGTGGTGAAGTCGATCACCCGGGCGTTTTCGCCGCCAATCGCCCGCAATAGCTCGTGGCATTCGATGATTTTTAGGTCGTTGAAGCCCAGGCCGTGGCCGGGGGCGGGAATGAAACGATCATAGGGTTTGTGCTGCGGGGCGGCCAGAATGGAACGAAAACCCTGCTCGGTCGGCTTGTCGCTGGTTACATAGAGCTGCAGTTCGTTCATGCGCTCCTGATCATAAGTGATGGTGCCTTTGCTGCCGAAAATCTGCAGCGCGATGCGGCCCTTGCGGCCCCAGGCCGAGCGATCCAGCGCCATGACGCCACTTATCCCCGCCCCCAGCTCGAACAATACGCTGGCAATATCGAAGGTTTCGACGGCCCGGCGACCACCGTCCTTGGTAGGGCGGTCGGCATAGGGCTTGGACAGATGGGCGAAGACCTTGGTCACCGGGCCGAACAGCACCTGCAACAGGCTGAGCGGATGCACGCCGAAATCGTCCAGCGCGCCATAGCCGGAGCTGGCTTCGCTCTTCCAGTAAAACAGCGCCGCCGGGTCGGCCATGAAATCCTCGTCCATTTCCAGGCGGACATGGTTCACGTCGCCGATGGTGCCATCGGCCAGAATGGCGCCGATCTGCCGGATCAGCGGGTTCTGGATGTAATTATAGCCCAGCACGGCGGTTTTGCCCGAGGCCTTGGCCGACGCCGCCATGCGCTCGGCATCGGCCAGCGCCACCGCCATGGGCTTTTCGCACCAGACATGCTTGCCCGCTTCGAGCGCGGCAATTGCCATTTCGGCGTGGAAGGCGTTGGGGGTCGTTACCGAAACCACATCCACTTCAGGATCGGCGATCAGCTCGCGCCAATCGCCAGTGGCCTTGGCAAAGCCGAACTCATCGGCCTTCTGCCGGGCGATATCCCCGCTCACCTCGGCCAAGTGTATAAGGGCTGGGCGTGGCCCCTCGCCAAACACCGCTTTGACGCCAGTCCAGGCTAAAGCGTGGCATTTGCCCATGTAGCCGGTGCCGATGAGGCCGACGCCGATTGTTGCTTTCATTCCGTTCACTCCTGTCTGCGAAATGAATAGTCCATTCATTCTAATTTCGGAATGGACTTTCTAATAACACTTGATTGACGGGCAAGATTGCAGATTATGGGGCAAAAGCGAGATCGAGCCATGCCAGACGCCAGTGCCAACGAGACGCCGCCGCAGGATTTCGACGCCCTGCGCGCCGCTATTCTGGAACGGAAAAGCGAGCTGCCCAAGCGGCTGACCCAGGTGGCGGCCTATGCGCTGGATCATCCCGACGAAATCGCCTTCGGCACCGCGGCCAGCATCGCCATTTCGGCCGATGTGCAGCCCTCGACGCTGGTGCGATTCGCCCAGCATTTCGGCTTTGACGGCTTTTCTGGGCTGCAATTGCTGTTCCGCGCCCGGCTGCGCGAGCGCACCTCATCCTATGAAGACCGGCTGCGGGCGCTGGAGCAGAATGGCGCGGCGCTGGCCGAAAGCACTACTATTTTCAATGGCTTCACCACGGCGGCGCATCGTTCGATCGATACGCTGACCTCGGCGGTCGAGCCGGAAGCCTTCGAGCGGGCGGTGACGCTGCTGGCCAATGCCGAAACCATCTATCTGATCGCCAAGCGCCGCTCCTACCCGATCAGCAGCTATATGGCCTATGCCTTTGGCAAGCTGCGGGTGAAGTGCCAGTTGGTGGGCACCTCGGCCGGCATTGACGACGATCTGCTGGCCATGGCGACGCCCGCCGACGCCGCGTTTGCCGTCAGTTTTTCGCCCTATGCCTCGGAAAGCGCGGCGCAGGCGCGGATGCTGGCCTCGCGCGGTATCCCTGTGGTGTCGCTCACCGATTCGGCGTTTTCGCCACTGGCCGAGTGCTCCAAGGAATGGTTCGAGGTGGTCGAGGCCGATCACGCCGGATTCCGCTCATTGTCGGCCAGCATGGCCTTTGCCATGGCCCTCACCGTCTCCATCGCCGAAAAGCGCCGACGCGGCTGAGCCACAAACCGGAAATTCCGCCTGTGGAATGAATGTTCCATATTGACGAATTGCCGGAACCCATGTTTCATAACAATCACCAGCATGCTGGAGGAAATCTGCCAGCATGCCGGCAGTTCGCTGTCAGCATGCTGACAGTTTTCTTGCAGTTTGCTGCATGATTGCAGACCGGCCATAGGCCACATGGGAGGATTGCCGTGAGCAACGCGCACCCCGATGACGGGACCAAAAAACTCGACGTCATCACCATCGGCCGCGCCTCGGTGGATCTCTATGGCCAGCAGATCGGAACCCGACTTGAGGATGTCGGCAGCTTTGCCAAATCGGTTGGCGGTTGCCCCACCAATATCGCCGTCGGCACCGCTCGGCTGGGACTGAAATCGGCGCTGATCACCCGCGTCGGCCATGAGCAGATGGGGCGGTTCATCCGCGAGCAATTGATCCGCGAGGGGGTCGAGACGGTGGGCGTGGCGACCGACCCCGATCGGTTGACGGCGCTGGTGTTGCTGTCGGTCGAGGCCGAGGGCGTGTCGCCGATGATTTTCTATCGCACCGATTGCGCCGACATGGCGCTTTCGGAGGACGATATCGATGAAACACTGATCGCGTCGAGCCACGCCATCGTCGTCACCGGCACGCATTTTTCGCGCCCCAATAGCGAAGCAGCGCAGAAGAAGGCCATCCGGCTGGCCAAGGCGCATGGCGGCCGGGTGGTGTTCGATATCGATTACCGCCCCAATCTGTGGGGGCTGGCCGGGCATGATGCCGGGTTCGAGCGCTATGTGGCGTCGGACACAGTTTCAAAAACCTATCAGTCGGTGCTGGCCGACTGCGACCTGATCGTCGGCACCGAGGAAGAGATCCTGATCGCTTCCGGCGCTGCCGACCTGCTAACCGCGCTCAGGGCGATCCGTAGCCTGTCCTCCGGCACGATCGTCCTGAAGCGCGGGCCTATGGGCTGCATCGTCTATGACGGCGCCATCCCCGATAATCTCGAAGACGGCATTGTCGGCAAGGGCTTTCCCATCGAGGTGTATAACGTGCTGGGGGCCGGCGACGCCTTCATGAGCGGCTTTCTGCGCGGTTGGCTGCGGGATGAGCCGCATGCCACCAGCGCGACCTGGGCCAATGCCTGCGGCGCCTTCGCGGTGAGCCGCCTGCTCTGCGCACCGGAATATCCGAGCTGGATCGAGCTGAACCATTTTCTCGACAAGGGCAGCAGCGAGCGGGCGCTGCGCAAGGACCCGGAACTCAACCATATCCATTGGGCGACCAATCGTCGGCGCGAGATTCCGAGCCTGATGGCGCTGGCCATCGACCATCGCAGCCAGCTCGAGGACCTGGCCAATGGCGATGCGGCCCTGCTGGGGCGGATTCCGGCGTTCAAGGCGCTGGCGGTGCGCGCGGCGGCCAAGGTGGCCAATGGCCGCGACGGCTTTGGCATGTTGCTCGATGACAAATATGGCCGGGACGCGCTGTATGATGCGGGCGCCGTGGGTAATTTCTGGATCGCGAAGCCGATCGAGCTGCCGGGCTCGCGCCCGCTGCAGTTTGAGTTCTCGCAGGATCTGGGCTCGCGGCTGGTGGATTGGCCGGTGGATCACTGCATCAAGGTGTTGTGCTTCTATCATCCGGACGACCCGACCGAGTTGCGGCAGGTGCAGATCGAGAAGCTGCGCGTTGCCTATGACGCCGCCCGCAAGGTGGGGCGCGATCTGCTGATCGAGATCATTGCCAGCAAACATGGCGTGCTGGGTGACGACACCGTGGCGCGGGCGCTGGGCCAGATCTATGACGAGAATATCAAGCCGGACTGGTGGAAGCTGGAGCCGCAGTCGAGCAAGGCCGCGTGGGCCGGCATTGATGCGGTGATCGAAGCGCGCGACCCGTATTGCCAGGGTGTGGTGCTGCTGGGGCTGGAGGCATCGCAGGCGGTGCTGGAGGCTGGTTTTGCCGCTGCGCGTGGTTCGCGTAGCGTCAAGGGTTTTGCCGTGGGCCGCACGATTTTTGCTGAATCGGCAAAGAGCTGGTTGGCTGGTAGCATCAGTGACGAACAGGCTGTCGAGGAGATGGCGGGCAAGTTTGGGGCGCTGGTGAATGTGTGGGAACGGCTGGGGGCGGCTTAGGCAAGATGCCCGCCACGCGCGCGGTGTCACCCCGGCCTTGAGCCGGGGCCCATCCCCCGATCTCAGGATGGGTCCCGGCTCAAGGCCGGGATGACATCGTGGTTGGGGATGAAGGGTGATGACGACGAGGGGTGCGACGCGGCACCGGGCGTGATGCTCAAGCATCGCACCCCTCACCCTAGCCCTCTCCCCGAAGGGGCGAGGGGACGATGGAGCCGATGGTTCGGTTCCGCGCGCTGTAAATTAGGGCTCCTGCGCCCCCTCCCCCTTAGGGGTGGGTCGGGTGGGGGTCGACGTAAGTGGACAAAGCCAACCGACCCCCTCCCTCATTCCCTCCCCTCAAGGGGGAGGGAGGCGAAGGCACCGGGGCCGGTAGACCAGGAGAGGCCAAAAAAATGAGCCAGAACACGATCCGATTGACGATGGCGCAGGCCGTGGCGCGGTTCATGACCATGCAGAAGACCGTGATCGACGGCGAGACGGTGCCGATCTTTGGCGGGGTGTTTGCCATTTTCGGGCATGGCAATGTCGCCGGCGTCGGCGAGGCGCTGTATGGCGTCAAGGACTCGCTGCCGACCTATCGGGCGCAGAATGAGCAGGGCATGGCCAATGCGGCGATTGCTTTTGCCAAGGCCAGTTTTCGCCGCCGCTTCATGGCCTGCACCAGCTCCATCGGGCCGGGTGCGCTGAATATGGTGACCGCGGCGGCGCTGGCGCATGTGAACCGGCTGCCGGTGCTGCTGCTGCCGGGGGACGTGTTTGCCAACCGCCTGCCCGATCCGGTGTTGCAGCAGGTGGAAGATTTCGGCGATGGCACGATTTCGGCCAATGACTGTTTCAAGCCGGTCAGCCGCTATTTTGACCGGATCACGCGCCCCGAACAGATCATGCCGGCGCTGCGCCGCGCCATGCAGGTGCTGACCGACCCCGCCGAATGCGGGCCGGTGACGCTGAGCCTGTGCCAGGATGTGCAGGCGGAAGCCTATGACTATCCGGAGAGCTTTTTTGCCGAGAAGATCTGGCATATCCGCCGGGTGATGCCCGATGCCGATGAATTCGCCAATGCCGCTTCGGCGCTGATCCGGGCAAAAAAGCCGGTGATCATTGCCGGTGGCGGCGTGCTCTATTCCGAGGCGACGGACACTTTGCGCCGGTTTGCCGAGCGCCATGGCGTGCCAGTTCTGGAAACCCAGGCCGGCAAATCCAGCCTGCCGCATGACCATCCCCTCAATATGGGTTCGGTTGGAGTTACCGGTACGTCGGCGTCCAATAGCCTGGCTGAAGAGGCCGATGTGGTGCTCGCGGTTGGCACGCGGCTGCAGGATTTTACCACCGGATCGTGGGCGCTGTTCAAGAATGATGAGCTGAAAATCGTCGGGCTCAATGTGCAGGTGTTTGATGCGCATAAGCACCGGGCGCTGCCGCTGGTGGCCGACGCGCGTGCGGGCCTCGAGGCGCTCAATGCCGCCCTCACCGGCTGGCAGGCCGACCCGGAATGGACCGAGCTGGCCAAGGCGGGCAAGGACGAGTGGCTGATTGCCGCCGACCGGGCCACGGCCTCGACCAATGCCGAATTGCCGTCGGACGCGCAGGTGATCGGCGCGGTGCAGCGGGCGCGGGAACACGCGACGCTGGTGTGTGCTGCTGGCGGTCTGCCGGGCGAATTGCACAAATTGTGGAAGGCCGACAAGCCGGGCAGCTATCATCTGGAATATGGTTTTTCGACCATGGGGTATGAGATTGCCGGCGGGCTGGGCGTCAAGCTGGCGCGGCCCGAGGCCGATGTCGTGGTGATGGTGGGCGACGGCAGCTACATGATGCTGAACTCGGAAATCGCCAGCTCCATCATGCTGGGGGCCAAGCTGACCATCGTGTTGCTGGACAATGCCGGCTATGGCTGCATCAACCGGCTGCAGATGGCCACCGGCGGGGCCAACTTCAACAATCTGTTGAAGGACAGCCACCATGTCACTCTGCCGGGAATCGATTTTGCCGCCCATGCGGCGTCGATGGGGGCGGTGTCGCGCAAGGTTGGCTCGATTGCCGAGCTGGAAACGGCGTTGCAGGAGACGGAAAGCGTCGACCGGACGGTGGTGATTGTGATCGACACCGATCCGCTGGTGACCACCGATAAAGGTGGGGCCTGGTGGGATGTGGCGGTGCCGGAAGTGAGCGAGCGGCCGCAGGTGAATGCAGCGCGCGAGGCTTATGTGAAGGCGCTGAAGGGGCAGCGGGCGGGGTAGTCGAACAAACTCACGACGACCCCCTCCCCGGCCCTCCCCTCAAGGGGGAGGGAGAGCAGACGACAAGAACGGTGATTGCGGCTCCATCGTCCCCTCCCCCTTGAGGGGAGGGTTAGGGAGGGGGTCGCGGAATGGAACCTGGAGCCAAAATCTTGAAAGCCAAACTCGGCATGTCGCCCATCGCGTGGTGGAACGATGATCTGGTGGAATTGAGCGATGACGTGTCGCTGGAAGAATGCCTGCGGCAGTCGCGCTCGGCCGGGTTTACCGGCATGGAGAAGGGCCGCCGCTTTCCTGATGATCCGGCGGTAATGCTGCCTATTCTCAAGGCGGCGGATGTGACGCTGTGTGGCGGCTGGTTTTCGGGCACGCTGGTGGATGAGGAGCTGGCGGTCAATCAGCACCGCATCCAGCCGATGATCGAGCTGTTCAAGGCGGTTGATGCGCCCTGCATCGTCTATGGCGAAGTGGGCCGCTCGATTCAGGGCAAGCGCGAGATTCCGCTGGCGCAAAAGCCGAAGCTCGGTGACGACGAAATGCGGGCCTATGCGCGCAAGCTGACCGAATTTGGCGAATGGTGCGCCGATCAGGGCATGCCGCTGGCCTATCACCACCACATGGCGGCGGTGGTGGAGACCGAGCCGGAGCTGGATGCGTTTATGCGCTATTCGGGCGCGGGGATTCCGCTGCTGCTGGATGCCGGGCATCTGGCCTTTGCTGGTGGCGATGTGTTGCGCGCCATTGATAATCATCACGCGCGGATCAGCCATGTGCATGTCAAGGATGTGCGGATGGACGTGATCAACAAGCTGGATCGCAGCCGGCAGTCGTTTCTCGATGCGGTGGCGCTGGGGGCGTTCACGGTGCCGGGCGATGGGTCGCTGGATTTTGGCGCCATCGTGCAGAAGTTTGCCGATTATGGCTATGAAGGCTGGTTTGTGGTCGAGGCCGAGCAGGACCCGGTGGCCAATCCGCCGCTGCGCATGGCGCAGGTGGGGCATCAGGAGCTGATGCGGGTGATGACGGCGGCGGGCTACACGGTGGAGACCGAGGGCTTTCCCAAGGGGTGAGGCTTGGCCCAATCCTGTGCTAGAGCATGCGGCCAATAAATTATGTCCAAGGAAGCACAATGGCGCTCAAGCAGAATGATTTGAACTGGTTCCGGCCGCTGTGGCGGCGGGTGGCTGTGGTGGTATTTTTGATCATCTGGCTGGGCTGGGAAGTGCTGTGGAACCAGGACAGCTTCTGGTCGCTGCTGGTGGGGGCCGCCCTCGCCTATTCGCTGTATAATTTCTTTTATGCCTTTCCCAAGGAGACGCCGTCCGATGAGCCAATCCAACCTCCGAATCCGCCCGAAGGGGACGACGGGCCGCGTTCATGACGTCACCCCGGCTTCGGCCGGATGGGGCCATGTCGGCTTTGCGCTGCATAAATTAGCGGCAGGCGACGTGGCCGGCGGCGAGGCCGGGGCCAACGAGCTGTGCCTGGTGCTGGTCAGCGGCAAGGCGCGGATTGCGGTGGACGGGGTGGATTTCGGCGAATTGGGCGAGCGGATGACGCCGTTCGAGGGCGCGCCCTATGCCGTCTATGTGCCGCAGGGCAGTTCGTGGGCGGCGGATGCGACCACGGCGCTGGAACTGGCGGTGTGTGCGGCGCCGGGCGGTGGCGAGCATAAGGCGCAAGTGATCCCGCCGGGGCGGCATCCGCGCATCAGCCGGGGCAAGGGCGCCAATGTGCGGCATGTCTATAATATCATGCCTGAGGATGATGGCGCGGCGCATTCGCTGCTGGTGGTGGAGGTGATCACGCCGCAGGGCAACACCTCGTCCTATCCGCCGCACAAGCATGATCAGGACAATCTCCCGCATGAAAGCCAGCTGGAGGAGACCTATTTCCACCGGCTCAATCCGCCGCAGGGTTTTGCCATGCAGCGGGTTTATACCGATGACCGGAGTCTGGATGAAGCGCTGGTGATCGAGGATGGCGACGTGACGCTGGTGCCGCGCGGCTATCATCCGGTGGTGACGGCGGCGGGGTATGATCTGTATTATCTCAACGTCATGGCCGGGCCGAAGCGGGTGTGGAAATTCCACAATGCGGCGGAGCATGAGTGGCTGTTGAAGTAGCTCCCCAGCTCGATGTCACCCCGGCGAAAGCCGGGGCCCATCCTGAGATCTCAAGATGGATCCCCCTGAGTTCACAAACGAAGTGCAACACCTGACACAGGTGATGCCATGTCCAGTTACCGCCAGTTATCCAGCGCCGACCGCTTCCGGATTGCCCAGCTTCTCGCCGCCGGGCAGTC
>NZ_JBTMWU010000010.1:0-115090 GCF_054489375.1 Devosia sp. A449 | reverse complement strand
CCGCCTCAAGAACGGTGCGCCCCTGGCCGACTTGAACCCCGCCACGCTTTATGGCGGCGGCAGTGCCGGCTACACCGATTATCCGGCGCTGAGCTGATATCCAGCTTGGGCTGATGAATGAAGGCCCATCCCGCCATTGGCGCTGTAGCGTCGGCCTTGGTCCGTTGCGGTCGTTCCTTGACTGCCACAAGCGGCCAGACCAGATAAATGCGGCGCATTTTTTCGTCTTGCATCAGATCCGCGGCCGCACCCGAGATCGCAATCTCCCCAGCGTCGATGACAAACGCTCGGTCAGAGATCTGAAGCGCCTTGTCGGCGCTCTGCTCGACGACCAGTATCGAGAGATTTTCCGCTTCCTTGAGGACCCCGAAAGTCCTGTACAGATCTTCCACGATCAGTGGCGCCAGGCCGAAGGATGGCTCGTCCAGAAGCAGGATACGTGGCTTCAGCATCAGCGCCCGGCCAACCGCCAGCATTTGTTGCTCACCACCGGACAGGGTGCCGGCCTGCTGCCACAGCCGCTTCCGCAGAACCGGGAAATAATCGAGGATGCGCTCGAAATCGTTCTTTGCTTCGCTCGACTTGCCCCGAGTGATCCCGCCAAGGCGCAGATTTTCAGAGACGGTTAGGCGTGAGAATGTGCCGCGCCCTTGCGGAACGTGGGCCACACCCATTGCCGCAATATCGCTGGCGCTTTTGCCCACCAGAGACTGACCGTCAAAGGTAATCTGGCCACCCGCGGGAAGTAGGCCGCTCAGTGCGCGCAAGGTGGTCGTCTTACCGGCACCATTGGCACCCAGCACATCGCTCGGCGCAGACGGCACCATGTGGGAGCCGCAGGTCGAAGCGCTGTCATCAAGCTGCAATACCATCATCATGGACATGCGGGGCCACGTCGCTCCCCTGTGCCCGAAAGGGAAATCTCGATTTCCGATCTCGCCGATGACGTGATTGCGGTTGCAGATCACCTTGGCGTTGAGAAGTTCAGCTACTGCGGCCTCTCGATTGGCGGCGTCATCGGCCAGAGCCTTGCCGCCCGTTATGCAAACCGCATCAACTGCGTTGTCCTCGCATCGACCGGCCTGACAATTCTCAGCCGCGATGGCCTCTATGCCCGCGCGCAGAAGGTTATCGACGAAGGCATGAACTGGATCGCCGACCTTTCGGAATCACGTTGGTTCACCGAGGAATTCCGACAGCGGGACCCCGAGGCCGTCCGCAAGAAGATGGACACGCTGCGCAATATGGACCCGCGTGGCTACGCCGCCGCCTGCATTGCACTTGCCAATTTCGATGGCACTGAACTAGCCGCAGCCATTACCCGCCCGAGCCTCGTCGTCATGGGCGAAGAGGATGTAGCAACCCCGGTCGTCGGCGGTCAGAAACTCGCCGAGCTGATCGCCGCGCGCAGTACGCGAGCATTCCGAACGCCTCGCACATCTGCAATCTGGAACAGCCCGAGCTATTCAACTCCCTTGTGCTCCAGCACGTTTCCACATTTGGAGGCCAATGAATGTCCGACGAATTCAAAGGCAAAGTAATCCTGATCACCGGAGCCGCAAACGGCCAGGGCGAAGCTGAAGTTCGTCGTCTGGTCGCCGCTGGCGCAACCGTGATCATCACCGACATCGATGAAGCAAAGGGCCAGGCACTTGCCGATGACCTGGGCCCAAACGCTGTATTCCAGAAACTCGATGTTGCGGAAGAAGTGAGCTGGACCGAAGCGATGGCGGTCTGCCGCCACTACGGAAGGCTCGACGGGCTGGTCAACAACGCCGGCATTTTCGTCCCCGCAATGCTCGAAGACACAACCCCAGACCTTGTTCTACAGCACTTCCGGGTAAACCAGCTCGGTGTTGTTCTGGGCATGAAAATGGCCGCACCGGTGATGCGTGAAAGCGGCGGAGGTTCGATTGTGAACGTGTCCTCCGTGGCAGGTCTCAAGGGCGTGCCAGACGCTATCGCCTATTGCGGCACCAAGTGGGCCGTCCGCGGCATGACCAGGTCCGCCGCTTCCGCACTGGCTGTCGACAAGATCCGCGTGAACTCGCTCTATCCAGGCTACATCGACACGGACATGCTCAGCATTCCAGAGCGCAGCGATCTGGATGCGCGGCTGAACCGCCTTCCCATGAAGCGTATCGGTACGCCGGATGAGGTTGCAGACGCGTGCGTGTTCCTCCTGTCCAACGCAAGCACTTACATGACCGGGGCGGAAATCTGCATCGACGGCGGCCTGATCCTCTAGCCGTCCCATCAGGCAACGCCCACGGCGGTCCAGCCGTGAGCCCCCATCATGCTCACCTTGTTCATTTCATCTAGGTATTCCATGGCTATCGCACCTGAACACTGGCGCGGCTATTTCGCTGCTTCCCCCACCCCGTTCACCGCGAACGGTGACTTGGACCTGCCGCTGTTGAAGTCGACGGTCAGTTGGTTTGTGAACGAAAAGCCCCACGGCATCGTCGTCAATGGCACGACGGGGGAATGGTACGCCCAGACCGCTGAAGAGCGTGAGCAGGTCATGGATGCCGCCCGTTCGGCGGTTCCGGACACCATACCCCTGCTCATCGGTGTCTCCAGCAACGACCCACGCGAAACCGTTCGGCTCGGTCGCCACGCCGCCGCCGCCGGTGCAGATGGCGTGCTTGTCACTCTGCCTCCCGGTCGCCGTCTGTTTACCAAGGAAATCTACTCCTACTACAGTCGCATTGCCCAGGACGTGCCCCTGCCAATCCTCATCTACAATGTCCCCAGCGCCGCCGGTTCTGATCTGCCGCCTGATTGCATCGAAGAGCTGCAGAAAATCCCCGGCGTCGTGGGCTTCAAGGACAACACCCAGAACCCGGGCTTCCGCGCCCAGACATTGCGCGCGCTTGGCAAGACTACCGCGGCGTTCTCTGACGTTCTGGATCCCCAGTCCTTCGATCTTTTGCTTGAAGGCTATGGTCGCGGCCAGATCGGTGCCGGAATGCCGTTAGGTCACCAGCTGTCCGTCGCATTCGAGACCGTTTGGGCTGGCGATATCGAAGCGGCGCGCCAGACCATGATGCGCTTCTCCCAGTTCAAGAAGGACCTGCTGTCGGTGCTCGCGCCCGGCCAGGCCTGGCATGCGGAAATGAAGGCCCTTATGCGTGCTGTGGGCGTTGACGCAGGCTTGCCGCGTTTCCCGACCAGCACCTTGGCGACGGATCCCGACGCAGTGAAGAAACTTCAGAGGATACTCTATAACTACATCTAGTTGAGCTGCTGCCGGTTCGGTGGACACGTGGTTATCGCGCTCCGCCTTGGCGACTTCGCGGCGCAGCTTCTGGATCTCGGCTTGCTCGGGCTTCATCTGCCCATGACCAAGGCCTGTTGCGGATCGGCAGACTGCTCGCGTACCCATTTGCGCAACACGTTCACATGCAGGTCGCCGCTGCGCCACTGCAAACGCCCGCTCCCTGACCAGCCTGACAGTCCCGAGCTTGAACTCCCTGCTGAACCTGCGTCTCTCCACAGCTCAGATGGGGGAGGAAGGCAGGCAGGAAGTGGCCGCCAGGTCCGTCCCGTCTTTGAGTGGCTGCTTTCCACGGAGCTTCACCAAGAGCGGACAGACCGCAATCGGCCCCATTCTTGCCGTTGCCCCTGTCTTGGTGAATAGCGGAAAGGGGCCGACCGCGGAATGGCCACTTTCGGGGAGAGGCGCTTGGAACAAGACATTCAGAGCGCCGCCCGCTTATAACCAATCTCGCGCCGCGGCGGCTCCTAGACGATGAGCATTGAACGCTGGAACCAAGTGCCTAAAGCAGGTTTGCTGCTCCGTCTTCAGTAAAACCGCGACTACTGTGTGATATTGTCCTTTATCAAACATATAAAGGGGCAGGTGATGGATGACGAAAAGCAGGGCCGCGCTGCGAAATCTCGGCCGAACCGTCGCCGAAGGCATCGTTGAACTGGTTCCAGGCGGCGGCCTCGTCACCGGTGCCCTGCGGGTCGCCCATACGCCAAAGACCGAAAAGGCGCGCGAGGAATGGTAGAAGGATATCTCCGAACGCTCCAACGAGCAGGATAGCCGATGCCACGGGTGCGATGATGGCGGCATGCTGACCGGTGATGCGGTAGCCCACGCCATCGATCCTATCCAGGCTCTTGATACCGATGTGGCTCATCTCGCCCGGTCGGGCCTTTCAATCGCGGATCACGGGCGGACGGGGCTCAGGCCGATCCAGCCGGTTCAGGCCCAACCGACGCAGGATCAAGCCCCACGCTGGAACGCGCCATTCCCAGTTCGGCGGCGAGCCGATACGGACAATGATGCGGCCGCGAACTGCGGTCCGTCAGATGCTGGTCTCCCGCGCGATAGAGGCCTGCCAGCGTTGAGCCGTGCGCACCGACATCGACCCGAACAACAGACCAGCCCGGCCAAAAGCCTGACGCATTGCGGACGTCGATTACGTCGCCACTTTCGGAAACCATGCGATAGGTCGTGTGGCTGGCAGACGTTTTGGCATAGCCGAAATAGCGTTCCAGGAAGGCAATGGTTTCTTCGGGTACACTCGACAACAATGTCGCCCCATGCAGACGACGCACGGCATCGGCGCTGGATATTCCCCTCGTTACCACAGGCGTCGCAGTGCCCTCCAAGCTGGCGCCAACCAGTTTGACCACGATGCCATCGGGATCCTTCAAGCGGAGAAATGTCTCCCCGAACTCGCGCTGCGGTCCCTCCATCGGAATACCGAATTCCAAGGCTCGGCTGATCCAGAAGCCAAGGCTGTCCTGCGCGACCGCGAGCGAGAATTCGGCGACCTGCGCAAGACCGACCCGACCCGGCGCGCCATCTTCCCAAACGAGAAAAATGACCAGTGAACCAGGCGAACCAGCGCTGTCGCCATAGATGAGGTGGAGCTGCTGGGCATCCTCAAAACCACCGGTGCGTTTGACCAGACGAAGGCCGAGAAAACCGACATAGAAATCCACATTGGCCTGCACCTTGCGGGTGATCATTGTGATGTGGTGGATGCCTGAAGTCATGGTTCAACGCCTTCTTATCAATGTCCAAGCTTAAGCGGCATGGTGTCAGGGGTCTCCCGCCCCATCGCGCCAAGCGAGCGAAAACGCCACTTGATAATTGCATGCGCATGCATATATATAGCTTCAGATTTGCCACGGAGGCTATGAAAATGCAGTTCGGAATCTTCTCGGTCAGCGACATCACGCGCAATGTGCATACCGGCGAAACGCCGAGCGAAGCCAAGCGCATCCAGGATATCGGCCGCATCGCCAAACGGGCCGATGAGGTGGGGCTCGATGTCTTTGCAATCGGCGAGCATCATAACCCGCCATTCTTTTCGTCGGCGCCGACGACACTGCTGGCGCATATCGCGGCGCGTACCGAAAACATCCTGCTCAGTACGTCGACGTCGCTGATCACCACCAACGACCCCGTTCGCATGGCCGAGGAATATGCCATGCTGCAGCATCTCTCGAACGGCCGCATGGACCTGATGCTGGGTCGCGGCAACACGGGACCGGTCTATCCCTGGTTCGGACAGCAAATCCGCGACGGCGTGGCGCTGGCGCTCGAGCACTACAATTTGCTGCACAAGCTGTGGCGCGAGGATGTGGTCAACTGGGAAGGCAAATTCCGCACGCCGCTGCAGGGCTTTACCGCAACGCCACGGCCGCTCGATGACGTGCCGCCATTCGTCTGGCATGGCGCCATCCGCACGCCCGAAATCGCCGAGCAGGCCGCGTTCTATGGCAATGGCTACTTTGCCAACAACATCCTGGCGCCCAACTTTCACTTCAAGCCTTTGGTGGATTTCTATCGGCAGCGCTTCGAGCACTACGGCCATGGCACCAAGGAACAGGCTATCGTCGGCCTTGGCGGGCAGGCCTTTATCGCCAAGAACTCGCAGGACGCTTACGCGCAGTTCCGGCCGTTCTTCGAGGGTAACCCGCTGTACGGCTCAAGCCACACTCTGGAAGAATATGCTCGGGATACGCCGCTTAGTGTCGGCAGTCCGCAGGAAATCATCGACCGTACCCTGACGTTCCAGGCGGGTTTTGGCGACTATCAGCGCCAACTATGGAACATTGATGCCATGGGCTTGCCGGTTGAGCTAGCACTTGAACAGGTTGAATTGCTGGGCACCGAAGTCGTGCCGGTACTGCGCCGTGAAATGGCGTCGCGCCGTTCGGCTGGCGCTGCCGACGCACCGACCCATGCCAGCCTGGTGAAAGCCAAGTATGGCGAGACCGCACCCCGCCAGCCGACGCCGAGTCCGAACCGTGGCGACAACCTCACCGGCGCTCGCCCCTATCAGGACAGCAACGACAATGCCCAACTGGCGCGGGTGAGCTAACCATGGCTGGAGATGCCGCCTTGGCGAACAAGGCTTGGGAAGCACTGTTCCGCGCCCAAATGACGATCTCTCAAGACCTCGCCGAAAGCGAAGCTTGGGGCGATCTGGCGCCGAG
This sequence comes from Devosia sp. A449, assembly GCF_054489375.1. Lineage (NCBI taxonomy): Bacteria > Pseudomonadati > Pseudomonadota > Alphaproteobacteria > Hyphomicrobiales > Devosiaceae > Devosia > Devosia sp. A449. Next base: position 108,625 of record NZ_JBTMWU010000010.1, on the reverse strand, counting down.
CGAATATGGCGTGCTTTATGCGCTATCGACGGCCAAGACCGGCGTTCGGATGTCGGAGCTGACAGCCGACGTCCTGCTCAGCCAGGCGGGGCTCTCCCGCCTGGTGGCTCGCCTAGAAAAACGTGGCCTGATCGAACGTCAGCCTGACCCGCAAGACGCGAGGGCCAGCGTCCTGCGGCTCTCGATCGAGGGAACTCACCTGCAGCGTCGGGTCGGCGCGCGGCACGGACGCCATGTTGCCGACGTGATGGCGTCGCGGCTTACCCCGGCGCAACTGATCGCCCTGCGCGATCTCTGCCAATGCATGCTGAAGCCATCTCCAGCCCCACACGAAACGGACATTTGAAATGCCTCCTCTTTCTCAGGACAATGCCGCTCCAGTGCGCCTCGTGGCGATCAATGGCGGCGTCAGCGATCCGTCCTCGACGCGGATGCTGGTCGATCAGATGGCACAAAAGACCATTGACCGGCTCGCTGCGACACATCGCGTCACGACGCTGAGCATAATCGATCTGGCACCGCTGGCTGTCGATATTGCCAAAGCCATGGTTGCCGGCTTTCCCAGCGAAAAGCTGCAGGCCGCGATCGACAGCCTGGCGAGCGCTGACGCCGTCATAGCCGCCACGCCAGTCTACAAGGCTGGCATCAGCGGGCTGTTCAAGTCGTTCATCGACTTGATCGACAGCGACCTGCTGATAGCCAAGCCGGTGCTCCTCGGCGCAACGGCGGGAACCGCGCGCCATGCCATGGTGACCGACGACCAGATGCGGCCGCTGTTTGCGTTCCTGCGCGCCATCCCGATGCCGACCTCGGTGTTCGTGACCCCCGATGATTGGGGTTCGAGCGAGTTGGCCAAACGCATTGATCGCGGTGCTGTCGAGCTCAGCCAGTTCGTGTTGAGTGGCGTCGGCTTGGCGATCTCTGAGGCGGCCTGGCAGAGCTACCAGCACCAGTTCGCCGGCAACGCCACGCGGGCCGAACATAGCGCCGGCGATGTCGATTTCGACACCGATCTGATGCGGTTGGCCACAGGTGGGTCGATCAGCACCAAGCTATAAGCGAGCAAAATGAGGCGGGGCGACAATGGCCCTGCGTCTGCTACCGGCAACGCGACAACATAAGACACAGGCTCGATGCTGACGTACCCGACAACACCCTGCTATTGCAAACATCGCCTGCTGGCGGACAGCGCGGAGCAACTACTGCCCCGAGCTGCCAATGTCGATTAGATCGAACGGTCCAGATAGCAAAATCATCGCAGTGACAGCAGGACGCTTTTAGGGATGAGACGGTCCTCTGCGTCGAACCGCTTGTCCGAATGCGCGGCGACGCCCGGTGGATATGTCGCCGGTATCGACATGTGGCTCTGTCGTGTCGATAAAAATACAATCTATCGACACATCACAAGCAACGAAGCTGGCCGTTCCGACGGCTGACTGATTGGGTGATTAGACAACACCATTCCGAGGGTTTCGGCGTACGCTGCGTGGGGCACGCTCTTCTCTCGAAGCTGTTCCATCGACATCACGGCCCATGCAGCCGAAGTTCTGCGTACCTTTGCAGGCATCGAGCGGACCTGACCTCCTTAACCTCGAACGGAGACATAAATGGCGACGAAGTCCAAAGCCTCAGAAATGGCAGATCAGTACATTGCAGCTCTCACCGGATGGGCCGAAGTGACGCGAAAGCCTCTCTTCGGCGCGATCGCGCTGCGCCGCAACGACCTGGTTTTCGGCATGATCTGGAAGGGCGCCCTCTACTTCAAGACCGACGAACAATCGGTGCAGGAGTACGACGAGGCGGATTCCGACAAACTGCGCTACACCGACCACGGTGGCAAGTCGCAGGCACTGAAGTCCTATGCCGAAGTCCCCCCGGACGTAACTGAGGACGAGGAAAAGCTTCGTCAGTGGGCAGAAACGGCATATCAGGTTGCTCTCACAACGGCTGCGCGCTCTTGAGGGCTTCAGGCAGCTAACAGGGTGACGCTCATCAAGTCTGCTTTTGGGCAGCCACTGACCCACCTTCTGATTGACTGTGGAATCTATCGCCGGCTGCTGGCCAGCACATTGCCAAACAGCGCGTTCAGGCCCTCAGCCATCGTCGGGTGAGCGAGAATGGCGTCGCGCAATTCGCCATAGGGCAGTTGCCCGAGCATAGCGGCCTGCACTACGGCCATGACTTCACCAGCGTCGGAACCGATCATGGTGAAACCGAGGATTTGGTCGTCGTCGTTGACCAGCGCCTTCATGAAGCCAGCGGTCTCCCCCGTCGTGCGCGTCCGCAACACCGCCTTCATCGGTAATTTTGCCACGCGGACGTCGATCCCGCTGGCTCGTGCTTCTGCCTCGCTCAGGCCGATACGGGCCAGCGGCGGGTCGATGAACATGCAATACGGCACCATTCGCCCGGCAGTCGTTCTGTTGCCACCGGCCAGATTGTCCCGGATGACACGAAAATCGTCGAGCGATGCGTGGGTGAACTGTGGACTTCCCGCGCACTCTCCGATCGCCCAGATGTTGGGAGCCGTCGACTCCAGGCGATCGTTAACCTGGACATAACCGCGATCCGTCAACGCGACGCCAGCGTCTTCGAGGCCGATGCCGCGCGTATTGGGCGTGCGACCGGCCGCCACCAGCAGATCAGTGCCCTCGATTGTTATCGCTCCATCGGGCGTACGAATGTCGGCGCGAATGTGCTCGCCGGATCGCCCCTCCACCCGCTCCACAGTGGCGGACAGCAGCACCTCGACGTCATCCGCTTCTAAGATGCGCTGCACTTCTTGTGACACGTCGGGGTCTTCACGCCGCAGCAGCCGGGAGCCATGGTCGATGACAGTGACGCGGCTGCCGAAACGCCGATAGGCCTGGGCCAGTTCGAGCCCGACATAGCCGCCGCCAAGGACGATCAGGTGATCCGGCAGCCGGTCTAGGTCGAGTGCCTCGATATGGGTGAGAGGTTCGGCCTCCACCAGACCCGGAACAGGCGGAATGCTGGCATGCGTTCCAAGATTGAGAAACAGCTTTTTGGCAGCGAGCCGCCGCGTCCCGCCGTCGTTCAATGCCACCTCGATCATCTGAGGCGCGACGAGGCGCGCATTGCCCATGATGAGTTCAGCGCCGGTTGCCTTGTAACGCTCGAGATGAAAGGCCACGAGGCTTTCAACCATGGCGCGTTTGCGCTGCACGACCTTTGCCATATCTACCGAAACGGGGCCGGTGGTAACGCCGAATTCTCCGGCGCGGGAGACGATCCTGGCCACGCCGGCGCTCCAGATCTCGTTTTTACTGGGTAGGCAGTTGATGTTTGGACAGGACCCGCCGATCCAGCGTCGTTCAATCACCGCGACCTTCTGGCCAGATTGCGCGAGGTGCCAGGCAAGGTATTTGCCGCCCTCGCCACTGCCGATGACGACTGCATCATACTGTTCAGTTCTGAGCATCGCGACCTCAACAATCAAGCGCCTCGCTGCCGAGACTAACCCTTGTTTCCGGACATTCCTAGAATGCCTTTCCTATCAAGGCGCTCGTGAAAGGCCGGACACGACGGCAACCAGATTCATCGCGAGATGTTTACCAAAACCGCCTTGGCGGTGAATGCTGGGCCCGTTCGAGCGGTATCCTCGCGGGACGAAATGGTTCAATCTCCAAGGGCTGAGCAGGGAGATTGCTATGGCCGGTACCGTAATCCTCGTGAAAGATTGCGCCTCACTTCAGGAAGCCGTGCAGCAGGAGGCGGCTCATATCGAGATCGAAGGGCGGATCACCGACCTGCCCAGCCTGAAGCTTTCCCCTGGAACCCGCCTGCGTGGCGTGGGTCCCGATGCGGAGCTGCACTTCAGGGAAGGGCTCCCTGGACTGCTGCTTAGCGCCAATCACCAGATTGCCGATCTGCGCCTGGTGACGGATGAAACCCAGATTGCCCTGGGGCTGGCCGATGACACGGACGATCTCGGCACCCTGACGATCAGTAATGTGAGAACCCTCGGCCGCGTCCACCTGGAAGCCAGCCGCGCCAAACGCGGCGCCCTGAAACTGGATGGCATCCATGTCGAAGGCGCGGATGCGCGGATGGCCGCTCACCGCCCCGCCGGCTTCGGGGTGGAGGTCCTGATCGGGGGGCTTACGGTCTATAATTCCTCGAAAGACCAGAGCAGCCGCTGGACGCTGGACGCTGGACGCCCGCAACCTGTCGGGCGGCAGCAAGGACCACCCCCTGCGTGGAAGTGGGGTGTTTATCTTCGGTGGCTGGTTTATTCCGGTCAATGCCGACCCAGCCCAGGCCCCCGCTCCGACCCAGGGGGGCGGCACTATTGAGCTGACGCTGCTGACGACGGGCGACGTCCATGCGGATGGCGGCATCCCCAAAGGCACGTCCAACCTCATCACCGGCGGGGTGTTTGTCGGATCGGGTGTGCACGCGCAAAGCATTGTCAATCAGGGGCCGACCACGACCTACGGACCCAATGACATGGTGCTGGACAACTGGGGCAAGATCGACTCATGGGTTGCCCAGGCGGCGGTCACGTCACACGGCAGCAGCGGCATCGGTTTCGTCAATTTTGGGGACATCGACACCCTGAAGATTCAGGCACCCATCCAAACACACGGGATGGGCGCGCGCGGCTTCAATCTCTATGACGGCTCGTTGCAACATGCCGTGTTCGAGAGCATCACGACCTATGGCGACGGCGCAATTGGGGTGCAACTCTCAAAGCCGTTTGGGACCATCGTCGTGGAGCAGGACATCCGCACAAAGGGGGGCGAGGGGGACAGCCTCGTGCGCGGCAAGTTGGTGCATCTCAAAGCGCACGCGCTCAGCCTTAAGCCCGGGGCCAAGGGAGATGCGCTCGTCGTGCAGGGGCAGGCAATCGCCGAGAATAGCGCTATGCCCGACTATGATTTTTCGACGCCGCTGCGCGAGATTAGCCGGATCGAGATCGGCGGAAAGCCAATTACCTGAACCCTGGGAATGCGCGCGATTGGCAGGGTGCCGCCGACCATACCTGGCATCGGGCGGTCATTCGGCGATGCTGAATGGCTGCCATCTCGCTTCGCACCAGTACGGCCAAGGTTATATCGACCGCTTGTGCTCACTGCGTTCCTAATGCAGACCGCCCGGAAACCACCCTCCAAGTCGGCCATTGGAGAAGCCATAATCCGCCTTCCAAGAGTGCCGCCTGCCAAACGCCCAACTTGCGCTCTCCTCTTGCCCGCGTCCGAAGGATCAAGGGTCAGGTTGAAGCTGTCGAACGCGCATTAGAGGCGGAACTGGGGTGCGCCGATGTGCTGCAACTCGTCGCGTCCGTGCGCGGTGCCGTTAGCGGCCTGACGGTCGAATTGATCGAGGATCATATCGTGTATCACGTGGTGAACCCCCATCACGAGCCAGATTCTGACCGCGCAAAGGGCGCAGCCGATCTGATCGAAGTCGTTCGCACTTACCTCAAATAGAGGTTGGCGGTCGCATACCCCTGAAAGCAAACCAATGACTGACCAGTCACTCGCAGCCTCCCATGAACATATTTTTCTGGGAAAAAACCATGACCGCAATGCAAGGCAGACATGGATCGTAATTGCGCTGACCGCCTCAATGATGGTGGTCGAGATTGTGGCGGGTTCGATATACGGCTCCATGGCTTTAGTGGCCGATGGTTGGCATATGTCAACCCACGCCGCCGCGATGCTCATTAGCGCATTGGCCTATCTCTATGCCCGCAAGCACGCCCACAATAGGCGCTTTACCTTCGGCACGGGAAAGCTGGGTGATCTAGCCGCCTTCGCCAGTGCGGTCATACTGGCGCTTATCGCTCTGCTGATCGGGTGGGAAAGCCTCTTGCGCTTTTACAGCCCGGTACACATCAATTTTTCACAGGCCATACTGGTAGCCTGCATCGGCCTTGGGGTGAACCTTGTCAGTGCATGGCTATTGCGCGACGATCATTCGCGTCCCCAGTTTTGGTCGCATCGATTCAAGAATTTCGGTCGCTACCTGCGTCATGGGACCAAATCGACCCAACCGATTTGGTCCTAATATCGATTCAGGAGCTGTCTTCTCGGATCGCTATTCCTGGCCGCATCGACTCAAGAATTTTGGTCGATGCCCGTTCGACGGGGCTAAATCGACTCAGATCGAAATGATCCTAATACTATGAGGGGAGTTGGTGGGCCCACCAGGACTCGAACCTGGAACCAGACCGTTATGAGCGGTCCTCTGGATGAGCAAAAGCCCGGAAATCCGGGACACTCCGATCACGAATAGCTGGGTATATCCGCGTTTGTTCACGGTGTAGTTGTGCGGTAGTTGTGCGGAGGGAGGGACCGGCGTCCGGTTACGAAAGGTATCAAAGTGACCACGCTGACCAGCGAGATAGCGCTGCCAACGACCCTGCTCCCCTTGTACAAGTGTTCTTGCACATCAAACCAACGCCCCCATTCGGGACCGTGCATTTCGTCAGCCATGGGGTCGGAAGCCGCCGAGCAGCAACGCGCCCCATTGCGGCCGTTCGGGCGTCCATCTGCATGTCCCGAAAGCTGCCGGTCTGCTCTTGAAGAGACCACTGCCGGAATGGGGTGGTTTTCTGCCCGTCCGCTTTCGGATGGTCATCGGAGTAAGCGGCCGTTCCGTCGACCGCCGACGTGGGACCGTCGGTCCTTATTGAGAGCGCGGGCGCTGAACGCGCTGGCCCAGCCAGACACTTCCAACAACGATGACCATGCCAATGAGCTGCATCAGCGACAGCGACTGGTCGAGAAACATCCACCCCAAAACAACGGCGGTCAGAGGGCTAAAGAAACCAAGCGAGGCGACAACCGACGGCTCCAACTTCGCAATACCACGGAACCACAGAATGTAAGTCAGAGCTGCACCGATCAGCCCGAGATATGCCAATCCCAGCACATTTGGCGTCGTCAGGGTTGGTAGAGATGGTTCAAGCAGAAGCGCAATAGGAACGAGCAGAATCCCCCCCGCCGTCAATTGCCAGGCCGTGAACGTGAGCGGCGAAACCGGCGGTTGCCAGCGGCGGCTCAAGACTGTGCCAAATGCCATTGAAACGGCTCCGACAAGGGCCGCTGCAATCCCTATCGGATCGAGGGCCGCGCCGGGCGTGAGGACCAGCAGCGCTACCCCTACAATGCCCGCACCTGCGGCCACAATCGACACTGGCCGTATCGAACTCCCCAGAAAGGCGGACGCCAGAAAAATGACGATCAGCGGCTGGACGGCTCCAACTGTCGCGGCAACACCACCTGGCAGACGATAGGCCGCGACAAATAGCATCGCCCAGAAGACTGAGAAGTTAAGCGCCCCAAGCAGGAATGTCCGACCCCACCAAATTCCAGTGGGCAACTGCCGAACGATCAAAAGCAGTATTAGACCGGCCGGAAGAGCACGCAGCATGGCAACCGTCATCGGATAGCCCGCCGGGAGAAATTGGGTGGTTACGATATAAGTGCTGCCCCACACGGCAGGCGCAATGGCCGTAACGAGTAGGTCGAAACTATGGGAAGCTTTCTTGTCATCAACCATGATGATTCCTCCAGCGTTAGAATTGCAGAGTGAGCCAGAGGGTGAGGTACTGACTGTCGTCTTCGGCGGTGTTCGATCCATCGCGTGACTTCCGCAAATACCTAAGCTCCGTTCAACGCCACGTTATCCGCTGGCGACTGCCCGATGGGACCGTCTCGGACTATGCAAGTTCCAGAACCTCGGAAACAGGCCGGCGCAGTTTTTGCGGCCAGTTGCCTGGGGCAGCACGGCCCACCGCCAAAAGCACCACCGGCACTTCATCAGCGCCGAGACCGAAAGCCTCCTTCACGCCGTCAGCATCGAACCCGACCATTGCACCGGAGGTGAGACCGAAAGCTTGCGCCGCAAACATCAGGGTCGACGCCGCGAATGTCGCCGTGCGGATCGCTTCATCGCGTTGCATACGCGGCTGTTCCGAGTACATGGAACGAACGGCGTCCGTCCAGTTTGGGATGAACTGCTCCGGCATGAACCCGGCCTCGACAGATGGCCGCAGGCGATCGGCAACAGTCTCGTGGTCGGGCAGGACGCCGCAGATGATGAAGGTCACAGCCGCTTCGCTGATCTTCGGCTGATCTCCTGCAACCTGACGCAACCGCGCCTTGGCCTCTGATGTGTGAACTGCAATGAAACGCCAGTTCTGGAGATTGAACGCGGTCGGTGCCCGCGTCGCCAACCGAACCAATTCGTCAATCTGTTCGGTTGAGACGGTTTGCGACGGGTCGAACAGGCTGACCGAAACACGTTGCTCGATCATCTCTACGAAAGGATTGGTCATTGCTGAAACTGTCTTTCTAAATACTAGTCGGCCGCAACGTTCACCCCTCGGTTGCCGATGTAGGGGGTTGGCCGTCAGAAGCGATTGATCTGCCTCGTCATTGCCCGCCCCCCAAACCTAAGGGCTTCACCACAGATCGATAATATGTGAAATCAACATGGTATTATCTACTGAGGGTAAACAATCATGGATCATCTGACCGCATTGAAGGTCTTCCGCCATGTCGCCGAGCTGAACAGCTTCGCTGAAGCTGGGCGGCGCGTCGGCTTGTCTCCGGCAGCGATCAGCAAGAATATCGGGGAGCTGGAAGCTTATTTAGCCGTTCGGCTCATCAACCGCACAACACGGCGAATGGCCCTGACTGAAGCCGGCACGCTCTACTACAGTCAGGTGTCGCGCATCCTGGATGACCTCGAAGAGGCCGATCGATCCCTTGGTCCCTTGCAGCAAGTCCCAACCGGCATTTTGCGCGTCAGTGCCCCAATGACCGTAACTTTAACATGCCTGTCGTCTGCGCTTCCACGGTTCCTGACACTCCACCCCGGCCTATCGCTTGAACTGAATTTGGAGGACCGCGTCGTCGATATCGTCAAAGAGGGCTTTGACGTTGCTATCCGCGGCAGCAACAAACTCGACGATTCCAGTCTCATCGCCAGGAAGCTGATGGCGATGCCCCATGTCCTATGTGGTGCGCCCGCGTATTTCGAGGCCTCTGGCGTTCCTCAAACGCCCGAAGACCTTTCCAGACACAATTGCGTTCAGTTCACGCCCTTAGGAAACGCGGATACTTGGGAGTTTTTCAAATCAGATCGTTCCGCGCGGATTACCGTCAACGGTCAATACAAGGTTAATTCCAGCCTGGCAGTGCGTGACGCTCTGCTCGCTGGTTTCGGGCTGAGCCTGATCCCTTATCCCTATGTGAAAGATGATCTGGCCCAAGGAAGATTGGGCGCAGTGCTAGAAGACTGGTCAACGGTCGACGCATCCATTTACGCGATTTACCCCTCCCGGCTGTATCTCACTTCCAAGGTGCGGGCGTTCCTCGACTTTCTTGTCGACGAACTAACCGAGAAATGACGAATGCATCGCAAGCGGTTCAACCCAGGATTCTGCCGCCCTTAGCCAGTTTTGTCGACATGACCAATCCGGGGCTGACGCTGAGGCATGGCTGTCCGAGCAACGTGCGCTTTGGCAGGCCAGAACGGATCGCCTAGCCAACTATGTCGAAACCAAATGTCAGAGAACGAAAATGACGGCTGAAAACACCGAGTTGAACATTTCGCGTATCATCAACGCTTCTCCGGCCACCGTCTGGAAGGCCTGGAGCAAGCCTGAGCATCTTTCTAAATGGTGGATACCCGAGCCCATCGAATGCAAGGTCGTCAAGCTGGATCTGCGGCCGGGCGGCGGTTTCGAGACGCTGATGCGCGAGGGCGGCGGCGAATTTAAGCCGCATGTCGAAGGCTGCTTTCTAGACATCGCGCCCGAACATCGCATGGTGTGGACCACGGCCTTGGCCGATGGCTGGCGACCGATCGAGCCTTGGCTAACGCTGACCGCGATCATTACCTTCGAGACGGAGGGTCAGGGCACCCGGTATTCGGCTCGTGTGCTGCACAAAAGCCCCGCCGACAGCCGGAAGCACGAGGAGTTGGGATTTCACGAAGGCTGGGGCACCACGATTGACCAACTCGCGGCATTTGCTGAGCGCTTGGTATGACACTAAGGAGCCGAAGAAGTCTGCCGCTTCGGTGTCGCTAAAATCCCACTTAAAACGACAGTTCTGCACATAACTTCTGCGAATGTATCAACGATGACGATAGCCGCCTGCAAAGTCTGATTTCAGGAACGATGAGCATCGACGCGAACGACCGGAATGGGGTCGGTAACAGACCGGAATTACGGCTTCAGGGTCGGTATCATGGTGGCAACCTGCCGCTCGTCAGCCCTGTCGCTGGAGACCAGCCCCTTGGCGACGCCGACCCTGTCCGCCTCGGGACGGTTCTGGCTCATCTTCACCTTGCCCTCTATGCGGGTAATCGGGAGCCTGAAGCCAATAATCCCTTTTAGTTGCGAGCGAATATAATTCTCTGGCGCGTCAGTCACCGCCCATGGCCTGGAACGGGCCTGCTCATACAGGTCGGTAAGGCGCGTAACGGCCTCGCGCAGCCGGGTCTCATCGTCAAAAAATTCGGGCGTGCCGTAGGTGTGGACGGCGGCATAATTCCATGTCGGAACAACTTTGCCATGCTCTTGCTTGGTTGCGTACCATGATGGGGTGATATACGCGTCCACCCCGGAAAAGATGACGAGAGCTTCACCTATGGGTGCAGCCTGCCATTGCGGATTGGCCTTTGCAAAATGCCCGTAAAGCGTGCCGTAATCGCCTTCGGTTTCATCCAGAATGAGCGGCAAAGGGGTGGCCATTAGCCCTTCGGCTGTGGCTGTGACAAGCGTGGAAAGGCGAGCCTCGCGCATGATCTGGCGCAAGGCTGCGGGGTTTTCCTCGCGAAAGGCGGGTGGCGTGTACATGCTGCAAAACTACCATAGCAACTGCGAAGAAAGCCAATTCAAATCCATGATGGCTGCTATCAACACCAACAGCTCCATAATTGAGGTGATCCGACTAGCCTATGGAAAGTCAGGACTCTGTTTTGTCCTCAGCTGCTGCCGTTTTTGCGTGCTGCTCCATCTGATCGAGAGCAGGCTTATTCGCTTCGCCCCACTGATAGAGCATTTCAATGGGCTGCGCGAAGGTACGGCCAAGGGACGTTAGCTCATATTCCACCTTGGGCGGCACCACGTTGTAAACGCGCCGATGCACAAGGCCGCGCTGCTCGACTTCCCGCAAAGTCTGGATCAGCATTTTCTTAGAAATGCCGGGCAAGGCCCGTTGCAGATCGCCAGTGCGGCATTTGCCGCCCGGCCAATGGTTGAGCGCATGCAAAATCAAACTGGTCCACTTCCCTGTGAACAGGTCCATGACGCGACGGGGCAGACAGGTTTCTTCGAAAACGAGTTTATCGCCGACAATGGTAGGCATTGATGGTCACCCTTTGGGCACTATGTCCCCGACGGGTGCCTAATAGCCTTCTTGGCTCTAGTTGTCTATTTTACCTTAAACCCACAACAACGAAAGAAATTGCATGTCGCGCCTGTTCGACCCGCTGAAAATTGGCCGTTTGGAGCTGCCGAACCGCATCATCATGGCTCCTCTTACGCGGAAACGGGCAGGCGTCGAGCGTATCCCCAATGCGATGATGGCGGAGTATTACCAGCAACGGGCAGGCGCCGGCCTGATCTTGAGCGAGGCCACATCCACCTCGTCGCAAGGGGTTGGCTATTGGGGAACGCCGGGCATTTGGAATGATGCACAAGTAGAAGGATGGAAGCTCGTCACCGCAGCCGTACATGAAGCCGGAGGCCGCATCTTTTCGCAGCTCTGGCACGTAGGCCGAATTTCCGATCCAGAATTGCTCGAAGGCCAACTGCCTGTTGCGCCGAGTGCGATTGCCGCAGCCGGGCATGTGTCATCGCTCCGGCCTAAGCGTCCCCATCCGGTGCCCCGCGCTCTTGAGACAGAAGAAATTCCCGGCATTGTAGCCGACTTTCGGCGCGGTGCAGAAAACGCCATGAAGGCTGGTTTTGATGGCGTCGAGCTGCATGCCGCAAATGGCTACCTGATCGATCAGTTTTTGCAGGACAAAACCAATCACCGCACTGATCGGCATGGTGGATCGGTGGAGAACCGCGCCCGCTTGCTGCTCGAAATTCTTGATGCTGTTATCGAGGTTTGGGGCGCGGATCGGGTGGGCGTCCATCTTCGGCCACGCGGCGAAGAACATGACATGGGCGACAGCAACCCAAAGGCCCTTTTTGGCTATGTTGCTGACGAGCTGAAAAAGCGGGAGATAGCCTTCATTTTCGTGCGTGAAATCGAAGGTCACGACAGCCTTCTAGGCGAAATCAAGCGTCGATTTGGCGGGCCTGTCATCGCCAACGAGCTAATGACCAAAGAGGACGGCGACCGCTTCATTGAAGCTGGTTTTGCGGATGCTCTGGCCTTCGGGCGTGACTATATCGCCACGCCCGATTTGGCCGAACGGCTCAAGCTGGGTCTGCCCTTCAATCAGCAGAACAAGGAAACCTTCTACGGTGATGGCCCGGAAGGATATACCGATTATCCCCGCATGGTGCCCGGTCGCTCGGTGTCATAATGGCGATTATCCGATTCCATGGCCTGCGGCTGCTTTCGGGAAGTGGCACGATTTCTGCGAACGGCTAAGATGGGGTCGGTTCCGGCCACTTCGGGCTGGGTGGAAACCGGACCGGCAGCTTCCAGGAAAGTTGACAGGCGGTTTGCCGAAACAGTGTTCGTCTCGGAAATACTCGGCATTGCCCCAACTCTCAGCTCGATCAGGCGTGCCAGCGCGAATTGCGGATGACCGAGCAGAAATTGCCGCGGTGGAAATGTGGCTCCTTGTCGGCGAGTACATCGGCCTTAACGTTGCCGAAGGTGGTGTCCGGCTTGTGCTTGATGCCGTCATAGAAGGCCTGGATGATGTCCTCTTTGAACCGCGGCGTGCGCGGGAAGGCCGAGACAACGGCCTCGCGCGTCGTGTCGTCATACTCGTCATAGGTGAGGCCAAGCACATCCATCTCGACGCCCGCGGTGGTCAGCGCAATCACCGGATGCATGTGTTCTGGCACGCCGGGTGTGGTGTGCAGCGCGATCCCGGCCCAGACCTTTTCGATATCGCAGGCATCGACGCCGTGGCTCTGTAGAAAATCCCGCGCGGCATTGGCGCCATCCACCTCGAAGCGCAGATCCGGACTGCTGTGTGACGGCATCAGGCCGATGTCGTGAAACATCGTTGCCGCATAGAGCAGCTCAGCGTTGACGGTGAGGCCGCGCTGCTTCCCGGCAAGCGCGCCGAAGAAATAGACGCGGCTGGAATGGTTGAACAGCAAATCGGATTCTGTATCGCGCACAAATTCGGTGATCGCGCGGCCGAGCTTGCTGTCCGGCACCGAAATGCCATTGATGCTGGCTTTCGAGAGGAGCGGATCGGTCATGTTCATATCTCCAGTGAGAGGAAGCTAGCGCTATTCATCGCCCGCGAGGCGTTTGGCAGCAAACATACACGCCATCGAAAACCCGCCAACCATGTGCGATAAGCTGCCCGAAGCGATACTGGAGGCGATTTGATGACCAAGAGGGAAGTGGCGCTCATCATCCATGATGGCGTGCAGGCGCTAGACGTAGCTGGTCCGCTCGACGTCTTCGCCGAAGCGAATGGGTTTCTTCCATCCAACGAGGCATATGACTGCCTGCTTCTCGCGGCCGACACAAATGCCGTCCGTGCCTCGAACGGCATGTCGGTGGTCCCCCATCTCGCCTTCGCGCAAGCGGGGCGCCGCTTTGACATTGCCCTCGTGGCAGGCGGACCTTCACTGCCAGAGGCCCGGCCGGATGCCGCCATGTTGGACTGGCTGCGGAATTGGGGCACGCTGGCCGGGCGCTATGGATCGATTTGCACCGGTGCGTTCGTGCTCGGCCACGCTGGGCTGCTCGATGGTCGTGTCGCGACGACGCATTGGCAGAATGCCGCGCAGCTTGCCGCAAGCTTCCCTGCCTGCCGGGTGGAGTACGACCGCATCCATGCTCGTGACGGTGCGTTGGTGACGTCGGCCGGCGTGACCGCGGGCATCGACCTCGCGCTTGCGCTGGTGAGCGAGGATCATGGCGAGGCGCTGGCTCTTGCCTGCGCCAAGCGGTTGGTGGTCGTCGCCCAGCGCCAAGGCGGCCAGTCGCAGTTCAGCCCGTTATTGGTGCCGCAACGCGACTCAGAATCACCGATCGGCAAGGTTCAGGCCTATGTCGTCAATCATCTCGCGGAGCCGTTTTCCGTCGAACGCTTGGCCCGGATCGCCGGCACCAGTGAACGTACGGTGGCTCGCCTGTTCGTGAAGGAACTGGGGCAGACGCCGCACGACTTCGTCGAAGGCGTCCGTATCGATCAGGCGCGCAACATGCTTGAAGCGACGGAACGCCCGATTAAGGCCATCGCTTTCGATTGCGGCTTCGACAACCCTCAGCAGATGAGAGCCGCGTTTCAGCGTCGGCTCGGGTTGAGCCCATTAAGGTACCGGGAAAGCTTCCAGTCTTCCCATCCTGCTGACGGATGGCTGCGGGAGAGTGAACGATGGGACCAAGGTGCGGATCGGCAGCTTACAAGCGATGCGGTGCAAAGCACAGATGACTAAAATGGGGTTGAAACCTGCCACTGGCGCGATGGATTGGAATGCCAGACCTTGAAGCGCTTTGGACGGCCCATGCAGAAGCATGTTGTGGGCACAAATGTCTCGCGTACCGGAAGGCCGCCTGTGGGTAGAAAGCGGCATGGCTGATATGGGGCTACGGCGTCTGGGCGGTGAGCCAGATAGCGGACATTCATCGGCCCAAATAAAGGTTGCTGGTAGTCGCCGCAAATGCAGAGCGGTTCTGGTGGCCTGAACAATTTGATTGCCCATTTTGGCCGGGGAAAGTCTGGCTGAGGCTACACGGTACCGAAGAATCCATCTGACGTGAGCCCACTGTTTCATCCAGCCGAGAGCAGAGTCCCTTCGGTATTTGAGCTTTTATGGCTCGGTGGTGCAATGGGAGGGAGCGCGGTGCTCCCCAGTTGCTCAAGCGCTCCGTCCCATTGCATGCCGGGAGCGTTGAGTTTGGCGTAGATGGCCGGCGGCAGATTGCCCAGGCTGCCGTGTGGCCTGACGGTGTTGTAATCGTCTTTCCAGGCCGCCAAATTAAACCGGGCGTGGGTCAATGAGGTGAACAGGGTCTCGTTGAGCAGTTCGTCCCTCAACCGGCCATTGAAGCTCTCCACGAACGCGTTCTGCGTCGGCTTGCCGGGCGCCGTGTAGTGCCACTCAATCCGCCTATCCTGGCTCCAGCGCAGGATCGCCATGCTGGTCAGCTCCGTTCCATTGTCACTGACCACGGTGTGTGGCCGGCCACGCTGGAGCATGAGCAGATCCAACTCCCGCGCCACCCGCAGTCCGGACAGCGACGTGTCAGCGATCAGGCACAGGCATTCCCTTGTATAGTCATCGACAATGCACAGGATGCGGAAGCGCCGACCATCGGTCAGCGCGTCGCTGACAAAGTCCAGGGACCAACGTTGGTTCGGCCCTGACGGCATAACCATGGGCGCCCGTGTTCCCAGGGCTCTCTTGCGGCCACCGCGACGACGAACCTGCAGCCGTTCTTCGGCATAGATCCGCCGCAGCTTCTTGTGGTTGAGCATGATCCCCTCCCGATCCAGCAGCACATGCAGCCGGCGATAGCCAAAGCGGCGGCGCACGGCCGCCAGTTCACGCAGCCGCTCCCGAACGGCATGATCATCCGGCCGGGTGGTCACATAGCGCACCGACGTTCGATCAGCCCCGATTGTGGAACACGCCCGACGCTGGCTCACCGCGAAGGTCTCGCAGAGGTAAGCCACGGCTTCTCGCCTGACGGCGGGCGTTACCATTTTTTTGTGCTGAGATCCTTGAGCATGGCGTTGTCCAGCATCGCCTCGGCCAACAGCTTCTTGAGCCGGGCGTTCTCATCCTCCAGCACCTTGAGCCGCCGCGCCTCGCTGACGTCCATGCCGCCGAACTTGGCCTTGTACTTGTAGAACGTGGCGCTGCTGACACCATGCTTGCGGCACACATCGGCAGTCGGCATCCCGGCCTCCTGCTCTTGATCATGCCGATAATCTGTTCCTCGCTGAACCGCGAAGCCTTCATCGTCCGTCTCCTTCAATGGACGGACTCTACTCATTTTTGGAGGAGATCTAAGGGCTCACGTCAGCATTGAGGTGGAACGGCGTCAGACCCAGCGAAAGCAACCGAACGACACCACCGGGGGGTAATAGCGAGCCGCAACTGTCGAGTTTGACCCCTCGTGAATTTTTGTCGAATTTCACCGGCGGACCATTGCTCAGCGTGTCGTGAGATGGGAGGAGATCAATGGGGACGCAAACTATGCAATTGCGTGAAGGGGGAGCGCCATGAAATTCATTGAACAAATAGACAAGGGCGGGTTCGGGAACGTCGACCTTGTTGAGGACGACAACGGCAATCGATATGCCCGCAAGACATTCTCAAAAAACCAGCCGCTAAGCGATGAGCTTCTGGTCAATGTGAAGAAGAGATTTGCGAAGGAAGTACGTGTTCAGGGTGCAATTGTTCACCCCAACATCGTGCCCATTTCCGGCTCAGATTTGGAAGTCGACCCCCCATATTATCTGATGCCCGTGGCAGACGGCAACCTCTCCAAAGACTTGCGGGCTGACCGAACACTAGGAGGTTCTTTTGTCGCCGCATTGAGCGACGTGGTTGCTGGCCTACAGGAAATGCACTCGATGGAGATATATCATCGAGACCTCAAGCCCCAAAATGTTCTGAGGTATTCCAGGACGCAAGAGGGCAAACCCCAGAGTTATTATGCAGTCAGCGATTTTGGCCTTATCTCAATAAAGGAAACGCAGCTTTCCGCCCTAACGTCTACAGGGATGGCGAGGCAGTCAGATTATTATACTGCGCCGGAGATAACGAAAGACCTACGCTTCGCCTCGGTCCAATCGGATATCTATTCGCTTGGATGCATCCTGCACGACATGGTCGGAACCGAAGATCGTGTCCCCTGCGGCGAGATACGGGAGCCGGGGGAGTTTTCAGCGATATTACTGGGCTGTACCCACAAAAACCCCGCGCAACGCTTCAAATCGGCTAAAGCGGTGTTGGATGCGGTCTTGAGTGTGGATGCCTCCGCGGCACCACCACCTACTCAAAAATCAATTGACTTCGTAGCCATGCTTGACGCCATCTCTCCCCCGGCTGATGGCGACTGGGAGAGACTTGCGGACTTCATCGAACTTGAAGCATCGAAGGACGAAGCATCTGCCATCTTTCGCAAGCTGGGCGCTGACAGGATCAACGACTTGGTTGGCCGGGACGGCATATCTGCTGGGCGAATAGGCAGAGCTTTCGCTGCGTGGGTCAGAGAGAGCAGTTTCAATTTCGACTACTGTGATCCTCTCGCGAACCGGCTGGAGGCCTTCATTGAAGGCTGCGACTATGAAACTAAGTCCTTATGTTTGGTGGCGATGCTGGAGATGGGCGCTTCGCACAATCGATGGTATGTTGAACGCAAGTTCGCTGACTACTGTGACGCCGACCTCGATACCAATTTGGCGAAGAGACTTGCGGTCCAGCTTCGCATCGAGGGCACGGACATTTGCGGGTCGATCCGGCATTTGAGCAGGTCGATTGATTTCACACCATCCCAACTGCACCCAGCACTCTACAAGGCCGTTCAAGAGATTTGCGCGTGAAATTCGAGTACGCCACCTTCACCGACGCGGGGCCTCGAAAGATCAACGAGGACAGCGTTGCTGTATGGAAATTGCCGGGCAACGACCTGATAGTCGCGATAGCAGATGGGTTGGGGGGAATGGGCGGCGGGAACACCGCTTCCGGCACTGCCATTAGCGAAATTAGCTCGGCAATATCCGAGCAGCCGGACGTGGGATTGTGGTTCTCCTCGATAGCAATACGCATCCACCACGCGCTGCTCATCAGCCAACGAAGCTCGCGTGAACTGTCAACGATGGCAACAACCCTCACGGCCGCTTGGTTCACGCAGGGGCGGATGATGTGCGTTCATGCTGGAGATAGTCGGCTGGCTATGGCGCGAAACAATGGAGTTAAGCGTCTCACCACAGATCACTCGGAAGGGATGCGACTGTTGCTTTCAGGCAAACTCACGCAAGATGAGTATGCGGACTACCCGAGGAAGCACATTCTAGATAGCGCGCTTGGGACAGAAGATACTCCCCGCGTCGATATATTCGACGTGGATCTTGCGGTCGGGGACAAACTGATTTTTACCACTGACGGCATTCATCAGAAAGTTTTTCTCAGAGAACTTCAGAGAATTTCCAGCTATGAGGTCACTCCTCACGCATTTGCGGCCCGAGTGGCGGCTGAGGTTGAAGCGCGCAACCCCGACGACAACTATAGCCTTGCGGCGGTCTATTGCCGACAGTGAGTTGGCGTCAGATAGCGGACGCGCAAATGAGGTGCGGATGTATCCTGGCTCGCAAGGCGATCAACCGACCGCCCCTCACATTTATTTGCGAACACCAAGCGATGGCAGTCTTGATGGGCGCGCCACGTATCGAGTTCGCGCCAACGTCCTCCCGAAGCCTGCCTCGTTGCCACGCGGGGCAGGCTTTTCTGTTTGGTGCTTCCAATTTCAGTCAAATTGTCCGGCTGACAATGTCGCCCCAGACACCATTGAGGCGCACAACGGGATCGGGGCTCCCGGAGCGTGAAGATGAAGCAAACCACCCTGCCCCACCCGCTCTATATACGGGCCCGAGACCATCTCGAGCAGGCCATGGCGGTTCTGGCGCACGAACCAAACGCCGCGCCACTGCTTGCCATGATCGATGAAGCGGTCGACATCGCAATCGAGCTGGCGCATCTGCCACCAGTGGACGAGACGATCCTGCACCTAGCGCCTCCCGACGAGGCCAGGAGATGAACCGAATCAGGAATAAGCGCCGGACAGGATACGTGGGCCCACCAACGGAGCCCTCATAACCCTTCCGCGTGGACAGCCGTCACCAGCGGGGGCCGGTGTGGGTTAGGAATGCGCATGAGAAATAGCTCGGAATAGCGAAATTCGAGAGTGAATGGCAGATGGGGCCGGAAGCTGCCAAGTGCTGGCTGTAAGTTAGCGCACCCCGTGCTTGCACGAAGGTCATCCGACCCAATACAAGTCAGTTGTTATGTGGGGCGGGCGTCTTGGAATCAGTAATATCGATTGGGCTTTTTGTTCGTGCATTTGTTCTCGACATTGCGGGTTGGCTGAGGGAGGAGTCAGCCCCGGGACTGGTGAGCCTTGCGCTGGTGGTTTTGCTCACGATCGCAATCGCCTTATTTCTTTACCGCGTTGGCAGTAAGAGGCGCGCTCTCGCACGGTTGCGAACTGCTGTCCGAAAATACAAGGATGGCATCGACCTCAGCCGAAACATTTCCGAGCTAGACAGCCGCATCAAAAGTTTTGGGCGCAGGGGCTCGGCCAAGAGCGTTGCTGAGCACTGGACCGAATTCCGGGAGACCCTGGTTCCGTATGAGGTCGGTGAAAACGAATTCGTGCTGCGCAATGCAGCACGCCCTTCCATCTTCTTCAACGTTGCAGACCTTGGATTCGGCGCCGGTTTCTGGCGCATCGTGCCTGGACTTTTTGTGACCGCAGGTCTGTTTTTTACTTTTTTGGGCCTCGTCGCCGCACTTCAGGGTCTATCGGTCATCAATGCGGATAGCATGAGCAAGTTGATGAATGTGGCATCTGCCAAGTTCATCATGTCGCTAACGGGCCTCTTTTGCTCAATCATTTTCACCATCGTGTTGCGAATTGGAATGTCGCGGCTGGAGGATGCGGCGCACACGGTGTCCAGCAGCCTAGAGCAACGCCTTTCGTTTATTAGCCTTGAATCCCTTGCGGTCGAGCAATTGGCGGCGGTGCGGGAACAGCGGGAGCATTTCCGCACCATCGGTATGGAGCTTGTCGCTGAACTGGGCCGCCCATTGCGAGAAGACATACCGCTGGCCATCTCCAGCAGCATCACGGCGGCCATGGCGCCGCTCCTAGATCAAGTGGGCAAGGCCGGCACGGATGGTGTGGGCACCATGGTGCAGGATCTGTCGTCCCGCTTCTCCGACGACGTCGGCAAGGCCCTCAGTCAGGCCAGCGACAAGCTCGCGCAGGCCGGCGAGCGGATCAGCCAGCTCTCCGAGCGCATGGATCAGAGTTCTGGCCGCATGGGGGGTGAAATGGATTCCGCCATTGCGCGGGTTGCACAGGCCGTCGACGATCTTCGTTCGACCATGACTGCAGCGGCAGATGCCACCGGCGGTGCCTTCAGCCAGGGCGCTGATCGGATGCTGAGCATCATGAACGAGACGCTGCAGGGCATTCGCGAAAATACAGGCGAAGGCGCACGCGCCATGAGTGCTGCGGCAGGGGATCTGCGGCTGGCCGGAGAAGCGTTCAAGGAGCAGATGGAGGGTGCATCCAAGGCCGGCAGTGAAGCGGCCCGGGAACGCATTGAGGCGTCGGGTTCCGAAATCGCCCGACTGACCGGCGAGTTGACGAGCCGGGCTTCAGAGGAGCTGCTGGCGCCGTTGGGCGAGATTGCTCGTCAATTGGACGGTGTCGCCGGACAAGTCGCCGGCGCCAGCGCGGATATGCGGCAGCTGTCCGAGGGTGTCCGGTCTGGTGCCGAGGCGTCGGTGCAGGCAGCTTCTAATTTCCGTTCGGCCAGCGGGGAATTGGTATCCGCTGCAACGCCGATTCGGGCTCTGACTGAACGGATCGAAGGCTCGATCCGACAACTGGCCGAAGCCACCCAGCACGTATCGGTGACCGTTTCACGGTCGGCGGAGGCGACTGCCAGCAGTGCTTTGGAGGCATTGAATGCAGCCAAACAGATTTTGGGAACCGAAGCGCGGGCGATCGAAGCTGGGCTCGAAGGGGTGGCGGCGATGCTCGAGCGCCTCAAGGGACAGGGTGATCGCCTGGACGACATGGACAGCAAGCTCGGGCAGGCCTTCGAGATCTATACCACTCAGGTGGCCAGCGCCGTGGATTCCATGCGCGGGCACGTCAGTGAACTGCAGGGCCGACTAAGCCCTGCCCTCGATACGCTTCAGGCTGTTGTTGACCAGGCCGAGCAGTTCGCACCGCAGTCCAGGAGACCTTGATGCGCGGCGGTACCCGTCGGCACCATCAGGAGGAGGAGGAAGAATCGTCGTTCGTGTCGATGACCGACATGACCGTCAGCTTTCTCTTCATCATCATGATCTTGCTGGCGTTCTTCGCCAGCCAGTTCAACCCGGAAGAAACCGTTCACAGGACTTACTACGACGAGGCACTGGCCACGATCGCGCTGCAAGCAACATTTATTGAACAAAAGGACGAGCTGATCGACGCGCAACGGCAAGAAATGGCCGAATTACAGCATCGCATCGCCGAGCTGGAGGGTCGCCTTGCGGAACTGGAACAGCTTCTTGCCGAAGCCCAAAAGGTAAACCCACTAGAAACCTACATCGGCCAGACGGCCAGGGAACGGCGGACCATTCTCGAGCGGCTGCGTGACCAGCTCCTGGAGGAGTTTCCAGATCTCAATGTCGTCATCAGTGCCGAAAACGATGCATTGCGGTTTCAGGGTGACGGGCTGTTTGCGAGCGGTTCATCAGCGCTGCGAGACCAACAGACGGTGCAGGTCGTACAGCGGATTGCCGGTCGGCTGAACGAGATTTTACCGTGCTACACGCTCGGCCGGCTCTCGAGCTGGAACGACACCTGCAATCCCA
The DNA here is from genome assembly GCF_054489375.1 of Devosia sp. A449. Classification (NCBI taxonomy): domain Bacteria; kingdom Pseudomonadati; phylum Pseudomonadota; class Alphaproteobacteria; order Hyphomicrobiales; family Devosiaceae; genus Devosia; species Devosia sp. A449. Next base: position 86,880 of record NZ_JBTMWU010000010.1, on the reverse strand, counting down.
ATGGTGTGGTGATTGAAGCCGTCCAGATCGAAGGCCATACCGACGCCCAAGGGTCAGATATTTCCAATCTGGGGCTATCGACCGACAGGGCCAACACGACCTATGCCGAGATGATTGGGAACCGGCCCGATCTAGTGAGCCACCAGAATTATCGCCTACAGCCCGTCCTCTCAGTGGCGGGATATGGCGAAATGCGCCCTATCGCCGATAATGAGACGGTGGAAGGACGTTCCACCAATAGACGCATCGATTTGCGGATTATCATGTTCACGCCGGGCAGCTCCGAGGAAATCGAACGCATTCGCAGCGAACTGCAGGCTGGCGTCAGGTTGGTGACGCCATGAGCCTGTCACGCTTCTTGTCCAAGCCCGCGACCTTTCACCCCGTGGCAATCGCCGCATTCAACCAGGTCGCTTCTGCCGCTGACCGCATTCTTAATCGCTGGCCGGATGTAGTGACAGAGCCGCCCGAACGTGATCGTGAACGATTGGTTCAGGAGGTACTGCGACGGTTGCAAAGTGGCGATTGGTCCGACACCAGGATGTCCCTGGTGACAACGGCCGCGGTTGCACTCTTCGATGTGGATCGTCGAGATCGGTCGGATCTGACCCCTCTCCGTCAATTCTACTGCGACGAGATCCAAAGTAGCGATCGCCGGACCTTCCTTAATACTATGGTGGCGGTATTTGTCGGCAGTTACGTGCCTGGCGCTCCCCATACGCGGGCCTTGGCGTCGGCGCTCACGGCAGCGAAAGCGCGCATCGGGGCCCGTTGGTCTGCTCTGCTAGAGCGCATTCCAGAGTTTTTGGATCCGAGCGCTGCCCCAGCTGGAATTGCCCGACGGATGGTGGGTATGGCCTCGCCTTGGGACGAGCTTCGCCAACTCGGTCTACGAAGTCCCCATGCGCCCGGCCTAATGGATCACGCCCATCTTTCATTTGTTGATCAGCTCGCCCCGCAGCTGCACGAGCGTGGCTCGATGGAGCGCTTGTTTCTCTGGCTTAAGCCCGAAGGCCAGCAGGCACGAGCGTCTGGGTCGGCGGAAGCAATCAGCGCATTGCTAACACCTTGGCTGAACCGAGCACCGTCGGCAGACGATGAGCGATACCTGACGGAACGCCTCATTTCGCTTTACGGCGATCCGCGCATCCGCAGCGAGAATGTCGCATGGGGCGGCGTTCCCGCTCACTTGCGGGCCATTTTTGACCGCTGGCTGACTGGCGAGAACATCAGGTTCTTCCTCGACGTTGTTTCCGCGGTTGAAGAAAGCCACATGTGGGCGCCTAGGCGACAGTTCTGGTTGGGTCTTCATAATCAGAAGCGTATCGACGCCGCTTGGGTGGCGTTCAGCCGTGAAGGCGTGGACTATGCCCGCCGCAAAGGCGCTGACAATAAGTTCTTACGCTTTGGGCGTCAGGAAGCTGGCGGCTCGCGGGTAAACACGTCTCTTCTGATCCTGAAGGTCGGCAACAAAATCGTCGTTGAAGGCTCCCACAGCTATAAGGTTCACGTCTTCAGAGACGATCATCCCAAAGCGCCGAAACTTTACGAGGGGCGCTACGATTGTGAGCACATACGATTGCTTCCTGGATCTTGGTCTGTCTCCCACAACGGCGATTGGCAGAGCCGAGTACTCGAACACATTTAGGATAGACCATGGCCTTTTCGCTCAGCTACACCGCGGACACGGTTACCGTCACCCAGCGGGGTAGTGGTGGATTGTTGCAGCGTCTGGTTGGGCGGAAACCACAGGATCTTGAGCACCTACCACCAAGCGATCGCGAACTCATCTATGCCATTGCCGACTTGCGCGCACTGGCCGATGAAACTGGCGAGCATCTGGAGATTGGCGGGCAACAGATCCACATGTCGCATCGTCTCGCTGCAGGGCTGGCCAGCCAAACCGCGCAAGCCCTGAACATGCCACCGGTGGTCGATCTGACCTTTCGCACCGACGTAGAGGGCGTCATCGGTTCCCCCTCGTTCCGCCTGCGCCACGAATGGACAAAGGCAGGCCAACGACAACTCCCCCAGCGTACCGGCGCGATTTTGGTGACGTCGGACGGTGAGCGTCGTATACCGCTCTGGTTGCTGGACGCTGTAGAAGTAGCCGAAGGGTTCAGGTCTGGGGGGCATGATGATGCTGCCCATTGGGAGGCGTTGGCTCGCTTCCGCCAAGCCCTGGACCCCGGAATTCGCGTTGCCGGTGCCGATGATGCGGCCAAGGTGTCGATGACAGACTTCTTATCTGGCCTCACGGTCAGCCTGGCGGACCGGTTCTCCATCTCGCCCAATGCGGACGGTTCGGATTTCAACGTTGTGCCGTTCTCGGGCAAAGCATTGGAACAGGACGGGCTCGAGGAGGCCACCACACCATACGAAGCGCAGGGCGAGCTTCAGGCGCGGGATCTGCACGCTTTCCAGATGCGAGTGCGCGATCGCGGAGCACTGCCGGCCTATCGCGTCAGTCCAGGCAGCTATCTCGTCATTGACCGGTCAGCGGCGCCAGTGCTCGATGTCATGTCGCGAATGCAGAAGGCGCCTCTTGCTGAGCGACAAGCCTTCATTCGCAACCCCCGCCCCGCAATCACTTTGGCCGTCGAGGACGCACTTCGGGGATCGGGCAAGCTTGAGGGGCTCGACGCTGTCGGCGAAGAAGAAGCCATCGAGGCCATCGCCGGGCCAGTTCTGGTGGAGACGCATGAGTTTTCCGAACGCGTGATGGGTCTCAAGGTGTTTGAGAAACGCACGGCGCCGATCGATTTCGATGCCAGCACTTGGATGCCCGAGGATTTCGGGCAGAAATTTGCAGAGGTTTTGGCGAACATGCCAAGTCCAGCTCTCGATGAACTGCGTGAGGCGGTGGTCACTGCCATCGCCAACGGGGAAGACCATGTCGCGCTAGACGATCTTGCCGTCCCGGCCCGTGCGGAAACTCTGACGACGATCGACGTACATATTAGATCCCGACAGGAAACGGGTGATAATGCCGAGGCGAAAGACGGGCCGGGCGGTCCGATTGTGCTGGAGACTGAGGACAATATTGATGAGCTGCAATGGATCGGCACACTCAAACCGCGCCGGACTACGCTCAGCAGCGATGTTCCGTCCCGAGTCAAAACCGTTCTGAAACCCCACCAAGTCGACAGCCTGACCTGGCAGATCGACAGTTGGAAGGCGGGCTTGCCCGGTGTCCTCAATGCCGACGAGCAAGGGTTAGGAAAAACCCTACAGACCATCGCGTTTCTGGCCTGGCTTCAGGCGTATATGGACCAGAGCGGCGGTGCCCCGCGCCGCCCAATCCTCGTGGTGGCGCCGACGTCTCTGCTAATAAATTGGGAGCAGGAAGTCAGCGGTCATCTGCATCAGCCTGGACTAGGGCAAGTGATCCGCCTCTACGGCGCCGGCACCGGTTCGCGGAAGCTGACCGGAGCCAAGGGCATGGATATCGACGACGGCGTCGCCAAACTAGATTTGGCCGCCCTGCATGAGGCTATCGAAGACGGCCGAGCGCATCGCCAATGGATTTTGACGACCTATACGACGCTGACCAATTACCAACACTCGCTCGCGACAATTCCGTTTGCGGCTGCGGTTTTCGACGAGATCCAGGCCATCAAGAACCCGTTCAGCATGCGGGCTGAGGCAGCCCGAACAATCAATGCTGATTTCAGAATTGGTCTGACCGGGACGCCGATTGAGAACAGCGCGCAAGATCTGTGGGCTATCATGGATCAGCTGGCGCCCGGCAGCCTCGACAGCCTGGGCGATTTCCGCAAGGCTTATGCTACGCCGTCGCCGGAAAACATGGAGCAGCTGCATGGCCGGGTGTTCAAGGCCGACGGGACCGTTCCGCCGCTCGCTTTGCGGCGCTTGAAGCAGACGGTGGCCAGCGACCTGCCGATGAAATCACGGCATCTTCACCCTCGACCTATGCCCGCTCAACAGGCAAGCAGCTATGAAGATGCCAAACTGAAGCTGGCCCAGGGTGGATTTGGCGCTGCACTCAAGATGCTGCATCACATCCGCAGCGTGTCGGTGCATCCCGATCCCGAAGCCATCGCCGCCAATCAGGATATCATCACTGCCTCGGCCCGGCTGGAGGCCACCTTTGACATTCTGCGCACCATTGAGCGATCGGGCGAACGAGCGCTTGTCTTTATCGAGCATCGCAAGATGCAGTATCGCTTCATCGAACTGGTCAAATCCGAGTTTGGGCTATCGCGCGTTGACTTGATCAACGGTGATACTCCCATCAAGAAGCGGCAAGACATCGTCAATCGATTCCAGCAATATCGCGACGCGCCCGGTTTCGACCTTTTGGTATTGGGCCCCAAAGCGGCAGGTACAGGCCTAACGCTGACCGCAGCCACTCATGTCATTCACCTGTCGCGCTGGTGGAATCCAGCCGTGGAAGAGCAATGCAACGATCGCGTTCATCGCATCGGCCAGACCCGGCAGGTTCACATACATGTCCCTATGTCGATCCATCCCGGATTTCGCGAGCACTCATTCGATTGCCTCCTGCATAGTCTTATGCAGCGCAAGAGGCAGCTAGCTAACTTCGCCCTCTGGCCGATGGGCGATACTGAAGCGGATGCGGGGGATCTCCGGCGCATGGTGGCAGAAGGGGTATCCGGGACTGGATGCGACGACGCGGTCCAAAGCGCGATGGTCTCTATGTTCGAGCGCGATGGCGTGCCAGTTCCGTCCCCCGATGCGGATGGATCGTTTTCATTTCAGTAGTGACGCGGTTTCGGCTCAAAGTGTCAGAACGGCGCTCCCGTGTCCGGGAACTAGTGAAACACGCAGGCAGGACCATAGTGAGGGCAACGTCGGCCCAGGCGCGCAGGATAGCGTCAGAAGCGACCAGCGGTGACTCTGGGTGGGGGTTTACCAACCTCTGGCACCCCTGGGCCGTCTGATGGACTCATTCTCCTGACTCTCGTGGGGCGTTTGAGGCTGGCGGGTGCTTCAAGTTGATAGCATCATGCCAGTTGCAATCCGAAATCACAGCAAAGCGGCTGCGCAGGTCCGACACCATCCCCAAGGATGAAGGCAGCCTGCACGATGTCGTCTCTCATGAGGAGATCCAGTTTCGGATCGTGCGGGTGGTGACGCCGCAATGGGCGGCGACTTGGATTTGGGTCAGGCCCTGGTCCAGGAGTTTGCGGGCCTCGGCCATCTGGTCGTCACGATAGTGGGGGTAGCTCATGATGAACCACCGGACCAAGGTGCGAGGGCTGATCCACCCTTTGTAGTTCTGGGTGTGGCCGTACCAGATGGTGTCGTACAGCGCCCTGGGGAGAGTGCGGGCCTTATAGCCCGCCGCAAGCTCTTCCGTGATCTGGTTCAGGCTCTGGTCGGTGGTGGTGAGCTGGGTGTGGATGTGGTCGGCCACCTCTTTCCAGAGGGGGCCGCGTACTTCGCGGTTTATGGACCGCCGTTGATCAACCATTGGTTGTACCGGAAAGGTTTGACAAAGAAGGAAAGAGGATTTTTGGTGAAAGAGTATAATTTAATCTATTAGACTAAATTATTTTCCGTAGATCAAAATCGAGTTTCCTCCAGATGTCCGATTTTGCCTATGTAGTGTTATTTTCTCTTGAAAGAAGAAAAATGGAATACTTGACAGTGCTCCTTGGTCGTTCATGTGGTGATTATTTTTGTCGCTGTTAAGAGGGTAAAAGGAGAACGCAGTTCAATTACCCACGGACTAAGGGTTTGGATCGTACTTTTGTCGCATCATGGCGATGATCCACGTCACTATTGGCCCTCAAGAACGATGGAACCGAGGATGCCTCACCATCGGAACAGCTGATTGGCCACACCATCGGCACGTATCGACCTCGAAACAGGCCTTGCGGTACGTCTCGACAGTCTTGGGTCGAGAGCGGGCTGTCGTCATATGAAGCGGCAGTCAGACAGAGCTTGGTCCCGACCTTGTCGGCCCACTTGGAACATCCGGGCCAGAAAATTGGTTGCCAAGCCTCGGCCTTGCACCCTGGGCTCAGTACCCAGCGAGAATATGAAATAGCCCCCACGAGTCCTGTCCAGACCCACCTATGGCGTCAACCAACACCGGTTAATCGTTGGAGAAATTTGGGGTGCAATGATGCGGTAGCATACTACTCACAGCCAGGCCCCTAGACCAATACTCCGTGCACTCGCGCCTGCGTGTGGCGCCTGAAGAGTTTATTCGAACGCCCAAAAATCGCGCTACACACTAATTTTGCTAGCTTATTCGCCCGCCAACCGATCGCCTGTGTATCAATCGCGCTCCAGCGTCAAGTTCGGTTCGTCGGGGGTATCGGCAGATCGTCAACACCATGTCCGCGCTCAAGGAAGTGGAGGGGATGATTCGCCCTCGTCGAATCATCCACAACGGCGATCCGGCGATGACATGGATGCTCAGCAATCTCACGGCCAAGCCCGACGCCAAGGATAATGTCTATCCGCGCAAGGAACGGACGGAAACAAGATCGACGGCCCCGTCGCTTTGATCATGGCAATGGGCCGAATGCTGGCGGTCGGCAACGGCAACCGCTCCAGCTACGACACCTTCGAAGGCGATATCGAAGAGTGGGCTTCGGCATAGGTGCCGAGGCGTAACTATGGTTTGAGGTGGAACGTCACTGACAGCTCGCGCAGAGCATCGAAAGTGTTAAGGTACGGCACGCCGAACGTGTCGCAGACGTCTGGGATAAAGACCTTCTTTTTCGAGTCGGGACTTGGCAATTCATGCGTCACCACAACCGCGCCAGTTGTCCTGGCTTTCGCTATCAGCCATGGATCTGCACCGCTTAGGAAATGTGCAATCGCTGGCTGAGTGTAGAGCTTGCCGGAAATGGCGGTCGCGATTTCCGCAAAGGCCTCTTGAGTTGGCGCATCCTCAACTTTCAAGAACCAATCAGCATCTTTTCGGGCCTTCGCCCATTCACTTAGATCATCGTCACCAGGCGTCAGCTCGTCTCGAACATTGCGAATTGAGCCCGCATCGACACCGCAAACGTGGTCCATCCACTGCCAAAATCCTGGACAGATGTCGAAAGCGTAATACCGGTTCTTGGCCTCGATAAAAACATTGGTATCGAACAGGTATTTCATACCGCCGTGGCCTTTCGGTAGAACTTCACGACGGACGATGGCTGAGTATTTAATAAGCTGGCAGCGTGCTTCAGAAGAAGCTGGCCGCTCATCGCTTGGGAGGCAACGTGGCGTGTAAATCGATGACCGTTCCTTATGGGAAGGGTCTTGTAAAAATCACCGCCGCTGCCGTCGGAACCAGCGTCCGCCCAACGCTTGCTTTCGCGTGCGTAAAAAGAGCCATAGTCAGCTTGGCTGATTAAGCCCAAGTCGAGCGCGCGCCTGACCACGACAATGCGACTGACGCGATAGTGCCTCGACCACGTATCTGCATTTTCGTCCAGCGAGAGCCTAGAGGACCACCTGGGCCTGAAATCCTCAGAGGGAACAAGAAATTCTGCCGCGATCGCATTGCAAGTCTTTTCCAGCCGGCGGTGTGCTCCATAGTCCGCTTCGCGGATCTGCACGTTCGAAATGCCGCTGGCGCCCAGCCAGATATGAGCCAATTCGTGCGCCAGAGTGAAAATCTGCGCTGCCTTCGCATCTCGGCCGTTGATGAACACGAGTGGGATGATTGTGTCGCTAATCGCGAAGCCCCGGAATTGCTGCACAGACAGGGGGCGACTTGTGTTGCTGCCTACAACGCCGTTGCGCAATACCCAAATGCCCGCATCCTCAGCTGCTCGCATCAACGCGCGTAGGTACTCTTCCCAATTTCTTACGGAAGGGGCGCCGTCGGAGCCAAACAGCGTCGAGCGCATATCGGCAGCCACGGCAGTGGGGGCAGCGTTCACATCAAATTTGCCGACGAATGGCAATTCTTGGCTGCCTCGCTCGATCAGAAAATCCCGGAACCAATCCCGCTTGAACATGATGTCCTGCAGAAGATCCCTGAAGTTCAAATCGAGCGTGTACGCAGGATCGCTACCCAATGTCCGCAGATCGGGAATAGGCAGGTCTTCTTGGGGAGGCTCCTTCAGAAACAGGTAGCCGAAGGGAACATGCAGCGCAGAGGATGCGATCTGGGCCTGTCGAAATGTGGGACGGCTGGCACCCGACAACCACTCAGCCACGCGGTCGGCGGACACATTAACCCGCTTGGCAAGAACACTCTCCGATAGAGCCGCTCTTTCCATCGCCCAAGTCAACATATCGCTGTTTATGAGTGCTTCGGACATTCCCTCAAACGCCACCATCAAAAGTGGGGTCATTCCCTCACATAATCATTAACGTGAACCTTTCACCAATCGTTGCCAGCGACGGCACGGCGAACTTGCATCTTGTGGCATGAATTCGCCGGACCTGTCGAGAAAGCCCGGAGGGCCAACTTGTCGCGTGCGGTGGCGGCGACAGGTTTATTTCGCTTCGATCATCGCGACCTTCAGAGCCACCATATGCAGCATCCTAAGTGCTGTTTCTTGATCCTGCGCCAGCTTGCGCAGCACCACCGCAGCACCAGATGGCGCGGTCAAAGTGGTGTCGGAGAACCCGGCCAGTTGCTGGGCAAAGTCCCTAGCGCGATCCCCACGGGCGGGCTGCTTTGGCAAGGGTTGAGGTTCGTCGTTAGGGCCAGGCAGCTGACACCGCAGCATTCACGTCGGGGTCCAGTCCAAAAATTGGACTACCACTTCACCTTAGGGAATGAGCGAAGGGCGGCCCTGCGCCGCCCTTTCGTAGTGAAGTCAGTGGTCGTTTTCAGCAGCCTTGGCAGCCCGGACGAAGCGGAGCAAAAACTCCAGGACCGCCATCGGCGGTTGCACTCCCCCCGCTGAGAGGTACTGCACGCTCTGCAAAAGGGTGTCGTACACGTAGTTGCAGTACGCTAGCAGGATGTGATCGGGGTGGTCCTGGTTGTCCTCCACGACGATCACCATCAACTGCGCCATAAGGAATGCGCCTTCCTGATCGACCTTTGCCATCTCAGTTGGTCCCCCGCAGAACGCGGGCGTTCAGGTGGACAAAGGCGTCGGGCACATCCGAGCCATTGCTAGCCAAGAAGGCCGCTGCAGCGCGCAGCTTGCCCATGGTCTGGGTCAGTGCGGGCAAATCTGAATCTTCGTAGTGGAGATCGATCTCGGTCGAGAGTTCGATCATGAGGTCGGCGATAATCGTCAGGTAAGTGGCAGGCATGGCTTCTCCTCGTCCGCACAGGTCGTGCGGTACCGTGTGTTGGTTTATGGATTTTCGTGAATTTTCAGCGATGGCGCGTCCATACTGAAAGGCTCACTGCTTCGGCGAAAAGCGATCTAGGTGATGCTAACCGAGGCAGCCAACAGGGTTTGAATTCCCCTGCCGACGCGTTTCAATATGGGGCGATTTCTCTGACGTCCAAGATACGGAGGTGTACACCATTTTCGCAGTGAAAACAGTGACTTATACGCTAAATAGGGCTACACATACTGCAGAAAAAATCTGGAAATCGGGCGTGCTATCATAGCCCTATCTCATGTGCGTGGAGCAAGACACTTGCTTCTACTCGACATAAACCGTCTCCGTTCACGAGCGGCCGCTCAACTCGATATCGACATTGATGATGGAAGTAGACAACGGCACCCCGCCACCGCGGTAGTCGATCCGCCCAACGGTGCGTTAGCGAGAATTTTGCAACCTGCCCCAAGCTACATCTGTTTACCAGTGTTGGAAGCGCTCCAATCCGATTTGGAGTCCGCATGCACCGCATTGACTATTGTTGAATGCGCCATTCTATAATGATTTCGGACGTACGACCGCAATTTTATTCTTAGATATATTGGACATTCAAAGGTAAACCAGCCCATTCATCTAGGATTTAATTGGAGCTAAACATAACTAAGTTGCGTCTCGCCTGGGTGGACGCCGGGTTCCCGGATGATCTGCCGCGCGCAGTTTTGTTAAGCGAAAGGCTGCAGCATGAAAGCGGCGAATGATAACCAACCCGGCCCGACCACTCCACTGCGCCTCACGTCCGCGCTGCTCCACGCCTTTCCTAGCGGTGGGATGACGGTATCTGGCCTGCGGCGCGAAGCGGCGCGGGGGCGACTTTCTATAGAACGAATTGCCGGGAAGGACTTCACCACCCTGGCAGCCATTGAAGACATGAGGAAACGATGCCGCGTACCAGCCGAGGCCCCTATCTCTACCTTAAGCCGGAGCGCCGCGCGTCCGACGGCAAGGTCAAAGAGCGCTCCCACTGGGTCATCAGAGACGGGAAGTCAGAGCATCGCACAGGCTGCCCTGCTGGCGAAGCTGAGGCGGCGGAAGGAAGGCTAGCCTCTTACATTGAGACAAAGCACTCCGCCGCAAGGCGTGTGCAAGACATCGAGACGATTGATGTGTCGGACGTTTTGTCAATCTACGATGACGACAAGCGCCCCACCATGTCCAACAGGGCGAAACACGACGAGCGGATGGCTCGTCTTGCACTCTGGTGGGGCGGCATGATGCTGTCTGATGTGACGGGCGTAACGTGCCGCCAATACGCTAAAACCCGGAAGACCATGGGCGGTGCCCGGCGCGATCTCGAGGATTTGCGCGCAGCGATCAATCATCACACAAGGGAAGGGTTGCACCGCGGCGTCGTCGGGGTTTGGCTACCCGAAAAAGGAGCCCCCAAGGAACGCTGGCTGACCCGCGACGAAGCAGCGCGGCTGCTATGGACCTGCTGGCGGACTCGGGAGATGCAACGTCGAAAGCACGACGGTGGGAAGTCTGATGTTCCACAGGAACCGACTGATAAATACCCACTGCGCCATATCGCCCGCTTCATCCTGCTTGGCCTCTACACTGGCACACGCTCAGCGGCCATCGCAGCAGCCGCGCCGGAACGCGGCGACGGCAAGTCGTACGTCGACCTAGATCGCGGCATCTTCTATCGCCTTGCAGGCGGGCAGCGGGCCTCCAGCAAGCGCCAACCACCTGCTCCGCTACCTCCAGGCCTCCTAACGCACCTACGCCGCTGGGCGGCCCCTGACGCCAACGGCTATCGCCCGGCGCACTTCGTCATGTGGCACGGCAAGCCAGTGAAGTCAGTAAAGGTTGGCTTCGCCCGCGCCTGCAAGCTGGCAGGGCTGGGAACAGACGTCACGCCGCACACGCTCCGCCACACCTGCGCAACATGGCTGATGCAGGCCGGCGTGCCGATTTGGGAGGCTGCCGGATTTCTCGGCATGTCGCCTGAACTTGTGGAAAAGACCTACGGCCACCACCACCCGGACCACCTAAAAGCGGCCGCAAGCGCATTTGGCAAGCACCGTCAAGGCCGTGTAGTTGTGGGGGAAAGTGTGGGGAACGTGGTTTCGTTCCCCGCAAAAGCGGCTGAAACACCAGCAGAAGATGGTGGGCCCACCAGGATTCGAACCCAGGTTAGTTTTATCGTTCTTAGTCAATAACTTAGATTGCCGCTTAACGCGCATTGTTATGCACTTTGTTCCCACACGGCAAGCGGCACAAACGCTACTGCCGACGACGGGGCCCGCTCCAGGCTCCAGGCTCCAGGCTCCAGGCTCCAGGCTCCAGGCTCCAGGCGCGGGCATAGCGACGGACCACATCATGGCCGCCATCGTAGCCCAGACTCGGAGCTCCTCGAAGCCGGATCAGCGTCAGCCGCTCCCGCACCGCCTTGCCCTCGTTCGACGCCAGCGGGGCGATCCAGCTCAGCCTTCCAGGGAGCGATCCGCGGCCGGGGCTGGTACTCACGCTCATACTCGAACGCTGTGGCGCACGACCGCACCACCTTGCGCACCGTGTTCCTTGATACATGCAGGTCCCGAACGATCTGCTTGACCGCATTGCCCGCCACAAGAAACTCGCGCCGGATCCGCGCAATCGGATCCACGCACTTCATCCCCGCCACCCGTCCTCACTCCGGGGCGGGAGTCTGCTCAAACCAAGCAATGGGGGGCGATATGCACGTCGAAACCCGTTTCGTGCCTTGCCACCTCGGAGGGTGTGAGTGAATAGCTATGAGTACAGCCTGCTTCATATCTTCAAGCGCACAGCGTACCGTAGCCGATGATCTGGGTGACGCCGAGTGCCCAGATTGCACCGGCATTGGACTGGGTATCGGGCATCGTAACTTAGATCGACTACAGGCCGACCCGCTCCTCGAGTTTGGCTGCGGCTTCCTTGCGCTCGCTGTAGCGGGAGGTCAGGTAGCCGGATATGCCGCGGTTGATCAGCGCGAACTTCACCAGCTCTTCCATGACGTCCAAGACCCTATTGTGAATACTGACCGAATAGTGACCCGTCGGCCTGCTGCTGATGCAGTCGATTGCAAAGGAACGATGACGTGACCCCGGCGTCGAACCTTAGTCCCGCTTTACAGCATCCCGCCGATCATCATCGTTGCAACGTGGGCCATATTGCATCGAGGCCGGCCGCGAAAAGTCCACCACTCAGCTGTTCGCCAGTGGCTTCAAGCGCCTCGCTTTCTGCCGCGCTGACTTGTCCGCCTCCAGTGATCCAGTCCACTACCGCATATGCCCCAGCAAAGGAAAACGGAAAAGTTGCCGGGTTTCCCCATGCTGTACCGGATGTAGCAGCCAGCAAGTTCCGGCGAGTGACATAGGCAAGCGCGAAGCCGAGGAAGAAGTGCAGCACTAGCGGGAACATCGATACGGCGGCACCGGAAGCTACCTCCGCGGCAATCGCATGTGGACTCGCCAACAACGGCATCACTCTCCATGGATTATATAGACGCGAATGGGGAATCCAATTGGCGCGACAGTTAGGCGACCACACCACCTTGACGGGGGCCACCAATATTCTACTCTGACTTCAGAGGAAGCGGTCCACGCAGCAATCTGCAACAAGATCAAACAGGGACCGCGTTCCACGGGGAGGTTATCAGCGATGCTTAGACGCGTGATTTTCGCCACGGCTGCAAGCTTTGCGCTTGCAGGTTCAGGACTTGCCCAGAGCCAGATGCCCTTTGCGCTGGACTGGCAATTCGAAGGACCGGCCGCTCCCTATTTCATGGCGATCGAGAACGGCCATTTCGAAGCCGAGGGGCTTTCGGTCGAGATCACGGCGGGCCAGGGTTCACTGGACGCGATTCCCAAGGTCGCGACCGGCGCCTTTCCGGTGGGATTTGCTGACATGGCGAGCCTGATCAAGTTCCTTGACCAGAACCCCGACGCGCCAGTCACCGGGGTGATGATGTTCTACGACAAGCCCGCCTTCGCCATCGTCGGGCGCAAGAGCCTCGGCATCGAGGAGCCGAAGGATCTGGAAGACCGCGTGCTCGGCGCACCGCCGCCCGACGGCGCCTGGGCACAGTTCCCGGTCTTCGCCACGGCCAACGACATCGACGTCTCGAAGGTGACGGTGGAGCCGGTCGGCTTCCCCACCCGTGAGCCGATGCTGGCGGAGGGACAGGTGGCGGCTGTGACCGGCTTCTCCTTCACATCTTTCCTCAACACCATTCGCCTCGGCATTCCGGAAGAGGATATGACGGTCCTGCTGATGGCCGATTACGGCCTCGAGCTTTATGGCAATGTCATCATCGCCAATACCGACTTCGCAAAGGAGAACCCGGAACAGCTGACCGGCTTCCTGCGCGCTGTTGCCAAGGGGCTGCAAGATACGGTGAACGACCCCGGAGCCGGCGTCGACGCCATGGTGTCGCGCAACCCGGCGATGGACAAAGATCTTGAGGTACGGCGGCTCGAACTTGCGCTGCGCGACAACATCATGACCGACTGGGTGCGCGAGAACGGCGTTGGCGGGATCGATGAGGCACGGTTCGCCCGGTCGCTCGAGCAGATTGCCGTCACCTATGAGTTTATCAACGGGCCAGAGGCGAGCCTCTATTTCGATAGCTCTTATCTGCCCGACGACGGCAGCCTCATGGTCGAGTGACCTCTAGCGATGAAACTCGGGCGCCGCGCCAAGAGCGCGGCGCCTCCCCGCACCACCCATGATGGCCCTACAGAGTACTGAAAGTACGCGTGACCAAACTCATCGAGATCAAGGGCGTAAGCCATAGTTATAAGACTGCTGCCGGTCCCCTGCCTGTCCTGAAAGACCTCAGCCTGTCCATCGCCGAAGGCGATTTCTGTGCCGTTGTCGGTCCCTCCGGTTGCGGTAAATCCACCCTCACCCGGCTGATCGCCGGGCTCATGCTCCCCGACAGCGGTGAAGTTCTGCTGCATGGCGAACGTGTCAAATCCCCGCGCAAGAGCGTGGGCATGGCATTTCAGAACCCGGTTCTGCTGGAATGGCGTACGATCCTGCAGAACGTGATCCTGCCGTTGGAGATCGTTGCGCCCAGGATGCCCAAGGAACAGAAGGAAGAACGCGCCCACGCACTGCTGGCCATGGTGGGCCTGCAGGGTTTCGAGGGCAAACGTCCGTCCGAATTGTCCGGCGGCATGCGCCAGCGCGCCTCGCTTTGCCGTTCCCTTGTCCACAAGCCCGACATACTGATCCTGGACGAACCGTTCGGCGCGCTCGACGCCTTCACGCGCGAGGATCTGTGGCAACTCATGCACCAGCTTCGTATCGACGAGCCCTTCACCGCCTTGCTCATCACTCACGACCTACGCGAGTCCGTCTATCTGGCCGATCAGGTTGTCGTGCTTTCGGGTCGACCGGCCACTACGCAATTCGTGCTCGATATCGACGTGCCGGGGCCGCGCCCCATCGACATGCTCTATTCGATGCAAGCGGTAGAGTGGCTGGCACAACTGCGCAACCAGATCGAGATAGCGCAGGGTCGCGGCGCCGAAAAGGACATGACGGCATGACTCGCCACGAATTGCAGAAGTTTCTTAGCCCCATCATCGCCATCATCATCGTCCTGGCACTCTGGGAGTTCTGGGTCTGGTACATGGGTTGGCCGACCTACAAGATGGCCGCCCCGTCGGACCTGTGGCCCGCATTCTGGCAGTATCGCGAGTTGTTTGCGATCAATGCGTGGCAGACTCTGTGGCGCACTGTGGTCGGGCTGGGGCTTGCGGTGGTTGTGGGCACAGTCCTTGGCATGATCATGGGGCTCAGCCGTGTGCTGAATGACGCACTCTATCCCCTGCTGGTGGGGTTCAACGCGATCCCCAAGGCAACGGTCGTGCCGGTCGTCGCACTCATATTCATCGGGCAGCACGACTTCAACACCATCCTCGTCGCCTTCATGATCTCCTTCTTCCCCATCTCGGTTTCGATTGCCATCGGGCTTTCGACGCTGGAGCCGGAATATCGCGACATCCTGCGCTCGCTCGGCGCGTCCCGGCTCACCGTCTTCTGGAAGATTGCCTTGCCGAAAACGCTGCCGGAATTCTTCGGTGCCCTGAAGGTGGCGGTGACGCTCGCCTTCATCGGCACCAATCTGGTCGAGATCGTCGCGCCGCATGGCCGCGGTCTTGGCAGCCTGTTCGACTCCGGTCGAATCGCCTCAAACTATCCGCTGATGTTTGCGGTGCTAATCGCGCTCGCCGTGCTCGGCATCCTCCTCTACTATATCGTGGTGGCGCTGGAGCGCATATTTGCCGGCTGGGCAGAGCGTCGCCCGACATGAGTATCGCGGAAGTCGGGACCATGGATAGCTGCTGACACGCAGCCAACAGCTACCAAAGGAAACCTGGGTAGTGGCGCTGACATGCGCCAGGCCCGGGCCGGCAAGCTGGATGAGTCTTAAGTCCTGTTTGGTGCTGAGGTGGACGTAGGCTTCGCTTTGGCTTTAGATCGGCCGATCTGCGTCAACCTGCCACCCGGGAGGGTCTAGCTTCAAGAACCTTGGTGCGCCGCCGTAGAAAAAATTTTGGTGGTCCGGCAAATACCGCCGGTATAGCACAAAGCCTGAGGAATGGCCGCTTACAGGGTTTCGTTAATCAATGGCGAATGGCAGAAATGGGGTCGGTAGCTGCCGATACAGTCTCATGCGGCTCGAATGGGGTGGATTCCGGCCTGCCCGGTTTTGGATCGAAGCACAGGAAAGCGGACATTAGTCTGGCCCCTTCGGGCGCGACCTGGATTGGCAACTAAGGCCGCCTGTGCATGGCGCTAAGCGCAGACGCACTACGCGCGAAATCGCCGGCGATATTCTGACGGCGACAAACCCACGACGTTAAAAAACACTTTTCGGAAGGCACTGGCATCACTGTAGCCGACAGCCCATGCAATTGCTTCGACTGGGTCGGCTCCGAACTGGAGCATTTCGCGGGCTTTGTTGACGCGAAATCTCTGAAGATATTCGGTCGCGGTCATGTTTGTCGCCCTCCGAAACCGACGCAGAAAGGTTCTCTCCTCTAGTCCTGATTTGCCGGCCAGATCCGCAAGGCTGTTGCTGTTTGCAAATTCTGCATGGAGCCAGTGCTGCACACCTAGGACAGCCGCATCGCCATGGTTCAGTGTTGGCACGAAAGAGCTGTAGTATCGCTGTTCACGGCCAGGAGGATCGATCAGTAGAGTACCTGCGGTCTCCATCATCGCAGCAGTGCCGAGATACCTATCGACCAGCTTCAGGCCAAGGTCCGTCCATGCCATCATTCCACCGGCGGTGATGATGTCACCATCATCGATGAGCAGCCGATCAACCTCGAGAGCGACCTTTGGAAAACGGTTGCAAAATGCCTCGGCTGCTCCCCA
The DNA here is from genome assembly GCF_054489375.1 of Devosia sp. A449. NCBI lineage: Bacteria > Pseudomonadati > Pseudomonadota > Alphaproteobacteria > Hyphomicrobiales > Devosiaceae > Devosia > Devosia sp. A449. The sequence goes on along the minus strand of NZ_JBTMWU010000010.1, from coordinate 70,233 downwards.
ATGCGTTGTCGCTGATCGCCCGTCCAGCAATCCGGTTTCACCCAGGATGAAAGCGCCGACACATACGGACGCTATTGTGGTGCCGTTAGCGTGTAGTTTCCTCAAGCCCGAGGCGAAAGGACGGGCAACTTCAGCAGTAACTGGCCCCCGTTTGCCGGGCGGTATGATGATCACACTTGGCGTACCAGTTTCCTCGGCAGGTGACGATTGATCTCCCTCGGCACGCCATCTAGTTACCCGCAGCTTCGGTCTGTTTGGCTGGTTTGCAATCTCGAACAGGTCGGCCAGCCCCAGCAGAGCTGCTTCCTGAGCGCCGGGGTACTCGAGCAGGCCAATGTCGACGCTGTAAGCCATGTGTCGTTTTCGACCCCTATTTTGTCGGTCCCGCCAATAGCGCGGACGTGGATCGCTGTCCATAAACAGGCAATTGAAAGGATAAACCTATGACCAACCAAGCAGTCGTCGTTATCGACTTCCAAAATGATTATCTCGCATCCGGATCTTGGCCACTGGTTGGCGTCGATGCCGCCGTGCAAAACGCCGTCAGGGTGATCAGCAACGCCCGTACCAAGGGCATCCCAGTCATTCACGTTCGCCATGAGAGCGCCGAAGGGGCTCCGTTCTTTGTTTCTGGATCAGCGGGAGCCGAGATCATTCCCGAAGTTAAACCGAAGGCCGGCGAGCAGGTCGTCGTGAAGAACTATCCGAACGCATTTCGGGATACCGACCTCAAGGCCCAGCTCGATGCAAAGGGCATTCAAGAAGTAGTAATCGTCGGGGCGATGACCCACATGTGCATTGATGCGACGGCCAGAGCTGCGGCGGACTACGGCTTCAATGTTACCGTTGTCACGGACGCGACAGCTACGCGAGACGTCGAGTTCAACGGCAAGACCGTTTCAGCAGATCAAGTGCACGCCGCGTTTATGTCAGCGTTGGGCTTCGCATATGCCAAGATTGTTAACGCTGATGATCTGTTGGCACCGACTTCTTGAACAGGGTGCTGGTGCCGACCAAAGGACCAGTACGAGACTTGGTCCCTGTGGGACCAAGTCCACTTTTGGCGGTCGGCTAGGGTGGCAAGGCATTGAAACGTCCGATCACTTAGCTGCGCACTCCATCGCATCGTTGGCCCACGCTTCCTATATCCAGGAAGAATTATCCAACCCTAGCCGAGGCATTATGGCAGCGCGCCCTCACTATCCTAGCGCCCAGGCGCGCTCCGCCGACCTGTTTGTACATTTGCTTGGCCTCGGCCTTGCCATCGTCGGCGGCAGCATCCTGCTCTGGATGGGCATTCAGGATCCGGCCCCTGGCAAGCTAGCCGTGATCGCAATCTACTCGCTTGGCGCGGTGTGCATGTTCGGGTTCTCCACCGCCTACAACTTCGCGCCGGCTGAATGGAAGCCCATCCTGCGCCGGCTCGACCATGTGGGCATCTTCCTGATGATCGCGGCGACCTATACGCCGTTCACCGCGTATTTGCTCTCGGGCGCCTGGGCCTGGTCGCTGACCACAAGCCTGTGGGTGCTGGCCGGCTTAGGAATTGTCGGCAAGATCTTCCTGCCTCCGATCAGCCAGAAGATCTGGGTGCCTATCTATCTGGGCTTGGCCTGGATCGGCGCCATCGCAGCAGTCCCCCTTGCGGACATAACCTCTGAGGTGGTGCTGTGGCTCCTGGCGCTGGGCGGCATATTCTATTCAGCTGGTGTTCTCTTCTACACCAACAAGCGCCTGCAGTTCGCCAAAGCCATCTGGCACGGCCATGTCGTAGCTGCGGCTGCGACGCACTGGGCAGCCGTGTTGGTGGGACTGTTTGTGGTCCGCTCCTGATTGCCGCGCTCAATCCGACTGGCGCAGCGTTGAAGGCTGGGATGCTAGGCTTTGGCGATTCCTCGGAAGCGGCAGTTCCGCTCCGGCCGCCCTAATGTCCATGACGGGATGGGAAACTGACTGGCGACTATTGGTCTCTGGCGGTCGAAAGCTGACGTCGCCGCCCAACCAAACTTTTCGTTAGACGTGATTGGTGTTCAGATGAGCACCTGATTTTTGTATCGTGCAAACTATTGAAATAGCAGGGCAGAAAGGTGGTGCATAAATCAAGATTTATGCACCGCTTCTCAAGTTTATAGCTCTCGGAAATACCGAGCTACTGGCCAACGTTGAAAGCCTGCGCTTTCATAGGCCGCTCTGGCCGGTGCATGGCCGGGATCGCCTCCTGTTTCCACCATCACCATTTTCATCCCTTCGCGACGCATTAAATCTGCCGAAAAGTCCAGAAGCGCAGTGCCTATTCCCTGCCGGTGATATTTTGGATCAACGGCCATGATCCGCACTTCGCCCATCTGGTCGATTGGATGGAGACGAAGGCCGACCCATCCTAAGATTTTGGCCTCATGGGTCGCTACCCAAACGTCGGCGGCCTCATGTTCTAGGATTTGCGCGACGTCATAGGCTTGCCTAACTGCCCACCCATCGGGAAAAAACGCGTCATATGCAAATGCCTGCACGGCGGGCTGGAGCGCGGTAAATACCGGCTCCCAAGCGCGCAATGACAGTTCGATTATTTCGGTTTTTTGTTCGAGCTTGTATGCCTCGATGCGAAAATCCATGGAGAAAACGCTCCGAAAAAGACATGAAAAACGGGCCAGAACAGGGCTGGTCCACACTCACTTCTTCTTACTTAGCGTACTCGAACGTTCGCGAACGACGGTATCAAGATCAAGCCTTTAGGTTGCTCAGACATTGTGGAACGATAGCGATGACAAATCAACGGCTTTACATAATGCATTGAGCGACGACAGACGGCAGCTTTCGGGATTTGGCAATCCAGTTCGGAATGGCCGCCATGAGGTCGCCATTCGACCGGCTCATTTCGGGTGGATTTCTGCCTGACGGCTTCTGGGCCGCGAGGCTGGGATAGCCGCCGTTGAGGTGGCGGCCGCACTGCGACGGCAACGTGTCCCCATTTCTGTCATTGCCGCCCAAAAGGCCGCTGCCAGACGCGGACATGAGCGTGGCAGGACATCCTGGCATCTTGCGCCAGAAGCGGCCGCTGGTCTCAGTGCTCGACAAGACACTCACGGGCTGGGAAAAACGTCGCGACTTCGCTCTTGGGCGTTCGGGCGGCATCTCGCCAAAAGTCTTTGTCATTGAGTCAAAAATACTAGACATGTTGTAAGAAATATTGGATATATCGCCCAGGAAATTGTGCATGGAGCGCGTCAAATGTCCTTCCGCGAGAAAACCGCCTGGATCGCCGTCGTCACCACGCTGGTGGTGTGGGGATACTATTTTTCTGAAGTTTGGCGCGGCGTCGGCGCTCGCGCGCTGGATGGGCAGGCGCTGTGGACGCTGTTCCTCGTATGCATGGGGATCACGGTCGTGCTGCTGCTCGGCCTGAACCTGCTCGCCTCCCGGCGTCGGCTCAAGGATTTCGGCGCCAGCCCCGACGAGCTGGAAAAGCAGATGGAGAGCGGCGCAGCCAGGATAACCAAGCCGCTGTTCGAGTGGGCGGTACTCGGTATTTCGGCGTCGGCACTGCTCTGGGGCAGGGACTTTGCGGCAGGCTTTCCAACCGATCCGGTCGGGAGCTTTGCCATCGTCATGGCCAACGCGCTGCTGTTGGCCGCCGTCGCTGCCAACGTGCTGGCCGAGATCATCATTATCATCCGCTTCCGGGTGCTGAGCTGATGGCCGCGCCGCTGATTTCCAACAAGATCCGACGGCTGCGCTTCGACCATGACGAGATGACGCAGCAGGACCTGGCCGATCGCATCGGCATGACCCGGCAGACCATCGCCGCCATCGAGCAGAACAAATACTCGCCGTCGCTGGAAGCAGCGTTCCGCATCGCTGAAGTGTTCGGCGTGCCGATCAGCGAGGTCTTTCAGTGGAAGGCCGAGCCGCCCAAGGGCTGACGGCCGACCCCAAGCCAATCCCGAGACTGAACCCGCGCCCCTTCAAGGAGGATGCCATGAGAGCTGCTGTCTACAAGAAATACGGCCCCCCGGATGTCGTTTCGATCCAGGAGGTGCCCAAGCCCGTGCCGGGCGGGCGCGACCTTCTCGTCAAGCTGGCCGCGAGTTCGGTCACCTCGGGCGATGCGCGGCTGAGAGCCTTCAACATGCCGAAACCGTTCGCGATCCCCGGGCGGCTGGTGCTCGGCATCTTCGGGCCGCGCAAGAAGGTGCTCGGCGTCGAGTTCGCCGGGACGGTCGAGGCAATCGGCAGGGCGGTGACGAAGTTCAGGCCGGGCGACCGGGTGTTCGGCATCGACGTCTTTGGCTGCCACGCCGAGTATAAGCTGGTGCGCGAGGACGAGTGCGTCGCGCTGATGCCGGAGGGCCTCTCGTTCGAGGGCGCGGCAGGCGTGCCGTTTGGGGGCGTCACGGCGCTCGATTTTTTCAACCGGGCCAGGATCCAGCCAGGGCAGCAGGTGCTGATCAACGGTGCCTCGGGTTGTGTTGGCGCCTACGCCGTGCAGTTGGCCAAGTATTTCGGCGCTGAGGTCACCGGCGTCTGCAGCGCGGGCAACGCCGGGCTGGTGCGCTCGCTCGGGGCTGATCGGGTGATCGACTATGCGACGACCGATTTTACCAGGGAGGACACGGCCTACGATCTGATCATGGACACGGTGGGCACGGCGTCGTTCGCGCGATGCGAACCGGTCCTGGCGCCAACCGGGGGGCTGCTGACTGTGCTGGGCGTGCCCAAGGACCTGTTCCGCTGGCCCAAGGACGGCCAGCGTATCATCGGCGGCACGTCGGCGGAGCGGCCCGAGGACCTGCAGCTGCTGGCCGACCTGCTGGCAGCCGGTACAATCAGGGCGGTAATCGACCGCGTGTATCAGCTCGAAGAGATTCGGGAGGCTTATGCCTATGTCGACAGCGGTCGCAAGCGCGGGGCCGTGGTGCTGGCGATCTAGGACCGGGCCCTAGAATACGTTCTGGCAACCGCTGCAAGCCGCAGTAGGCGATCAGCCGCATCTCGGTAACGCTCTTCGCACTCGAAAATGTATAGAAGGCTATTCCCACGCCATGACCTTGCTTGATGCCACTCTTCAGGAAGAGATCCCCACGGACCAGAAGCTTTCAAAGGTGGCGACCTCGGATGCCAATGCAAAGGCCGCCTAAGCTCGTCAGCCTCCCTTGTGGGAGGGATCAAGGTGGGGGCGAGTCACAGGTATCGCCAAAGCTGAGGCAATACCGGCAATCCTATGTCCCACCGGTCAAGCGGGCGACCTGGCGAAGCGTTGCGGCAAGACCCCCCTGAGTCAGCGGACCCCGAATTTGTGCCGGGGTGCCGGGAACGGTGTGGAGGCTGGGCTGTTGTGCCTCCAGCGTCCAACCCTAATCGAGGAGCACCATTCATGAATATCATAGCTATGCTGGCGCCAGCCGCCATGCTCTTTCTGACCGTTCCTGCAATTTCGCAGGAAGCTACCGCCAGCTTCATCAATAGCGAAGGAGCCGAAATCGGTAGCGTGACGCTGACCCAGATCGACAGCGGCGTCGCCATTGCTGGCAATCTTACAGGCATACCCGCTGGCGAACATGGCTTTCATTTCCATGCCGTCGGCGATTGCGATCCCGCCAGCGCCTTCCAGACGGCGGGCGACCATTTCAATCCGACCGAGCACCAGCATGGACTAGAAAATCCGCAAGGACCACATGCCGGCGATCTGCCCAACGTCACGGCGGGGGCAGACGAAACCGTGGCTGTCGATCTGACCACGGAGATGATTTCACTGGTGGAAGGCGACCCTGCATATGTCTTTGACGCCGATGGCACGGCGCTGGTAATCCACGCAGATCCCGACGACATGAAGACCGACCCATCCGGCAACTCCGGTGACCGCATCTCCTGCGCGATCATTGAAGCATCGCCCAACGCGTAGCCTTCACTCGTGCTAATCGCGGGACTTGGTGGGGCGGCACCGCCATCAAGTCCCCTGGCACTTGGCTGGTAAAGGCGTAGGAACGGGATGATAACGATAGCCGGGTGCCGAGATTATGCCGAAGGGCAGCGTTGATGTTTGCATCGCCGCCCCGAACCAGCTCCAGGCGAAGCCCGACTGCCCCTGCCGCTCGCTCGCTCCAGGGATGAAAATGATCGGCGGCTGGGGCGATGGCCGGCTGACCACCGGCAATAGTGTCGAGGAGCTAGAAAAGGTCATCGGCGCGTTTCGCGTGAACGGCGGCCAAGGCAAGCCAGTCCATGTCCAGCTGGCGCTGTCCTGGGCGCATACCGGGGACGAGGCATATGCTCAAGCGCTTGATCAGTGTGCGCCCGTGGCTATCGGCGGCGAGGTCAACTGGGATTTGCGGCGGTCAGCGGATTTCGACATGGCCGGGCGCTTGGTCGGGCGAACCGAGATCGACCAATGCGTACTGGTCAGTGCTGACTCGGACCCACATATCGAGCGGATTGCCCGCATCGCCGACCTGGGCGTGCACACCGTTCATCTGCACTGCGTAGGGCGGAACCAGGAGCGCTTCATCGACATTTTCGGTGAGCAGGTCTTGTCCTGGTTCAAAGGCGATCCGCCTCCATAGGTCTACCGCAGATAACCCATTCCCCTGACCAACAGGCCGCTGTCATGCCGCTGCATCCTCGCCATCCCACCGACATCGCGCGCATTCACAAAATGCGCTTTGGCGCCGAAGTCAGGGCCAAGTCCACCCGCTTTAAATTATGGGCGCCGCTTTGCAAGACGGTTAGGCTCAAGCTCAAGGGTCGTCGCGGCCTGCTGGAGCTGCTGCCTCAGGACGATGGCTGGCATCGGCTGGAAGTCGAGGGCATCGGGGCGCGCGCGCTGTACAAATATGTGCTGCCCGACGGCACGCAGATCGCCGATCCCGCGTCACGGTATCAGCCAGATAACGTCGAGGATTTCAGCGAGGTTATCGATCCCGCGAGCTTTATCTGGACCGATATCCTGTGGGTCGGGCGGCCTTGGGAAGAAACGATTATCTATGAACTGCATGTCGGCGCCTTCACGCACGAAGGAACGTTCGCCGCGGCGGCGCGTCATCTCGATCACCTAGCAGAACTAGGAATCACCGCGATCCAGCTGATGCCGTTGAACGAGTTCTACGGCCAGTTCAACTGGGGGTATGACGGGGTGCTGTGGTTCGCGCCATCCTCCGCCCATGGTCGGCCCGATGATCTCAAGGCCTTCATCGACGCCGCCCATCGCCGTCATCTGATGGTCTTTGTCGATGTGGTCTACAACCATTTTGGCGCGACCGGCAACAATCTGCCGCTCATCGCCCCAATTTTCACCAACGCACACGAGAGCCCTTGGGGCGAAGCGATCAATTTCGACGGCAAGGGCGCTACGGTGGTGCGCGAACTGGCCATTGAGAATGCCCTGTACTGGGTCACCGAATTTAATCTCGACGGGCTACGCTTCGATGCAGTGCACAGCATCGTCGATGACAGCTCCACCCATATTCTGGAAATCCTCGCCGCCCGCGTTCGGGCGGCCCGCCCGCACCGCCATACCCATTTGATCGTGGAGAATTCGGAAAACCAGGAGCGCTGGCTCAAGCGCAATAGCGGCCTGCGACCGGTGCATTATACGGCCCAATGGAACGACGACATGCACCACCTGCTCCACTCCGCTGTGACCGGAGAAAACACGGGCTACTACTCGGATTTCGATAATCTGCGGTCGCGCTTCGACAAGCTGGGCCGCTCGCTGGCCGAGGGCTTTGCCTACCAGGGCGAATTCAAACGGCGCGAAGGCATGGCGCGCGGCCAGCCGAGCACCGGACTGCCGGCCACCGCCTTCGTCACCTTCATTCAGAACCACGACCAGATCGGCAATCGCATCAGTGGCGACCGGATCACCCAATTGGCCAGCCAGGACGCGGTCAGGGCCGTCGCCTCGGTCTATCTGCTCTGTCCGCAAATTCCGATGCTGTTCATGGGCGAGGAATGGGCCGCCCGGCAGCTGTTTCCATTTTTTTCCGATGTTCCCGCCAGCCTGCGACCGGTCACCCGCAAGGGCCGGGAGGAGCAGCTGACCCAGACCCCTGAACACGAGGATTCGAGCAAGCTCGACGTGGGCCAGACTCTCGATCCGACCAGCCGCAAAACCTTCGCGGCGGCCAAGCTGGACTGGCGCGCATTGCGCAATAAGGAGCACCGCGACTGGCTGAACTATTACCGAACGCTGATCGACCTGCGGCGCATGGAGATCGTACCACGACTGGCCAGGATGGAGGGGTTTTCAAGCCATCATCAGGTGCTGGGCGACAATGCGGTGCTGGTGGACTGGCGGCTTGGCGATGCTTCGGTGCTTCGTCTCTACCTGAACCTGTGCGGCGAGACGCAAGAAAACGTGCCGCCCATCAGCGGCCGGCGCTTGTGGCTCCAAGGCTTTGTCGACGAGCACCGGCTCGGGGCGTGGACGGTGCTTTGGACTATCGACCTCAGCGGCGCGTGACTTTATCTAACCGATTTTGGCGCTGCCAAGCGGCCATTGCATTAACTAAAGGATATCAGAGGACTGCACCGCTCTATGTCATCACGGGGGCGGGGCTGCTGGCAAACCTACCGTTGCCAAGGCGCTGGTGCAGCGCTTTGAAAAGTCTGCCCATCTTCGTGGAGACGCCTTCCTTCGCATGATTACCAGGGGTGGCTCTGTTGTGGAGCCAGTGCTCAGCAGCGAGGCTATCACGCAACTCCATCTGCGGCAGGACATTGCCATGGACGCGGCGCGTCACTTTGTGTGAGCGGGATTTACCACGGTGTACCAGGACATTTTGATCGGCGTGGATTTCGTTCGCGTCACGAGGGCGCTTGGCGATCTTAGTCCGCTTTGACGCGCAGCATGCGCTTGAGGGTGTCGTTACGGAAGACGAAGTGCTCCGCCAGGGCGCCGAGCACGTGGAAGCCGATGGCTGGCACTAGGATCAGCCGGCCTAGCTCGTGCAGTTCTGCGGCGAATTCGATACCCAAGAACCACGCGGTGGCACCGGTCAGCGGCATGGCGAAGATAAAGCCATAGAGCAGGATATGGGTGGCGTGACCCAGCCAGTTGAGGACGGCCGGCGTATCGCCATGCGGTGCCGGGACGCCTCGGAATATGCGGATGGCGAGGCGGATCACAGCCAGCACGAGAACGGAGATACCAATAGTCATATGCAATTGCGCGCCGCCCATTTCACCGATGGGCTCCCCGTCGAGCCGGTTGGAAAAGGCGTGCTGCATCGCCTCATTGACGAAAAGCTGAAAGATGACCAGCGCCGCAATGGTCCAGTGCAGGACGATCTGGATGCGAGAATAGCCCTTTGGCTGCGGCATGAGATGTCCTGTGCGTGCGGATGAGGAAGGAACTCATTCAGCACCGCCGCGTTCCCTGCCTGTATCTCATTATGCAGGGGCAAATGGGGCAGGCATCCAAGGACATCGTTAACAGGGGCGTGCGGGCGGCATTATTGCTGTTTTCATGCGTTTTTCTTGCGGCATGCAACCCTGAACAGAGCGCCCTTCATCCGGCAGGCGAGGACGCCGCCGAACTCGCCAATCTTTTTTGGTTCATGGCTGTGGCGGGCGTCTTGGTCTGGTGCATCATCATGGGCGCCGCGATCTACGCCGTGCTTGGCAGCAAGCGCCCGCGGAGCGAACGCTTCGCTGACCGCTTCGTATTCATCGGCGGTGTGGCGTTTCCGACAATCGGCCTGGCGGCCCTCCTGGTGTTCGGGCTGGCTCTGTTACCGAACTGGGCGGAGGCCGATGCGCCCGATCTCAGAATCCATGTCGCGGCCGAACAGTTCTGGTGGCGGCTAGGCTATACGGGCGCGGACGGCGCGCGGATCGACACGGCCAACGAAGTCCACCTGCCTCTGGGCGCCACGGCCGAGTTCGTGCTGACCACGACCGACGTCATCCATTCCTTCTGGATTCCGGCGCTAGGCGGCAAAATGGACGCCATTCCCGGCCGCACCAATGTGCTGCGCCTGACGCCCACCAAGGCAGGCATCTATCGCGGCGTCTGCGCCGAATTCTGCGGGGCCGCTCACGCGCTAATGGCCTTTCCGGTCGTGGTGCACGAGGCGGATGAATTCGCCGCCTGGCTCGCCGCGCAACGCCAGCCGGCGAAGGCAGCCGGCGCCGAGGCGTTCCTGTCTGCCGGATGCGGGGCCTGCCATATCGTGCGCGGCATCAGCGAGGCCGGCTCGGTGGGGCCTGACCTCACCCATTTCGCCAGCCGCCGGACCATCGGCGCGGGCAGCCTGCCGCTGACCGAGGCCAATCTCGACGACTGGTTGGTGGCACCCGCCCACATCAAGCCGGGCGTGCGCATGCCGTCCTTCGCCACCCTGCCCGATGCCGAGCGTGCGGCCATCGTCGATTTCCTGCTGGAGCTGCAATGACCGACAAGGCCACCGAGGAAAAGCAACTGGCCAAGGCGTGGACCCGTCCAAAGGGGTGGCGCTATTTCTCGGACGTCAACAATTCGGAGGTCGGGCTCTGGTATATCGCGGCATCCTTCGCCTTCCTGCTATTTGGCGGCGCGCTGGCGCTGATCATCCGACTGCAGCTGGCCGTGCCGGACAACAATCTGGTATCCGCCGAGACCTATAACCAGGTCTTTACCCTGCATGGCACGGTGATGATGTTCCTGTTCGCCGTACCAATCTTCGAGGCGGTGGCGATCCTCATCCTGCCCGCCATGCTGGGCGCGCGCGACCTGCCCTTTCCGCGCCTGTCCGCCTTCGGCTTCTGGTGCTTCCTGATTGGGGGCGTGTTCGTCTGCGGCTCGATCTTCTTCAATGCCGCGCCAGACGCCGGCTGGTTCATGTATCCCCCGCTCTCGACCGAGCAATCGGGGATCGGGGCCGATATCTGGCTGCTGGGCCTGAGCTTTATCGAGGTCGCCTCGATCGCCGCAGCGGTGGAACTGATCGTGGGCGTGCTCAAATGCCGGGCGCCGGGCATGCACATCAACCTTACCCCGCTCTATGCCTGGTATGTGCTTATCGTGGGCGCGATGATCCTGTTTGCCTTTCCCCCTCTCATCGCCGGTGACTTTCTGTTCGAGATGGAGCGGGCGTTCGACTGGCCCTTCTTCGACGTCACCCGGGGCGGCGATCCGCTGCTCTGGCAGCACCTGTTCTGGATTTTCGGGCATCCCGAGGTCTATATCATCTTCCTGCCGGCCATTGCTCTTTTGGCTATGATCATTCCCACCTTTGCCCGGCGCCCAATTGCGGGCTATTCGTGGATCGTGCTGTCGGCCATCGGCACGGGTTTCCTCAGCTTCGGGCTGTGGGTCCACCACATGTTCACCACCGGTCTGCCCTCGATCTCGCTGGGCTTTTTTTCGGCGGCGTCAGAAGCGGTGGCTATTCCCACCGGGATCCAGCTCTTTGTCTTCATCGCCACGGTGATGCTGGGCAATGTGGTGCGTACCGTACCCATGCTGTTCTGCCTGGGAGCGCTGGCAACATTCATCGTCGGTGGGCTGACCGGTCTGATGATCGCGGTGGCGCCATTCAACTTCCAGGTGCACGATACATATTTTATCGTCGCCCACCTGCATTACACGCTGATCGGCGGCATGCTGTTCCCCGTGATTGCGGGCGTGCAGTATTATTATCCGTTCGCCACCGGGAAAATGCTGTCGCGCCGGCTCGGCATCTGGTCGTTCTGGCTCACCTTCATCGGCTTCAATGTCGCCTTTCTGCCGATGCATCTGACGGGGCTCCTGGGCATGCCCCGGCGTGTCTTTACTTATGGTGCCGAACGCGGCTGGGACACGCTCAATCTGATCTCGACCATCGGGGCCTTCGTCTTCGCGGCCGGCTTCCTGCTCCTGGTCTGGGACTGCGTGCGGCCCAAGGGCAAGGAGCCCGCTGCGCCGCGCAACGCCTGGAATGCCGGGACGCTGGAATGGGTCGGCAAAGTGCCAGCCGACAGCTACGGACTGCGCTCGATTCCGCAGATCAACAGCCGCTATCCCCTATGGGACGACAAGGACCTGTTCGACACCATTGATGAAGGCCGGGGCCTGCTGGCCGATGCGAAGGAGGGCCGCCGCGAAACCCTGGTAACCTCGGTACTCGATGCCACGCCGGTGCAGGTGCTGCGCGTTGGAACGCCCACATGGCTGCCTGCCATTGCTGCCGCCGGACTGGGAGCCGTCTTCATTTTCGCCACATGGAAACTCTGGTGGCTGACGCTGGGAGGCGGCGTGCTCTTCCTTGCCGCCACGCTCTATTGGTTGTGGACCGGCACCGCGGAAATTCCCGAGAAGCAAACCAAGGATATCGGCGACGGGCGGCGCGTGCCGCTCTATGTGGCGGGACCGCGATCGACCGGCTGGTGGGCGATGTTCATCACCATGACGGGCGATCTTACCGCCTATCTCGCCGTGCTGTTCGGTTACTTCTTCTTCTGGACCATCCATCCGCACTTCCCCCCTGCCGGAATCGACGGTCCGGGCTGGCAGTGGCCGATGGCGGCAGCAGCGCTGGCGGCCCTCACCTGGGGCATGACGCTGGGCGCCCGGCTGGCCAATGCATCGGGCCGCGTTGTATTGGCTCGTGGGCTGCTGGTCGCAGGCTTGGCCGGCACCGTTTTCACCGGCCTGGCGCTCATGGCCGGGCCGTGGGTGACCGGCCTTGATCCGACAATGCATGCCTATCCGGCTATCGTCTGGGGCCTGGTGGTCTGGGTCGTCGTGCATTTGCTGACCGGCATGATCATGCAGGCCTATTGCCTCGCCCGTTCGATTTTCGGTCGGCTGACGCCGAGGCACGACGCCGATCTGTGGAACGTCACGCTCTACTGGCACTTCATCGGCTTCAGCGCGTTGCTCACTGCAATGGTCATCGGAGGCTTTCCGCTGCTGCAATGAACACCAAACGCACACGTAACGAAGTCGAACGTGAAACCAGCCACGGCACCGATCTGTGGCGGGTCATCGCTTCGCCGATCATCTGGGCGAGCCATTTCCTGTTCTGCTACGTGTTCGTCGCCATCTATTGCGAAAAGGCCGGTCGCGGCGCGGGGCTGGACGAGGCGCGGCTGTGGGTGATCGGCGCGACACTGGTGGCACTGATCGGTATCGGCTGGTCTACACGCCGGCTTTGGCGAGTACGGGCGCGCAGTATCACCGACAATGATTTCGAGTACGAACATAACACGCCTGAGGAACGGCACCGCTTTCTCAGCCATGTGGCGCTGATGCTGTGCGTGCTGTCGGCGGTGGCGGTGCTCTATGTCGTCATCCCCATGCTGTACCTGACGACCTGCCGATGATCGACCGCGCCCTGACCATAGCCGGCATCGCCGTGCTCATCCTGGCCTGGGCAGGCCCCCTGCCCGGCCTGGTCGCCGGGAGTTTTGCCGCGCATATGGCGCTGCACATGAGCGTGGTCGGCATCGGCGTACCGCTGCTGGCCGCCGGCATTGGGCCGCTGGTGGCAATGAGGGGCTGGCTACGCTCGCAACTGGCGCTGCCCATCGCGGTCAGCATCCTCGATCTGGTGGTGGTATGGGGCTGGCATGCGCCGGCGCTGCACCATGCCTCGCGTAGTCTACCCTGGGCGCTGGCGGCCGAGCAGGCGAGCTTTGCCATCGTCTCATTACTGGTGTGGCTAGTAGCGTTGGGCAGCACCGCCGAAACCCGGCGGAGCGCAGCGCTGGCCGGGGCCATGACGCTGTTCTTCACCTCGATGCACATGACTTTACTGGGCGCACTGATCGGGCTGGCGCCGCGACCGATCTATGGCGGCCATCTGCACCACACAGGGGGCCTGCCGGCGCTGGCCGATCAGCAGATGGGCGGGGTCATCATGCTGGCCATTGGCGGAGCGATTTACCTCATGGGCGGGCTGGTGCTGATGGCACGCGTGCTGCGGCGGGCGAGCCCATGAAAACGCTCAAGCCATATCTTATCGGGGCGGCACTGGGCGCGCTGGGGCTGGGCCTGCTGCCCCTGAGCGGGCTGCTGCCTAGTTCGGCGGAGCCGGGGCAACCGACCGTGCTGGACTGGTATCTCAACTTTGCCGCGCAACAGTCCATCACCCTGCGCTCGCTGGGCGTGGAAGCGCCGCCGCTCAACCGGCCAGGCATGACAGAGCGCGGCGCGGGGCATTATGAAATGGTCTGCGCCGACTGCCATGGCAGTCCCGCCGCGCCGGCCGAACGGTTCGCGCAAGATCTCAGCCCCAGCCCACCGCCACTGGTCGAGCGCATGGCGCAATGGCACCCGGAGGCGCGCATTTTCGCCACGGTCAAGCATGGTATTCGTCGTACCGCCATGCCCGGCTGGGCGACGCAGATGCGGAACGATGAGGTGTGGGACATGGTGGCGTTCCTGCTCGCACTGCCGGATATCGACGCGACAGTCTATGACGAGATGACCGGTGCGGGTGCCGACGATGACTGTAGCCGTTGTCATGGAGAAGACGGCGATGGCGCCGTTCCCGGCACGCCACGGCTCGATATCCAGAGCCCCGCTTACCTGGAAGCGGCGCTCAAAAGCTTCCGCAACGGCACGCGCCAGAGTGGCACGATGATGGCGGCGACCCGCAGGTTGACCGATGGGCAGATTGCAGAACTCGCGCGGCGCTACGGGCGCAGTGTTTTGGTTCCGGTCAACGGGCAGGACTCGGGGACCGCGGAGGTCGCGCGGCTGGGCATCCCCGACCGGGATGTGCCGGCCTGCGACTCCTGCCACGGCGTTAACGCTCGGCCCGGCTATCCGCGCCTCGACGGACAGGACGCAGATTACCTGCTCAACCAGCTTAAGCTGTTCAAAGAACTCGGCGGCGAGCGTGGTGGGCCTAATGCTCACATCATGGCCGAGGTGGTGTGGGGGCTCGAAGAGGATCAAATGGAAGCGCTGGCAGAGTGGTATGGGCGATAGTCGCCTACTTAGTGACCGCCCGCCGGCGCGTCCCCCGGGCCTTGATCCGCACAGGTTACTATCGGCGTGTGCCGCGTTGAGAGAGCACCCGGATCAAGATCTGGGGAAGCGTCAGCGTGTGGAGGAGGGTTCGCAGTTAGGTATTTGCCCTACTCCGCTCCCGCCGGCAACGCGTACCGCGCGAATAGACTTCGCCTTCGGCCGGCTCGCCGCGACTGCCGGGATTGCCCAGATCCCACGCCCACGCGAATTCACCGGTCACGGCGTTATAGGGGAACAAATGGCCGTACGAGCCATTGCTCTACTACAACTGCCACGGAGGTTGGGACAGAGAATGACCGATACCAGTGAAATCCATGCCGGCACTGCCGTTGATGAAATCAAGATCGTTGTCAATTCGCTATATCTCTCCCTGGCCTTCCTGCTCGACCAGATCGAAAGGACCGGTGGCAGAGACGCTGCGGTCAATGCGCGCGAGGCCCTGATTGAAAACCTCACATATGGCAATATCGACATGGCTATTATGGAGGACCGAAAGATGTTCGACTTTGTGCTGTCCGTCGCTGAGAGGCTGCCAGTGCCAAAATGATGTGGTCGTAGGGCTGCGGGGGAACTGACATTGCATCCTGATGGTGACGAGGTACTGGCTTGACTGGCTGTCACTTGGGCGTCAAGTCGCGCGCCAGCCAGGTTTCCTTGATTTTCATGGCTATGCCCTGTCGGCAAATGGTATTGACCGTCATCCTGAAATTCCGGGACGGTGGTTGTCCCGTACCACCATACCGCAACGAGCGTGGCAAACACCGGAACCGCCGGGCGGGGTGTTCGTTAACGACACAGCGGAGGTCCACCATACCGTGCCTCAGCGCATTTCCATCGATCTGCTAATTCGCGATATCGTGCGCGCCACCCCAGCGGTTGCCTAATCCGAGGGCGCGAAAACCCCAACGTCGACCCCGCAAGGAGTAAGCCCGTTGTCCGCCGATCGAAGTGACGCGCCCCCCGTTCGACCGGATGGACTGCAGCTTGACGAGCACCGGCAGTTTCAGGAGAAATTCTGGACTGTCGAGCGCTTCACCTGGGGCGCATTCCTTGTGTTCATCGTGTTGGCCCTATTGGGCCTAACCGGCGACAGCGGCGTTTTCGCGCGTCGCACCGTTATCATGCAGGGAGGGACGCTGGATTATCCACGCGTCGCCCGCTGGGAAGGCGCGGATGAGTTCATCGTGCAATTTGATGCAGGGGCCCCCCGACGCACGCTGCTGCTGTCGCCAGATTTTGTCGCTAATTTCCAGATTGAACAAATTCAACCATCGCCTGAGCGCTCGGAAGCTGGCGCGGATGGCAATCGGCTGAGCTTTCGCTTCAAGGCCGGCGATCCGGCCAGCGCGAAACTGCAGATGCGGGCCCAATCGCCGGGGCTGGCCACCTACGGCATTGCCGTGGACGAGGGAGCGCCGGTCCAGTTTCACATTCTCATATTGCCGTAGCGCAATCGGGAGGAAGACTTGGAAACCGTTATTCGTGGCGCCGCGATTTATGGCATTCTGTTGCTCGTAATGCGGCTATCTGGCCGCCGCACCTTGGCGCAGATGACCCCATTCGATCTGGTGCTGTTGCTCATCGTGGCGGAAACCACCCAGCAGGCCATGTTGACGGACGATTATTCGCTGGTAAACGCGTTTGTTCTTATCGTTACGCTATTCACACTTGATATCGCGCTATCCTATCTCAAACGATCGTCGGTTCGGATACAACTTGTGCTGGAAGGTACGCCAACCGTGCTGGTCAGCCATGGCAAGCCGGACGAATTTGCCTTGCGTCGGGCCCGGGTTGATCTTGAAGAAGTGCTGGAGTTCGCACGCGAACAAGGACTTGAACGGCTGGAGCAGATCAAGTTCGCCATTTTGGAAGTGGGCGGCAAGGTGTCCATAGTCCCGGAGGACACGCCGCCTCGCCAACGACCGTGATCATTTCGCCGCCCCATTAAGTCGGGCGGCGAATGCCAGCATCAAGGTGACGGACGCCACCAACACCAGCATCACCCGATCCTGGGTCAAGGGCGGACAACGAGTACGTCGTCAAAGACACTGGCGGCAGAACATCGACGGCAAATAAGTGGCCCCAAGAAGTGGCCGAGATGACGGTGTTTTCGGTCTCGCTTTGTTTCCATTGTCGCGGGCACCCCATCTGGATAGATTGCGGCCAGAGGCTGCTGCGCGCGCCGGCAAAAAGGAACCATCAAGCGCTGGGATGGTTGTTGGGCTGATGCAGCACGCGTCAACCGGACCTGGCGGCAAGGGAGACAGTGCGATTTTGCCGGTTTCTCGCACTGGCCAACGAAACGGCACACGAGTCTCTGTCCCGCCCGTGCTGCATCACCAATAACTTTCATGACTGCTCCAACCCCCTCACTCGCGGGAGCTATTGTGCACGACTGCAACATAGGCGCTGGGCTATCGTCCGTGGAAACGGCGTCTTCGCCACGCGGAACTGACCCTCGGCTTGATTGTTGACCTTGGTGACCTTGGCATTCAGGCCGAAAGGAAACGATATGGGAGGCAACGCGTGGTTCAGGTTTCACTCAAATGCCGGTAGGGACCTCGAGAGCTACTATTGCTGGGTAAGATGATTTTGACTCCGATGGAACAGTGGTGTCAGTCGTCAACAATCTGCCGGACAACCCGATCGGCCAAACGGACATCGAGAACCCTGCAGGCAACCACGTGGTACTCGACCTGGGCAATAGAGAGTTTGCCTTCTCGCGCATTGTGTCGGCTGGAGACGTAGTCGATGTCGGCAGCAAGCGGGGTCTCTGTGGTAATAGCGGCACATCAGAACCGCATTTTGCATCTGCAGACGAACCCATACCCTGACGCTGGCGAAGGTCTGCCCGCCCAGTTCGAGGATTATCTCGCCGCTTCTCGGCCTGTCGTTCGCGGCGAGACGGTGAAGGACGAAACGATTTGGTCAGCGCTCCAAGGCCTTCTGTAGCGGTGGCTCCTAACACAGGCGGGTATGCGTAAGGCCCGGTAAATCAGCAGAGTCACAGACGATGCTCTCACCGACGAAACCAAAAGCACTCCATCCCGTTGTGTGGTCATGGCGTCGCAAGCTAAACCACTTGTTCTGATCACCGGCGCTGGCGGGCGTATCGGCACCAGACTCATCACGCATCTGGCCGCGGACTTCACCATCGTGGGACTTGACCGGGAGCCAGAAGCGAACCTGGCCAACATCTATGCCTGCGATCTGGTCTCCGACAAAAGCGTCACCAGCGCGCTGGATACAATCAGGACTGATCACGGCGAAACCATCGCCGCAGTTGTCCACCTGGCGGCCTTCTTCGACTTCAGCGGCGAGGACAATCCGCTCTACAAAACGGTCAATGTCGACGGCACGCGCCGACTGATCCGTAAACTCCAATCCTTCACCGTCGAGCGCTTCATCTACGCGAGCACGATGCTGGTGCATGCGCCGGGCAGGCCCGGAGAGCTCATTACCGAGAAGTCGCCGCTCAAACCAGGCTGGGCCTATCCAAAATCCAAGGCGGCGGCCGAGCGCACCATCGCCCGTGAGGCCGGCGACATGCCCTACACGGTGCTGCGCCTGGCCGGTGTGTATGACGAAAAGATTGCCGTTCCGACCTTGTCTCAGCAGCTGACCAGGATTTATGAGCGCGACTTTGAAAGTGGCCTTTATGCCGGCGATCCGGATGCGGGACAGAGCTTCCTGCACGCCGACGATATGGTCGATGCGATCAAGGCCACCATCGAGCGGCGCACCAGCCTGCCCCCACGCGGCGCTATCCTGATCGGCGAACCTGGCGCACTCAGCTACCAGGTTCTGCAGCGCCGTATCGGCGAGTTGATCCATGGCGAAGACGAATGGGCGACCATCACCCTCCCCAGGCCGCTCGCCAAGGCCGGGGCTTTCGTGCAGCATGCGCTGGAGCCCGCCGTGCCCGACAGCTTCGATCAGGGCGAAAAGCCTTTCATCCGCCCGTTTATGATCGATATGGCCGACGATCACTATGCGCTGGACATCACCCTGGCGCGCGCGCAGCTCGGCTGGCAGCCCCAGCACCTCATCGAGACCGTACTCGAGGACCTGGTGACCAACCTCACGGCCGATCCTATCGGTTTCTACAAGGCCAACAAGATCGTGCCCCTCGCCTGGATGATCGAGGCGGCGGACAAGGAGATGAATCCCGACACGATCCGCCGTCGCCACGAAGCGACGGTCAAGCGCGAACATTTCTCCTGGCTTTGGGCGCACTTCGCCAACATCTTCCTGGGCGTCTGGTTGATCACGAGCCCAACCCTGCTCGTCTATACCCAACCCGAGATGATCTGGAGCGACTGGATCGCGGGCGTCTTGCTGGTCGTGTTCGGTGCACTCTCGCTCAATTGGACCCTGCCGCTCGCCCGGTTTGCCGCCGGAATCGTGGGACTCTGGGTGCTATTCGCGCCACTACTGTTCTGGACGCCGTCCGCCGCAGCCTACCTGAACGGCACGGCCATCGGTTCTTTGGCCATCGCTTTCGCCGTGGTATCGCGCCCCTTCCCGCTGATCTCGCCATTGGCGATGCAGACCGGCCCCGATGTACCGCCCGGCTGGACTGTCTCTCCCTCCACCTTCCTGCAGCGGGCGCCCATCGTCGGTCTGGCGCTGGTCGGCTTCTTCGTCTCGCGCTATTTGACAGCCTATCAGCTCGGCCATGTCGATGGCGTCTGGGATCCATTTTTTTCCGGCGCGGCACAGCCCCTGCTCAACGGCACTGAGGATATCATCACCTCCGAGGTCTCGAAGGCCTAGCCGGTGCCCGATGCGGGTATTGGCGCGGCGACCTACATGCTTGAGATTTTAACCGGCGTGATCGGCTCCTCGCGCCGTTGGCGCACCATCCCCTGGCTGGTCTTCATCTTCGGGTTGATGATCGTGCCACTAGGCATCGTCTCGGTCACCTTCATCATCATCCAGCCGATCTTGCTGGGCACCTGGTGTGCGCTTTGCCTCATCGCCGCGACGGCGATGGTGCTCCAGATCCCATACTCGCTTGATGAACTGGTCGCCACGGGCCAGTTCCTAATGCGCAAGCACCAGCAAGGCATTTTGATCCGCGCGTTCCTGTTCGGCGATACCGATGAGGGCGATCGCCAGCACAAGGATGATTTTGGCCGCCCGCCGCGCGAGCTGCTTGTCGATCTTCAAGGCGGCGTCGGCCTGCCGTGGACGCTCGCTATATCGGTCGTTATCGGCATTTTCTTGATGACGACGCGCCTGACGCTGGGCAGCGAGGGCGCACTGGCCAATGCCGATCACCTGATCGGCGCTTTGGTCATCGTCGTCGCAGTCACCGCCATGGCGGAAGTCGCCCGGGCCGTGCGCCTGCTCAACCTCGCACTGGGTGCGGCGCTGATCATCATGCCATTCCTGCTGAGCGCCTCACTGCTCCAGACCATCGCTGCGTTCCTGGCTGGGGCGTTGCTGATGGCGTGCAGCCTGCCGAAGGGGAACATCGATGGGCAGTATGGCGGATGGAACAAATACATCATCTAAGCCATCTGGGTTGATTCATCGCGGCCGCAGTCACCTACACAATCTTCCTGGCATGCGCGCAACGGAACCGGATCGGGCAAGTGGTGTTGAGCTGATGCGCTTCAACGGAGGTTCTCGAGATGGACGTAGGCAACGAGTTCGGATATGTCCAAACCTATCTGCCGCAGCATATCATTGCTATCCGCTTGCTCATCGCAGCCATTTTCGGGGCGATGATCGGCTTCGAGCGAGAGGTGGATAGCGCCAACGCTGGTTTGCGGACCCACATTCTTGTTTGCGTAGCGGCTGCACTGTTCACCATACTGGCCTTTGAAATCTATCATACGCTGGGGGATGCGAGCAGCTCGCGGGTCGACCCGATCCGCGCGGTTGAAGCCGTGACGGCCGGCATCGCGTTTCTCGGGGCAGGAGCGATTTTTCGGAGTGGCAGTAACGTCCAGGGCCTGACAACCGGGGCCGGAATGTGGCTCGCCGGCACGGTGGGGATTGCCTCGGCGCTGGGATACTATTTGGTAGCTTTCGGAGTGGCGCTGTTGGCGGTGCTGGTGCTAGCGGCATTGCGGGTACTGGCGCATCGTGTGATCGCCCGAGACGGCAAATCGAACCCTGAATAGCTGCGTTGGGTGGCCAGGCTCACAGTCGATGCCGATGGCCACTGCTCAGGTGGACAATGATCAGTATGGCCGCAACTGTCCTTCAAGGCTTACTTGCAATGCCGTTGCCGTCTTACGCAGCGGGCGCTAGCGGCGTGAATTACTAGCCTCCTCCGGTGTGGCTTCGCCCGATCAACCTATGCCGTTGGCCACCACACATCAGCCACGCGGGTTGCGCTCTTGCCGGCATCGTTCAAGGTCTGCAGAAACGCACACAGTATTATTTCTGCCTGGAGCTGCGACGTCCCATCAAGACGTCGCCCGCCAGTGCGGCTGGCTCTTTGCGGTCATTATCCCAGACGGTCCATAGGTCGACCGGGTCGCGCAGGTAAACATACCGGGTTACACTCCTCACGTTCGCCGAGGACATGCGCTCACCTCGCTCCCGGCGGCGGTGGTCTCGATCTCCCGACTTCGCATTGTCGGACACGCTCATGCCGGTTCCCGTCACGCCTTGCCGACCATACTGCCGCAAGGGACGCAATTATAGCAAAAACACAGGAAAGTGACAGGCTAATCGTCATCCAGTCGAACAAAACTATAGTGCATTTTCAAATTATCGTCTTCCATATCCGACAATTAGTGTTTGTAGAACCTATTCTTCAAAAGAAACGATGAGTGTATACCTAGGTCCAACAACGCCGCAACCATCGCTTCTCCATCCGCGTTTGCAATCAGCATTGGCAAGAAGCCAACTGCGCAAGAGGAGAAAGAATATGAACGCAAAAGCACTGATATCGGCATTGGCTCTGGCTTCGGCCCTAGGGTTGTCGGCACCCGCGATAGCGCAGGAGCACATGATCGGCGGCAGCGCCGTCCCTGCCGATCAGGTCGAAGCTGTACAGGCCAAATGCGACGAGCTTCGTGCAGCGACCCCCGCTGCGGAGGCAACAACACCTGCACCAGCGGCAGGCGCTGAAACGCCGGCGGCAGCAGATGCAGCACCAGCTGCGGAAGCCGCTGCGCCTGCGGCCGATGCACAGATTGATCTGGAAACTCTGACCGTCGAAATGTGTGACGAAGGTGGATTCACCGCCTCGGCGAAGTAGCGCAAATTGGCGCCCCTCGGAAGCGCGGGGCGCCATCCAGCTAGGTTATGAGCCCTAGGAACAGCTAGACTGGCAATGGCGGTGAATAGAATTTTGCACCGCTGTGCCGATTGTCCAATCGCCGGTACTGTTGAAATATGCGTACGATACGTTGATGAACCGCGTCCAGGTCGATGTTCACATCGGCGGGTGAATCGCCATCCCGAGACTCCACTCGGACGTCCCTTATCGTTGCTCCTACTCAGGTGGGTACTCTGAGGCGTTGGATGAGAGGTGCGCCGGCAGCACGGTAATTATGCTAAACTCACCACTCGCGTGCACCGTTAATTGCTTCGCCGGTCTTGCCTCGCTTCCGCCAAAGCGATGACGTCCCGAACGTGCTTCAATTCTTCTTCGCTCAAGTGCTCGGAGCCAATTAGGCGGTTCGTGCCGGCGCTCACTCGTATCAACTCATCGAGCTTGGCCTGAACCGCAGCGCCATCTCGATTCTGAGTATTCTGAAGCACGAACACCATAAGAAATGTGATGATGGTCGTGCCGGTGTTGATCACCAGCTGCCATGTTTGAGAGAAACCAAAGACTGGGCCCGACAAAGCCCATGCCGCAATGCCTGCGCAAGCCATGGCAAAGATCAACGGTCGCCCCGCAGCGTGCGCCACCCCAGTTGCGAATGTCACAAAAAACGGATGATCGGCCATGATCTTCGAAGTCCCAGATAAGAAACCGACCCAGATCATGAGCTTGATTTGGGTCGCGCGGCAATGGCGATTTTGATCGAATAACTCCCGCCTTTTTCGAGCGCAGCGTTTCAGAGCGGCAGCGTTGATGTCGGACTGAACCCGCGCCAGCGATGCTGAATTGCAGACCTCTGCACGTGAACCAGGAGATGGTGAGTGTGCAATCGCTCGGGCGGTTCCACTCGGCCATCAGCTCAAAGTCTCCCTTGGCTGACTTCACCACCCGCCGACTATATTCGGTCTTCCCCACCCCGAGTAGCATCCAACACGGTTCGCAGTTGGAACCGCTGCCGCTTCGCACCGTTGTGTTCCGTGAACCCAGCGAGAGGAAACAAAAATGGCCCAGGACACAAATATCAAAGAAACTCACGACCTTATTGCTAGCGATAAGGTGGAGGGAACCAAAGTGTACGATTCCAGCGGCCAACACGTCGGCTCAATCGAACGCCTAATCCTGGAGAAGCGGGGCGGTCGCGTATCTTATGCAGTGCTTGGTTTTGGCGGTTTCTTCGGCATCGGCAACGATCATTATCCCCTTCCCTGGTCCAAACTGACCTACGATGAGTCGCTAGACGGGTATCGCGTTGATATTGCGCGCGAGCAGATCGAAGGTGCCCCGAGTTACGCTGGGGAGGAGGACTATGATTGGTCGCCAGAAAGTGGTCGCCGCGTTTACGACTATTATGGCATCCCGCCCTACTGGATCTAAATGTTGATAGGTCATCGGCCCCTTCGAGCCGCGTTCTCGCGATCGGATGGCGCGGCTCATTCTAGATTGGAACATCGGCTTCGCACCATGGTAATGGAACCGCATATCTAGGTGCCACTGGCCGCCAAACTAAGCGTCTGGCCAAGATGCATGCTTGAGCCAGTCGTTTCGGGACACGCGTCGGGCGGTCGGAAAGCGCAACTACCGATCACGGCAGTCGACGTGCCAAGGCTTGCGTGAAACAATGGCTGAGAGCTTCGCCAATAGAGAAGCATCGCTCACTAGTGTCGGCGGCGTGCTGGAGGTCTGCAATGGCGGACTTGGACACCCACCCAACGAAAAGTTCAAGACCAGTCCCGGCGTTTAGAACGTTTGTTTGCGGCTGCGGAGGCCTATGCGCGGGAACGGTTACAGGCGTGCGCCAGCTGACTCCAGAGATCGGCGAGAAACGTGTCACGATATCGGCCATGCCGCCGGCCAATTCGTTTAGACGGTCGAGGGTGGACTTCATTCCTTGGGTCCGGCATGCCGATGGGCCAAATTGTTCCCATGACTACGGGCCCTACGTGCCAGGATAAATCACCTTCCCCCCAACGGTTAGTTGTGCGCCGGGGGTTGGTGTAGCACGGTCAGAATGACCAGGCGCTAGCAGGTGATCGACGTCATGGCCGTTTAGGAGGAGATAGTCAGCGATTATCCGTCGATGGCATCGCCACCAAACCGCTTCCGAACACATCAGGGCCAAGCGGTGGTCACAACCGAGGCTAACGACGTCATCGAAGGCGACTCCAAAATCGTGGCCCAAGGCATAATCGGCATAGTTGTGAAAACTCTGCACCCTCCACATGGAATTGAGGTTCTCCTCAATCCCCTGCTGTCTGGGTCGTCGACCGCCCAATGCGGGGACATGCCGGTAGGCAATCTGTAGTGGGAAAAGCTCTGCCGGTAGTCGATCAGCATTAAAGACGGGATTGGTCCGCGATCTTGGAAACGATCTGACGTCGATCAACAAATCCACCTGCGCCGCCCGCAGCATGTCCAGGAAATCGTCAAGGTTTCGGCTGGAATGACCGATGGTGGTGAATCCTGTTACCATCAATCAAGCTGCCTCAACATGTGTTCCTGGTGCGCGCCAATAGGGTCGTTCTTGATGTCCGCTGTCGAAAGGGGCCTTGTCGCTGGCCCAACCTGCGTCGGAATTCAAGCTAGCAAGGTGTCCTTGGAGTAGCTCGCCATAACAGCCTCCTGGGGACCAGAATGCTCACCCTCCGCTTTCGTTCCGCCGCACTTAGACCCGCAATTTCCCCAGTGCAGCGGCCTCCAACCGCAGCCGCCATTGGGCTGGTGGCCATCGTTAACGTTGGAGAGCAAGACGAGGCTTAGGACGAAGCAGTGGCCTAGCGTCTCACCGTCACGCATATGGAATATAGCACGAAGCGAGAATGGCGCGCCGCTAGCGTTCACCGCGCTGCACAGCAAGGGCTACCATCGGCTCGACGTCCCGGCGCGACTCATATGTCGTCAATACTACCGCATTTCGTGGCACCCATTTCCATAGCCTGGCTTAAACTGGCAGTTTCACGGCGGTAACGCAGCAATGCCTCCAACGGCTAGGGGCGCGCGCCCCAATAGGCCCTCCCGACTTCCTGTCCTAGATGCACCCTTTTGGCACTGTGATGGAATGCACCTTTTGGGACGAGCAAAGACTTCAGGCGGACACTGCCGCCCACTGGACTCACTCTCCAACCTGCCGCATTCTGGTCCCGTAGGAGGCCAACATGCAGGAAGAACATATCGTCCGTGATCTTGAGGTCTTGGACGGCAGCCGGACCATAAAGGCAACGTACTTCGTAGAAACAGGAACGATCCATGCTCGCATTGATGGGCGCACCCTCATGCTATCGGTGGGCGTTGATACCCCCGAAGACACGGTTCGGCGCCTGGTTCTCGGACAAATTCAGACGAGACACTGGCGCGAACGCGTTGCCGAGCGCCGGCGCCAGCAGGACTAAGACATACGAAAGAGGCCCATGAAACTTGATACTCCATGGACCTCTTGCGCGTTTAGGCTATCGTGGGCTAGGCGCGGTCATCGACATAGACCATGACCGATCCATCGGCGTTGCTCTTCACGGCAACGACATCGCCCGCGCTATGGCCTTCGGCTTCGAGCTTGGCTTTGATCGCCGCATTGGCTTCGATGTTCGAATGCAGCGTCGTCATAGCCTCGGCATTGGCGGTCAATGCCTCGTCGAGCGCGGCAGCTTCGGTGTCGGCATTGCCCTGCAGCGAGGACAGCAGAATAATGGTGACGCTGGCTTCATCGGCCACAGTGGACAGGTCGACATCGGCCGAACCTGCAACCGACGACGTCACGGAGCCGTAGGTATCATCAGCCATGTCTCCGGCATTTGCATCGACGCCGACCTGAGCATCGACCGCCGG
Organism: Devosia sp. A449; assembly: GCF_054489375.1. Taxonomy (NCBI): domain Bacteria; kingdom Pseudomonadati; phylum Pseudomonadota; class Alphaproteobacteria; order Hyphomicrobiales; family Devosiaceae; genus Devosia; species Devosia sp. A449. Next base: position 44,188 of record NZ_JBTMWU010000010.1, on the reverse strand, counting down.
AGTTTCGACGGTCACTCCAGCGCCGGCACCAGCATCCTGGGCGAAGCTAGGCAGAGCGATCGACGCAAGAAAGACGGCGGCCGTAGTTAGGATCAGGGTATTCTTCATTTTCATCTCCGCAGTGGTTTGCCCCCACTAGCGCCTGAAGAACGGCCCGAGCCCCCGATGGTTGCGAATTATGAATAGGAGCATCCCCGTAACTGCTAAAATAGGCAGTGGGCTTCCCGGCAGGGCACACGAATATCGAAAAATACTGCCGTACCCTGAGGCAAAGACTGCATCGACACTGCGGGATTGTTGTCGATGCCGATCACTGAGTACTGACGATCGGGGACGCCATGGGACCTCCGATGCCAGAGCGTCCGCGGTATGGCGAGCGAACCTGAGGACGTGTGATGATCTACAGAGCTACCTTGACGACCGGACGGACCATTGAGATCGATGACATGCAGCCTTAAAAGAAATGGCCACGCGCCTATGTGACGTCGGCTGCCTGATTTGTCAGCGGGTGAACCCGGCTACAACAAGCAGGGTTTGGAGATCAAGCTGTTCGAGCGCGGCACTGCCAGTATTGAACCGACGGACTAGCGAGAGGATTTTGGGAATGGCCTTGGCCTATCGCGTCGTGGATCTTAGAACAGTCATGATCGACGCCATCGATATCATCGTTGAGGGGGTCCTATCGCCCGAGGCAGCGGTACGACAGGCATTGGGCATTGACGTTGTGCGCAGCGGGCCGAGGAAGGATCTGGTCGCCCGGGTCTACTGGCAAATGCTTGGACAGCCCGTGAACATGGTACGCCTCTATCGGAGGGATCGAGACGTCTAGTGGCCCGTATTTGCGGCTAGTCCAAGACTGCCTTGAGAAATTCGCGGGTGCGGTCCTCATTGGGGTCGCTGAAGAGTTCTTCAGGCGTGCCTTCTTCTCGGATTTGGCCCTGATCAAAGAAGCAGACCCGGTCTGAAATCTCGCGTGCAAAGCGAATCTCATGGGTGACCAGCAGCATGGTCAGGTCACGTTCCTCGGCCAGTTGGCCGATGACATTAAGGACCTCGCCGACCAGTTCAGGGTCGAGTGCCGAGGCTGGTTCATCAAACAGCAGGATGTTCGGGCGCGTGGCGAGGGCGCGCGCAATGCCGACACGCTGCTGCTGGCCGCCGGACAATTGATGGGGGTATTTGTGTGCCTGATCGACCGTTCAGCCGCCTTCTAAAGTCGCGGCTCTGTGTACTTTCGGGGGACGGAATCTGACACGATGCGGAACCGTGGCCAATTTGTGGCGTTGCGCTTCATTGCTTTGTTGGAGGGATCCATGGCCACGCACGAAATGTCACGATCGAACCGTAAAGGTTTGGGCTTCTGGTGGACGATGTTGGTGGCTTTGGCGCTGGTGATATTTGGCCTTCCGATTGCGGCAGGCGGGCTTTGGCTAATCACCCTTGGTGGATCCTGGTATTACCTTCCCGCCGGGATCGGGCTGTTGCTGACCGCCTATTTTCTGTTCCGCCGGGAGATGGCGGCGGTCTGGACCTATGTCATCGTTTTTGCCGCTACTGTGATCTGGGCGCTTTGGGAGGCGGGCCTGGACGGCTGGGCGCAGGTGCCTCGGCTCATCGCGCCTGCGGTGGTGCTGCTGCTGGTTTTGACGACGCTTCCAGTGCTTCGAGGCTCCGTGCGGCGCTTCGGCTCCGGCATGGCCGCAGCGATGGTAACCCTGGCCGGTGCGCTCGGGGCAATCGGCGTGGCACAGGACAGCGTGGATAGCGCATTTGCGCAGGAAACCGAGCAGCCGGCCGAGACGGAGCCAGAAGCGACGCCGCCTGCAGCTGCTCCGTCGGGCCCCGCCAGCGAGACCACACCTGCTGATCCGGCGGTTCCTGCCACGCCTGCGCCAACCCTGGTGCCGACAGAGCCGGCTGCGCCAGTAGAACCCGAAGAACCGGTTGCGAGCTATGTGTCGCTCGAGACGGGCGTGGACTGGCCGGCTTACGGCGGCACGCACAAGGCGGCCCGCTATTCGCCGCTGACCCAGATCACGCCGGACAATGTCGGCCAGCTCGAGCAGATCTGGGAATTCAGGACCGGCGATCTGCCTGAGAACGGCGAACCGTTCGGCAATCAGAACACGCCGGTCAAGGTCGGCGACCGGCTTTATCTCTGCTCGGCACTCAACAAGATCAGTGCGCTTGACGCGGCGACGGGCGCCGAACACTGGACCTATGACCCGCAAACGTCCGTAGACGCCATCGGCTACAACGCGTCGTGCCGGGGGCTCGTATACTTCGAGGATCCGACGGCGGACCAGACAGAGCCGTGCGCAACGCGCGTGGTCAACCTCACCCATGACGCACGGATGATCGCGCTGGATACTGAAACGGGACAGCTCTGCGCCGATTTCGGCAATGGCGGGATCGTCAACCTACTTGAAGGTATCGGCGATACAGCACCGGGGTTTTATGCGCCGACGTCTCCTCCGACCCTGGTGAGGGACGTGCTGGTCGTGGGCAGCCAAGTCAGCGATGGCCAGACGCGCGAGGCGCCGTCGGGCGTTATTCGCGGCTATAGCGCGGTGACGGGCGAGCTTGAATGGGCTTGGGACATGGGCCGTCCAGGTGAAACCGGGCTGCCGCCCGAAGGGGAAATCTATACCCCGGGCACGCCCAATATGTGGACCATCGCCTCCGGTGATGACGAGCTGGGGCTGGTTTATATGCCGATGGGCAACTCGGCTGTGGACTATTGGGGCGGTGAGCGCTCGGACGAGGAAAGCACCTATTCGACCGCCATCGTGGCGCTCGATGTCGAGACCGGCGAAGTGCGCTGGCACTACCAGACGGTGCACTATGATGTTTGGGACTATGATCTCGGAGGTCAAGGCACGCTGGTGGACTTTCCCACTCCCGATGGCCCTGTGCCGGCCATCGTCATGCCGTCCAAGCAGGCGCAGTTCTATATCTTGAACCGCGAGACGGGTGAGCCGCTGGTCAATATCGAGGAACGTGCTGCGCCGCCGGGCGGGGTCGAGCCCGAGCGGCTTTCGCCGACCCAGCCTTATGTGACGGACTTCCCCAACCTGCTCAAGCCGACCATCACCGAAGCCGATATGTGGGGCACGACGCCGCTCGACCAGCTCTGGTGCCGTATTCAATTCCGCCAGGCTTCCTACCAGGGCGCGTACACGCCGCCGACGGTCGATCAGCCCTGGATCCAGTTCCCCGGATATAATGGCGGTTCGGACTGGGGCGGCGTGGCGATCGACCCGGAAAAGGGCATCATGATCGCCAACTACAACAACATGCCCAACTACAATCAGCTCATCCCGCGTGAGGTAGTGGACGCCCTGGGCGTGCTGCCGATCACCGATCCGAACTATGATGCGGATGCGGGCGGCGGATCCCACGGCAGCATTAGCCCGCAGGCGCTGACGCCCTATGGTATCCGCGTCAATGCGGGATGGCGGGTGCCGTTCACGGGGCTGCTGTGCTCGCAGCCGCCCTATGGCGGGATCGCGGCGATCGATCTCAACACACGCGAAGTGCTGTGGGATCGCCCGTTCGGCTCTGCGCGCAAGAACGGCCCGTTCGGCATCCCCTCCATGTTGCCGCTGGAAATCGGGACGCCCAATAATGGCGGCGGGGTGATCACCGCTTCGGGCCTGTTCTTTATCGGGGCGACGACGGACGACATCCTGCGTGCCATCGATATCGAGACGGGCGAGGAAGTCTGGCAGACGGTTCTTCCGGCAGGCGGCCAGGCGACGCCGATGACCTATGAGGCCAATGGCCGACAGATCGTGGTGATCAACGCAGGTGGCCACGCCTTCATGGAGACCCCGATCGGGGACTACTTCATCGCCTATGCGCTGCCCCAGGGTGGCGAGGCCGCCCAGCTTTGATCGGCGGGCATCTCGGAGCCGAGCACCTCGGGATGCCCCAAAGCTTTTCCTGAAGACTTTCCAAGTTGGGATGGAATGGACATAGCGTCAGCCTTTTCCTTCAATATGAGCTATTGTGGACCGCCGCCGTCACCGGGCACGCTGTGGGGACGGTGGAATTTCGACCCGGTTCTGCTGGCCGGACTGCTATGCGTTCTCGGCTTTGCGAGACGGGGCCTAGGCTATGTCATGTTCACCGCCATCATGGCAGTCCCTTACAGCTCCGATCCGTTGCGGTAAAATCCCCCGACATGGCGACCCGCTCGCCTCGTCTGCCAGTTGCACCGAATGACTGCGGCAAGGCGCGTTCGGAGCGGAATACTCGGCTGGGGACGACAATTCTGCATCGCTGAGGCGGCTCATGGCCGCTTGGTCTGCAGCGTGATCGCTGCCCTGCCCGGTCCGCTGTTCACGGCGAAGTCGAACAGCGCCAGATCGAGCCCGGCCGGCAGGTCATCGCCGCGCACCGCGTCCCAATAGTTCTTGCGGTAGATCGGCGTCACGCTGGCGAGGTTCAGGGCTTTGACTTCGGCCTTGGGGGGCCCATCAGGGCGAAACCTTGCGCCAGCTGGCCAGCGTCTTATGGGTGATCCCCAGATTGGTTGCCCCACCGGGGTCGGCGGGATGACGGCATAACCACCCTCGTGCTCCAGCACCTCGCCCAGCGCATGGGCGAAGTTGAGTTTGGCCATGGTGGCCTCCTGTGATGTTGTTGTGTTGTCCGTGAATTAATCGCTCGTTTAGAAAGCGGTGGCGGTCTTGGTGAGCGCGCCATGTATCGAGTTCGCGCAATCGTCTTCCGAAGCCTGCCTCGTTGCCACTCGGCGCGGGCTTTTCATTTGGTGCTACAAATTCAGTCAAATTGTCCGGCAGACTTTCGCTTTCTAGCAACCCATGCGCCGCACCGTACGCTTGGGGCCCGTGGAGCGTTACCGATGAAGCAAACCACCCTGCCCCGCCCGCTTTATGTGCAAGTCAGGGACCATCTCGAACAGGCAATTGCCGTCCTATCGCACGATCCGGCCGCTGTGCCTCTGCGCGCACTGCTCGATGAAGCGGTCGATATATCTATTGAGCTGGCGCATCTGTCGCCCGCGGGCGCGACGATCTTGCACCTAAGATCTTCCAACGAGGTCCGAAATAAACTCGACGGGGAGTGAGACAGGCCATGCCACGCGCCTATTGATGTGGAAGGAACTACGAGGGACGTTCGCCGTTTGCAGGAAGCGCAGGACCAGTCCCTACTGCGCAGTACTGGCAATAACAGCCGCGGTGGTTCCCACGAACAGCATGTCAAAGCTGGCCAGCAGAGCCATAAGAATGCCGATGGCAATTCGAACAACACTGCTCGGTGGATCGTCTCGCTGATGGCGCGGCGGCCATATAAGTTCGTAGCAGTTGCAAGGATCGCGACGTCTGAGGTAAATTTATGGAGCGGGTCGCAGTTTTCACGACGTCAGATCCCATAGCTCCGGAACCGGCATTCCCATTCGCCCAGCGTCCGAATTCCTCGATGGCGTATGTTGTCCCCCAGGAGCGGACACCAGAATACGTCCCATTGGAACAGTCCGAACCGCCCCACGATCCATGCCGCGTCGAGCGTACTGGTCGTATCGGCATCAAAATTTTACCGGCTTTATCCGAGTTCTTAATCTCATCGGCGGTTCGACCAACCTCCAACCTGCTATTCGAAAATTAATCACACCTTCCTTGAAGTTTAGGGGGCCCTGGATCGATCGCTTTTCTCTCAAGCTAGGAACCAAATACTGCTGATGCAGAAGGGCACAGTGGATGAGGAGCAGCTCGTCACTCCGAGGTGGCCTGTTTTCGCATTTCCAACCACCGCTTCATCTGGGCGATCTCCTGCTCCTGCTCCGAAATTATGTGTTCGGCCAGGGCGCGGTTCTCAGGATCGGTTCCGTACTTTAGCTCCACTCGTGCCATATCGATGGCCCCTTGGTGGTGAGGGATCATACCGCGGATGAACGCCACGTCCGGATCGGGGTCCATAATGCCATCCATCATCGGCTGATGCATTGTATCCATCACCGTCTCGAACTGGGCCGTCGCGGCTGCGCCAGTCGTCGGTGTCGCGGCCGTTTCGCCTACTGGCGCAACGCCGCCGGGCACAGAGTGGGGATTTTCAGGGTCGAACGTGTGGGTCGCCATTTCGGTTGTGGATACGGCCGCATCTGTCCCGGCGCCATAAAAGACGAGATGCAGGCCCCAATAGCCGGTCGCGAAAACCAGGAGCGCTGCGGCGAGTGCCGAAGGTACACCCGCCAACGACTTTCGAATTTTGGGAAAGAAGTGCAGCTGTCGTTCCGGATCGGCAGCAATGGCGACGATGATCGCCATGATCAACGCATGTCCAACGAGGTCGATGCGCCCGAACGGATAGACCGCAGCGTTGAAGATGAAAAAGAGCGAAATAGCTGAGAGCCGCCGCACCAACGGCGTCCAGAGCAGGCCGAATCCCATGGTAAACTCGGCGACTCCCGCCATTGGTATAAACACGTCGCGCGGCATGCCGAAAGTAAGGAAGGGCTTCTCCAGAACGAGCGGATAGAACCATTCCGGATAGGCGAACTTTTCGAGGCTTGACCACATAAGCGCGATGGCAACACCCCAGCGAAGCACTTCGAAACGGTGTCGGCGCCACTCTTCGTTCTTCGACGCAGCGAGCACGAGATAGCCCGCCACGGCGACGCCCAAAGCAAGATAGTCCAACAGATGGAAAAAATCGTATTCGGTGAGTGCCAGCACCCAAAGCAGAATGATTCCTGCTGCCGAGAACGGCATCGTTTTTCGCGAGAATACGCCGAAAGCAATCAGCAGTTGGATCCACGACACCCATTCATAAGGGGTTTTCAGGTCTGGAGTGAGATAAATGCCGCCGACTGCAAAGATGGCCACGAAGAATACGCCGATGACGGCGCGTACAAAGTCGTCAAGTCTCGTCCACAGGGGCTTGGCCACCTTGTCCATGCCGAGGAGGACTGTTTCGCCCAATGGCGATTTCTCGACGGCTCGCGTTGCGACGAAGAAAATGAGCACCAGGGCGATGGCGAGCCAAAACCACGTATTGGTAAGTGTGTTCCCAGCCGGCTGCGGGGAGGCGCCGACGATGTAGGGCGCAAACCATTTGACGTGCGCGAATGCGGGGCTGACCAAAAAGGTCGCAGCGACTATGCCCCCGGCCAGAAGGAGCGACGATCTCATCCAACGACCATAGTGTGGTAGACTCGGAATTGCTTGCTTCCTCATCTGCCTTAAAACCGTCCCGCTGCTGCTGAATGCCAGTCACCAACGGTGAGGCCCCCGATCATACCTAGCACGAACGCTGTGATCGACCAATTGTGCACCACGGGGACCGACCGGCTCGGAAACAGCGTCGTGATTGTGGCGGGAAACAGCGGCATGGCCGATACACGATCTCGAGGTCGCCGCAGGCCATTGCCTCCTAAGGCTGCATCATCGATCACCTTGGATCGCATCAATCGGCGAAGGGCACGGGCCTGGCCGCCGTTCCCGAAAGGACACTATTGTCGGGCCATTTGACACTATAGGTCTGGCATTTGGTCATAGAATTCCACCTGCATGCGCATTTGCCCGAGCGGCTCAACACGGTGCGGTTGGTCGGGTAACACCAGACCAGGAAGTCCGGGCTCGAGGACCTGCTCCGACGGTGGGTCAAGCACTTGATAGCGCAGTCGGCCATCGAGCACCCGGATAACGCCCCAGACGCCGGCTTTTGTCCGATGCTCTCGGCGCAGTCGCTCAGGAAGGGTCTTCTCATCAAACACCGGCGTGCGTTTGTAGGGTGCGGCAGAAGGCGGAGGCGACTGGAATTTTGCGGCTCGATCGATAAGATCGGTCATATGCTCCGCCGCGCGAACTGTCAGGGGATGCCGGGTATATCCTGGCCTCGGAGCGATGTAGCCTGCCATTTCCCGCGCAAGATCAGCCTGACGATCCGAGGCTTCTGCCAACAGGGCAATTACAAGGTTCTCGAGCGCGATGACTCGGATACGAAGGTGGACCAATTCGGCATTGGTCAGCGGAGGATATTCATGATTTTCTTGGTCAGATGTCACATAAGCCTGCGGCTCAGGACAGACCGCCCCGCCTTCATTGTCCCATCTGGACAGCGCCCGCTGACGCTGATTTGAAGAGGTTAGTTCATCGGGGATTTTATCAGGCATATGAAGTTTTCCGTAAGCCAATAGCACGGGCCTTAGCGGTATCCGACACCCATGACATAATCCCGCATCATGGCTTCCTCGTTTGTCGACTCCTTCAGCAAGGCCTGGAGCATGTCTCTGGCGTTCAAAATTCCTACGGGCTGGGTATCCTGGTCCACGAAAGGAACATTCTTTAAGGCGCGCTCATTCATGCGGGCCCACAGGTCTTCCAGAGAATCCCCAGTCCGGCACAGCATGACGTCTTGCGTCATCGCCAACGAGGCGGGTCTGATGCAACTTGCTCCTTGACATTGGCTGATCTGGCTCACCACATCCGTTTTCGTAATGACCCCCAGCAACACCCCGCTGGAATTGCACACCGCGAGGATATCGGTTCCCGATCGAAGAAGTTGCGCTGCTTTAATCAGGGGAGCGTCTTCAGCGATGGTGACCAGTCTTTCGCGCGCCGCAGGCAATAAAATTTCAACGAACATCACGTTGTCTCCTGGTTAGATCATGGGGCGCCGACCCACACAGCCGCTTTCAAACTTTAATGCAGACGCTTTCGCGGTCGTTGGGGCCACGGTCAGATTTGATTGGCGAAGGCGATCCGCAGCACGGCCACGATCCCGGCGGATGCGAGTGCGAAGCAGCCAAGTCGAACCGCAATTACTGCTATGAATTTTACCCCGGAGTGAACGTAGTCTTCGATCACAACCTGCAAGCCGAGCGCGGTGTGATAAAACAGCGAAATCAAAAGCAATATCATTGGAATGTTGGCAAGCGGTGACTTCAGCCATGTAATGAAAACCGCATGACTGCTGTTGGAATAAGCGATCATTGAACCGACGAACCATAGGGTCAGCGGAATGAGCGCGACAGCTGAAACGCGCTCTGCCCACCAATGTTCGACGCCGTGCCTTGCCGAGCCAAGTCCGATAGCGCGAGAGAATGGGGTGCGTGTATCCTGCCCGTCCATTTATTTATCCTATGAAGAACAAGCCAATGGTCCACGCTGACACAGTGAGCAACACGCTCGCTATGACAACAGCCCACCCTGAAATATAGATCGACCGAAGCTCAAACCCGTGGACAGTGTCCCAGATCAAGTGCCGAATCCCGCCGCAAAGATGCCAGAAGAGAGAGAATGTCCCCCCCAACAATAGTATCTTTCCGGCCCATGAGCCAATGAACGCGTGCATTGCTAAGTAGGCCTGCGGACCGGCCGCCGCGGCAAGTAGCCAGAAAACGAGGCCCACGGAATAAATGCTTAAGACAATGCCAGTGATCCTATTGCCGATCGACAAGACCGAGGTAAGTTCGGGCCTGTAGATCTGGATATTGGGAGAAAGCGGGCGGACCCTTTGGATTCTTTGGTCGGTCATTTTAGACCTTCTTCGTTTTACGAGTCAGATTTTACGCTCGATCAGCATCTTCTTGATCTCGGCAATGGCCTTCCCGGGGTTCAGACCCTTCGGGCACGTCCGAGTGCAATTGAGAATGGTGTGGCATCGATAAAGCCGGAATGGATCTTCGAGACCGTCGAGCCGCTCCCCTTTGGCTTCATCGCGGCTGTCGATCAGCCAGCGATAAGCTTGGAGCAGTACGGCCGGGCCAAGGAAGCGGTCGCCATTCCACCAATGACTTGGACAGCCTGAGGTGCAGCAGAAACACAAAATGCACTCGTAGTAGCCGTCGAGCTTACTGCGCTCTTCAGGAGATTGCAGCCGTTCAATCTGGGGGACCGGTGTCTTAGTCTTAAGCCATGGCTCGATCATCGAATATTGCGCAAAGACATGCGTGAGATCTGGAACCAGGTCCTTGATGATCCTCATATTTGCCAGAGGGTAGATGGTGGCCGGCGAAGCCATATCAGAGATGTATCTCGTGCAGGCGAGCCAGTTCGTACCATTCAGGTTCATGGAGCAAGAACCGCAAACGCCCTCACGGCAGGAGCGGCGAAAGGCAAGCGTTGGGTCGATCTTGTTCTTGATCCAGACGAGAGCGTCCAGAACCATCGGGCCGCAATCGTCGAGATCGACCTCAAACGTATCGATCCTAGGGTTGGCTTCAAAATCAGGATCGTAGCGATAAATCTCGAACGTCTTTACCCGGGTGGCGCCGCTCGGAGCAGCCCATACCTTACCGGTTTCGATGCGCGATTCCCGCGTAACCTTAAAATTCCTGGGCACTGGAAAGCGCCTAAGTAGAGTAACACGAGGCACTTGATCCGAGGACTCAATGATCATTGTTCGTCTGTCCTTTCGACCATTTCGCCCAGGAAAGCCGTGTAATGGCGAGTTTCAAGGGCTTTGGAAGCCGCGGAGACCATGCCTATCGTCAATGTGATTTCCAACGTCACCTATCAGCCCCTTTAGCCATTCCACCTGAACACAACAAACCGTCAACCGGTGGCAGCCGATATGGTTGCACCTCTCCCACCCCAGGCACTACGTCGGATCCCCACTGATTTTTCGGCACCTTTATAAAGCTGGGCTGCGAAGGGTGTCGCCGAAACGAGGCTGCTGATTGACCTGCGTCTCATTTGGCTGGGTGGCGGCAGTTCCAACAGGATTGATCCATCCTTCACGGTATCGATGCCGGGACTTATTCGTCCCCTCGCGGCTCCACTCGCCGACTACATGGTGATCGTCACGACATCGGGAATTATATGCATGCTGGAATACGCTGCGCCGCTCACGCGCAAGCCCCACGACCAACCCTACGTTCGCGGACATGACGGAAGCTAATGCCACGCCGCCAATGCGGGCAGATCCACCGCCAGTGCGACAATCTTACTCCCAGACACGTGCTCTCCTTGCGCGCGAGCAAACGATCCGGCGTGTAATCGTGCTCTAAGTTCTTCGGACACTGCGCCGGCAAATCCGGCGCGGCCGCAACCATATTCGTATCAAAGCAGTTGTTGACCTAAATCAAGACGGTCTGTTCCGATCGACCTATGGTCTTACTGCCATGGCGTCAGGACATCCGGTCATGAAGAGCTTTCAATCCCAAAAACACGAGGCGGCAATGACTTTGCAGGCACTGGTTCCGCTGATTACCTATCCCGATACCGCAGCCGGACAGGTCGGCCAGCTCGCCGTTCATACCGCCAGCCATCTCGGAGCGGATATCCATGCTCTCTCCCTGGAGCCAAGCTTTCGACCGCCCACAAACATGCTGACGGGTCTGGTTATCGATGTGCCGGGAATGGTGCGGGATATCAGGAATGCGTGCCAGGTGCGGGGGACGAGCCTGACCCAGGCGATCGCCGATCTGGCCGCTCCCGCAGGCGTAGGGTTCCGTTCGGGCCGAATCGAACGCATTCCCGAGTCTTTTGGCGACGTGATTGCCGACCAGGCGCGGTACCATGATCTTACGCTGTTCGGCTGGAACGGCGAAGATGCAGCCCGCAGGAGCGTCATCGAGGCTGTGATATTTGGCTCGGGGCGGCCGGTCGTGCTGTTGCCCGAGCGGGTGGAGTTACCCAATTACGGCACCATCGTCATTGCTTGGGATGGCAGCGCGGTTGCTGCTCGTGCCGTGGCTGATGCCGAACATTTCCTGGCCAAGGCGCTGAAAGTCATCGTCGCGACCGTAACCGACGAAAAGCCGCTTGAGGAAGATAAGCTGGCCGAGCGTCTGGCGGAGCATCTTGGGCGGCGCGGTATCCCCGCAGAGGCCCGAGGTATTGTTGGCCACAGCCGGCCAATCGCCCGGACCTTGCAGGATGAAGCGCTAGCGGCGAATGCCGGCTTGTTGGTTATGGGTGCCTATGGCCACTCGCGACTGCGTGACTTCGTGCTGGGCGGCGCGACCAAGGGCATTCTAACCGATCTGCGCGTGCCCACCCTGCTTTCCCATTAAAGTTTGTGAATGTGCGTCGGACCATGGGTTGACTCAGATTGGTGCAATCGTGCGTTCCAATTCGGTGCCTTTTAGGAGAAATCATTGCCAATGCGCATCCAGGATAAGGTCGCCGTTGTCACCGGAGCAGCGTCAGGCATCGGCTTGGCCATTGCCACCCGGTTCATCGCCGAAGGCGCCAAAGTCGTTGGGGCCGACTGGCACGCCGACGCTATTGCAGCGGCAGTCCGGCAGATTGGCGGCCCCATCGTCAGCATCAGCGGCAATGTCGCCGAAGAGGCTGATTGCGTGGCGATGGTCGATCGGGCAGTTTCCGAATTTGGCCGCATCGATATCCTGGTCAATAATGCTGGCGTCATGGATCTGTTTCAATCGGTGGCCGATGTCGACAATGCCACCTGGCGGCGCTGCATGGCGGTCAATGTCGATGGGCCGATGTTCGCCATGCGCAGAGCGGTACCGCTGATGCTGGAACAGGGCGGCGGCTCGATCGTCAACATCGCCTCGGCCGCCGCAATTGGTGGTGGCGCCGCGGGTGCGGCTTACACGGCGTCCAAGCACGCGCTTGTCGGGCTGACCAAAAGTACGGCCTACCAATATGCTAAGCTGGGTCTGCGCTGTAACGCGCTGGCGGTCGGTGGGGTCAGTACCAACATCATGGATAGTGTCAAGGACAGTGCACTCGACCAAGCCGCGCTGGGCCGGATTGACGCGTATCACGCCAGCAATCCCGGCATGCTTGAGCCGATTGATATCGCCAATGCGGTGTTGTTTCTCGCCTCCGATGAGGCGCGGCATCTCAATGGCGCTGTGCTGCCGGTGGATATGGGCTGGAGCGCGGCCTGAGAACGGCAAGGGCCGATGCTTATGATTTCGCCCCTGCGCCGCGCCTTTGGATATCCCCGATCATCTCTGGTCTGGAGCGATACAGCACCGGTGCGGGAGGAACTATTCGGGGTCGAACGGCTTGAACAACATGCCGAAAGCCTGGCCGCCGCACAGCCGGTCACCAATGCGCCGCCGCGCGTGCTGTCGCTGCATGCGCGTCTCACCGACAATGCAGCGGTGCTGCTCGCCGCCTACCGCGCCAGTGCGGCCGAACTGGAGAGGGGCCGCGACGTGGTGCCCGCTGCTGAATGGGTACTCGACAATTATCACCTGATCGAAGAACAGATCCGCGAAATCCGGGATGACCTGCCGCCCGGCTATTATCGCCAATTGCCCAAGCTCGCCGAGGGACCGTTTGCCGGCTATCCGCGCGTCTTCGGGCTGGCTTGGGCGTTCGTCGCCCACACCGACAGCCATTTCGATCCCGAAACCCTGGTTCGCTTCATTGCGGCTTACCAGCGGGTGCAGCCGCTGACCATTGGTGAGCTGTGGGCCGTGGCCATCACCCTGCGCATTGTTCTCATCGAAAACCTCCGTCGCCTGGCCGACCAGATGAGCATCGGGCGGATCAAGCGCGCCGACGCCGATGAGTTGGCTAATCGACTGCTGACGTCTGGCAATGCCCGATCTGCATTGGACAACGACATCGCCCTGCGCTCGTCGGCACCGCTCTCCGAAGTGTTTGCCGCCCAGTTGGCCAAGCGCTTGCGCGACCGCGACCCGAGGACCACCCCTGCCCTGGGCTGGCTGGAAGAACGGCTAGGCTTGCAGGGCACCTCGGTTGAAACCGTGGTGCAGCACGCCCAGCAGCGCCAAGGCACCTCCAATGTCAGTGTGCGCAATGTCATCACCAGCATGCGGCTGATCTCCGATATCGACTGGGCGGATCTGTTCGAAAGCGTCAGTCTGGTCGACGCCCGGCTGCGCGCGGGCAGCGCGTTCGGCGAGATGGATTTTGCCACCCGCAATCTTTACCGCAGCGCCATCGAGCAACTCGCCCGCGGCTCGGCATTCACCGAACTCGACGTCGCCGACGAGGCGCTAAAAGCGGCGTTGGAGGAGCCCGACGCTGTCGATGCCGAGCGCACCACCGACCCGGGCTATTACTTGATCGCCGAAGGCCGGCCGGCGCTCGAATGCACGATTGCGTTTCGCGCCCCGCCCCGGCTGCTGATCAGCCGGTTCAATGTCCGACTGGGCATTGGCGGCTATATCGGCGCCATTCTTTTGGTCACCGCACTGTTGCTGGCGCTGTCGCTCTGGGCGCTGGCAGTGATTGGCGGGACGGCGGGATGGCTGATAGCCTTTGCGATCCTGGTGTTCCTGCCGATGACCGAGGTCGCCACTGCGCTGATCAACCGCGGCGTCACCTGGAGTTTTGGGGCGACGGTGCTGCCGGGGCTGGAGCTGACCGAGGGGATCCCCCAGTCACTGCGCACGCTGGTCGCCGTGCCGACCCTGTTGACCGATGAAGCCGACCTGCTCGAGCAGGTCGAGCGGTTGGAGGTGCACCATCTGGCTGGCGCCGGCGGCGATCTGGTGTTCGCGCTATTGCCGGACGGCATGGATGCCGACCAGGAAATCGTCGACGGCGATGCTGCCTTACTGGCTGTGGCGGCTGCTGCTATCGACAAGCTGAACCAGCGTTATGGCCCCGCCCCCGCCGGAGATCGCTTTATCCTGCTGCATCGGCGGCGGGTGTTTAATGCCAATGAAGACAAATGGATGGGCTGGGAGCGCAAGCGCGGCAAGTTGCACGAACTCAACCGGCTGCTCCGCGGGGCGACCGACACGACCTTCGCGCCGATTGCCGGCATTGCGCCCCATGTTCCGAGCGATGTGCGCTACGTCATCACTCTGGACGCCGATACGCGGTTGCCGCGTGAGGCTGCGCTGCGGCTGATCGGCAAGATGGCGCACCCGCTCAATCGCCCGCAATTCGACATAGCCGAGAAACGCGTGATCAAAGGCTACGGCATCCTGCAGCCGCGCGTCACCCCGTCGCTACCTCAAGGCAATGAAGGTTCGCTTTATCAGCGGGCCTTCTCGGGGCCCGGCGGCATGGATCCCTATGCGGCGGCGGTTTCGGATGTCTATCAGGATCTCTTCGGCGAGGGCTCCTATACCGGCAAGGGCATCTATGACGTTGACGCCTTCGAGGCAGCGCTGGAGGGGCGCGTCCCGGAAAACGCCCTGCTGAGCCACGATTTGTTCGAGGGGATTTTTGCACGGGCGGGCCTCGCCTCCGATATCGAAGTGGTCGAAGGGGCGCCCTCGCGCTACGACGTTGCGGGCAAGCGGCAGCATCGCTGGACCCGCGGCGACTGGCAATTGCTGCCCTGGTTGTTCAAACGACAGTCCGGCGTCCACGGGGTTCCCGCGGTCGGGCGTGGAAAGATGCTCGACAATCTGCGCCGCTCCCTGTTGGCACCGCTTGCCCTGATGGGCCTGGGGCTGAGCTGGCTGTTGCCGGTGTGGCCGGGCGTTCTCGGCGTGCTCATCGTTCTCGGCACCATGGCGCTGCCGGCGTTTCTACCCTCCCTATTGTCGGTGCTGCATCGCCGTACCGGCGTCCGGCTGCGCGACCATTTCGGCGCGGTGGCTGCGGATCTGCGCCTCGCGGCCACACAGACATTTCTCGCCATCGCTTTCCTGCCCGATCAGGCGTGGCGCATGGGGGACGCCATCGTCCGCACGCTGACACGGCTGTTCGTCACCCGCCGGCACTTGCTGGAATGGACCACCGCGGCCCAATCGATGGGCAGTCCGCGGCTGAACCTGCTCGGCTTCTACCGGACAATGGCGCCCGGTACGGTGCTGGGTTTCGTCATCTGCGCCAGCGCTGTGGCGATTGCGCCCGCGTCCTGGCCACTGGTGTTGCCGTTTGCCCTGCTCTGGCTTTTAGCGCCGGCGCTGGCGCTCTGGGCCAGCCGTGCGCCCACTCTGCCCAAGCGTCTGGTTCTGTCCGGGACAGACGCCGACCAATTGCGCCTGATCGCACGCCGCACCTGGCGGTTCTTTGAGACTTTCGTCACGCCAGCCGATCACATGCTGCCGCCGGACAACTTCCAGGAAGACCCGCGGCCTGCCATTGCTCACCGAACCTCTCCCACCAATATCGGGCTCTATCTGCTCTCGACCGTTGCGGCCCGGGATTTTGGCTGGGCTGGAACCACCGAAACTATCGAGCGCCTCGAGGCGACATTTGCCTCGATCCGTCGGCTGACCAAGTTCCGCGGCCATCTGTTCAACTGGTACGACACCCAGGATTTGCGGTCGCTCGACCCGATCTATGTGTCATCCGTCGATAGCGGCAATCTGGCCGGGCACCTGATCGCCCTGGCCAATGCCTGCGAAGAGTGGATTTTGGCGCCATTGGCTTTCGATAGCCGGGCTGGCTTGGCCGATACACTGCAACTGGCGCGTGTGGCACTTGCAGACTTGCCCGCGGCACAGGGCGAGGCTGGGCTAAAGCTGGCGACAGCCTTTGATGAGATAGAAGCCGAACTCAACGCCACCCGCACCACCGATGCGTTGTCGCCCACACTCAGGCGAATGGCCGAAAAGGCCGCCAAGGCGGCGCAGGACCTCATCCCGCTGGTGGGGCATGACAGCTCGCTCGATCTGGTGTTCTGGTGCGAGGCATTGCGGCGAACGGCGTTTGAGCATGAGCGCGACCTGTTGCAAGCGGGCGCCCCGGCGACCGCCTTGGCCGATCGCCTGCAGGGGCTGGCCGATGCGGCGCGCGAGATGGCGCTGGCCATGGACTTTGCCTGGCTGCTCGATCCGGACCGAAAATTGCTGTCGATCGGCTATTCGCTGGTCGATAACAGCCTCGATCCCAGCTGCTACGATCTGCTGGCGTCTGAAGCCCGATTGGCGAGCCTCTTCGCCGTGGCCAAGGGCGATATCACCACCCAGCATTGGTTCCGCCTGGGTCGGGCGGCTACCCCGCTGGGCAATGGCTCGGCGCTGATCTCCTGGTCCGGCTCGATGTTCGAATATCTGATGCCGTCACTGGTGATGCGCGAGCCGGTGGGGAGCCTGCTCGAAGAAACCAGCCGCCTCGTGGTCGAACGCCAGCAGGCCTATGGGCGCTCGCTGGGGGTGCCATGGGGCATTTCGGAGTCCGCCTACAATGCCCGTGACATGGAATTCACCTACCAATATTCCAATTTCGGCGTGCCCGGCCTCGGCCTCAAGCGCGGCCTGTCCGACAATGCGGTGATTGCGCCCTATGCGACCGGCTTGGCCACCATGGTCGATCCGCATGACGCGCTGCGCAACTATCGGCGCCTCGCCGAGATGGGTGCCAACGGTCGCTATGGCTTCTTTGAAGCCCTGGACTTCACCCGCTCGCGCGTTCCGGAAAACAAGGACGTAGCCATCGTCCGCAACTTCATGGCCCACCACCAGGGCATGACCATCGTGGCGATCGCCAACACGCTGCTGGATGGCCAGATGCGCGACCGCTTCCACCGCGAGCCGATGATCCGGGCCAGCGAATTGCTGCTGCAGGAACGCGTGCCGCGCGACATCGTCACCACCCATCCGCGCGCCGAGGAGGTCAAAGCCTCACCGGCAGAGGCCATCGGGGAGGCCCCCGCCGTGCGCCGCCTGCACGCGCCATCGGGCGGCCAGCCCATCACGCACTTGCTCTCGAACGGGCGCTATGCGGTGATGCTCACCGCCGCCGGTTCGGGCTATAGCCGCTGGCGCGATATCGCCATTACCCGGTGGCGCGAAGACGCGACCCGTGACGACTGGGGCTCCTTCATCATTCTCCGCGATGTGCAGAGCGGCAATGTGTGGTCCGCCGGCGCGCAGCCGGTCAAGAATGATGCCGATCATGACGAGATCATCTTCGGCGAAGATCATGCCGAGTTCACGCGCCGCTATGGCGCTCTGACCACGGCGATGGATGTGCTGGTTTCGGGCGAGGA
Organism: Devosia sp. A449; assembly: GCF_054489375.1. Classification (NCBI taxonomy): domain Bacteria; kingdom Pseudomonadati; phylum Pseudomonadota; class Alphaproteobacteria; order Hyphomicrobiales; family Devosiaceae; genus Devosia; species Devosia sp. A449. The sequence goes on along the minus strand of NZ_JBTMWU010000010.1, from coordinate 26,371 downwards.
TGATGGCGAAGTCCGCCGTGTCACGCTGACCAATACCGGCCGGCGCGCCCGCGAAATCGAGCTGACCTCCTACGCCGAAGTCGTGCTCACCACCCCGGCGACTGACAATGCCCATCCCGCCTTCGCCAAGATGTTCGTGCAGACCGAGCATCTGGCCGAGTTCGACGCCATCATTGCCACCCGCCGCCCCCGCTCCGCGACCGAGCCGGAAGTCTGGGCCGCCCATTTCGCGGTGGTGGAAGGCGAACTGGCGGCCGACCCACAATACGAAACCGATCGAGCGCGCTTCATCGGTAAGGCCGGTGCGCTCGGTGATGCGGCCGTGCTCCGAACGGGTGAGCCGCTCTCGAATACGGTCGGCACGGTTCTGGACCCGATCTTCTCGCTGCGCCGCCGCCTGCGGGTGGTGCCTGGTAAGGTCTCGCGCGTGGCCTTCTGGACCATCGTCGCCGCCTCGCGTGCCGAGCTGCTGGATTTGCTCGATAAGCACCATGACCGCAGCGCCTTCGAGCGCGCCAAAACCCTGGCCTGGACCCAGGCGCAGGTGCAGTTGCGTCACCTGGATGTCGAGGCACTGGAGGCCGCCGACTTCCAGCGCCTGGCCGCGCCGATCCTTTATGCCGACCGCCGCTTCCGCCCACCCTCGGATTTGATCAGCAAGGGCGCCGGTTCCCAGTCGGGCCTCTGGCCGCTGTCCATATCCGGCGACCTGCCCATCGTGCTGCTGCGCATCGAGGATCTCCAGGACATCGCCCAGGTTCGCCAATTGTTGCGGGCCCAGGAATACTGGCGGATGAAGCGGCTCGGCGTCGATCTCGTCATCATCAACGAGCGCGGCTCGTCCTATGTGCAGGATCTGCAGATTGCCATTGAGACCGCAGTCCGCAGCAGCCAGCTGCGGCCGAGTTTCGGCGAGCCGCTCGGGCAAGGCGCTGTCTACACATTGCGCGCCGACCTGATGAGCGTCGAAGCACGCGCCCTGCTCCGGTCGGTGGCCAGAGTGGTTCTCAACGCGCATCACGGCTCGATCGCCAACCAGCTCGACCTGGTGCAAGCAGCGGCAGCCCCGCCCCTGTTGGTGCGCGGACATCGGATTGGTGAGCCTGTCATCCTGCCGGCACCAGCGCTGGAGTTCTTCAACGGCCTGGGCGGCTTCGACAAGGACGGCACCGAGTATGTGACTGTCCTCAACACCGGCCAGAACACCCCAGCCCCATGGATCAACGTCATTGCCAATCCTGATTTCGGCTTCCAGGTTTCCACCGAAGGCAGCGGCTATAGCTGGGCTGAAAACAGCCGCGAAAACCAGCTGACGCAATGGTCCAACGATCCCGTCACCGATCCGACCGGCGAAGCGTTCTACATCCGCGACGAAGTCAGAGGTGACCTCTGGAGCCCGACGGCCCAGCCGATCCGCGACGGCGGCACCTATATATCCCGCCACGGCTTTGGCTATAGCCGCTTCGAGCACACGGCCAACGGCATCGCGAGCGATCTGCTGCAATATGTGCCGCTGGCTGATCCAATCAAGATTTCGCGCCTCACCCTCACCAACCAATCGGGCCGGGCCCGACGCCTGTCGCTCACCAGCTACGCCGAATGGGTGCTTGGGACGTCGCGCGGCGCCTCGGCGCCGTTCATTGCGACGGACGTCGATGCAGCTACAGGGGCCATCCTCGCCCACAATCCCTGGAGCCCTGCATTTTCCGGCCGGATCGCCTTCATGGACCTCGGTGGTCACCAGACCGGTTGGACGGCTGACCGCACCGAGTTCATCGGCCGTCATGGCAGCCTGGCTGCACCTACCGCGCTGCTGGGACGCTCTCCTTTGTCGGGCGGCAGCGGCGCCGGGCTGGATCCCTGCGCCGCGTTACAGCGGGTCATTGAACTCGGCGTCGGCGAAACCATCGAGATCGTCGCATTCCTTGGCCAGGGCAGTTCGCTCGAGGCTGTCCAGACCCTGATCGCCCGCTACCGCGGCGCGGACCTTGATAAGGTTCTGGCCGAGGTCACAACCCATTGGCGCGAGCTGCTCGGCGCCATCCAAGTCAAGACGCCGGATCGCGCCATGGACATCATGCTCAATGGCTGGCTGCTCTATCAGACCTTGGCCTGCCGGGTCTGGGCCCGCTCGGCCTTCTATCAAGCCAGCGGCGCCTATGGCTTCCGCGACCAGTTGCAGGACGGCATGGCGCTGACTTTTGCGCGCCCCGACGAAACCCGGCACCATCTGCTTCGCGCGGCCGCCCGCCAGTTCCCCGAAGGTGACGTCCAGCATTGGTGGCTGCCGCAATCGGGCCAAGGGGTTCGCACGCGGATTTCTGACGACCGCGTCTGGCTCGCCTTTGCTACCGCGACCTATGTCGCCGCGGCAAACGACATCGCCGTCCTCGACGAAAACCTGCCCTTCCTTGAAGGCCCGCGCTTACGCCCAGAGGAACACGATGCATTCTTCCAGCCGATGGTTGCGGAAGAATCCGCGACCCTGTTCGAGCATTGTGCGCGCGGGCTGGACCAGTGCCTCGAGCTGACCGGCGAACATGGCCTGCCATTGATGGGCACCGGCGATTGGAACGACGGCATGAGCCGGGTCGGCGAAGGCGGCAAGGGCGAGAGCGTCTGGCTCGCCTGGCTGCTCATCCGCACCATCACGCTGTTTTTGCCCCTGGCCGAAGCTCGCGCCCCTGAGCGCGCACAACGTTGGCGCACCCATATGGCTCGCGTGAAGGCAGCGATTGAACGCCATGCCTGGGACGGCGAATGGTATCGCCGCGCCACCTTTGACGATGGTACCTGGCTCGGTTCAAAACTGAGCGACGAATGCCAGATCGACTCCATCGCCCAATCCTGGGCTGTATTGTCCGGCGCCGCCGATCCATCGCGGGCTGCGACCGGCATGGCATCCCTGCAACGGCATCTGATCCGCCGCGACGATGGCCTGGCCCTGCTCTTCACACCACCCTTCGACAAGACCCCGCATGATCCAGGCTACATCAAGGGCTATCCGCCGGGTCTGCGCGAGAACGGCGGACAGTATAGCCACGCTGCGATGTGGGCGATCATGGCCTTTGCCAAACTCGGTCAGGGCGACGAGGCTCACGATCTGTTCGGGCTGCTCAATCCCATCAATCATGCGCACACGCCCGAGCAGGTGGACCGCTACAAGGTCGAACCCTATGTGATCGCTGCCGACGTCTATTCGGTCGCCCCGCATGTCGGCCGTGGCGGTTGGACCTGGTACACCGGATCGGCTGGCTGGATGCATCGCGCCGGCATTGAAGCGATCCTGGGCATTCGCCGCGAAGGCCAAATCCTAGTGATCGCCCCCTGCATCCCGACCACATGGACTGACTTCGAAGCCAGCGTAAAACTCGGCACCACGCGATACGATATCCGCGTCAAAAACGCTGATCACGGCAGCCCCGACACCCGCCAGGTCACCCTCGACGGCGCCGTCCTACCCCCATCCATCGGCGATCTACGCCTGCCCCTCGATGGGAACAGCCACGTCCTGACGATCCATTTGGGAGTTTGAGAAAGGCCTGCTGGCAGTTTTGTGGGCCTGCTCGTTACCACGCGGGCAGGTTTTTCATTTGGTGTGGTTCAAATTTCAATCAATGTGGCCAGCTGACATTGTCTTCTCAGACACCATTGAGGCGCACTACGGGGTGGGGGCTCCCGGAGCGTGATGATGAAGCCGACTACCCTGCCCCACCCGCTTTACGTGCGGGCCAGAGACCACCTCGAGCAGGCCATGGCAGTTCTGTCGCGTGACCCCAACGCGGCACCTCTGCTCGCCCTGATCGACGAAGCGGTCGACCTCGCCATCGAGCTGGCGCATCTCCCGCCGACAGACGAGACTATCTTGCACCTAAGCCCCGCCGACGAGGTTCGAGATAAACCCGATGGGGAATAAGATCCTAGGCATGCCTGCCGCAGGTTGAAATGATGGGAGAACTAAGAAGGACGTTCGCCGTTTTCGGAAAGCGTATCTGGATTGCCATCGTCGGAGGACGTCACAAACGAGCCGCCGCAAAGTCGTTGCATTTCAAAATAGCCAAACCGCGCTGTGATGGTGCGGCTAGCTAGAAGGAGCCACCAATGACACTGCACTTTATTCCGGGCGTTGCTGCCCTCGCCGCCGCTCTCATTCTCACCGGGTGCACGAACATGGCCCCGCCTGCGGCACAGCTTCCGCCGCCGTCCGATTGTGGGGCGTCTCTGCGTCAGGACAAGGCCGGCCAACCGGTCACGGGATCGACCGCAGCCGACGTCCAGATAGGTGGCGTAGCGGTCCAATCCAAAGGTGAGGTGCGCGTCATCGCGCCTGGTCAGGCCGTGATTCAGAACTACCTTGAAGAGCGCCTAAACCTCGAAACCGACGCTGCCGGAAATCTTGTTCGGGCCACCTGCGGGTAATTCCCAGCTATGATGACCTCGGCAGGACGACCAACGCGATCTTGCGGATGGCGGCTTCGATCCTGTGCTGTGGTCTTTCGCGTGAAAGCCAATACCTGATCAGAAATCCTATCATTATGGCTCCTGGAGAATTCTGCGCTGGTCATAACCTCGACCGGAACAGTTTCCGCTCTCCGGTCGTTGGCACAGGGAGACTCGAGCAGAGACGGAGGCTGACATGATGATGATCAGAGAAAAACGCAGGGCAGCACTGATGCTGAAATCTGCGCTCGTTCTAGCCGCGGCCGTGATCCTGGTCACTCCGAAGGAAGTTGATATTCCAGACCTGGGTTCGTTCCCACTTATCACTCCGGCTTTTGCTGAGGATGCGGCTGTTCATCTGTCTATGCAGTGACAATCGTGTCGTGCGGCACCGCCACCCCCAGGCAGATAGCGGGGCAAGAGCTCGAGCTTCCACAACAGATATTATGCGAATCCAAATGGAGTGCGCTTTCCCTGCCGGCGACGGCCGCTCTGCTGTCACCTAGCTAATGTGTGCGCCGACCGGGGGGCGACACATGTTCGGATTTGGCGACGGCAAGATCAATGCGGAGGAGTACGTCCGCACGATCGCCGAACGGTCCGACGCCATCTACGGACAGCCCGTCCACCACGTCCCGCAATGTCTCGTCGACATGGAAATGGTCTCCGCCGACCTGCAGGCCTTCCTCATTCACGACAGCACGAACCTCGCCTTCAGCGCCGGCATCGCTGCCGAACAGTTGCAGGACGCCCGAAGACCGGAGAGAAGTTCGACAAGACGGTGTTCAAGGTCATGGACCGCGTCAACGACCCGGAGCTCTTTGCCGCGGTCCCAGGTCAGCGATCGATAGAGTTCGCCGGGTAATTTCTGTGACTGCTTGATCAGGGCGGAGACGACGCTTTCAGTATCTTTTTGGCGACCTTGATCAGCATCACATAGCGCGGGTGACGCTCGACCACCATCGACCTGGCTCGTATCGAAGGACCAGCGACTAGCGTGCCAATCTTGAACTTGATCAGATCGCAGCCTCTCAGTTTGCTGTCGATCACGAGGTCAAACAGGCTCGATCCTGCATTCGCTGCTCCCGGTCGAGGAAGAAGCGGATCGCCCATATCTGCCGGACCTTCAACGGTCGTTTGGCGCCGACTTGCTTGCCGACATTCCACGCCGGGCGTCCCGCTGCGGCGGGATCATACTGTGAGGCACCCATCTTAATTATCCATTCGGCCGCAAGTGGCCGAATGGATAGAAGAGGAGTCGCAGGTGTGCCGCCGGCGCGAGTCGACCAAGGGCAGATGGTAGTGCTGCCTTGGCCGTTTCGGAGGTAATCAAGGAACACGTGGTCTTTGCGGCGGACCTTGGACATGTTGCCGACGAAGCGATCCGGCTCAGTTCTCGCCAGCAGCTCGGCAAAGTGTGGCAGAACGTTTTCACCTAGTCCCAGTCGGCTTCCCGCTAGCCTGAGAACGTTCGATGAATTCATCGCATAGAGGCGGACGGCATCGACAACGCGGGGGCGGTGTGTTGTCGATGCCGGTCACCCTGTACTGACGATCGGGAAGCGGCATGGGATCTCGGGCGTCAAGGAGGGAAGGTAGCAGACGGCCACTGATGGAACCGTGACGGTGGTTGTCAGCGTTTTGTCAGCCTAAAGCGTCTATTGCAGTAGCTATCATGAATTCGAACGTCGCCTTCGCATTGGTGCTTGCTGTCGCATTGTCCGTCTCGCCGCCCGGTTGGGCTCAGGGACAGGGCAATGGCAATGGCAATGCGAATGTAAATGCGGGCTTGACTGCGGGCGCAGGCCTGGCCACGAACGGAAATCAGGGTGGACCCGCTAACGGGGCCGCCAACGGTGTTGGGCAGGGCGGCGCGCCGGTGACCGCTGGCCAAGGCGGCGGTGCCATTGAGGAGCTGTCCGAAAGCGAGGTGCTGGCCGCGGTGGAGGCCAGGCGGGCGGTGTCGCTGTCGACGATCCTGCCCGACATACGGACGCGAACCGGAGGCGAGGTGATCAATGCGCAATTGCAGCAGGCAGGGAAATTCCTGCTCTATGCGGTCACGGTCCTGACTCCGACCGGCAAAGTGGCCACCGAATATTACTATGCCCGCTCGGGCCTGCATGTAGGGAATTAGCGATGCGGGTGCTGATAGCGGAGGATGACGACAGGATCGCCGAGACCCTCACCACCGCGCTGCGCAAGGCGGGGTTCGGAGTGGAGCGCGAACGCGATGGCGAGGTAGCGTGGTTTCGCGGCGATACCGAGGCCTATGACGCCATCGTGCTGGACCTTGGCCTGCCGCAGATCGATGGCCTCACCATCCTCAGGCGCTGGCGCAAGGCGGGCCGGCTGACGCCGGTACTCATCCTGACGGCAAGGGGCCAGTGGGAGGAGCGCGTCGATGGCATCGAGGCGGGCGCCGACGACTATGTCGTCAAGCCCTTTCATGTCCAGGAAATCGTGGCGCGGCTGCGCGCCCTGGTGCGCCGGGCCAATGGCTTGGCATCGTCGCGCGTCGCCTTCGGCAAGTATTTGCTGGACCTGCGGACCATGGAAGTGACGGCCGATGGCGTGCCCATGGAACTGACGCCGCAGGAGTTCAAGCTGGTTTCCTACCTGGTGCATCGGCGCGGGCATGTCATCTCGCAGCTGGAAATCACCGAGCATATCTACAACCAGGACTATGAGCGGGATTCCAACGCGGTGGAGGTTCTCGTCGCCCGGGTGCGCAAGCGGCTGGGGGCGGATGTCATCAAGACCAGGCGTGGCTTCGGATACGCGCTGGGTGATGGATTTTGACCCTCCATTCGCTCCGTCTGCGCATGATGGGGCTGGCCGTCATCTGGGTCGCGGTGTCGCTGATCGCCGCAGGGCTGGCCCTGCAATATCTGTTCAGCGTCAATGTCGAGCGTTCCAGCCGCGAGGATATGGAGGCCGCCCTGACCCGGCTCGCGGCCGTCATCGTGCCGTCGACCGAGGTTCCGAGCCTCCGTACGCCGCTGCCCGACCCCAGATACGCGACCCCGTTCGGCGGCCGCTATTGGCAGATCGAGGCACTCGATACCGGCCAGGTCGCGCGCTCCCGCTCGCTGTGGGATTTTGTCATCAATGCACCGGGTGCGGACGATGTCGTCCACCATGAGGCTGGGCCGGATGGCCGGCACCTGATCCTGCTGACGCGCCTGTTCGAAATCGAGAACGGCGCGGGCACGCGGCCCTTCCTGGTCACGGTGGGACAGGACCATGACCCTATTCACCAGGCGACGCAGCAGTTCAGCCGGGACGCTGCGCAGGTGCTGCTGCTGCTGGGCGGCCTGATCATGCTGGCGGCCTGGCTGCAGATCAAGCTGGGCCTGTCGCCGATCAGCCGGGTCAAACGCGCCATCGAGGCGGTGCGGGGCGGCGATGTGGAGCGGCTTGAAGGTGCGTTTCCCACCGAGCTCGGGCCGTTGGTGCAGGAGGTGAATGGCCTGCTCGATGCGCGCGAGGTGATGATGGAACGGGCCCGATCCCGGGCGGCCGACCTGGCCCATGGGCTCAAGACGCCGCTGGCCGCGGTGCATGGCATAGCCGAACGGCTGCGCGACACGGGCAACGAGGCGGAGGCCAACCTGCTGCAGGATCTCAGCTTCGAAATGTCGGAGCGGGTGGACTATCAGATGCGGCTGGCGGCGTTGCGGGTGCGCACCACCGCCCATTCGACGCGCTCGTCGCTGAATACTGCCGTTATCCGGACTCTTACCGTGCTCAAGAAGACCGGGCGAGGGGAAAGCCTGCACTGGATCGCCGAGCTGGCGGACGATTGCTGGGTCGACGTGCACCGGCAGGACCTGATGGAACTGGTGGGCATCACGCTGGAGAATGCCGCCAAATGGGCATCGAGCCGGATCGTCATCCGCAGCATGTGCGACACCGGCAATGCCGTGCTGGAAATCTGCGACGACGGCCCGGGCATTCCCGAGGAACAACTGAAACTGCTGGGCACCAGGGGCCTGCGTCTCGATCAGACGCTGCCCGGTTCGGGGCTGGGGCTGGCCATTGCCGCCGATATCCTGGAGATGAACCAGGGCAGGATGAGCTTCAGCCGCGCCCAGGTGGGCGGGTTGATCGTGACCATTGCCCTGCCGCTGGTTAAACCCGGCGCCGCGGCGGAGCCCTAAATGCCCAGTCATGGCCGGGCTCGATGCTGGTTCCGGCGTCCTCGCCCTGCAGCGTGCCGGCAATGAGACCCGCTGCCGCCAGGCATGACGCGAGGATAAAGCCGGTAACGAGAATGAGCGTGATCATTTCTTCCATCCCATGGTTGTGCGTGGAGAAGATCGCCCGGCTGGCTGGTCTACCAACCGGCCGGGCGCAAGAAGAGGAGAGCTACTGCGCCGCCATGGGTGAGGGCAGGAAGCTCGTCAGAGCCTGGATGCCACCGATATCCGTCTGCGGCGTGAACAGCAAAACGGCAAGCGTCACTAGCATGGCGATCCTGGCGAATGCAGCGCGCTTCTGGCGTGAGCGAGTGGCCAACATCATCGAACTTACTCGGTCACGGTGACGTTGGGGAGGTCGACATTGACCGAGTCCCCATTGCTCGAAATGCCGCCATTGACCAGCCAGAGGATGAGCAGCACGGCGATTACCGCGGCGATGATGACTCCAATAATGCCAAAGGGGTTGCCGCCGCCGACCACCACGGTTTCGTCAGGGCGTCGTTCTACGACGGTTTCTCGTTCGATGGGCATGTGAGCCTCCATTGCTTGGTTGAGAAGTCAATGCCCAGGCCGCTCATAAGGTTCCTAAGCTATTGATCTATCACATTAAAATTCGCCACTGGCGGTTGTCAGGAATTTGTAAGGTGGGTGCCTGAGCAGCCATGGCGTGAGCGCGAAAAAGGGCGGTTCGAAAGCCGCCCTTGGTCCGTTTTGTTGCGCTACTACTGGGCAGGTTGCGCAGGTTGCCCGGGCAATAAGGGGCACTTGCCATCCACCATGAGTTCGACCGGGCAGAGCGGCTTCTTAGGCGTCGTTGCCTCGCCCGGTTCGACAGCTTCGGCATCCGCCGGCGCATCGGCCGGAGCCGCCTCTGGCTCGGGTGCAGGAGCAGCCTCGGGAGCAGCTTCGGCGGGCGCCGCATCTGCGGGTGCAGCGTCCGGTGCCGGCGCCACGTCGGTCGGAGCAGCTGGGTCGGCAGCGGCAGGCTGCTGGTCCTCACCGGGGAGGGGCGGGCATTTGCCGTCGACCATCGTTTCGGGCGGACACAGAAGCTCGTCGCCAGCGGCGGGAGTAGTTTCGTCCGTCGCGGCCGGCTGATCCGCCGGGGCTGCGGAATCGGGCTGGGCCGAAGGCTCGGCGGGGGCTACCTCGCCCTCGGCGGCCGGCTCAGCCGGAGCTGCCGGGTTCGCGGCGGGCTGATCGGCAGCCGGTTGCTCGGCGCCCGATTCGGGCGCTGCGTCCGGGCTGGCGGGCTCGTCTTTGGCCGGAGCTACAGCAGCCTCGGTTCCGGCTCCTGTCTCTTCCGGCAGATCAGCGGTGGCACCGGCGGTGCCGCCCTCGGTCTCGATCGTGGCGGCCGCGTCGGCCCCTTCGACGGCTTCAGGCGGGGCGGCTTCTTCCGTGGGTTCGGTGATGTCCTGATCGAAGATGGCAATCGCCTGGGCGTCGATGTCCACCGATTGGGCTGCAGGATCCTCCGCCTCCTGCGGTTGATAGATGATGACTTCCTGGTTGATGGTCTGCTCGATATAGGTGATGTCGATCACGTTATTGATCACCAGGTCGCCCTCGACAACGACGGGACCGAGGAACTGGGTCTGGGCATAATAGTCCGGCTGCTGGCTGCCGAGGACGATGTTGATCGCCAGGTCGGGCACGACGAACTGTTTGGTGGGCACATAAACCCAGTAGCCCTCGGGCAGCTCGAGGCGCGATATTTCAAGCGATACGGCGAATCCATCGCCTTCCGGCGGCAGGGGCGCCCAACCGACAATGGTGTCACTGCGGCGCCAGCTGACCCAAGCCGGAGCCCATTTTGTCCCCGGCACCCAGCACCAGCCGAGTTCCTGGTCGGCGAACCAGCGGCCATAGTGATAGGTCGCCCATGCGAAGGGTTCGTCCGAGGCGAAGTACCAGCCCCGGTTTTCGACATAGAGCCAGCGGCCATGGCTATAGGGACGCCAAGTGGTATCGACGCCAGTGGGGCAGAACACGTAATTATACCGGGCATGGCGGACCCAGACGCCATGCGGCTCGAGCTGGTCGAAGAACAGCTGGAAGCTGACGCTGACGGACTGGGCCTGGGCCTGGGCGGTCGTGACGCCAAGCGGCATCGCGGGCGACAATGACGTTAGAGGAAGGTAAAGCGTTGCGAGCGCGACGCCCGCTAGAAGTCGGGACTTTAACATGGGAACCTCATTGGTTATCGCCCCCGGCAAAACGACGGCCGCCAGGCAGGATCAGTCGGCTTCTGCGTCAACGTCGGCGGACTGAGCATAGGAAATAGTTGGAATGCTCCGCATTGCTATGGTCGCAATTCCAGCGAGAAAATTCGTTTCGGCTCTCCATTCTTGAAGCATGGGATGGATAGAAAATGAAATAGATTAGATATAGTTCCAAAAATATACGTATTACATTTTGCTTTCAGAAAAAGTAATGGACTTGTAAGTTTTAAAGTCTAGATATACTTTGAACATTATCCGCTGTGACTTCGGAAGGTGCAGAAATGAATGGGTCGATCGCCGTTCTGCCAGATTAGGCCATAGATGGACATCGGCTCACAAACGGCAAGCCACCCCATCGCGGCGGTCGTAGACATTGGACGTGACCGAACGGCCGCTTTCGGGACGTGGTGTTGCGACCTGCAACGACCGGAGTGGGGCGCTTCGCCGACGGCGCTTTCATGATCATCGGCGACGTCGCTTAGGTTAGATTTCAGTGGCCTCGGACAGCGACAGGGCGTCGTCGACGTCGACGCCCTGTCGAGCAAGCTGCCTCTGGCGTCGGCAGTGATTTCGAATTGAACCGGTCGCCCAGTCTTCTGCTGAGCCACCATCGACCTGGCGCGGATGGTTGGGCCGGCTACGAGCGTGCCGATCTTGATCTTCACCAGTTCGCATCCCCGCAGCTTACTGTCGATCGCAAGGTCGAAGAGGGCCCGGTCCCTCATCCGCCCCTCCCGGTCCAGGAAAAAGCGGATCGACCATATCTGCCGGACTTTGGGCGCCCACTTCGCGCCGACCTGTTACCGGCATTCCAAGCCGGTCTTCTTGCGCCGCCGGGATCATACTGTGAGATACCCATAACATTTCTCCGTTGGCCAAGGCGGCCGCAGGAGAAACGATGTTTTTCCGCTCCGGAGTGGCGCCTTGCGACCCCATATCGTTCATTGAGATCAACCTCGTTTTTCCCGAGAGCCGACATCGTTGCTGGCGACATTGGAGGCTGCCTCGCCCCATTTGCGGCCATCCCAATAGGCGTGCTGAACGGCTCGAATCCACCAAATCAGCGAGAGAGGAGGCGCGTGAGGATGGCGGTCAGCTCTTCGAAGCTGAACGGCTTGCGAAGAACTGGTGTGTTGGCGAGGTCTGCCTGCATGCCATGGCTGTTGTTACCAGTGCAGTAGACGAACGGCACGCCCCGCGCGGCGAGCGCGACGGCCACTTTCGCGCTGTCGTCACCATTCAGGTTCATGTCCAGCATCGCCGCGTCGAAGACATACTCTTCGATCGACGCAAGGGCTTTATCAATTGTGGCGGCGGCGGTCACTGACTCGCACCCGAGGTCAGCCAGCATGTCTTCGATCATCAGGAGGACCAGCATTTCATCCTCGACGACGAGGACGCGGCGGCCAGACAACAAATCATCCATTGCGCGGTGCCGGTGCGGGAATGTCCATGCTGCAGACCAATCCCTCTTTACGGTAGTCGAGATGCACGACACCCTCCAGTTCGTAAGCTAGGCCCCGCTCGATCACGCGAGAGCCGAACCCTTTGCGCAAGGGTGTCGCGACTGGCGGGCCACCCTTCTCCCGCCACTGTAATACCAATCGTCTGCCGTCGGCTCTCGGCTCGATCCTCCATTCGATTTCGACGGCCCCCATTGCGTTGGAAAACGCGCCGTACTTAACGGCATTGGTCGCAAGCTCGTTGAATGCGATTCCGAACGCCAGAGCGGCTTTGGGCGGAAACCGGATGTTCGCGCCCTTGATCGTGAGCCGTTCCGCCCGGCCGTCGGCGATCCCGAACGGTTCGAGGGCGTCATTGAGCACGTCCACCAGCCCTGCGCTTTTCCAGTTCTCCCGGGTCAGCAGATCGTGCGAGCGGGAAAGCGCGAATAGCCTGGTCTCGATGGCTTCCCGTATCACCTTGGGATCAGAATTTGTCCGCGATGCCTGCCAGACGATCGACTGCACCGTTGCAAGCGTGTTTTTCACCCGGTGGTTCAATTCGTCGATGAGCATCTTGGACTCGGTCTGTTCCTGCTTGTGTCTCGTGACATCGACGAAGGAGGCAAAATACTGGACGATTTCTTCGTCCTCGTCGCGGACCGGGCTAATGAAGACGGCGGCCCAGAAAGCACTGCCGTCCTTGCGACGAAATTGGATTTCCGCGCCTCCTTCCGAATGCCCCTTGAACTCGCTCTCGATCTTGGCCAGCGCCGCGGCATCTGCGCCGCGCTCCACCAGAAAACTGAAATCCTGGCCGAGCACCTCGTCCCTGGCGTATCCGGTCAGGGCGAGAAAAGCGTCGTTTGCGAATATGATCGGGTGGCCGGATTCCTTCGCATCCGTGAACGCCATGGCCATCCGTGTTTCTTCGGCGGCGACCACGAACGGGCCAAGATCGTCTCGGAAGCTTTCGACGTCGGCTTCGGCAGCCTTCTGCCCTTTGGACTTGTTGGTTATTTTCGGCATGCTTGGAATGTAATCCGAGTACCGGGCCAATGCGTCGGCCCATTGAAATCCAACGGTAGCAACATCGCACGTGCGGAGCGTCAGTACAAATCGTATGGCGGAGATGAGGCGGCCTGACCACGCCACGCGACGGCACGCCGTGCAAGGGGGACGACTGCCGCCAAGGTGCCCGCACCCCGAACCGGCGGCTCCATCGCTCCCTCCCCCTCGCGGGGAGGGTAGCGGCTCCTGCAATATCAAGGGCAATGTGAACACAAGGGGCGAGCGCATCTTTCATGTGTCTAGCCGGAAATATTACGATGACAGCCTGCCATCAGCGGGACACAGAGAGTGCAAGCAGTCCTTGAGCAAGGTTCATTTTAGGACCTCTTGAGATAGGGGAATGAAGTGGCCGGCCGGTTAAACCGGCCGGCCTCCAAGTTCAGCGAACTACGTACACGATCTGACGCGTGCGAGGGTCGACCAGGACAGGCTGGCCGTTGATGTAGACGTACTGATACTCGTAATCCGGAATGGCCTTCAGGGTGACGGTATCGGGAACGCCTGCGCCAATCACCACTTCGCCCTCCAAATAGACTGGATCGATTGGGTTCGAGGTAACATAGGTCCGGGCAACCTCCGGCGGGTCGATCACAGCGCCGACGGTAGCACCGCTGCTGGCGCCAATTGCGCCACCAATGGCCGCGCCGACAGGACCGCCGACCAACGCTCCGACGATTGCGCCGCCAGTAGCGCCCGCCACAGCGCCGCCGGCCGCCGCATCACTCCCCTCAAAGGTGACCGTGGCGAGACCTACATCGGGGTATCTCTCGGTAAGGACGACCAGTTCACCCGAAAGGTCGGCCGTGAGGTAGTCGGAGTACGACCAGCCGGTGACTCCATCATAAATCACGCGGCACCACTTGCTGCCTTCGAGGCACCCGTCGACGGTCGCTGAATCACCCGAAGCGATGAAGCCCACAGAGGCATATTGCGGGCCTGGGCCGGAACGGATGTTGAGGTCTGCGGTGGCCGTAGCCGAAGCACTTTGAGCCAGGGCGGCACCGGCGAATGCGGTCGTTGCCAAGGCTGCGACCGTAGCGAAAGTCAGAAGCTTGTGCATTGGAGCTCTCCTTGTCGACGTCACTTGGGTGACGCGCAGCTGAGTTTGATTTTGTGATTGTTCAGCTGCCACCCTAACTGCCTAAGCGGGCGGATTGTTCCGGTAAGTATTTATTTTTACTATGACAAATGACCAGCTGGACGCGTAAGCGTATTGTAAGGCCCGGCTGCCTTTGGCTTCCAAGGCGGCATCTCAGACTTGGGGAGGCTGGCTACTCCAACTCCAGCACAAGGCCGTGCTTTGACGCCGACTCTCCGAACTCTCCGCTGACCACGTCCGCCGACCTCAAACCACGTGATTGGGCCGTCACAGGTGCCGAGCGCGACGGAACGTAGCGGCGCGATGGCAGCTTGGTTGCTTGCGCGCCCAGAATGTGAATAGGCGCGTGGTTTGGGTGCCGATCGGCACGGTAAATCATTGAATCTCAATCACCGCGGGGTCACATGATGGCGCCGAATTACATGTCGCTGGGCTGGCACTGACGGCGATAGCCCTGGTTGCCCTTTTCGGATAAAATCAGGCTCCGCGAAAATAAATCGACATCGGGATGGAATAATCCGTCGTCGAGATACGCATACTGAATATGCCCAAGTGGACGTCCCGCATCGATGTCAGGAGCCAGCTCGCTGGATTGCGACGCTATGCGCTGTCGTTGACCCGGAATGAGGCCGATGCTGAGGACCTGGTGCATGACGCCTTGCTCGACGCCCATGAAAGCCGTCGCAGCTTTCGTCCTGACGGGAATCTGCAGGCTTGGTTGATAGGCATCCTGCATAACCGCTTCATCGACCGGAAGCGATCCGCTGCCGCCATGACCCGTCGCGATGAGGCCGCCTCTCAGTTGCAGCCCACTTACGCCCCGGCACCACAAGACGACAGCGTTCGGCTGTCGCAGGTTCGCCGCGCCTTTCTGGAACTTCCAGAAGAGCAGCGTGCCGTCCTTCACCTGGTCGCGATCGAAGAGCTTTCCTACCAGGAAGTCGCCGAGGTGCTGGGCGTCCCGATCGGGACGGTGATGTCGCGCATCGCCCGGGCCCGCGATCGGTTGCGTGAGATTGAAGCCGCACCTGGGGGCAAGCTCATTCCTTTCAGAAGCGTCGGAGGACATGATGGCCAGAAGTGACAAGGTGTCCGAGGACGACCTGCATGCCTATATCGATGATCAGCTCGACGTCGCCAGACGCATCGAAGTTGAGACCTACCTGGCCGAGCGGCCTACTGCCGCCGCCCAAGTGATGGCCGACCTTCGCAATCGGCACGAGCTGCGGATGGCGCTTGTTGCCGAGCCGGGTTTCGCTCGGCCTGCTACCGAGGATGCAGCCAGACGGATCGAGGGAGCGCTCAGGCGCCACGCCTGGGCCCAGCGCTTCCGGCCTGCGATCGCAGCGACCGTTCTGGTCACAGCCGGTTGGTTCGCGCATGCCCAGTTCGCGGCGCAATCGACCAGCGAGGCCATGCTTCCCGGCTATGTCGAGGCGGCGCTGAACGCCCGGCAGGCGAGCCTGCTGCGGGCCGCAATGTATTCCCAACCCGAGGCGCCGGACTACGACCGAGCGGAACTGCTGTCCGCGACTGCGATCACCATGCCAGAGCTGCCGGCGGATTGGATCGTGACCGACGTTCAGGTCTTTCCTTCCCAATTCGGTCCCAGCATCGAGATGGCAATCCAGGCCGAGCCGTACGGCTCGCTTTCCCTCTTCTCCGCCCGTCCAGGCCACTTCGCGGTTTCGCCGGTGACCACGGCGCAGATGGGGGATGTAGCGGGTGCCTACTGGCAGATCGGCGAAATCGCCTATGCGCTCCTGGGCGACGAACGCCCCGAAATTCTCGGTGCGGCCGCCACCGGCCTGGCCCATACCCTCTATTGAATGGAGATTTCCATGAGAGCCCCTAACTCCCAGCTTCGCTGGAGCAACCCGGCAACTACGGTGGCCGGCGTCCAGTTCGACGCAGGCCTGCGCAGCCATATGCTGCGCGTCTATAACTACATGGCCATTGGCCTGGTGGTTACCGGCATCGTGTCCTTCGTCGTCGGCACGACGCCGGCGCTCTACGTGCCGATCTTCTCCTCACCCCTGCAATGGGTGGTGATGCTGGCGCCCTTGGCCTTCGTGCTGTTCTTTTCGTTCAAGATCAATTCGATCTCAGCCGGTGCGGCCCAGGCCCTGTTCTGGGCATTCAGCGCGGTCATGGGCCTGTCGCTCGCCTCGATCTTCCTGGTCTTCACCGACACCAGCATCGTGCGCACCTTCTTCGCCGCGGCGGCCATGTTCGGCGCCACCAGTCTTTATGGCTACACCACCAAGCGCGATCTGACCCAGTTCGGCTCGCTGCTGTTCATGGGCCTGATCGGCGTGGTGATCGCCTCGATCATCAACATCTTCCTGGGCTGGGACACGTTGCAGTTCGCCATCTCGATCATTGGCATCATCGTGTTCGTCGGCCTGACGGCCTGGGATACCCAATCCATCAAGGAACAGTATGCCGAACATGCCGGCGCCGAAGCCAACCAGAAGCTCGCCGTCATGGGCGCCCTGTCGCTCTATCTGAACTTCATCAACATCTTCCAGCTGCTGCTGCAGCTCACCGGCCAGCGCGAAGAATAGGATACAGCATATGCTCGCACCTGAAGACCGCAAGGCCATCGAAGGCCTGTTTGATCGCCTCGACACCGTCGCCAACCAGAACCCCGATCGTGACCCCGATGCTGTCGCCCTGATCGAGCAGCGCGTCTCTGCAGCGCCGGCCGCCCCATACTACATGGCGCAGACCGTGCTGGTGCAGGAGCACGCCTTGTCGGTGGCACAGGATCGCATTGCTGAACTCGAAGCCGAACTGGCTCGTCGACCGGCAGGCGGCGGTCTCTTTGGCGGCCTGTTTGGTGGTGGCCAGGAACCTGCACGCCAGGCACCCGGACGCGCTGCTCTCGGCCAGCAGCAACCCGGCCAACCTAGCGGCGGCTTCCTGGCCGGTGCTGCCCAGACCGCACTTGGCGTCACTGGCGGGGTGCTGTTAGGAAGCGCCATTGCCGGCATGCTCTCACCTACCCAGGCGTTGGCCGAGGAAGAACCAGCTCCCGTGGAGGATCACGGCGGCGATGACTTCGGCAGGTTTGGTGACGACGAGATCGGATTCTGATCCTTCATGTCCGACCCCAGTCGAAGTCTCGCCGAGGACGAAACGCCGTCATACGACGACCATCGTCTCTCGGCAACCCTGCTCAGGATCGCGGCCAAGCCGGGCCGCGATCGCATCTTCATCCGCGATCTGTTGACCGAGCTGGATCATCGCGCCATCGCGGCGATGCTCTTCATCTTCGCTGTGCCCAATACCATTCCGGTACCGCCCGGCGTCTCAGGCGTCCTGGGCGCGCCGTTGATCTTCTTGGCCGCCCAACTCATGCTCGGTCGCCCGCCGTGGCTGCCACGTCTGATTGCGGATCGTTCGTTTGCCCGCACCGATTTCGAGAAGGTGGTGATAAAGGTCGGGCCATGGCTGCAGAAGGCTGAAAAGCTCATGCGGCCACGCCTCGAAATCCTGGCCAAACCACCCGCAGAATACCTGATCGGCGCCATCGCGCTGATCTTGGCCATCATACTTTTCCTGCCGATCCCACTGGGCAATATGTTGCCGGCTATCGCCATCTGCGTGCTGGCCCTGGGGCTGATCGAACGGGACGGTGTCTGGGTGCTGATCGGCACGGCAGTCTCAATCGCCTCGGCGATCATCGTGTCCGGCGTTATCGCCGCCTTCGCCTATGCCGGCTGGCTCGCCATTACGACCTATTTCAACTGACACAAGGACGGTGGCCTAACGGCGCCGCTAACACATGCTCTTCGAATGGATGTCCGACCCCGCTGCGTGGGCTGGCCTCGGTACCCTAATCCTGCTTGAGATCGTTCTCGGCATCGATAACCTCGTCTTCATCGCCATTCTGGCCGACAAGCTTCCAGAACATCAACGGCAACGTGCTCGCGTCGTCGGTCTATCCTTGGCACTGATCATGCGTCTAGGCTTGCTGGCCTCTGTCGCCTGGATCGTGACGCTGACCGCACCGCTCTTCACCGTCCTGGGTACGGAGTTCTCTGGCCGCGACCTGATCCTGCTGTTCGGCGGTTTGTTCCTGCTCTTCAAGGGCACCACGGAACTGCACGAGCGCCTTGAAGGCCATCATGGGCCCAAGGAGAGCAAAGTCGTTCAGGCCGTATTCTGGCAGGTTCTGGTTCAGATCGTCGTGCTCGACGCCGTATTCTCCCTCGACAGCGTCATCACTGCGGTGGGCATGGTCGAGCACCTCTCCGTCATGATGATTGCCGTGATCGTCGCGGTCGGCGTCATGCTATTGCTGTCCAAACCACTTATGGCCTTTGTGTCCAAGCACCCCACCGTCGTCATCCTGTGCCTGGGCTTCCTGATGATGATTGGCCTTTCCTTGGTCGTCGAAGGCTTCGGCTACCACATGCCCAAGGAATACCTCTATGCCGCCATCGGCTTCTCGATCCTAATCGAAGCGTTCAACCAGATCGGCCGTCGCAACCGCGAGAAGTTTCTAAAAACCGCTGACCTGCGGGAGCGCACGGCCGACGCTGTCCTCAGCCTGCTTGGCGGGAAAAAGGGTAACATGAGTCTGGGCGAAACTGTGGATGTCATCGCGGAACAATCGGCGGGCGGCGCGATCTTCGCCAAAGAGGAGAAGGAGATGATCCAGGGCGTGCTGGGGCTTGCCGAGCGACCCGTCATGTCCATCATGACGCCGCGTACAGAGGTCGACTGGCTGGACATTGAAGACAGCACAGAGGCCATCCAGGCCAAGATTCTCGACCTCGGTCATTCCCGTTTCCCGATCGGTCGGGGCAGTCTCGACGAGTTTCTTGGTGTCGCCTTGGCCAAGGACTTGCTGCGCGATATCATCGAGGACGGCCAGGTCAACCTGGAACGCTCGATCCGGGCCCCTCTTGTTGTCCACGAAAGCGCCAATGTCTTGAAGCTCATTGAGCAGCTTCGAAACTCGCCGCTACAGATGGCCGTGGTGCTGGACGAATATGCCGTCATGCAGGGCGTCGCGACACCAACCGACATCCTAGAGGCCATTGCCGGCGAGTTCCCCGAGGAGGATGAGCCACTGCAGATGCTGGTGCAGCAGGATGATGGCACCTGGATCGCCGATGGCGGAGTCGACATCAGGCGCCTCTCCAATGCACTTGAGGTCGATCTAGTTGATGAAGCCGACCGCTATTCGACCGCTGCCGGTTACGTTCTGTGGAACCAAGGAGCTCTTCCCAGAGAGGGATCAGTGGTGGCCATCGGTGATCTGCAGTTCGAGATCTCCCAGATCGTGGAGATGCAGATTACCCGTTTGATGATCAGCACAAAACGATTGGGTCCATAGCGGGCCAATGTCCGTTGTTTACCCGCGCGAGGCATCCGCGTCCTCTCCATTGCCACGCGCGGATGAACACGACCACGGCGCAGCCGCTGCGATGCGCGAGCGGACGGTTACGCACCACGGTTTATGAGACAGACACCGCCGAAACCGTCCGGGCCATGCAGTTGGCTGAGATGGTCGACGACCCCGATGATTTGTACCGGCGCAATGTGCAAAATCAAGGCCCGGCGGTTCCACCGTGCTGAGCACGGCGAACATCGGTGCGCATCTATCTGCCGATTTAGACAGCGATTTCGACGGCTTTGCTGGCGGAGGTGGCCTGCTGCGCCTTGCGACAATTATCGAAGACCCATCCACTTCAGCATTTAAGCAGCGGTGCCAGTGTGAGATCGAGACTAGAACACAGAAAAGTGACAGCAGCGGCGCAATGTAAATAAACCAAAAATATAGTTCGTTCTTTGATCAAGGCCAAATTAACAAAGACACCACCGTGAATATCTACTTACCTTACAATAAATCAAAAATCACACAACAATATTCCTACACATCTGTCACGCCGCTCGAATTGTGTTAAAAATACGACATTAGATTGAATATGGAGGAGACATCATGGCTGATTTTCGCGAAAAATTTGGCAGTTACCAGGCATCCAAGAAAGTTCTGTTCTGGTCCTGCGCAGGAACTGCAGTTTTGACCATGGTGATTGGGTTTACCTGGGGCGGATGGGTTACCGGAGGCTCCGCTATCGAACTAGCCGAGAACACCTCGGAAGCCGCCGTGGCATCCTTGGCTGCAGATGTCTGCTTCACTCGCTTCATGGCTGCCCCGGATCTTCAAGCGAACCTCACCGCCTTCAATGAAGAAAGCACATACGCACGGGCCAAGTATATCGATGGTGGCGGCTGGACCACCTTAGGAGGGCAGGAAAAACCCATCAGCGGGGCGGCCAAGCTGTGTGCCGAACAATTGGCTGAGGCGGACATCCCAACGCCCGTAGCAGAAGCGCCGTTGGCCCCGAGCAGCACCATGCCCGTTGCTGACGCCGAAACCGCTGCCAACTAAGGTCAGCAGGGGTCCCTTCCGGCAAGCCAGTGACGCTATATCAGGCCCAGGGAGACGGCAGCAATGAGGAATTCACCTGGCATTCGTTTGGCTGCGATGGCGTTTGGCGCCGTCGTTGCCTTGGCAGCCACTTTTTTTACAACGTCTATGTTCGAAGCAACTCGGTTGGAGAGGCCCCTTCTGACGGCTAAAACCACTTTCTAGCTTGGCTACTCCGCTGTCAAAGATCCACGGCATTATAGGTGGGCGCCAATTGCAAATGCGCCCACCGTTCATGATCGGCTGATCGAATAGATGGCGGCAGGCGTTTTCAAAGGGTGCGTGCGCGGCCCCATAAACCTTCAGCCATCCGGCTGTGATTCTGATGACAGTGAGAGTCCTGAGACTGCGCAATCTGCTTGGATCAGGATCTCGAGACACGGCCCAGCTCACATTTGGCATTTTCGGCCTTTGTGGCACCGCAGGCAGTGGCCACGCGGGGCAGGTTTTTCGTATGGCGAGCCTCAATTTCAATCAAATTGTCTAGCCGGCTTTTCGCCTTCGACAAACCGTTGAGGCGCACAGGTGCATCTGGGGCACGTGGAGAATGACCATTGCAAATCCGCTACTTGCCCACCCACTCTACGTGCAGGTCAGAGACCATCTCGAACAGGCCATGGCAGTTCTGTCGCACGAACCCGATGCAGCACCGTTGCTCGCCCTCCTTGATGAAGCGGTCGACATCGCAATCGAGCTAGCCCATCTACCGCCGACAGACGGGGCGATCCTGCGCCTACTCCCTTCCGACGAAGGTCGAGACGAGCCAAATGATGAGTGAACAGCTGTGACTATTCAGTGTCTGCTAACCTTGTGACCGCTCCGAACAAGCTACGGTGCCGTGCGCAGTCCTGCGAACTGACCTAGGAATGGCTCCGATGGCAGAGAGGGTCGTAGGACTGCGCAGCCATAGTCCTCCTACGTGGCGGACAAAGAAAAACCCGCCGAAGCGGGCTTTGGATCGAGGACGCTTGCCATCGATTTTCTGCGATAAGCTGGCTAATCTTTCGCTGCACATGCCGTCATACCTTCAAGCGCGAACTCGGTGATGGTCTTGCGGTCGATCGCTAGGTCACCGTGGGCGCTGAGGAACAGTTCGACGCCGTTCCGGAACTGGCAAGCACGCTGCTCTCGACCACACTGAAGCACGGCGCGATCTACACGATCGATCCGGCAGCCACAGGCGACGACGCCAAGTTCGCCCCGTACTATCTGGGCGAGAACCGTCTGCGTGACCTCGATATCGCCGATGGCGGCAAGACGACCTACTTCGTCACCGACTCCGCCGGTGGCGTACTGAACGCGGCATGCGAAGGCGTTGGTGAGCTAGAAAACCCCGGTGTGATCCTAGTCTATACGGCGAAATAGACTTCAGCCTTAACCCAAGAGACCGGGCCGGAGCGGGAACGCTCCGGCCCATTTGGTTTGTGCTATTCGCCGCGCGGGAGCGCTGTGTAGACGCGAGCGACGAACTGGTGAAACTCGGCCATATAATTGCGCAGGAACTCCTTAGTGCCGTCATTGGTCACCTCGCCCTCATCAGTGATGAGGCCGGGCGTGAAGTGGATATAGGCCTCGGGCGCGTTCATCTGCGGCGAGTTGGAAAAGCTGAGCACACTGCGCAGATTTTGCTGCGCCACCGCCGTACCGATTGCGCCGATAGAAGCCCCGATCACCGCCGATGGCTTGCGCGTGAACGCATTCTGGCCCCAGGGCCGGCTGGCCCAGTCGATGGCGTTCTTGAGGCCGCCGGGGATCGACCGGTTATATTCCGGCGTCACGAACAGCACCGCATCGACATCGGCAATGGCCTGCTTGAAGGTTCGGGCCACCGCAGGATAGTCCGCATCGTAGTCGTAGCTATAGAGCGGCAGGTCGCGGAACGGGATTTCGTTCATGACAAACCCCGGATGCGCCACGCGAACCAGCGCCATCGCCAGCTTGCGGTTGATGGAGGCAGTGGCGAGGCTGCCAACGAAGTAGCCGACTTTGAACGTCGTGGTCATAGAACCCTCCAGCGATAGTCGCCGATCCGCAACAACGCCGGAGATGACAATTCGATCCGCCCATGCCAGCGCCATGCTGAAACGCGACCCAGGCATCATGACGGCGGTACGTCGCGCCGATCAGAGGCCGAGCGTGCTCTGCTGCCCGAGGACATTGACCTGACGGTCTGCGATGGCTTTGCCCTGCCCGACACCGCGCGGGCTATGTATTCGCTGGATTCGCCATCACACCGTCGGGACATTGCCAAACAGCGCGTTTAACCCTTCCGCCATGGTCGGGTGCGCCAAGATCGCATCCCTGAGTGTCATGTACGGCAACTGCCCCAACATCGCTGCCTGCACCACCGCCATGACCTCCCCAGCGTCGGCGCCAATCATGGTGAAGCCGACAATCCTGTCGTCAGCCGTGACCAACGCCTTCATGAAACCAACGCTATCGCCCGTGGTGCGGGTCTTCAGCACCGACGCCGTCGGCAGCTTGGCCACACGCACGGCCACGCCGGCCCGCGCGGCCTCGCCCTCGCTGAGGCCAACTCGCGCCAGTGGCGGGTCAACAAACATGCAATAGGGCACCTGCCTGCCCCGAGTTGTGCGGCTGCCGCCAGCAAGATTGTCCCGAATGATGCGGAAGTCATCGAGGGAGGCATGGGTGAACTGCGGGCTACCGGCGCATTCGCCAATCGCCCAGATATTGGGGGCCGAGGTCTCGAGGCGATCATTGACGCGAATATACCCCTGGTCGGTCACCGCGATACCGTGTGCTTCAAGGCCAATATTGCGGGTGTTTGGTACCCGCCCGGCAGCCACCAGGACATGCGTGCCCGTGAGTTTTGTTAACCCGTCGGCCGTGCGAAGCGTGAGGTCGATGCGGTCCCCCGAACGTCCTTCCACCTGCAGCACTTCCGACGACGTCAGGATCTCGACGCCTTCGGCTACCAGGATTTGGCCAATTTGGGTGGATACATCCGCATCTTCGCGACGCAGCAGCCTTGGGCCATGATCGATGATGGTCACTCGACTACCAAAGCGCCGATAGGCCTGCGCCAATTCCAGCCCGACATAGCCGCCGCCCAGGACAATCAAGTGGTCCGGCACCTGATCAAGTTCGAGCGCTTCGATATTGGTGAGCGGCTGCGCCTTGGCCAGGCCCGGCACGTCCGGAATGGCGGCGTGCGTCCCCAGATTAAGCATCAGCTTGTCGGCCACCAGCCGCCGCGTGCCCCCGTCATTCAGCGCCACATCGAGGGTATTGGCGCCCACGAGCCGTGCATCACCCATGATCAATTCCGCGCCGCTTGCCTCAAAGCGCTCTCGGTGGAACGCGACCAATGCCGCAACCATCGCGCGCTTGCGCTGCAGGACCTTGACCATATCGATTGCAACCGGGCCGGTGGTGACCCCGAAGCTATCCGCCCGTGCCGCCAGAGTCGCAACTTTGGCGCTCCAGATTTCATTCTTGGAGGGCAGGCAATTGGTGTTCGGACAGGAACCGCCGATCCAGCGCCGCTCGACAACTGCCGTTCGCAACCCGGTTTGCGCCAGGTGCCACGCCAGATATTTGCCGCCCTCTCCGCTTCCTACGACGACCACGTCATACTGTTCCAACTCTGGCATTGACTCGTCTCCCATGGCGACATTCATTCATCGGACGACTATTTCTGTCGCGCTGACCGACCGGGCGTGTGGGCGGACTCGTACCAAGCCGACCGCGCCCAGGCAGCCATCACCAAAGCTACCAAAATGGCAATCTGGGGACAGTGCATTCGGTCCCCTCAAATTGTCTTGGCGCGCCTCTCGCATCACCGCGTAAACAAGTCATGGTGTTCCTTTCAGGCTACATCCGCGCCCGCCCAGGCCGCACTCAAGAGTGCGAACCACCCAGTCGGATCAAGGGGCGGGGATTGTGGTAAGGCGCCTCAAGGGCAAGATCTGCGGCACGCTCAAGGTCGACCTCTGCCATGCCGAGCTCTTGCAGGCTTCTAGGCCCACCAACCTCAATCGAGAAGCGCTGCAGGGCCTGGCCAACGCTGGTGCCACCAAAAATGTCGAGGATGGGTCCAAGGCGATCGGCAACGGCCACGGCGTTGAAGCCGATGGTATAGGGCAGCAGCATCACCGCGTGGGTCTGGGCATGCGGCAAACCGAATGAGCCGCCGTGTAGATCGGCGCTCACTATGTGACCCGCTGGGACTGATATTTCAATGACTTATGGCACCGATAGGCGCTGAAACCCCACGCCGATTGACAGACGAACCATACAAAGTGAGGAAGAACCCATTTAAGTGCCAAGCCACAGGGGTCTCGACCTTAAGGCCAGCAATTAAAAACGTTTGAGCGAGGGACGAACGCCGTTTGTGGGGTCAAATTTGAATCAGTATTCACATCCTCGGACCAAGGACACCGGAAAGCGGCGGTTAGGTATTGGATGGATGCACCAAGGCATAGCTGGTGCTGCGACCGCCGCCCGGTCCCTTTTCCAGTATCCCACGTTCCAGCAGGTCGTTTATGTCTCTCAAAGCCGTATCTGGCGAGCATTTCTCGATCTTCGCCCATTTACCCGATGTGAGCTTACCGAAAAAGCCATTGAGCAGCCGTACGAGCATATTCCGCTGCCGCTCATTCAAGGCTTCTCCCGCGTGGTGCTCCCAGAAGCGTGCTTTGCGCAGGACGCTCGCCAACGCACCCTCGGCATGGTCAAACGCACGGTCAAGACAGTCCAGGAACCAGGAGAGCCAAGCCGTAATATCCAGCCCGCCCTTTTGGGTGGCCTCGAGGAGGTCGTAATAGGCGCTGCGCTCAATCCGTATCTGGGCGGACATGGAATAAAAGCGCTGCGCGCTGCCTTCCGAACGCGCCAGCATCAAGTCAGCAATCACGCGCGCGATGCGCCCGTTGCCGTCCTCGAACGGGCGAACGGTCACAAACCAGAGATGGGCGATGCCGGCCTTGAGCATCAAATCCAGCTTGGCGTTGTCCTCAAACCAGTGAAGAAACGCCGCCATCAGCGTCCAGACGCGATGCATCAGGCGCTTCATAGTGGATGCGCTCGCGTCCCATTGGACCAGAAACGACCTGCATGGGGCCATAAGAATCGTCCCGCCAAGCCCCCACGGTAATCCGGCTCATGCCGGAACGTCTGCAGCTGGTGCTGGGGATGCCGCCGTTCCTTGCTGGTCTGGCAACGATGCCGCAGACACTGGCGACGCTGGTTGTCGCTGGGTTTGGCGTGCGGTTTCTTGATCGATTTGGGCCGAAGCCGTTCGAGAATGCTGTAGCCTAGGTTGCGCGGCGCTAATTATCGTCTTTGGCGGCGGAAACCTGCTATGAGGCTGGCTCACCCGTCAGTCTCCGATCAGACATTTGCTGATTTGTGATGGTTGGGATGGGAGGGATCATGCTCGAAGCCGATTTAGGCCACGACGCTGGCGACGAACAAGT